>NZ_QTUC01000001.1:3057504-3715009 GCF_003386795.1 Thermasporomyces composti
TCCGGACTCGTGTCTTGTCGCCCTCGGCGCCGCCGCCGATGATGTCGTAGGCCACGTCGAAGGTCTCGAGCTCGATCCGCTCGACGTCGGAACCGGTGAAGCCGTCCCGCTCACGAAGCTCGAGCAGGGCCTCGATCGCCGATTGCGAGTGGACCTCGGCGTTGTAGCGCTTGAGGACGGTGCGTTCGACCCTGTCCGGCTTCTCGTCGGCCCACTGGATGGTGAACCGCCCGCTGATGGTGTCCATGAAGCCTTTCGCTCCCTCGAACACCTCCGCCGGGCCGGTGATGCCTCGCCGGGCGAGGAAGGCCGCCCACGTCGCGGCCGCGGTCGCCTGTGGCGCGGCGAGCCCTTTCCAGTGGGAGAGCCGGCCGGTACGGGTCACCCGCAAGGCGTGGAAGGCGGTTCCCGCGATGGCGATCGCGTTGGCCGTTTGTTCCAGGTCGAGCCCGAGTGCCTTGGCCACGCCCGCGGCGGCCGAGAACGTGAGGTGGGTGACGTGGTCGAAACCTCGGGCCCGCACCGGCGCTTCGTCGGCCAACCGGCACTGCACCTGGTAGGCGACGGCGAGAGCGGTGAGCAGGGCGGGTCCGTCGCCGTCCCCGCACTCCCATCCGGCGAGGACGGCGGCGAGGTTGTCGCTTGGGTGGCAGGTCTCACCCGGCGCGAGGTAGCTGTCGTTGAAGTCGAGGTAGCGAACGAGGAACCCGTTGGCGAGCGCGGCCCGGTCCGGCGCCGAGCGACCGAGGCCCAACACGGTGCACAGCGGGTTCCCGCCGAACTCGGCGATGGCGTCGTAGACGAGCCGGACCGGCGTGGCGTCGACAGCGCCGATGGCGCAGCCGAGCGAGTCCAGGACGCGGATCTTCAGCTGGTCGACGGCGCGCGACGAGAGGTCGTCGAACGAGGTGGCCAGGACGAACCGGGTGAGGTCGTCGACGACGCTCATCCATCGTCCCCCGAGGGAGACGTCTCGGCGAGCGCGTGCATGGCGATCGCGGAGTGGGCGTAGGCGGCGCCCGCACGCATCTCGATCGCCACCCAGATCGCTTCCATGATCTCTTCGGGGCTGGCTCCGGCGCGACGAGCGAGTTTCGTGTGACCGTCGATGCAGGTCGGACACTGGGTGACGTGCGCGGCCGCGACGGCGATGAGCTGCTTGGTCTTGGTCGGCAGCGCGCCGTCGGCGAAGACGGCCCGCCCCAGCTCCTCGAAGGCTCGATGGGGCTCTGGTGCGAGCTCCGCGCGCCGGCTCGCGAGCTCCGGAGTCATCGGACGGTACGGGTTTTCCGGCATCCCACCACCCCTCCTCTGCCGTATCTGCTGCTCGCGTCAGAGGCGCCGCAAACCCGCCGGAACGACGACCGCGCCTGGCACGACAGCGGTCGTGCCAGGCGCGGTTGGGGAGGGGCACCAGCGACGGGTTGGGTACGGGAGTCAGGTGGCGAAGAGCGAGATGCCGAGCGCCACCAGGACGAGGACCTTCACCGACTCCAGCGCGACGTACACGTGGTGCATCCGGGAGCGGGGAAGGTGGTCCTCGCCCGCGAGCACGCGGTCCGACCGACGGTTGAGGGGCGGACGAACGCCGAGGAGCTGGACGGCGAGGAGCCCTACCACAGCCGCTGTCAGCGCGGTCGTGACGCCGGAGACGTCTCCCAACGCGACGCCGATCAGCAGGAGGAGGGCGAGGGCGATCTCGGCGGTGTTGAGCGCCCGGAAGACGATGCGTCCGATGCCCAGGCCGAGGCGAAGCGTGATGCCTGGGGCGCGGAACTTCAGCGGCGCCTCCATGAAGGAGATCGCCAGGACCATGCCCAGCCACACGAAGGTGGTCGCAGTCGCGAGTGCGGCCGCCGCGTCGTTCATCTCTCCTCCAAGGTGGTCAGCGCGTGGGGGTTGTCGGCGCGGTCACGTCGAGCGTGGGACACCGTGGTCGGCGGGGATCGCGAGGACGCGGTCCTGGAGTCGTTCGGCTTCCCACCACGACCGGTACAGGGTCGGCCGCGCCATGAGCTCGGCGTGACTGCCCCGCTCGACCACGCGTCCGGCGTCGAGGACCAGGATCTCGTCCACGTTCTCCAACCCGGCCAGTCGGTGGGTGACCAGCAGCGTCGTCCGGCCGACGGTGGCGTCCAGCAGGTCGGCGGTGAGCTGGTCGGCGTTCGCCACGTCCAGGTGCGCGGCGGGCTCGTCGAGGAGCAGGATCGGGAAATCCGCGAGCAGGGCGCGCGCGAGCGCGATCCGTTGCCGCTGCCCACCGGAGACCTGGCTTCCGTGCTCGCCGACGGGTGTGTCCAGCCCGTGGGGTAGGGATTCCACCCATTCCAGCAGGCGAGCCCGACGGAGCGCGTCGCGGAGCTCGTCGTCGGTCGCGGAGCGGCGAGCGAGACGAATGTTCTCCCCGATCGTCGTGTCGAACAGGTGCGCGTCCTGCGCGCACAGCCCCACGACCTTTCGCACGTCCTCCCCGCGCAGGGTCCGCAGGTCGACACCGTTCAACGTCACCGTTCCGCTCGAAGGCTCGAGGAACCGGAGCAGGACCGCTGTCAACGTTGACTTGCCGGAGCCGCTTGGCCCGACCACCGCGTAGCGACGTCCCGGCTCCAGGGTGAGCGACACCCCGTCGAGGACGTCCGGACCGTCCGGCGTCCAGCGGGCACGCAGGTCCTCGATGGTGAGCACGTAGGGCGCGTCGGGAAGCGCGGCGGGCTGGGTCGGCTCCTGGACCGGCTCAGGAAGCTCGAGGACGGCGTCGATGCGGCTCGCCGACCGCCGGGTCCGCTCGATGGCCTGGGCGGCGAGGGGGAGGCCGGCCATCACCTCCGAGACCGCCAGCGGGAGGAGGACCACGACCGCGAGCAGGACACCGTCGAGTCGCCCGGACCGGACTGCTGGGACCCCGACGGCGAGCCCGCCCCACACGGCCAGACCGCCGGCCAGGGTGGTCAACGCGGCGCCGAGGCCGGCGGTGAGCGCTGACCGTGCCGATGCCCGGGTCAGGGAGCGGTCCAGCCGAGCCGCCTCGGTCAGCCGGGTCGCCGCGACGCCGTAGGCGATCAGCTCAGGCGCGCCGTGCAAGGTGTCGACGACGTGCGCGGTCAGCTCGCCGCGCAGGTCGGCCATGCGCCGCTCGGCGCTCTTGGCCACGGCGGCGGACACCCATGGCGCGAGGACGCCGGCGACGAGGAGGGCGACGAGCAGGATCACACCCGCCTCGGGCAGCAGCGCCCAGGCCAGACCGACCGACGCGCCACCGACGATCGCGGCGACCGCGTAGGGCAGCAGGGTCCGCAGGTAGAGGTCTTGGATGGCGTCGACGTCGGCGACGAACCGTCCCAGCAGGTCGCCGGAGCGGAACACCGGCAGCCCGGTCGGTGCGAGCCGTTCCAGACGCTGGTAGACCGTGGCCCGGAGGTCGGCGAGGATCCGGAACGTCGCGTCGTGGCTCACGAGGCGTTCGAGGTACCGGAAGACGCCTCGGGCGATGCCGAACGCCCGGACAGCCACGATGGCGACCATGAGCAGGAGCACTGGCGGGTGCTGGGCGGCGCGCGAGATCAGCCAGGCCGACGTCGCCATGAGTCCGACGCCTGACCCCAGCGCGAGGGCGCCGAGCCCCACCGCGAGCGCGAGCCGGGCCCGAGGTACCCGGACCAGCCGGAGGATCCGCACGATCGGGGTCATGACGCCACCCCCACAGGCTCCAGGCGCACCACCCGGTTGGCCAGCGCGACGAGCGCGGGTCGATGCGCGACGAGGAGGACGGTCCGGCCCGCCGCCAAGCGAGCGACGGCCTCGGTGACGGCTGCCTCACTGTCCTGGTCGAGGTTCGACGTCGGCTCGTCCAACAGCAGCAGCGGGGCGTCGCGGAGGAAGGCGCGTGCGAGCGCGATCCGCTGTCGCTGTCCCGCGGAGAGCCCGGCTCCTCGGTCACCGAGCCGGGTCGCGAAGCCTTGGGGCAGCGCCTCGACGAACGCCAGCGCGTTGGCCGCCTCGGCGGCACGGCGCACCTCGTCGTCGGTGGCGTCTGGCCGCCCCAGGCGAATGTTGTCGGCCACCGTGCCGGCGAACAGGTAGGGGCGCTGGGGGACCCAGGCGATACGCGACCGCCACACGTCGGGGTCGAACTCGGCGATGTCCACCCAGTCGGCGAGCACGTGCCCGCTGGTCGGCCGGACGAACCCGAGGAGAAGAGCCAGCACGGTGGACTTGCCGGAGCCGCTGGGGCCGACGAGCGCGACGGTCTCGCCGGGATGCACGGTGAGGGAGAAGTTCTCCAGGGCCGGTGTCTCCCGGCCTTCGTAGGTGACGGTCACCGACTCCAGGCGAAGGGTGGCCCGCGCGAGGTCCGGGACGTCGGTGCGTGTGCCAGGCGCCGGGGTCGGTGTCTCGATGACCTCGAAGACCCGCTCGGCGGCGGTGAGGCCCTCGACGCTCGCGTGGTACTGCGCGCCGACCTGACGCAGCGGGAGGTACGCCTCGGGCGCGAGGACGAGGATGAGCAGAGCGGTCCTGAGGTCCACGGCGCCGTGGAGCAGGCGCAAGCCGATGGAGACCGCGACGAGGGCGACCGAGATCGTCGACAGCAGCTCGAGGACGAGCGCGGAGAGGAAGGCGACCCGCAGGGTGGACATGGTCGCCTTGCGGTAGCTGTCGGTGACCTCGCGAATGGTCCGCGCCTGGGCCTTCGCACGGCCGAAGACCTTCAGGGTCGGCAAACCGGCCACGACGTCGAGGAAGTGCCCGGCGAGCTTGGACAACGTCCGCCACTGGCGATCCATCTTCCAGCGGGTGGTGATGCCGACGAGGATCGCGAAGATCGGGATGAGCGGCAGGGTCAGCGCGATGGTGAGGGCCGACAGCCAGTCGTCGAGCAGGATGCGGAAGCCCACGGCGGCCGGCACGATCACCGCGAGCACCAGCTGCGGCAGGTAGCGGGAGAAGTAGCCGTCCAGCGCGTCCACACCGCGGGTCGCGAGGGTCGCCAGCTCACCGCTGCGCTCGCCGACGAGCCAGCGCGGGCCGAGCCGCATCGCGTGCTCGAGGAGGCGTTCCCGAAGCTGGGACTTCACCGCCGCCGACGAGCGGTGCGCCGCCACCTCCTGCAGCCACGCGACGAACGCCCGAGCGGCCACCACACCGAGGAGCAGCAGGAAAGGTGTCCGCAGGGTGTCGAGGGAGGCCCCGCCGAGGTACGCCCGGCTCACCGTGTCCGCGAGCAGGGTCGCTTGCGCGATGACCAGCCCGGCGGTGGCGCTGCCGAGGAGGACGGAGAGGAGAAGGTAGCCCCGGGTGGTCCGGGCGTACCTCAGCAAGCGGGGGTCGAGTGGTTTCATGACACCAGCTCACGGCTCGGGGTCGACTGCGTGGGCTCCTGAGGGATGTGGGCGACGCCGATCCGCTTCCGGAAGACCCAGTACGTCCAGCCCTGGTAGAGCAGGACCAGGGGCGTGAAGATGACCGCGACGACCGTCATGATCGTCAGCGTGTAGGGCGTCGCCGCGGCGTTCGTCGTGGTGAGGCTGTTCCCGGGGATGGTCGACGGCATCACGTTCGGGTACAGCGCGAGGAAAAGCGTGACGACGGCGGCGACGATGGCGGTACCGGTGCCGATGAACGCCCAGCCCTCGCGGCCTCGGGTGTTGGCGAGGGCCGCGCCGACGAGCCCGGCCGCCGCGACGGCGACGGTGAGCCAGGTCACCGGCTTGCCGTACTGGAGCTGGGTGAGGAGGAGGAAGAGACCGCCCGCGGCGATCGCGGCGGCGACCACCACCGACGCGACCCGGCTGGCCCGCTCCCGCACCTCACCGGTCGTCTTCAGGGCCAGGAACACCGCGCCGTGCAGCACGAACAGGGCCAGTGTGACGAGCCCGCCGAGCAGGGCGTAGGGGTTCACCAGGTCGAGCAGGGAACCGGCGTACTCGTGGTTGTCGTCGAGCGGGACGCCGCGGACGATGTTGGCGAACGCCACGCCCCACAGGACGGCGGGAACGAGGCTGCCCCAGAAGATGGCCTGGTCCCACCGGCGCCGCCAGCGAACGTCGTCCTTCTTCCCGCGGTACTCGAACGCGACGCCCCGCACGATGAGCGCGAGCAGGATCGCCAGCAGGGGCAGGTAGAAGCCGCTGAAGAGGGTGGCGTACCACTCGGGGAACGCGGCGAACGTGGCGCCTCCGGCGACGAGGAGCCAGACCTCGTTGCCGTCCCAGACTGGCCCGATCGTGTTGATCAGCACTCGCCGCTCGGTGTCGTCGCGGCCGAGGACCGGGAGGAGGATGCCGACGCCGAAGTCGAACCCCTCGAGGAAGAAGTAGCCGATCCAGAGGAAGGCGATGATGACGAACCAGACAGTGGTGAGCTCCATGGGTCGGCACCTTCCTTAGTAGGCGAACGTGAGGGCGCGGTCGGAGTCGTCCTTGGCGGTGTCGGAGTCCGGCAGGACCTCCGCCTCCGTCGGGGGGCCTTGCTTGGCGAACCGGACCATGAGGCCCGCCTCGATGACCGCGAGCACGCCGTACAGGACGGTCAGCGCGATGAGGGAGATGAGCATGGAGGCGGCGGTGACGCCGGGGGAGAGGCTGGCCGAGGTCTTCAGCACGCCGTAGACGGCCCAGGGCTGGCGGCCCATCTCGGTGAAGATCCAGCCGACGGAGTTGGCGATGAACGGCAGGGCCAGCGAGAGGACACCGATCCTCCAGACCCAGCGGTTCTTGGGCAGCCGTCCCCGTCGGATCAGCCACAGGCCGACGAGCGCGAGGCCGGCGGTGAGGAAGCCGATGCCGACCATGAGCCGGAACGTCCAGTACGTGACCGGGATGATCGGGCGGTAGTCGCCGGGACCGTACGTTTCCTGCGCGGCGGCTTGGAGGTCGTTGATGCCTTCGACCTTGCCGTCGAAGTCGCCGGTGGCGAGGAAGGAGAGCACCTTCGGCACCCGGACGCTGAAGACCTCCTCGCTGCCGTCGAGCGTGCCGACGGTGAACAGGGAGAACGCCGCGGGCTGCTCGGTCTCGTACAGGGCCTCAGCCGCCGCCATCTTCATCGGCTGCTGCTCGGTCATGAGCTTGCCCTGGAGGTCACCGCTCACCGCCACGCCGAGGGAGGCGATGAGCGTGACGACCAGGGCCATCTTCAGCGACGGCCGGAAGACCTCGACGTGCTTGCCGCGGGCGAGGTGCCAGGCGCTGATCCCGACGATGAACAGCCCCGCGGTGAGGTAGGACGCCGCGATGGTGTGCGGGAACGTGGTGAGCATCGTCGAGTTGGTCAGCACCGCCACGAAGTCGGTGAGCTCGGCGCGGCCGGTGGCCTCGTTGATGCGGTAGCCGACCGGGTGCTGCATCCAGGAGTTGGCCGCGAGGATGAAGTACGCCGAGAGCGTCGTGCCCAGCGCGACCATCCACATGCACGCGGCGTGGAGCTTCTTCGGCAGCTTGTCCCACCCGAAGATCCACAGGCCGAGGAACGTCGACTCCATGAAGAAGGCGAGCAGTCCCTCGATCGCAAGGGGTGCGCCGAAGATGTCGCCGACGAACCGGGAGTACTCCGACCAGTTCATGCCGAACTGGAACTCCTGGACGATCCCGGTGACGACGCCCATCGCGAAGTTGATGAGGAAGAGCTTCCCCCAGAACTTCGTGGCCCGCAGGTAGGCGACCTTGCCGGTACGGATCCACGCGGTCTCGAGACCGGCGACGAGAGCGGACAGGCCGATCGTCAGGGGGACGAAGAGGAAGTGGTAGACGGTGGTGATCCCGAACTGCCACCGCGCGATGTCGAGTGGGTCCATCCCGAGGCCTCCCCGGAGCGCACGACGACTCCCGTAGTACTACAAGCAGTCGTAATTCTACAGGTCGTAGTACTACGTGTGGTCGTTGTTTGCGTCACAGGTCGACTCCCGACGCGCGGTTGGACCCGGGAGCGGCCCCTGACCGGCGTCGGCCGGGTACGACGGCTTCCGCTCCCGGACTTGCGGGTCCCCTCGTGGAAGGTCCTGGCGTACGTTGAACCGCCGAGACGCGAGCCGCTGTCGCGGCGTGCGGTGCTGTCCGAGCGAGCGGACCGGCCGAGCGAGCGGACCGGCCGAGAGGGAGGGTTGCCGCGATGGGGTTGGAGGTGTTCAGGCTCGACGGGCGGGTCGCCGTCGTGACCGGCGGCAACCGGGGCCTCGGGCGGGTGATGGCCCGCGCGTTGGCCGGCGCGGGCGCCGACGTGGCGGTCGTGAGCAGGCAGCAGGCTCAAGCAGAGCAGGCCGCCACCGAGATCGGGAAAGAGACCGGACGCCAAACGCTCGGCGTCGGCGCCGACGTCACCCGCGTCGACGACGTCGAGCGCATGGTGGCGACGGTGCTGGATCGGTTCGGCCAGGTCGACATCCTGATCAACAACGCCGGCGTCAACATCCGCAAGCCGATCGAGGACTTCGACGAGGACAGCTGGGACCTCGTGCAGGCCACCAACCTCAAGGCGCCGTACCTGTGCGCGCGGGCGGTCGCCCCCCACATGAAGGCGCGCCGCTACGGACGGGTCATCAACGTCGGTTCCATGCTCGGGATGACCGCGCTGCCCGACCGGAGCGCGTACTGCTCCAGCAAGGCGGGCGTCATCCAGCTCACCAAGGTCCTGGCCCTGGAGTGGGCGAGCCACGGCATCACCGTCAACGCCTTGTGCCCCGGACCGTTCGCCACCGACCTGAACATCCCCGTCCTGGAGAACCCAGAGACGAACAAGTACTTCGTCGACCGCATCCCGCTCGGCCGGTGGGGCGATCCCAACGAGATCGGCGGCGCGGCGATCTTCCTCGCCTCCGACGCCTCCAGCTTCATGACGGGGGCCGCGTTGGTCGTCGACGGCGGGTGGACGGCGCAGTGACGGGCTCGACGATGCGGGTCGGTCTGTCGGTCTACGGCACCACGTACAGCATGGGCCTGCGGCCGGAGGCCGGCCGCCCGCAGGTCACCGCGCGTGACGTGATGGACCAGGCGATCGGGTACGGCCTCGCCGGTGTGGAGCTACCAGCGACCATGGTCGAGGCCGGGGACGTCGACGAGCTCCGTCGGTACGCCGCTGAGCGAGGCTTGTTCATCACCGTCGACACCGGCGGCTACGACCCCGACGCGCTCGCCCGAGTCATCGACCTCGCCCGCCGGGTCGGGGCGGCGACCGTGCGGACTGTCGTGGGGGGCGCCAAGATCGGCGGCGACCGGCGGCCGTTGGCCGGCCGATGGCAAGCCTTCCTTGACGAGGTTCTGGCGAAGCTACGGAAGGCGGTCGAGTACGCCGAGCGGGCCGGCGTCACGCTCGCGGTCGAGAACCACCAGGACCTCGCGTCCGAGGAGCTGCTGTGGCTGTGTGAGTCGATCGGGTCGCCGTTCTTCGGCATCAACCTCGACAGCGGAAATCCCCTGGCCACCGCCGAGGAGCCGGTCGAGTACTTCCGCCGCGTCGCGCCGTACGTCAAGAACGTCCACCTCAAGGACTACTGGGTGTGGCTGAGTGAAGAGGGGTACCGGCTCGTGCGGTGTCCTCTCGGCCAAGGGTTGACCGATTTCCCGGCCCTGCTCGACATCCTCGACCAGGCCGTGCCCGGGGTGACCATGGCGATCGAGCTCGGCGCGCTGGAGGCGCGCCACATCCGGGTGTTCGCCGCTGACTTCTGGCCGGACTACCCGCCCCGCACGGCGGCGCAGCTCGTCGAGGCGCTGCGGGTGGTCCACCAGAACGCGCGTGGCGGCGGTGACTGGCGGACCCCCTACGAGCGGGGCGAGCCGCCGGAGGTCATCGCGGCCTACGAGGAGCGGCAGCTCCTCCAGAGTGTCGCGTACGTGCACGCGCTCGCCGCCGAGCGAGGGAAGCAGGGCGAGCGGCCTGACCGAACGGAGCCTCGGTGATGGCGGACCTTTCCGGCAAGGTCGCCCTCGTCACGGGGTCGAGCCGGGGCCTCGGCCGCCACTACGCGCACCACCTCGCCCAGGCGGGCGCGGACGTCGTCATCCACGACCTTCGGTCGGACTCGGCGGCTGAGTTCGGTGAGGCCAAGTCCGGAGAGGCGGTCGCCGACGAGATCCGATCCTTCGGACGGCGGTCCGCGTTCTATCCGGCCGACCTCACCGACCCGCGCCAGACCGCCGGTCTGGTACAGCAGGTCGTCGCTGACTTCGGTCGGATCGACATCCTCGTCAACAACGCGGGCGGGGACATCGGCGCCCGCACCCCTCGACCGACCCCGAACACCGCCCTCGACATCGAGCCGGACGACATCCGCTCCGTCCTCGAGCGCAACCTGCTCACCACGATGTATGCGTGCAAGTACGTCGGACAGCACATGCGCGAACGGCGGGCCGGCAAGATCGTCAACATCGGCTCGGTCGCCGGCCACCTGCCCGCCCGTGAGGGCGTCGTCTACGCGGCGGCCAAGGCCGCGATCGCGCACTACACCCGGTGCCTGGCGGAGGAGCTGCGGCCGTACGAGGTCAACGTCAACTGCCTCGCGCCGGCGCCGACGTACACGGGTCGCTTCCTCGCCACCCGCAGCGTCCCGGCGCACGACGACGCGTCCCGGCTGCGGCGCGTCGCCCAGCCAGAGGACATGGCGTCCATCGTGCTGTTCCTCGCCGGCCCGGAGTCCGACCGCCTCACCGGCGAGACGATCGTGTGCTGGTGAGGCGGTCGGCCACCGGCGAGGGGGAAGGGGATTCAGGACCAGTACACGACGACCTTGTCGCCGACTTTCGCTTCGTTGAACAGCTTCTCCAGCTTGTTCCAGTCACGGATGTTGACGCAGCCGTGGGAGCAGCCGTTGTAGCCGCGGGCGGCGAAGTCGTCGGAGTAGTGGACGGCCTGGTGCCCGCTGAAGAACAGGGAGAAGGGCATCCGCGTGTTGTAGAACTTCGAGTAGCCGTGACGCACCTTAGCGTTGACCCGGAACAGGCCCTCTCGCGTGGGCGAGGACTTGCAGCCGAACCGCGCGTCCATCGTCAACCGAACCTTGCCGTCCACCACCCAGCGCAGCGTGCGGGTCGACTTGTCGACGCAGATGGCTCGGCCGGTCGTGCACCGGGGGTCGAGCGTGCCGGGCTGGTTCGGCGCGGACGTGGGCTTCGGCGGATACATCTCATCGCGCGTCGGCTCGCGGGTCTTGTCCTTGAGAACCCGCCAGGTGGCGGCGTCCACGAAGCCGAGCTGTCGGAGGTCGTGACGGGCCTGCAAGCTCGTGACGGCCTTCCGGGTGGCGGTGCCGAAGTAGCCGTCGACCCACTCGGTGGAGAGCAGCCCGAGCTGAGCCAGCCGCGCCTCCAGCTCCCGCACCTGGGTGCCCCGGTCCTCGAGCTTCATGACGGCCGGCGGCAGGGGCTGTGTGGTGGCGGTGGGAGTCGGGGCAGGTGTCTCCGGGGCGGGTGCGGTCGTCGTCGGGGTGGGTGTCCGCTGAGGGGGTGTCGGCGTCATCGGCCGAACCGTCGGCGTCGGGATGTCGGTCGGCAGAGGGGCCAGGGTCAGTGTGGGCCGATGCGTCGGCCTCGGCGGCTCGATCGTCGGCGTCGCCTGCCGTTCCCCGTCGGTGCTGACCGCCCAGGTGGCACTCTGGGACGTGGTGAACGGTGGCAGGCCCCGCGCGAAGGCGACGCCGCCGGCGACCGTCACGCCGACCGCGATCATCGCGGCCAACAGACGAGCGCGCATGAACTTCCCCCTCTGTCAGTCGTGGTGCGTCACTCGATAGATGCCGCTGGGCGGTCGCCGGTTGCTTGAGTCTCCGAATCCTCGAGTCACGTTCTGGTCACGATGATCCTCGTGCCTCGTCGGGCTCGACGGCGTCCGAGGGTGGCACTCGCCGCGCCTTCAACGGCGCGGCTCACGTGGCTAGCGTGATCACGACCGTGCGTGCCCAGTCGGGGACGGTGTCATGGAGTCGTGGTCGTCGAGTGAGCGGCAGGAGCTGTCCCGGCCCAGCCGGCGCCTGGTGCTGGCGGCCGCCACGGCGTTACCGCTGGCGGGCGCCGGGACCGGCACCGCGCACGCCGGCGCTCAGCCTAGAGGGCTGAGCGTGCGGGGAGCCGACATCTCCTTCACCCTGCAGGAGGAGGCGGTCGGCAACCAGGTGCGTGACCTGCACGGGCGGGTTCGGCCCATCGAGAGGATCCTCCGCGCCTACGGCGGCACCCATGTGCGGCTGCGGGTGTGGACGGACCCGCCTCCGGGCTACAGCGACCTGGACTCGGCGCTCGAGCTCGGCCGCCGGGCCCACCGGGCCGGCCTACGCATCCTGCTCAACCTGCACTACAGCGACTTCTGGGCCGACCCAGGGAAGCAGCCGACTCCCGTCGCGTGGCGCGGACAGGACCTGCCGACGCTCGCCGAGACCGTCCGCCGGTACACCCGCGAGGTGGTCGCCGCGTTCGTCAGACAGCGGACGCCGGTCGACATGATCCAGATCGGCAACGAGATCACCTCGGGCATGCTCCACCCGGTCGGCGAGCTGTATCCGACCGACGGGCGGCCTCCGCAGTGGTCGGCGTTCACGACCCTGCTCAAGGCCGGTATCACCGGCGCCCGGGAAGGGGCGCCCAGAGCCCACCGGCCGCGGGTCATGCTGCACATCGACCGGGGCGGTGACAACGGCGGCGCGCGGTGGTTCTTCGACCACATGGTCGAGTTCGGCGTGCCGTTCGACATCATCGGGCTCTCCTACTACCCGATCTGGCATGGGCCGCTGGTCGCTCTCCAGTCGAACCTGCACGACCTCGCCGCCCGCTACGACAAGGACATCGTGGTCGTCGAGACCGCCTACCCTTGGACGACGGAGAACGGTGACGAGCTGACGAACTTCTACACCGGTGAGGTGCCGCTGCCGGACGAGGCGACCTATCCGCCCACTCCGCAGGGGCAGGCCGGCTACTTCGAGGCGTTGCGCGAGATCCTGCTCGGCGTACCGCGGGGGCGCGGCCTCGGCTTCTTCGACTTCGAGCCGGGGTGGCTGCCCGGGGTGGGCTGGGAGCCGGGCGCCGGCACCCCCAACGACAACCTCACCATGTTCGACTTCGAGGGCTACGGTCTTCCCTCGCTTCACGCGTTCCGGCCGCCGCACGCGCGGGGCAACCGTGCCGGCGTTCCGTCGTGACGTGGAAGGCTGGGCGCCGGCCGCGCGAGGACGCTGACCGACCTTCGCCCTTCGCGCTGCCGATCGCGTCGGCCCGACCGAGGAGTGTGGGAGGTGTGGTGGCCCCAGCGAACGCGGCCTGTCGGCGGGAGGACTATCCGGAGTTCCCCTACCCGGACACTGACTACCAGGAGGACAACCGGGGGCAGTTCCACTTCAGCGCGCGCGGGGGATGGATCAACGACGTCAACGCCCCGCTGTATTACCGCGGCGTCTACCACCTGTACTTCCAGCACAACCCGCACGGGCTGGCCTGGGGCACCATGCACTGGGGACACGCCACGAGCGAGGACCTCGTGCACTGGACGCAGCAACCCGTCGCGCTTCAACCCGGCGTTCACCCCGGTGACCTGTTCTCAGGTGGGGGCGTGGTCGACACCGCCAACGTGAGCCGGCTCAGACACGGCGAGCACGACCCGATCCTGGTCTACTCCGGTACGAACGGCGTGACAGTCTTCTACTCCCTCGACGGCGGGTACACGTTCGAGGCCTACGACGAAGGCCGGCCGGTCGTCGTCCCGGCGGGGACGAGCCGGGATCCCATGGTGTTCCGGAACGAGCCCGCCGGAGCTTGGGGCATGGTCGTCTGGTCCGATGAGGGCGGCAACGGCGTGAACTTCTACACCTCGCGCAACCTCCTGGACTGGACGTTCGCCTCCCGCTACCAGGCGGACTGGCTGTTCGAGTGTCCCAACCTCGTCGCGATGCCGCTGGACGGTGACCCGTCAGCCATCCGGTGGATGCTGCACGCCGCCAGCGGGGAGTACGTGGTCGGCGACTTCGACGGGGCGACGTTCACGTCCGACTGGGCCAGCCCGAAGCGGATCAACCAGGGCCCGGCTGCCTTCGACGGCTCGTACTATGCCGGGCTGACCTTCGCCAACATGCCCGACAACCGGGTCGTCTCCATGGCCTGGCAGCCGGGCAATCGTGGCTCCGTCTGGACCGGCAACCTGACCTTTCCGGTCGAGCTTCGGCTCACGTCGTTCGATGACGGTCCACGGGTCGTCGCCACACCGGTGCGCGAGATCGAGAAGCTCCGTGTCTCCCGCCGCACCTGGCCGGAAGGTGTGCTGGACGAGCGAGAGGCCGCCCGGCTCCTCGCCGACGTCCGCGCGGACACCTACGAGATCGACGCCGAGTTCGACGTCTCCGGCTTTCCCGAGTCCCGCTTCGGCTTTCGGCTGCGCACCGGCGGGCCTGGGTCGGGGTACGAGGTCCGGTACGACACAACCAGCCAGACGCTCGACGGCGTCCCGCTCTCGCCCGTGGACGGTCGAGTCAGGATTCGCCTGCTCGTCGACCGTGGCCAGCTCGAGGTCTTCGGGAACGACGGCGAGCTCTACCGCAGCCTCAACGTCGACTTCGGCGGCATGGCGGGAGACGGCATCGAGCTGGTCGTCGACGGCCGGGTACGCCTCCACTCACTCGCGGTGCACGAGCTGGGCTCGATCTGGCGCGGGGAGCAATGTCCATGAACCCCGACCGGCGCCGCGAGGCTCACGACGGCGTGCTTCATCGGCTCGCTTCAACCCGATCATGGGGCCCACGTCGCACAGCCGTCGAGGGTGCGGGTTGCGGCCTCAGAACTGCGAGCGGAACCGCTCGCCACGGGCGGAGCCGATCGTGAGCGGCCTTATTCGGACAGTGACATTGGTGACATAGCGGACGAAACCGCCCTATCCTCCCGCTACCGCGTTCCCGACGTTTGCGGACGACTCGTTTTTTGGGGACGTTCTGATGGAAGGATGAGGCAATGACTGCGCGCCGCCCCACAGGATCTGAGAACCGTCGTGGCTTCATCCGCGCCGCCAGCGCCGTGGTGGGTGGCGGCGTCGCTTCCGCTCTCCTGACCGGCTCGAACGCCCATGCCGAACCGTCGGGTTCGAACGTGCCCCCCGGTTACCCGTACTGGGTGGGGCTGCCAGGGTCCGGGGCGCCGTACGTCGTCGACCCCGCGGTGGGTGCCCAGGACGCGATCAACCGGGCACTGAGCGACGTGGGCCGGGGCGTGGTGTTCGTCGCTGGCGGTCGCTACCCGATCAAGGGTCCCATCCACCTCCGCACTGGCCAGACCTTGTGCGGAGCGGGACCGCACGGGACCGTCCTCGATGGGTCGGCGGCGGGCCGGGTTCGCGAGCCCATGATCAGCAACCGGGACCCCAACTCCACCAGGATTGTCATCCGCGACATCGGCTTGGAGTGCGCGGGCCGTTTCGACTACGGGATCCGGCTCCTCCAGGGCTCCCGGCCGGAGGAATGGGGGCCCGACCCCAACCACCTCCTGCACCGGGTGTACGTCTACAGCCCGGCCGTCGACGGCATCTACCTGGGCACGGCCGGATACCCAGGCGGCGTTCGGGAGACCAAGATCAACGACTGCAGGGTCACCGACGCGGCGCAGGTCTCGTACCGCATCGAGGGTGCCTCCGACACGACGGTGGTTCAGTCGGTGTCGCAGGCGGGCCGCATCGGATTCCTCGTCGCCGGCGGCAACTCCAAGCTCTCGATGTGCAAGGCCTTCTTCACCAAGGGGCCAGGCTTCCGCATCACCTCGAGCCGACCGACGATCACCGGCTGTGAGTCCCAGGACGCTCAGCGCGGGTGCGGCTTCGAGCTGATCGGTGTGACCAACGGCACCCTGTCGGGGTGTACGGCGGACTCCAACGGCGACGATCGGTCCGACCGGACGTCGGCTGGCTTCTACCTGGAGAACGTCCAGGCGGTTCGGCTCAGCGGTGCGACGTACCAGCGGCCCGACGGAGCGGGCAAGCAGCGCTGGGGGGTGTACTTCGGGGCGGATGTCGACCGAGTGCTGGTCTCGATGGTGACCGACAGCTCGGTCGGCCGGCCCTACCGGGGAGCGGTTCTGGGCTCGGCCGGCCCCCGCTCGAAGGTCGAGATCATCGGCTAGTGACCGGACCGGCCGCGGATGAGCCGGGTGCGCGCGAGGTCGGGCTCCTCGTCCTCGTCGGCGATGAAGTAGTCAGGGAACTGCCGCTCCAAGGGCTCGAGGACGTCGAGCGCGAGGCGCAGGTGTCGACGAAGGACGTCCTGAGCCTGTCGGCGCTTCTTCGCCACCACGGCGTCCACGATCTGCCGGTGCTGCTCGTGCAGCTCGGCGAGGATCCCCGGATCGGGGAGGGTGAGCATCCGCACCCGGTCGAGGTGGGCTTTCGCTGAGGACACCACCGACCACGCTCGGGGGTGGCCGCCGATCTCCAGCAGAGACCGGTGCAGGTCCTCGTCCGTGGCGAACCATCGTCGCAGGTCACCGGTGCGACCCGCCTCGGCCTGCTCCTCCACGAGCGCGCGGAGGTAGGCCTCGTCCGCCGCGGTGACGTTGGCGATCGCGTGCGGCAGACTGGCCAGCTCCAGTGTCTCCCGGATGAACTGGACCTCCACGACCTCGCGGGCGCTGATCCGTGACACGAACGTGCCGAGCTGCGGCGCGACCTCGACCAGCCCTTCGTCGGCGAGGCGGATGATGGCCTCACGGACCGGGGTCCGGCTCACGCCGTACCGGGCGGCGAGCTCGTTCTCCGACAAGCCTTGTCCGGGCGGTAGGTCCAAGGAGACGATCGCGCGGCGGATCAGGGCGTACACCTGGGCACGAGTGCTGGCGCCACGAAGGACGTTCAGCCGCGCGCGCCGCGGTGAGAGTGCGCGCCCGCCTCGAGCTGCCATGGTGACGCCGCCTTCCCTCCGCTGCTGCCGGCCCCTGCTGCCGCTTGCCCCTGCTGCCGCCGGCCCTGCTCCTGCCGCTGGCCACTGGTGCCGCTGGCCCCTGGTGCCGCTGGCATGGTAGAGCACCGGAGGGCTACGCGAGGGGAGCGGCGGGACGGCGGGTCGACGAGACGGACGATCACAGCGTCCGGTGCTTCTTCCCCGCCAGGATCATCTGGGTGGCCAGGTAGCGGCTCACGCCGAGCTTTCGCGCGATCTCGTCAGGCCGAAGCCCTTGCTGGTGGTAGATCATGGCGAGCTTCTGCTGGGACCGCGTCCAGGGGACGCGCCGCACGGGCTGAGCCGGGCGTCGGTAGCGTCGCGGCGGTCGGTCACCCGTCGGGCCGTCGCCTGTCGTGGAGCGGACCGTGGTCGTGGCGTCGCCGCGCGCCGAGCCGGACGGCTGTGCCTGATCGCTTGGTCGGTCCAGTGACCCGTATGTGGCACGCCGCTGATCGTGGTGACGGCCGCTCGCCAGATCACGTCGGGTCTGGTCGTCAAGAATGTGGTACTGGTCCGCCGCCTTGTTCAGACCCACGGAGACGATCGTCAGACCTCGGGCGTTTTTCTCCTGACATTCCCGACTCGTGCAGTAGTTGTACTTCTCCGCGCGCTCGGGGTGCAGCTCACTGCCGCAGGTCACGCACTTCGGCGTCAACGTCCTGGTCACACCTCGACTCGACCGATTTGTTCGATCCAACCGACTGTCGGACTCAACCGACGGTTCGACCCGACTGACGACGGGGTCGACAACGACAAACGGGAGACGTCTCGTCGGTGTTCCCGTGTCGAGCCCTCCGAGTCGAAGGCCAGGGAACCGCTCCATGGGGGGTATGCCGACGATCATGGGCATGCCGACGGTGCGGAAGAACACTAGGTCCGTCGAGCCTAGGTGCCGTCAGGTTCCCGGGAGCGACCTCCGTCTTCCCGGGAGCGACCTCCGTCGTCGCCAGCGGTCCAGCTCGTCCACCCCCCACACGATGACGGGCAGCGGCGCCAACAGGAGGAGCACCCACGCGGGCAGCGGTCTCGTGCCGAAGATGCTCTGCAGGGCCGGGACGTAGATGAGACAGGCGGCGAAGCCGATCTCGAAGGCGATGCCCGCCAGAAGCAGCGGATTGCTGAAGATCCCGAGGCTGCGAAGCGAGGAGTGCTCGGTGCGGGCGGCGAAAGCGGTGCCGATCTGGCACGCCACGATTCCGGCGAAGGTCGCTGTCGTGGCTTGCAGATAGGCCTCATGCAAGGCGCTCCCCGGGCCGGTGGGTAAGCCCGGCCGCCAGCCGGCGGCGACCAGGACCGCGAAGTACGCCGCGAGGGTGAGGATCGTCGAGACGACCCCGAGCAGTCCCCAGGCCCGCCACAGCAGGCGGGAGTTGATGATGCCTTCACGCCGGTCCCGAGGCGGACGGCGCATGATGCCGGGTTCGGCTCGCTCCCGACCCAGCGCGAGCGCTGGCAGCGTCTCGGTTCCAAGGTCGATGGCGAGGATCTGTAAGACGGTCAGCGGGAGCGGAATGGCGCCTCCGGAGAGGGCGAACAGCAGGAACGGCACGACCTCGGGGACCGTGTGGGCGAAGATGTACAGAACGAACTTCCGTACATTGTCGAAAACCCGGCGGCCCTCCTCGACCGCGGCGACGATCGTCGCGAAGTTGTCGTCGGTGAGCACCATCGCCGCGGCCTCCCGGGCGACGTCGGTGCCGGTGCGTCCCATGGCGACGCCGATGTCGGCCCGGCGCAGCGCGGGCGCGTCGTTGACCCCGTCCCCCGTGACCGCGACGATCCGACCTTGGCGGCGTAGGGCGTCGACGACCCGGAGCTTGGTCTCGGGTGAGCTTCGGGCGAAGACCAGCTCGCCCCCGCTGGCGAGGAGCTCCTCGAGCCGCTGCTCACTCATCGCGGCTACCTCCTCGCCGGTCAGAGCTCGGCGGACGTGAAGACCCACCTTGGTGGCGATCTCGGCGGCGGTCCGCCGATGGTCGCCGGTGATCACGTGGACGGTGATTCCCGCCGTGTGGCAGGCGGCCACCGCGGCGGGCACCTCCGGTCTGGGCGGGTCGTGCAGACCCACCAGCCCCACTAGGCAGAGGTCGCGTTCGACCTCCTCCCGCGCGGGCGCCGCGTTTCCCGCGACCGCGGACGCGTCGATCTCACGGCGCGCGAACGCCAGGACCCGCAGACCCTGTGCCGTCATGGAGCTTTCGGCGGCGCGGACCCTTTCGAGGTCGGCGCTTGTCGCGGGGCGCGGCACGCCGTCCATGAGGGTCGTGCACAGCGGAAGCACCGATTCAGGCGCGCCTTTGACATGCAGGATGAGCTGTCGGCTCGACTCGGATGGCTGGTCGAGAGTCGACATCCGGGCCAGGCGAGGGTCGAACCGGTAGAGCATTCGGCGCCGACGCTCCCGGCGGTCGGGGTCGATGTCCGCGCCGGCGTCCCGCGCGTACCGAAGGAGAGCGATCTCGGTCGGATCACCGACGTCCGCGGCACCGGCCGCGGTCTCCGCGAGCTCGGCGGTGTTGCACGCCACCATCACCTCGACCAGCGAGGACAACTCGTTGTCCCGCCCGCCGGGAGTCCACGCCTGGCTCACGCGCATGAGGTTCTCGGTGAGCGTGCCCGTCTTGTCGGTGCAGATCGTGGTGGTCGAGCCGAGGGTCTCCACCGACGAGAGTCGCTTGACGACCGCGCCGCGTCGTGCCAGCGCGCGGACGCCCACGGCGAGCGCCAGAGTGATCGTCGGCAGGAGCCCTTCCGGAACGTTGGCCACCAGCAGGCCGATCGCGAAGATGAACGCGTCCGCGACCGGCAGACCGGCCAGCGTTCCCAGCGGCAGGAACGCGGCACCCGCACCGACCGCCACAGCGGCGATCAGCCACGCGGCTCGACGGACCTGCTTCTCGAGCGGGCTCGGCTCGGCGGCGAGGTGCTCGGACAGCGCGGCGATCCGTCCCAGCTCGGTATGTGGCCCCGTGGCGAACACGAGCGCCCGGGCGGCGCCGGCCGTGCACGTCGTCCCACTGAACACGACGTCGCGTGCCTCGAGCAGCGGCGCGTGCGGCTCCACCGGTCCCGCCTGGCGTGACACCGGGGTCGACTCGCCGGTGAGCGCCGACATGTCCACCTCGATCTGGCCGTCGAGGAGTCGCGCGTCGGCGGAGATCCTGTCGCCCTCCTCGATCACGATCACATCGCCTGGGACGAGCGCCGCGGCTGGCACCTGTCGGACGCGGCCATCGCGTAGCGCGGTCGCATGCGGGGGCACATACGAGCGCAACGCCTGCACGGCCCGCTCAGCCTGCTGCTCCTGCACGAACGCCAGGACAGCGTTGAGCGCGATCACCGCGATGATCGCGCCCGCCAGCACAGGGGTCCCGGTGAGGTACGCCAGTCCCGCGGCCAGCCACAACAAGAGCGCGAGCGGATGGACGAACTGCCGCCCCAACTCACGTGCCAACCGGCGTCTGCCACGTCGCCGCAGCTCGTTCGGCCCGAAGATCACGAGCCGGTGCTCGGCCTCTTGCTGCGACAACCCCGCCGGACCGCTGCGCAGGTGGGCCATGAGCAAGGCCAGCGGCTCGTGGCTAGCCTCCGCTGGGTCGCTCACCGAGATCTGGTCGTCGCTCATGTGAGGCGATAGCCGGGCGCACGTCCGGCTTTGCGCTCAGCCGGTCTGGGCGGGTCGAAGGCCTCGACGACGCCGTGGTCGGGTCACGACCGCCTCCGCCGCGCCACTGCCGATCGTCGCACCCGTGGTGATCGCCGCGAGGCTCCTCATACCCGAGACCTTGCCCGGGAAGGCGACGGGGTAGTCACACCGTCGCGGCGCGGTCGATCACCTACACCGATCGCGCGGTCACGAGCGTGGAGCGAAGTGGGCGGTGATCGTGTGGTCAGCCTCCACGGTGAGGGCGAGGGTCGACGGGGCGTTGACGATCTCGCCGTCCACGCTCCAGTGCGTGAACGTGTAGCCCTTGGCCGCTGCGGCCGACACCGTGATCTCCGCCCCGCGCTCGTACCGTCCGGGCTCGGCCTCGTTGCCGGAGAGCAGCACGGCTCCGCCGTCGGGTGGGGTCGCCGTCACCTCGACCGCGTGCGTGACCATGCCGATCGCCATGATGTTGAGCAACCGCGCCGGTCCGGTCAGCGTGGCGCCGTTGTAGCGCAGCACGTTGGTGATGGTGACCTCGCCGGCGGTGACGTCGATCGTGTGGCCGTCCTCGCCGAGATTGTCGGTGCCGAGGTTCCAGCCGGTCACGTCGCCGGACCGCACGACCAGCCCGTCGTGGAAGCCGTAGGCGAACACGTGCGTGAGCCGGAGTCGCCGCGCCCCGTCGACGGTCACCAGCACCGCTTGCCTGCGCATGTACTTGTCGATCACCTCGGGGAAGATGTTCCCCTCCTCCGCCCAGCCCGGTATGCCGAAGCCGACCCGGGTGACCGCGTTCCCGTTGGAGAGCAGCCCCTCAATCCTGCCTCCGTCACTACGGCCCACGGTGACGGCGCGCTTGAAGAAGGCGCCGTTCACTTTCCGAACGACGAACCGGTCATTGCGGTAGGTGGCCAGGTCGATGCCGTTCCACGCGTTCGGCAGCCCGACGTTGACGATGTAGGTGCGCTCGCCGTTTCCTCGGATCGCGTACGGATAGGGCACGAGCCCGTCAGGGCTGGCCGGGTTGTTCTCGGGATAGAAGATCCGCAGTCCGCGCACGCCGGCGCGGTCGCCGTCCAGCGTCACGAAGGCGGGGGCGGTCTCGGGCACCGAGGTATCGCGCCCTTCGTACGCGAGCAGGACGGTGCCGCCGCTCAAGCCCAGCTGGTCACGGTTCGGCACCGCCGAGGCCCCACGCAGCTCCACCCTCGCGGGCACGCGGAGGTGGCTCGCGATGCGGTACCAGCCGGCGGGGAGGTAGACGATCCCGCCCCCGTCGGCGTGCGCTTGGTCGAGTGCTCGCTGGATCGCCGCGGTGGCGTCCTCGTTGGGAAGGACACCGACTCCGCGCGGGGCGTTGAACGGCGGCTTGGTGATGTCGTAGAGCGCGGCACGCGGACGAGCTGGCGGAGGTCCGGGCTCCAACGTCGGTGGGCGTCCCTCGAGCGCATGGACCGTGCCCCGGACGTCGCCGACCACGGACGTTCCGGTGATCTTGACGTAGCCCTCGGCGTCGTTGCGAATCGCGTGCTGGCTTCCCTCGAGCACACCACCCGCGATGGACAGGCCCCACCGGGGGTCGACGTCGTCCACCTGGAGCGCCACGTCGGTGCGGCGGACGGTGGGCTCGACGAAGCTCCCGGCGAAGCGGATTCGCTGGCCGGGGACGATCCGAATCCCGACCCGGTAGTCGGCGACGTCGATGTGGGAGAACTGCTCCCACTCCAGGTCGCCGAGGACGAGCCCGGTCCCGTGGGCGCGCGTCCACGCGTCGAGTGCCGCGCGTGCGGGTGGTCGGTAGGCCCGGGGGGCGTCCGCCCAGTAGGCGTTGCTGAACCGGACGTTCTCCCACGTGCCCACGTCAGCGCCGTTGTAGGCGCGGACACCCTCGTAGAGCACGGTCCCCTTGACGTTGCGAATGGTGGCCGACTCGTGAACCTGCCCGGAGCTGGGTGGCTCCCCTCGGTCGCTGGCCATGGTGCTGACGCCGATGCCCCGATAGGAGTTGAGCATCGTGACGTCGGACACCGTCGACATCATGTAGTTCTGGGTGCCGATCCACGCCACGCCCGGGATCTCGAACGTGTAGTTGTACGGCACCGGGGAGGCCGCGTCCTGGCGTGGGTAGTAGGTCGTGACGCCCATGACGCCCGCGCTGCCGCCGATCCGGAACAGCGCCGGACCGTCGTCACCCGGCGGGAGGTCGGCCACCACGACCGTGCCGTAGTCGCCTCGCCCTTCATCGGGGTCGCGGCGGTCGCCGCGCATGGTGCAGAACGCCCGCACCTCGAGGGTGTCCGTGACACGGTAGGTGCCGGCTGGGAGCCAGACAGTGCCTCCGCTCGCGGCGTAGCAGTCGTCGAGCGCGTCCTGAATGGCGCGCGTCGAGTCGCCAACGCCGGTCGGGTCTGCCCCGTAATCGGAGACGTCGAAGTCCGCGACGACCACGTCCTCGGTGGGGTAGCGAGTCTGGACAAGCCGTGGGCTGGGCTCCGGTCGCTCGCGCGCCTCGGCGGGCGCCATGTCCGCCGCCGCGACACCCGCGCTGGTGAGCGCAACGATGGTCAGCAAAGCGGACGTCAGCGCACAGCCACGTCGGGACGCCAGGGCGGACACCGCCACCTCCCTCACGTCGGCGCAGAAAAGAACCGACAGGTGATCGCTTCGTGCCGTCAGCACACCGGTCTTGGCATGGTCGTCCCGGTGTGGTGGTGCGGGCAATCACGATGACGGAAATCGGCCCTGACCATCGTCGGATCCTCCGCCAGGCGGAAAAGCCCGGCAGGCGCCGCGACAACGTCCGCGGCAGAGTTGGCCATCTCCGGCGATGGAGATTTCAAGGCGGTCACAAGTGCTTGACTGGCGGGGCGACGTACCCAAGCATTCACTCACCTTGCGTCGACCCTGAAGCGGGAGACAGCCATGCCGCCCACGTTTCCCGGTAGTTCCCGACGTGATTTCCTGAAGTTGGCCGGAATCAGCTCCGCTGCCATCGCGCTGTCCGCCTGCGGCACACCGGAGCTGCCACCGACGCCGGAGGGGTCCGGCTCCCCGACACCGGAGCGCGAGGTGCCTCGGGGGAATCCACGCAAGATCCCACGCGAAAAGACGTTGATGCTGGCTTTCGGGGACGGCTCGGACGTCGGCATCTGCAACCCCTACGCGTCTGGCTTCAACCACCAGCGGGGCATGGCGGCGATGCTGGAGCCGCTGTACTTCTATTCCACGTTCACGGGAGAGACGATTCCGTGGCTCGCCGACGGCGACCCTGTCTATGCCGACGACTACATGAGCGTCACGATCAAGACGCGATCGGACGCCTACTGGAGCGACGGCACCCCGTTCGGGGCGAAGGACGTCGCCTTCACGCTCACCATGCTGAAGGACGAGAAGAACGCCGCGATGACCTACTCGGCGGACATCCGGGAGTGGGTCAAGAGCGCGGAGGCGACGGACGAGCACACGGTGACGATCACGTTCACCAAGCCGGCGCCGCGCTTCGTCTTCGACTACCTGTACTTCAAGAACGACCTGGGCATCTTCCTCGTCCCCGAGCACATCTTCTCCAAGGAGAAGAACCAGTACGGCTTCCTGTTCTACGACCCCGCGAAGAAGTGGCCGGTGGTCACGGGGCCCTACCAGGTGGTCGACTGGACGGTGCAACGGCGGCTCCTCGACCGACGGGACGACTGGTGGGCGGTCAAGGCGGGACTCGCTGAGCTTCCCGGACCGGAACGCATCATCGTCGTGCCGTTCACCGACCCCACGAACATCGCCCAGCAGCTCATCAACGACGAGCTGGACTCCTCGCTCGACCTCAGACCGCCGGTCATCAAGCAGGTGGTCGAGCAGAACCCGAAGATCATCGCCTGGAGCGGGCGCGAGGAGCCGTACGGGTACGTCGACTGGTGGCCGCAGTCGCTGTTCTTCAACTGCGCTGTCAAGCCCTACGACGACCCTGACATCCGGCGAGCGGTCAACCACGCGATCGACCGTCAGCAGCTGGTCGAGATCGGCTACGAGGGCGCCGGGATCACGTCCGAGCTGCCGTTCCCGGACTTCCCGCCTCTGCGGAAGTACCTCGACGCGGTCAAGCCACTCCTCGAGAGGTACCCGACGAACGCCTACGACCTGGGCGAGGTCGAGCGGATCATGACCAGCAAGGGATACACCCGCGACGCCGAGAACCTGTGGGTCGACGAGAAGGGTGCCAGGGTGGACGCCACCATCTACGGCATCGTCGACCTCGTCAACGACTACGGCGCGATCCTCGCCGAGCAGCTGCGTGCCGCCGGGTTCGACGCGTCCCTGCAGACGCCGTCCGACTCCTACACACGCATGGCTGACGGGTCGGCGAAGCTGTTCCTGTTCGGCTTCGCCGGAGCCATCGCGGACCCGTACCCTTCGCTGGAGCTCATGCACTCCCGGCACTACTCCAAGGTCGGTGAGGCGGGCGACATCAGCAGCCGCTGGCGCAACGAGGAGTTCGACAGGACCGTCGAGCAGATGGCCTCCCTGCCGGTCGACGACCCACAGGAGCTCCCACTGTTCCTCCAGGCGATGGAGATCTACCTACGGGAGCTGCCGCACACGCCTCTGGTGCAGTGGCTCCACCGGATTCCCTACAACACCAGGTACTGGACCGGCTGGCCGACCGCTGACGACCCGTACCTGCCCGGCGCGTTCTGGTTCAAGACGTTCGCGTTGGAGCTCACCCGCCTCAAGCCCGCGTCCGGCTGATCGGCGGCGACGGACCGGACCAGGGAGGGGTGGTCGAGTGATCTCCAGGCGGTACCTCGTCAGGCGGATCCTGCTGCTGGTCACGGTGATGTGGACGGCGGCCAGCATCAACTTCTTCATTCCCAAGCTCAGTCCACGCGACCCGATCAGGGAACGGCTGATGCTGGCCGCCACCCAGGGCGGCCGTAACCAGACCGGGCTGGAGGCCATGGTCGAGGCCTACAACCAGCAGTTCGGCCTCGACCAGCCGCTGTGGAAGCAGTACCTCACCGCCATGCTGAAGGTGGTGCGGTTCGACTACGGATACTCGATCTCGCAGTATCCGCGGACAGTCAACTCGATCATCAAGGACGCGCTGCCCTGGACGCTCGGCCTGGGGCTGATGTCGATCCTCATCGCGTTCGTCATCGGCACGCTGCTCGGTGCCCTGCTCGGCTGGCCGCGCTGTCCACGCTGGCTGCGCATCTTCGTGCCCGCCAGCATGCTGACCAGCGCCGTCCCAGCGTTCGTGCTCGGGTTCCTGCTGATCTACCTCTTCGCGTTCCAGCTCAAGATCTTCCCGCTGTCGGGGGCGTACTCGCGCACCGCGACGCCGGAATGGTCCCTCGAGTTCGCGCTCGACATCGCCAAGCACGCGTTCCTCCCCGCATGCGCCTTGGTGCTGTTCCAGCTCGGCGGCCAAGCCCTGCAGATGCGCAGCCTCATGGTCATGACCGTGGGGGAGGACTACATCACCTTCGCCGAGGCCAAAGGGCTGCGCCCGCGTCGCATCTTCGCGCGGTACGCGGTCCGCAACGCGATGCTGCCTCAGGTGACCGGCCTGGTGATGTCGCTCGGCACGTTCGTCTTCTCCACCGTGCTCGTCGAGACGCTCTTCGCGTATCCAGGTCTCGGCGGCTTGATCAACGGGTCGATCCAGGTGCTCGACTACAACCTGCTCTACGGCATCACGATGATCCTCGTCTTCGCCGTGTGCATCGCCACGCTCATCGTGGACCTGATCTATCCGTTGCTCGACCCGCGCATCCGGTACGAGAAGGGGTGAGGAGCGATGGTCGCCACGGCGTCCCAGACGGCCACGATGCTCACGCCACGTTCCCGGGTGGGGCGAGCCACGTCGGTTCTCCGGTACCTGCGGCGGAATCCCTTGCTGGTGATCGGGCTCGCGATGTTCGTCGGCCTGATCCTCTTCGCCACCGTGGGGACGTTCTTCATCGACCCCGCCAAGGACCCCTACCCCCTCGCGGGCCCGGCGAGCAAGCCGCCGTCGGCTGAGCACTGGTTCGGTACCGACGCGCAGGGACGTGACCTCTTCGCGGTCATGGTGGTGGGAACCCGCCTGAGCCTGAAGATCGGACTGCTCGCCGGGTCGATCGGGCTGGCGATCGGCATCGTGCTGGGTCTGGTGTCGGCGTTCTACGGCGGTTGGCTGGACAGCGTGATCCGCTGGATCGTCGACGTGATGTTCACCATCCCCAGCTTCCTCGTCATGGTGGTCATCGCGTCGCTGCTGCGCCAGTACATCTCCATCGAGAACATGGCGCTCATCCTCGCCGCGTTCGCCTGGCCGGGGCCGACGCGTGCGATCCGAGCCCAGGTGCTGTCGCTGCGCGAGCGGGAGTTCATCCGACTGGCCCGTCTGTCGGGGATGCGCGGGCCGGAGATCATCGTCCGGGAGCTGTTGCCGAACCTGACGCCGTTCCTCCTGGCTGGCTTCGTGGCGGCGCTCATCGGGGCCGTCTACGCCGCGCTCGGCCTGGAGATGCTCGGTCTCGGCTCTCAGCGAGAGCCCACCCTGGGCATGACGTTCTTCTGGATGCAGAGGTTCTCCGCGCTGCTGCGCAACCTCTGGTGGTGGTGGGGCATCCCGATCGCGATCATCTGCGTGCTGATCCTCTCCTTGTACTTCATCTCCTTCTCGTTGGACGAGTGGGCGAACCCGCGGTCTCGGAGGTCGCGATGACGAGTACCTCGACCGCGCCGCGGACGGACCGAGCGGCCGGCACCGGCGAGCCGGTTCTCTCGGTGCGCGACCTTCGGGTCGAGTACCACACCGACGCCGGCGCCGTCCGGGCCGTCAACGGCGTGAGCTTCGACCTCATGCCGGGCGAGAAGCTCGGGCTGGTCGGCGAGTCCGGCTCGGGGAAGTCGACGATCGCGCTCGCGCTCATGCGCATGATCAAGGAGCCGGGCCGCATCGCCGGCGGGCAGATCCTCCTCCACGGACGTGACATCCTCCGGCTGCCCGAGAAGGAGATGCGTCAGGTCCGCGCCGCTGAGATCAGCATGATTCCCCAGGGCGCCATGAACTCCCTCAACCCGGTGGCGCGGATCGAGGACCAGATCGTCGACACGTTGGAGGACCACTCGCCCAAGCGAGTCGCCAAGAAGGAGCTCCTCGAGAAGGCCCACGCCGCTCTCGAGTCGGTCGGGCTCCGACGGGAGGTGGGGCGGATGTATCCGCACCAGCTCTCCGGCGGCATGAAGCAGCGCGTGTGCATCGCGATCGCGGTGGCGATGGAGCCGAAGGTGCTGATCGCGGACGAGCCCACGTCCGCGCTCGACGTCGTCGTCCAACGTCAGGTGATGGGGACGCTGCTGCGCCTGCAGGAGGAGCTCGGCGTCGCGGTCGTCCTCATCGGTCACGACATGGGCCTGATGGCCCAGTCGGTCGACCGCCTCGCGGTGATGTACGCGGGGAAGCTCGCCGAGGTGTCCCCGATCCGGGAGATCTTCGACGACCCGCTCCACCCCTACACCGATCTGCTCATCGACAGCCTGCCGAAGCTGGAGCGCCGGGGCACGTTCCGCGGAATCCCGGGCCTGCCGCCGTCGCTGCACTCGCTGCCGCCTGGGTGCCTGTTCCATCCACGGTGCCCCAAGGCCATGGACATCTGCGCCGAGCAGGTGCCGCCGTATCGGGAGCATCGCCCCAACCGGTTCGTCGCCTGTCACTTGCACGAGGAGGGCCATGCCACCGCGTGACGAGACCGCCCGCGAGGGCGGCGGTGACGCCACCCCGCTGATGGAGCTGCGCAACGTCAGCAAGGTCTACGGCGGCGGTGTTCTCTCGCGTACGGCGACAGTCGCGCTGGACGATGTGTCGCTGACCATTCCCGGGGACAGCCCGCAGATCTTGTCCGTCGTCGGGGAGAGTGGAAGCGGCAAGACCACCTTGGCGTCCCTGCTGTTGGGGTTCATCAGCCCGACGAGCGGCACGGTGTTGTATCGAGGATCGGACCTCAGCCGGTTGCGCGGCGCTCGGCTGCGCGAGTTCCGACGAGACGTCCAGGCGGTCTTCCAGGACCCGTTCGCGGTCTTCAACCCGTTCTACAAGGTCGACCACGTGCTCACGGTGCCTCTGCAGAAGTTCCGTCTCGGCCGGTCGAAAGCGGAACGGCAGGAGCTCATGGTGAACGCGTTGGAGGCTGTGGGCTTGCGTCCGGACGAGACGCTCGGTCGCTATCCCCACCAGCTGTCCGGCGGGCAGCGTCAGCGGATCATCGTGGCGCGAGCGTTGATGCTGCGGCCCAAGCTGATCGTCGCCGACGAGCCGGTGTCCATGGTCGACGCCTCACTGCGCGCGACGATCCTGGAGAGCCTGCGCACGGTCAACCAGACCCTGAAGGTGCCCATCCTCTACATCACGCACGACCTCGGCACCGCGTACCACGTGAGTGACCACATCGTCGTGATGTACCGGGGTGGCATCGTGGAGGCCGGTGACGTCGAGGACGTCATCACCGCGCCGAAGCACCCCTACACCCGCATGCTCATCGACTCCATCCCCTGGCCGGACCCTCGCCGGCGCTGGGGCTCGGAGGAGACCGGCGCCAGGAACGGCGTCGAGGTGCCGGAGGACCACCAGGGGTGCCGGTTCGCCGAGCGATGCCCTGCGGCCATGCCGCGGTGTACACAGGCGCAGCCGCCGACGTACCTCGCGGCGTCCGGCCACGCCGTCAGTTGCTACCTGTACGACGAGAAGCCGACCCTGCCGAAGGAGCGGCTCAGCGCCCTACTGACCCAGCACAGCTCACTCACGTCGGCGTGATCCCGCGACTATCGGGCGCGTGGTGACCCGGCGGCGTCCCGGCTCAGCGCGTGGCGCGACGAGGCTACGCGGGGGACGAAAGATTCGGCAGACAGGCGAACACCCGCTCCCCGCGGAAAGCGGCCGCGACCTGGTCGCCGGTGCCGGACGTCGGGTAGCCGACCTCGACCGCGCCGGTCATGGGGCGGGCCACCAACCGTCGTCACGAGCGTACGCACACTCCGTTACCGATGCGGCGGCCAGCGGTGCTCTGCAGGTCACGAGCGGTCCTCCGGCTCCACGACACCTCCCGGGGGAGCGGCATGCCATGATCACGGCGACGTTCCGAGCGACTGGGAAGGAGCGACGCCGAGCCATGATGTGGCGGACGCACGCCGCGACCGGCCTCGCAGCCGGGTCCGGACTCCTCGCCGTCCTGCCGATCGACGGGGTGGCCGACCAGCTGTCCTTCGTGGCGGCGTGTGCCGGCGCGGCGTTGGTGCCCGACTGGGACCACCGCTCCTCGTCGGTCACCGTCATGTGGGGGCCGCTGTCCCGTGCGGTGCACCGGGTGGTGCGGGTGCTCTTCCGTGGCCACCGCGGTGGGACGCACGACTGGCTGGTCGCGCCACCGCTGTTCGCCGGTCTCGCCTGGTTGGCCTCGCTGCATCCGGTCTCGACGGGTGTGGCGGTGGCCATCGCGGTGGGGGCGACCCTGCGCGCGCTGGCGTTCGTCATTCCCGGCGACAACGAGCGGTACTGGCTGGCGAACCTCGTCGTCTCGGCCGTCGTCGGGTACGCCTCCGCCCGCTACGCCGCGTACCCGTGGTGGCTGCCGCTGGCGTTCGGGCTGGGAGTGCTCGTGCACATCGTCGGTGACGCGGTGACCAAGACCGCCGTGCCGCGCCCCTTCTCCTGGATCGACGGCCGAGACCGGGGCGACAACTACGACGGCGGCCCGTTGACCACCGGCGCCTGGTACGAGTCACGGGTGATCTTCCCCGCGCTGCTCGTCGTCACGGCGATCGGCCTCTACGCGGGGGTTCCCCCCATCGCGAACGCCGTGTCCGCCGTCATCTCCCTCGCGGGCGGCTGACCCTCGCCCGACGCGGGGGCCTGGTCGAGCCGGCACCCGGCCTCGAGCCGGCATCCGTCGGTCGCCGCGGCTCAAGGCTCGCAACGGTGGTGTCGTCGCAGCACAGGTTCGGCGCGGCCCGAGGCGGCGGACCGGTAGGCGGCGTCGAGGAACGCGACCGTGGCGGCGGCGTCCCGACCAGGTGCGTGGTTGGGGCCGCGGCCGGCGATGAGGTCGGCGAAGGCGCGCGCCGGCGCCTCGGCCGGGTACGCCGGTTCGCCCTCGTCGAGAGCACGCTCGACGACGGCGCCGTCGTTGCGGTGCAGAACAGCCCTGGCGCCGAGGAGGTCCTGCTCGACGACGCCGTCGGTGCCGAAGTACTGGATCCGCTGCCGTGGCGGCTGATGGCCGAGCGCGGTTCCTGTAGACGTGACGGTGCCCAGGCCGCCCCCGGCGAAACGGAACGCCATGACGTCGACGACGTCGACGTCACAGCCCCGGTTGTCCATGTAGCAGAAGACCTCCTCGACCTCGCGGCCGGTCGCCCACAGGACCGTCCCCATGAGGTGGGTGACCTGGGTGTGGCCCTGGCCGCCACCCGACAGCCGCGGGTCCGCGTACGTCGTGGGATGTGGAGTCGCGGGGTCGGCGGAGTCGTCCCCACCGGCGAAGAGCGTCAGCGTCGACGAGGTGAACTGCGCGGCCACGCACACGAGCGAACCGATCCGCTCCCGGACGGCGTGCCGGACGAACTGGGCGGCTCGGGTGTAGTGATAGGTGTAGCCGACGCTGAGGTGGAGGCCGTTCGCCTCCGCCCTCTCGACGAGTTCCCAAGCCTCGGCGGCCGTCGTGGTGAGGGGTTTCTCCACGAACACGTGGACGCCGGCGTCCAGTGCCGTCCGAGCGAGCGCGTAGTGGGTGGTGTGCGGAGTGGCCACGACCACGCCGTCGATGTGCGTCGCGGCGAGCGCGCTGGGGAGATCCGTCGCTGTCACCGGGACGCCGAACCGCTCCGCCGCGGCGCGAGCGCGCTCGGGCCGGGTATCGCAGACGGCGACGAGCTCCGCGCCGTCGTAGCTCGCCAACGAGGGCAGGTGCCGGGTCGTCGCCCACCAGCCCGCGCCGACGACGGCGATGCGCGGCCTCCGGCTGGTCATGGCGCCGTCCGAGGCGCTGGTACGGCCGGGACGAGCCGGATCTCCGGGTTGAGCGTGAGCCCGAACCCGGGCTTGTCGCTCACCGTGAGCCAGCCGTTCTCCGGCAGGTCCTCACCGAGCATGAGCGGCGCGTGCTGGGGCGCGAGGGCTTCGCCGTCGGGCGACAGGACCGGGAACTCGGCGAGTTCGCCATGGGGCTGGGTGACGACAAAGTGGTAGTTCGGCATGCCGCAGGTGTGGGGAATGACCTTGACGCCGTAGACGCGGGCCACGTCCGCGATGCGGAGCACCTCCGTCATCCCGCCGCACCAGCCGAGGTCGGGCTGGATGACGTCGACGCCGGCCTCGCAGAGCAACTTGAACCCGGCCGCCGTGTACTCGTGCTCCCCGGTGTTGAGCGTCATCGTAGGCGGCATCCGGTCACGGATTCTGCGCAGCCCGGCGTAGTCGTCTGGGGGCAGCGGCTCCTCGATCCAGGTGAAGCCGAGGGGCGCCACCGCGTGGGCGAGGCGGACGGCGTAGTCGACGTCGAGCGCCATCCAGCAGTCGTACATGAGCGGGAAGTCGTCCGGCACGCTGGCCCGGGCCTGCTCGGCGATCTCGACATTGCGCCGGAACCCTTCCTCGCCCTCGCAGGGGGCGTAGACGAGCGGCAGCTTCGCGCCGGCGAACCCCAGCCGCGCGGCGAGCGCCGGCGACGGACCGGTGGCGTAGACCTGGACGGCGTCGCGGATCTTCCCGCCGATGAGCTCGTGCACCGGCTCGCCCAGGACCTTGCCGTGCAGGTCCCAGATGGCCAGGTCGACCGCCGAGATGGCGTGGAGGACGAGCCCTTTGCGGCCGTAGCGCAGGGTGCTGGAGAACATCCGGTCCCAGATGCGTGTGTGGGCGCTCGCGCGCTCGCCGCGAACCAGCCGGGCCAGGTGCTGGTGGATGATGGCCGCAGCGGCGAGGCCGCTCGTGGTCGACAGACCGACCTCACCGGAGGCGGACTCCACCTCGACCACGACCGTGCCCCCGTCGTCGGCCCGGATGCCGGCGTCCCGGTTGTCGCGGAACTCGGGGTACTTGGTCATGGGGTTGGCGACCTTGCCCCCGAGCCAATGCCTGGCCCGGTCGATCTGGGCGGGCGGTGAGCTGTGGGAACCCGACTCCGTCTCCTCAGTGGATCGCTCGGTTGGGTCGGCCGGATCCGATTCGTCGCTGGCGACGAACGAGACGCGGACGTCGACGATTTCGTCCTTGCGCATGGCTCTTCCCGTGCGGTGGTGCGGCGTCGTTCGCGCTTGACTCGACGACGTGGGCGACTGCGCAAGGAGTCCTTGCCTCGACTCAGGCCGGCCCCTAGCGCTCGCGCTGGATGCTAACCGCCGTCGCCAGAGGGTGGTAGGTCTTCGGTTCCCAGCCTCCCGTGCTGGCAGGAACTGGTCGACGCAGAGAACACCGTCGAAACGGTGCTGGAGCTCTGGTCCGTCGCCGAGGTCCTGCAGGGCGCAGACGACGGTCTCCACGCCCGGGTGCTTGGCCCGTGCCCTCGCGAGCATCCGCCGCGAGTGGTCGACGCCGAACGAGACGCAGCCGGCGGCCACCAACGTCGACCAGTACGTCCCGGTCCCGCATCCGGCGTCGAGCACCTCCGGCCGTTTCGAGGCCGACGTGAGGAGGGAGACGAAGCGGTCGACGAACCTCGCGTGGGTCGGGTTGACGTATCCGCCCCGGCGGTCGTCGTAGATCGCGGCGAACACCGTGTCCATGCGCTCGGCGTTGATCCGCCTGCGTCGGCGAGGAACCGGCGGCGCTCGTCCGTGTCGCCCGTCCTCGTCGAGGTGTTCCCGTGCCGCACGTGGGCGGTCCGTGCTTCTTCGGGCTTGGCTCACTCAGCCGTCGGCTGGCGGCGCCGGGCGGCGGGTGTCGAGGATCCGCGTGAGCGTGCCGCCCAGGATCAGGTCGAGGTCCTCGGCGGGGAGGAAGTCGCAGTACGCGCGAACCACCTCCAGCGACTGGGTGTACGTGACGTGCGGTCGGGCGGCGGGGAAGTCCGAACCCCAGCAGAGGCGGTGCGCCCCGTACGCCTCGTACAGACGGCGGAACACCTCGCGGCCCTCGGCGAACGGGAAGTCCCAGGGCCGGGTGGCGAGGTAGTGGAATCCGGACACCTTGAGACCGATGGTGGGGACCGCGGCGCTGGCGAGCACCTCCGCGAGGTCGTCCTCGAATGGGGGCGAGCCGGGTCGGGCCAGCCCGAGGTGGTGCACGAGGATCGGCAGCGTCGGAAACCGCCGGGCGACGTCCCGTAGGTCGGCGTGCCAGCGTGGGGACACCGCCAGGCTGGCCACGAGGTTCAGCTCCGCCGCTGTCGCGAAGAGCTCCAGTGCCTCGTCGGTGCGGAACCAGCCGTCGTTGTCGTCGTGGACGTAGTGGGTGAAGCCGGCGATCTCCAGGCGCTCCGCCGTCGCCCGCAGTCGAGCGGCGGCACCCGGCGTGTGGTACTCGGGACGCCAGAAGCAGTCGACGTCGGCCAGGACGGCGAGCCGGTCGGGATGGCGAGCCGCCGCCTTGGCGACGTACTCGTTGTTGTCGTCGTTGTCGCCGATGCGCGCGCACACCACGGCGGCCCGCTCGACACCGTGGCGGTCCATCTCGTACAGGAGGAGGTCGACGCTGCCATGCCCGGTCGGGTCCGGCACAGGTGGTTGGTAGGGCCAGACCCGCCAGGCATGGCAGTGGCTGTCGGCGATCATGGAGCAGGTATGAGGTCCGTCCGAGTGGTCGTACCGACGTCGTAGCGGTCGACGACGGACCTGTCAATGGCCGGTGCCGTGCGTTCGGCCCGCTCATCCGTCGACGTACCGGCCGAACGCGCGCCGGTACGCCGCGGCATCGGGTTTGGAGAGCAGTCTCGGGTCCTCTCCTTGGCGCCAGACGTGCATCGCCGGGCACATGCCGTCGTCGAAGTCCTTCCTGCCGGCGATGCCTTCCACCTTGGCGACCTTCTTGCCGGTCTTCGCCTCGTAGAGGGTGGCGGTGTAGATGCCCTGGTGCATGGGGATGGTCTCACCCCTGAACTCACACTCGCCGATCCTGGGTCCCTCGTCGTCGATCTCCACGCAGGCGACGAGCTGGACCTTCGTCGGCGCCCTGTGGTGCGACCACCAGTGCTGGGGGAGAGGTTGGCGAACCTGGGAGGAGAACCAGCCGGGGTCACTCGTCTGGGAGTCGGACTGCTCGAAGATCTTGATCGGGTGCGGGGCGGGACCGGTGTAGGTGGCGGCCTCCGGGTAGTACCTCCTCTGGTACCAGCAGAGGCTCTCCAGGTCGCTGTCGTGCTCGAGCGGTTCGTCGTTGGCCCTCGCGGTCGGCCCGAAGAAGAGGTAGCCCCCGTAGCCGATCGCGCCGAGGACGGCGAGCACGAGCAACCGGACGAGGGCGGTCTTCAGGAAGCTCCCAACCTTGGACATCGCCTGTCCTCCACCTCCCGGTCGGGGAATGCTACGCCCGACCGGGCGCCGAGGCGGCCGTGGAGCTTCTCGCCTGTGGACAAGTCGGCCCGCGTGCCCAACGCTCTCAAGACGGACCCCACGCCGCGCGCTGGCGGCGTGGGGTCCTCGCGGCTCGTGTGGAGACCTCAGGTGCGAGTCGAGGGCACCTCGACCTGGCCTGGGGTCGCGCTGGGCCAGTCGTCGACGGTGTCCAGCTCGGCCACCGGCTGGGTGAACTGCGCGTTGTAGAGGCGGTAGTACGCGCCCTCCGCCTTGAGCAGCTCCTCATGGGTGCCCTGCTCGACGATGCGACCGTTCTCCATCACCAGGATGCGGTGGGCGTCGCGGATCGTGGACAGCCGGTGCGCGATGACGAAGCTGGTGCGGTCCGAGCGCAGCGCCGCCATCGCGTGCTGGACCAACGCCTCGGTGCGGGTGTCGACCGAGCTGGTGGCCTCGTCGAGGATCAGCAGGGACGGGTCGGCGAGGAACGCTCGCGCGATGGTGATGAGCTGCTTCTCGCCGGCGCTGATGTTGCTGGCCTCCTCGTTGATCACCGTGTCGTACCCATCAGGGAGGGTCCGCACGAAGTGGTCGACGAGCGCCGCCTTCGCCGCGGCGAGGATCTCCTCCTCGGTCGCCCCCGGCTTGCCGTAGGCGATGTTGTCGCGGATCGTTCCGTTGAACAGCCAGGCGTCCTGGAGGACCATGCCGATCTTGCTGCGCAGCTCGTCTCTGCGCATCGTGGCGATGTCCACGCCGTCGAGGGTGATCCGTCCGGAGTCCAGCTCGTAGAACCGCATGATGAGGTTGACGAGCGTGGTCTTGCCGGCCCCGGTCGGCCCCACGATCGCGATGGTGTGTCCCGGCTCGGCGACGAGTGACAGGTCCTCGATCAACGGCTTGTCCGGCTCGTACCGGAAGGACACGCGCTCGAACTCGACTCGGCCCCGTGGCTTGTCGACCCGAGCCGGGGTGGCCGGCTCCGGGCTCTGCTCCTCCGCGTCCAGCAGGTCGAAGACCCGCTCGGCCGACGCCACACCGGACTGCAGGAGGTTCGCCATCGAGGCCACCTGCGTCAGCGGTTGGGTGAACTGCCGGGAGTACTGGATGAACGCCTGGACGTCGCCCAAGGTCATCGTCCCGGACGCCACCCGGAGGCCGCCCACCACAGCCACGGCGACGTAGCTGAGGTTCCCGATGAACATCATCGACGGCATGATGATGCCGGAGATGAACTGGGCCTTGAAGCTCGCTTTGAACAGCTCCTCGTTCGTGGCGGCGAAGGCGGCCTGCACCTCGCGGTGACGCCCGAAGACCTTGACGAGGTCGTGGCCGGTGAAGGCCTCCTCCACCTGCGCGTTGAGCGTTCCGGTGTGCGCCCACTGCGCGACGAACTGGCGCTGGGAGCGTTTGGCGATCTGCTGGGTGACGACGACCGACAGCGGCACCGCCACGAGCGCGATCAGGGCGAGGAGCGGCGACACCACGAACATCATGGTCAGCACGCCGATGACGGTGAGCAGGGAGAAGAGCAGCTGGCCCAGCGTCTGCTGCAGGCTCTGGGCGATGTTGTCGATGTCGTTGGTGACCCGGCTCAGCAGCTCACCGCGTGGCTGCCGGTCGAAGTAGGACAACGGCAGCCGGTGCAGCTTGTCCTCGACGTCGGACCGCAACCGCCGCATCGCGTTCTGGACGACGCTCGCCAGAAGGTATCCCTGCAGCCAGGCCAGGACGCTCGCGGCGAGGTAGATCAGCAGCACGGTGAGCAGGATCTGGCCGAGCTTGCTGAAGTCGATTCCCGCGCCGGGGACGACCTCCATGCCGCTCAGCATGTCGGCGAACTGGTCCTGGCCGTTCGCTCGGGCGTACTCGATCGCCTCCTGTTGGGTGATCCCCTCCGGCAGCTGCTTGCCGATGACACCGGCGAAGATGACGTCGGTCGCGCGGCCGAGGACGCGCGGGCCTATGACGTTGAGCGCCACGCTGGCGATCGCCAGGATGACGACCAACAGCAGCCGGGCGCGGTCGGGACGCAGCCGTCCGAGCAGGCGCTTGGCGGAGGGGCCGAAGTTCATGGCCTTCGCGGGAGGCATGGCCCACGGTGGACCGCCACCGGGGCCAGCGTTCCGCCGTGGCGTCGAGGTGGTGGACCGCTCGCTCATGCCGCCTCCGCGCTTCGCTGGGACTCGACGATCTCGAGGTAGGTCTGGCAACTGGTGAGGAGCTCGTCGTGGCGGCCGATGCCGACGACGGCCCCGTCGTCGAGGACGACGATCTGGTCCGCATCCACGATCGTCGACACCCGCTGGGCGACGACGATGACCGTGGCGTCACGGGTGACGGGACGCAGGGCCGCGCGGAGCCTGGCGTCGGTACCCAGGTCGAGGGCGGAGAAGGAGTCGTCGAACAGGTAGATCTCCGGCTTGCGGACCAACGCGCGAGCGATGGCCAGCCGCTGTCGTTGCCCGCCGGAGACGTTGGTCCCGCCCTGGGCGATGGGGGAGTCGAGCCCTTCGGGCATCGCCTCGACGAAGTCCTTCGCCTGCGCGATCCGCAGAGCCTCCCACAGCTCCTCGTCGGTCGCGTCCGGGTTCCCGTAGCGCAGGTTGCTCGCGACGGTCCCCGAGAACAGGTACGGCTTCTGCGGGACGAGCCCGATCTTGCTCCACAGCAGCTCGGGGTCGAGCTCGCGGACGTCGACACCTCCGACGAGAACGGCGCCGCCCGTGACGTCGAAGAGCCGGGGGATGAGTGAGATCAGCGCGGTCTTCCCGGAGCCGGTGCTGCCGATGATCGCGGTCGTGGTCCCCGGTTCGGCCCGGAAGCTGATGTCGCGGAGCACGGGGTCGGCAGCGCCGGGGAGCTTGAACTGGACGTTCCGTAGCTCGACGTCCGCGCGCCTGGTCAGCGTGGTGACGGGGGTGGCGGAGGTCCGGACCGTGGGTTCGGTGTCGAGGACCTCGGCGATCCGCTCCGCGCACACGGCTGCGCGGGGGACCATCATCGCCATGAACGAGGCCATCATCACCGACATGAGGATCTGCATCAGGTAGTTGAGGAACGCGATCAGCGACCCGACCTGAATCCCGCCGGACTCCACGCGCAGGCCGCCGAACCACAGCACCGCGATGCTGGAGGCGTTGAAGACGAACATCACGACGGGGAACATCAGCGCGAACAGCCGGCCGACGTTCAGCGCGGTGGCGGTCAGGTCGGAGTTCGCGACGGCGAAGCGTCGCCTCTCCTCGGACTCCCGGACGAACGCGCGGACGACGCGGATGCCGGTGATCTGCTCCCGCAGGATGCGGTTGACGGTGTCGATCCGCTCCTGCATGGCCCGGAACTGCGGCGACATCCGGCTCAGGATCAGCCCGGTCGCCAACGCCAGGGCCGGCACGCTCACGAGCATGAGCCAGGACAGCCCGACGTCCTCGCGCAGCGCCATGATGACGCCGCCCACGCACATGATCGGCGCCACGACCAGCATGGTGCAGGTCATCACGAGGAGCATCTGGACCTGCTGGACGTCGTTGGTGTTGCGCGTGATGAGGGAGGGGGCGCCGAACTGGCTCACCTCACGCGCGGAGAACTCACCGACGCGTTGGAAGACCGCCGCGCGCAGGTCGCGTCCGACGCTCATGGCGGTGCGGGCACCGAAGTAGACCGCGGCGATGGAGCAGGTGATCTGGGCGGCGCTGACCAGCAGCATCCAGCCGCCGGTTCGCAGGATGTAGGCGGTGTCCCCCTTGGCGATCCCGTTGTCGATGATGTCGGCGTTCAGGCTGGGCAGGTAGAGGGAGGCGATGGTGGCGACGAGCTGGAGCAGGACGACAGCCGTCAGCGGTCGCGTATAGGGCCGCAGGTAGGTGCGTAATAAGCGAATCAGCATGAAGTCTCTCCGGATCGTGGGACGGCCATCGGGGAGGCTGTCGGGCGGTCTTGGGTCTTGTCGGTGACGTCAACGTCGCGTCGGACGCCCATCACAGGGCTTCCTGACGGTGGTGGAGCACGCCGTTGAGGACGATGTCGACGATCTCCTCAGGCGTCAGCGGGCGGCCTTCGGTGATCATCGGGTGCGTGCCGCTAAAGATGAGCAGACGCAGGATACGCGCCACCTCGACGACCGGACGGCGGAACCGCTCGCGGTCGGGTTCGAGCACGCGAGCGATGGCGGTGTGGATCATCTCGTTCGTCGGGTGGACCTGCTCGCAGTGATCGTCGAGATCGTCTGGCGGACGCTGGAGTCCCACCGCGGTCAGCACGTTGATGATGCTGACCAGCCGTCGTTGCAGGACGTCGGTCAGCCGGAGCAGCCGCTCCCGCAGCTCGAGCGTGAGGTCGATCCGCGCCAGCTCGTCGAACAGGGGCGTGGGATCCAACGCGACGGCCAGCGCTTGCCCGATCAGGGCCTCCTTGTCGGGGAAGACGCGGAAGATCGTCCCCTCCGCGATGCCGGCCGCCTCGGCGATCTGCCGGGTGGTGACCTTGGTGCCGTACTCGGCGACGAGCGGCAGGGTCGCGGCGATGAGGGAGGCCCGACGTTCGTCCGGTGGTAAGGGACGCGCCCGGGAGTGCGGACGCCGGTCGAGTGGACCGTGGGAGGGCGTCGACTGTCGGAAGGACGGCGGCACGGCGGGGAGTCTAAATGAGTGAGCAGCTCACTCACAAGCGAGTTTCGGCTGGTCACGCCGCGAGTGGTCGCCCCGTGACCGCACGTGGTCGACGCTCTGTCGTTGACGGTCGAGGTCACGGCGTGAAGTCTCGAGACGATCTCGCTCGCTCGACGTCGACAGGAGACCGGCGACGTCGACACGCACCCCAGCGCCACCGTCGTGGTGGGCACCGTGTGCGCTCGAAGGAAGGGAATCGGACGATGCCGGACGATCGTTCGCGCGCTCGCGCGCTTCGGCGCCGGGACGTTCTCAAGGGCGGTGTCGTGGTCGCCGGCGCCACCGTCGGCCTCGGCCACACCACGCCGGCCTTTGCCGACAACGCGGAGGACGACGTGCTGACCTGGAGCGACGATTTCGTGCGACCCGACGGCGACAAGATCGGTCACGGGTGGCGGGAGCTGCGCGGCGACTGGGCGATCGTCGACTCGACCCTGCGCACCACCGGAGGGCCAGGCGAGCGGATCGCCGCCCAGACCGGTTTCGAGCTGGGCAGGACGTTCTCGGTCGAAGCCAGCCTCGGCAGCTACGACACGACCGCCCGGCGCTGGAACGGCCTGGCGGTCAACATCGTCGACAACGGCGACGGCACCCAGGACTACTACGCCCTGCGGTTCGTGACATCCGAGCCAGGCCGTCCCTCGGCGTGGCAGTTCCTCCAGGTCACCGGCTCCGTCGTGGACAACGCGAGCCTCCTCGACCAAGGGGAGGTGCCGATCGAGAACGGCCGCGACTACGTCGTGCGGGTCTCGACGACCTCCTACGGCCTGTTCGAGATCGCGGTCCTCGACGGCGAGACCGAGCTGGTGCGGCGGTCACTCGTCACGCCCCTGAACGCGCTCCTCGCGGGCGGGTACGCGGGCGTCTACTCCAGCGCTGGCAACCTGCGCGTGAGCTGGATTCGCGTCCACACCTCCACGACGCCCGCCGCGCCACCCGACCCCGGGCCGCTGGAGTGTCCACCCGTCGTCGACCGGCCGTACGAGCTGCCGGACGAGCGGGAGACCGTGGTGGCGACCAGCGTCGTGGACACCACTTGGGCAGGCCATCCGGTCGGGCAGTCCCTCCTCACCGACGGCACCACGCAGTACGTCGCCTACTACAACGCCGAACGCCAGATGGTGGTCGCGCAGCGCGACATCACCAGCGACACCTGGATCAAGCAACCGCTCGACACGTTCGTCGGATGGGACAGCCACAACTACGTCACCATGGCGCTCGACCGGGACGGACACCTGCACGTGTCGGGCAACATGCACGTCGTTCCGCTCATCTACTTCCGCACCACGCGGCCCGGCGACGTCACCTCCCTGGTCCGGGTACCCACCATGGTCGACCCCGCGACCGAGCAGCGGGTCACCTACCCGCGCTTCCTGCGCGACGCCGAGGGAGCGCTCGTCTTCCGCTACCGGGACGGCGCCAGCGGTGACGGTCGCGACCTCTACAACGTCTACGACGAGGTCACCCAGCGGTGGCAGCGGCTGCTCGACCAGCCACTCCACGACGGGGAAGGCCTGCGCAACGCCTACGTGGAGGGGCCGGTCCTCGGTCCGGACGGCTACCACCACATCGCCTGGGTGTGGCGTGACACCCCGGACGCGGCGACCAACCAACACCTGTCGTACGCGCGCAGCCGAGACCTCGTGCACTGGGAGACCAGTGACGGCACTCCGCTCGACCTGCCGATCACCTACGCCACGGGCGAGGTCGTCGACCCGGTGCCGATGAACGGCGGCATCATCAACGGCAATACCAAGGTGGGCTTCGATGCCGAGGGTCGGGTCGTCCTCAGCTACCACAAGTACGACGAGGAGGGGAACACCCAGGTCTACGTCGCCCGCCGGGACCGCACCAGGTGGACCATCCGGCAGGTGAGCAGGTGGCGCGGACGCTGGACGATCGGTGGTCGGGGGAGTCTGGTCTTCGAGGTGCGCCTCTCACCGGTCTCCGTGCTCCCCGACGGCCTCCTTCGACTGGACTTCGTCTGCCACGACACGAGGCGCACCTGGGTGCTGAACCGTGCCCTGCGACCGGTCGCGGAGGTGGACACGCCCGCTCTGCCGAGGGAGATCACCGACGTCCGCTCGGACTTCCCGGGTATGCAGGTGAACGTGGCGGCGGATCTCGCCACGACGCAGGACGCCGCCGCCCGGTATCTCCTCCGGTGGGAGAGCCTGCCGACCAACCAGGACCAACCGCGTGACCCGCCGTACCCCGAGCCCGGCCCGCTCGAGGTCTGCCTGCTGCGCGAGGAAAGCTCCTGACCGCGCCGGTCGCCAGCGTGACGCGCGGGGCGGGCCGGCGCGCCGCGGACGAAGGGACGCCCGGTCCGCCCCTCCGGGGAGCGGACCGGGCGCCGTTCGCGTCACTGGTCGTCGGCGAGCTGGACCAGCAGGTAGGGAGCTTGCGAGGACTCCCGGCTCCGCACCTGCGTCGCCAGGCCATCGACGCCTTCCTCTTGGGTGAGCGCGAGGTTGATCGGCTGCCCAGCGGCGACCGCGTCGCGCAACCCCTCGGTGAGGTCGACGCCGTACCACGCGGCGGTGCTGGTGACGTGCACCGAACCCAAACGCTCGCCCAGCGGAGGCTTGGTGTTCCAGGTGGTCGTGTACTCGTCGAACGTCCCGTCGAGCGCGTGCACGAGCAGGTCGATCTCGGTGCCTTCGGAGTCGGAGACGTTGGCGTGGAAGTACAGCGTGACCGACTCGATGGGCTCCTCGATCGCGGTCGGCTCGAACCGCAGGAACGCCTGCCGGTTGTAGCCCGAGTCCGCCCGACGCACCGTCTTCACGGTCAGCGAAGAGGACCCGCCGTAGTTGGTGTCCGCGTGCTGGCCGTCGTTGACGTAGGTGTCCGCGGTCGCCGTGAAGCGGCGCTTGCTCGGGTCCACGACGGTCACCTCGCGGCGTCCCCACTCCAGGCGCCAGTCCTGGGTGACGACGACGCCGGCGACCGTGACGGTACCTTCCGCGTGAGCCACCAGCGTGCCGTCCTCCTCGACGGTGGCGACCTCCGGATCAGCGCTGGCGAAGGTGACCGACGCTGCCGAGAGGTCGGCCTCGCTTCCGTCGCTCATGGTGCCGCGGATCTCGAGCGTGGCCGTCTCGCCGAGCATCAGGGAGTCGGGCGCGATCAGCTCGACCTCGGCGAGGTAGGGCTCCACCTGGGGGAGCTCCACGGTCCGGCCCGGGATGACGACCTCGGTGATGCTGTTCCAGGCGTTGGCGGAGTTGCCGTGTCCGACGATCCGCAGGTATCGGGCGGTGGTCTCCTCGAAGGTGTAGGTCTCCAGCGTGGTCTGCGTACCGGAGCTGGTGCCGCTGAAGACCCGCCGCCACTCGGTCTCCCCCTCGGCGGCGACCTCGATGTCGAACCGGGCTGACCGGACGTCGCCCTGGTACCACGCGATCTGCACCGACGACACCGGCCCGTCGGAGCCCATGTCGTAGGCGATCCACTGGCCGTCGCCCTCGGCCGACCAGCGGGTGGACAGGTCGCCGTCCATCGTGTTCTCCGGCACGTTGCCGTCGTCGGTGCTGGCGATGATGGTGCTCGGGAACGAGCCCGGGCCGGTCGCCCGATCGACCCACACCTCGTAGCGCCCACGGGGCTTGCCGGGCTCGAGCACCTCGATCGCGGCGCGGCCGGGGGCGCGACGGACTGGGTGCACGATCACACGGGCCTGGGGGTTGGCGGCTTTCGCGGTGATGGTCGGCAACGGCGCCGAGGCAGGCAGGCGCATGTCGTAGGCGAAGGTCGCCGGCGCGAAGCCGTCGAGGGGTTTCCCGTCAACGCTGATGCTCGCCAGCTGAGCGACCTGGTCCGGCCCGGTGTCCCACTGCGACAGGGGAGTGACCGGCTCCGGGTCAGGCGTCTCCTGGCCCGCGCGCAGCGGCGTGAGCTGCACCGTCAGCCGCGTGTCCGTCACGTCCCTCAGCCGGATGGCGAGCTTGCGGATGCCACGGTTGGTGTTCTGGACCGATGGCTCGGGTGAGGTCCACAGGGGGCGAGCCGGCGCGTTGTAGAAGACGGCCTCACCAGGGGAGGTGATGCGGGCGAGCAGGCGTTGGCCGGCACGCTCCAGCAGCGCGCTCCGACCGTCGTCGGCCACCGTGATGGTCGCGGTCGTGTGCATGAACCACCACACCTCGACCGGGGAGTCGGCGCTGATCTCGTCCTGGATGACCAGCTGTTGGCGCCGGTCGAACAGGCGAGCTCCGCGGCGCCAGGAACTGAGCTCCGGGTGCGCCTCGGTCAGGTCCGCGATCGCGAAAGCCGCCGTGGGTCCGGAGGCCCGTTCCGTGATCCGGCCGGCCGCGGTGACCTGCTGGTCGTCGCCGCTCTTGGGCGCGGCGACGAGGGTGTTCTGGCCCTCCGCGCGCTTGCGGTAGTAGGTCCAGCGTTCCCCGCCCGGGTTGCCGTTGAAGTAGCCGGGCATGTTGTAGTCGTCGCTGCCCAGCTCGACGGCCCATCGAATGCCCAGCGCGTCGAAGACGAACGTGCCGAGGTCGAGGTCGCCGTGGTTCGTCCAGTTCTCCCCACCCTTGAAGCCGACGAAAGACGCGGTGGGCGTCTCCCAGCCGCCGCGCATCGTGGCGACCTCGCAGCGACCGAAGTAGCAGTCCAACGGCAGACCGGCCTCCAGCGGCGATGCGAGGGCGCCAGGCTGGTACCACAGGAGCGCGAGCGGGCTCTGGAACCAGCTGATCGGGTTCTTGGTCATGCCCTGCGCGCCCCACCAGGCGAAGACCGGGTTGTCGTACGTCGACGCGAGCCAGAACATCTCCGGTGGCTGCGGTGAGCCGGCGCCCGCGTCGTAGTAGTTGAAGTTCTCACCGCTGGGACCGGTGAGGTGGATGGGGAACAGGCCGGTGGTGGCCAGACCCGGCGAGTCCGCCAGGCCGTCGTCGCTGCCGGTCGCGCTCTGCAGCGCCGCCACATACGCGACGAGGTACTTGGTCGCGTACCCCCAGTACGACCCCAGACCTTCCGGGTAACCGCCGTCGGGTGCGTACTCGGCGATCGCCAAGGGAATGAGGCTCCGGGCACGTTCGAGAACGAACTGGCACAGCTCCGGCTCCTCGTCCGCGAGTGCGAGAGCGCCGATCGACAGGCCGCCGTTGCAGACGATGTTCCAGTTGTTGGTCGTGTTCGACCACCAGGCCCCAGAACGGTAACCGTCGGCGCCCGGGTTCAGGCCCATCTCGACGAGCGCCGTCCGCAGCACCGCGCGTTGCTCCGGTGTCCAGGTGTGGAACAGCCAGTCGTAGCCGATGGCGACGGCGTGCGTCATTTCCGCGGTGTCGAGGAAGTGGCGATGGCTGTTCCAGTCAGGGAACTCCGCGACCGCCTTCAGCTCCGCCCACAGCCGCTCGGCGTAGACGGCGTCGTCTTCGATGGCGTGGGCGAGCGCGAGCGAGTAGGTGCGACGGAGGACTTCCCGGCTGGTGCTCAACAGCCGCAGACCGTCGGGGATGACGTACTCCGACACCGGCAGGTCCAGGATGGTGTCGGCGTCGCTCTTCACCTTGGCGTACCACGAGGCCGCGAGCTCGTCGCCGGCGATGAGGGTGCGCAGGTGGTCGAAGCTCCGCAGCAGCAGCCGTGGGTGCTCGGTGATGACCGACGACAGGTGCCCGGTGCTGGACAGGGCGAACGCTGGTGCTCTCGAGAGCACCACGCCGGCCGCGGTCGCGAGCGCGGTGGCGATGGATCCCTTGACGAACGTACGTCGGTGCATGGGTTCTCCCGGAGGGTGCGTGGATGGATCGACGCCGCGGTCGCCCGGGCTGGCGCCGCGGATCGCGCGGACTCAGGTGTGACGGTCGGTCACGCCTTCGGTGTGGTCCGGATCGATCGCGTCGGTGGGAACCGTCAGCGCTCGAGGTCGGTGTGGGAACCCGAGTTCCGATGCATGCCCGCTGGCTCTGCTCGGGTCGGGGCGACCCCTCACACGTGTGGCCACGGGACGGCCCTCCTGACTGACGAGGACGAAGCGGGAAGGCGCTTTCCGTCCGGAAGACCTCCACGCTTGGTGACGTGGGAGCGTCAGGGTGAGGACCACCCTGACATCGAAGTGAGTCAGCGCTTCGGCGGCTCGTGGACGAAAGGTAGTGAGAAAGGCCCCCGGTGCCAACGTCTTCCCGCGGTTGTGACCTAAGTCGGCACGACGACGCGGAGCCGACGATGCGTGAACAGGACGCGTGAACCAGCGACTCGGGAACCGGGACGAGGTGAACACGAAAGCGGGGCGGCCGTGCCGCCCCGCTCCGCTCCAAAGGTAGGTCAGGTGAGGGACTGGTAGTCACGAGGGAGCCACGCGAGCATGCCCTCGATACGCACCATTCCCGACTGCTCCAGCAAGGTCACCGGACGCTCACCCTCGAAGCGGTACAGCCCGGTGGCGTGGTCGCGATACCGGCGGTAGGCCTCGTCGGCGTACCACGTCATGGCCTTCCGGTACGCGGGGTCGGGTCGGTAGACCGATAGCTGGAGGAGGTTGGCGAAGAAGATGGCGTGGAATCGCGCAGGTTGGTCGAAGTAGCGCTCGTTCTCGGCGTAGAAGGCGAGCGCCTTCGTCGCCGTGTCCTGCGCGTGGTCCAGGTACGTGGGGTCACCCGTGGCCCGGTAGGCCAGCACGCCGGCGCCGATCATCGTGCCCTGGTTGTAGGACCACTGTGTCTTCTCGATGGTGCCGGCGAGGTCGACGTGGTCCCAGTACAAGCCGTTGGGAGCGAGCATGTAGCTGCGCACCCACTCGTACATCTTGAAGGCCCAGTCGAGGTAGTACTCGTCCCGCGTGGCGAGGTAGAGGTGGAAGCCCACCTCGGCGCCGGGCGCGTTGGAGCAGGTGTTGCGGTCGTTGCTCCACGTCGCCTGGGTCCAGAACACGCCGCCGGGGCACGGGTGCGTGGGATCGGTGTCCCAGCCGTAGACGACCAGGTCGAAGATCTCCGCGGCGCGTCGAAGTGCCGCCTGGTCGCCACCTGGCGTCATGTAGTGACGCTGGATGAACCCGAGCGCGTTCCACTCATTGTCGTCGTAGAAGATGTCACCACCGTGGCCGAGGGGCGGCCGCACGTACGAGTCGTAGCCCGGCGGCTCAGCCCCGGGATTCCAGTAGGCCTCGAGCGCGGTGTAGCGGTCGGCGACGTCGTCGACGTACTGCCGACCGAGGCCGGGGATCCCGGCCATCACCTGCGTCGCGATCATCGCCTGGGAGAACGGCCACACGTACGACCAGGGGTTCCCGCCTTGGCGCGGGTACTCCTCCAGGTAGAGCGAGGTCGTCGGGTCGTAGAAGTAGCGCTGCAACGCCGCGTACGTCTGCCGTGCGCGCTGTGCGTAACGACCCCGGGCGGTGGCACTGGCGGAGCTGTCCGCGTGCGCCGTCGAGGCGGCGGCCACGCCCATGGCGGCGGCCAGTCCGCCGACGAGGGCGGTACGCCTCGAGAGAGTCCTGAGGTGGTGGTTCTCCACTCGTCCTCCTGGTGCTGGGTGGACCACGTCCCCGTCACCGTGCCCATCGGACGGGCCAATCGGATGACTCGACCGGACGGGTCCGTTGGATGGGATGCTGCGAACGCGCCGCAGACGGCGGCGCGTGGTCACATCGGCAGTAAAAAGTCCTACGGACATATCAAGATGTCAAGGGATACGATCTTCGCGGCGGATATGACATCCTCGGGGCTCGCGGGGGCGGTGCACGGTGGCTGACCCATTCCTGTACGAGCGGGTCTACGACTACCTGGTGGAGGAGATCCGGCGGGAGAACCTCAAGGAAGGTGACCGCGTCCCCTCGGAGAAGGAGCTGGCCGAGCGCTTCGGCGTCAGCCGGATCACCTCCAAGCGCGCGCTCCACATGCTGGCCGAAGCCGGTCTCCTGCATCGGCGACAGGGCAAGGGCACGTTCGTCGCGAAGGACGCCCGGCGTCGGCTGGACGCTCTCTCGACGCGCACCGGAAGCGCGCGCAAGGGATGCCTGGGTCTGGTGCTGCCGGATGCCTCGGAGGCGTACGGACTCGAGTTGCTGTGCGCGATCGAGGAACGGTGTGCGGAGCTGGGCTACCACCTCGTGCTCCGTCGGACCCACGACCGACAGGAGGTGGAGGAACAGGCGATCCAGGCCCTCGTCGGCGACGGAGTCGTGGACGGGCTCATCGTCTTCCCGGTGCACGGCGAGTTCTACAACGCGAGCCTCGTCCGTCTCGTCCTCGACCGGGCGCCGTTGGTGCTCGTCGACCGTCACCTGCCGGGCATCCCGGCGTGCGCGGTCCACACCGACAACGTGGCGGCCGCCCACGCCCTCACCACCTACGTCGTCGGCCAAGGACACGAACAGCTCGCGTTCGTCTCGCCTCCGACGGAGAACACCTCCAGCATCGAGGAACGGCTCGAGGGCTACGCGTCCGCCCTGCGCGAACGCGGACTGTCCGCCAGCGCGCTGCGACGCTTCACCGACATCCACAGCACGCTCCCCAAAGGCGGCGTGCCGGAGACGACCGACCGCGCTGCCCTGCGGGCCTTCGTCGAACGGGAGCCGGAGGTGACCGGCTTCGTCGCCTGTGAGTACAGCATCGCGGTCTTGCTCTGGGAGGTGCTGACGGAGCTCGAGCTCGACGGGAGCCGGTACACGATCGCGTGCTTCGACTCCCCTCCGCCCTCCTCCCGAGCGCCGGTGTTCCCGCACATCCGCCAGGACCAGCGGGCGATGGGACGCGTCGCGGTCGACCTTCTCGTGGCCCAGCTGGCCGGTGACGAGGTCCCCCTTCGGACCGTGGTGCCCTTCACGCTCGTGGAGCCGTCACCGGCCTACGACAGCGCGCCACCCCTGGCCCGGCGGTGAGGGCGTGGGACGCCGCGTTGCCGACGTGGGCGGGTGAGTGTCGCGGCTGCTACGGGGTGGGGTGGCGGCGGGGTGTGGGTGCGCGTCCAGGTGGTGAGTGCGGCCTGGGACGGGGCCGCAGCGGTGGGATGGGGTAGGCGACGACGTCGCCGGCGCTCAGCGAGAAGGGCTTCCCGTGGTGGGCGGTACGCAACGTCCCACCCTCGAGAAGCTGGTAGATGGCCTCGTCCTTGCGAATCTGCACCTGGAGGCGGCTGTCGAGGATGGTCATCCGGAACCGGATGCCGGTCAGCTCGTCCGGCAGTCTCGGCGCGAACGTGATGGTGCCGCCGTGGTCGCGCATCCCGCCGAAGCCCGCGACGATCGCGATCCAGGCACCGGCCAGCGACGCCAGGTGCAGGCCGTTGCGAACGTTGTGGTGAGTGTCGTGGAGGTCGATCAGCGCCGACTCGGCGAGGTAGTCGTACGCCAGGTCGAGGTGACCGACTTCGGCGGCCAGGACCGCTTGGGTGCACGCGGAGAGGGAGGAGTCCCGGACGGTCAACGGCTCGTAGTAGGCGACGTTCCGAGCCTTCTGCTCGGTGGTGAACGCGTCTCCTCGCAGGTGCATGGCCAGGACCAGGTCGGCCTGCTTGACCACCTGCTTGCGGTAGAGGTCGAAGTACGGGTAGTGGAGCAGCAGCGGGTACTTCTCCGGTGGCGTGTTGGCGAAGTCCCACGCCGCGTGATCGGTGAATCCCTCGGACTGCGGGTGAACCTGCAGCGAGGTGTCGTAGGGGACCATCATGCGCTCGGCGGCGTCCTTCCACTCCTCGATCTCCTCGTCCTCCACCCCGAGCTCTCGGGCACGCTCCGGGTGCTTCTCGCAGAGGAGGGCCGCTTCGCGCAGGTTCCGCTGCGCCATCAGGTTGGTGTAGATGTTGTTGTCCTGCAGGGCCGTGTACTCATCGGGACCCGTCACGCCGTCGATGCGGAAACCACCGTGGCTGTCGCGGTGGCCTAGGGAGGCCCAGAGCCGGGCGGTCTCCACGAGCAGCTCGAGCCCGTGCTCGACCTCGAATTCCTTGTCGCCGGTGGCCCAGATGTAGCGGAGCGTCGCGTCCGCCACATCGGCGTTGATGTGGACCGCGGCCGTACCCGCCGGCCAGTAGCCGGAGCATTCCTCCCCGTTGATCGATCGCCACGGGAACGCCGCGCCAGCGAGGCTGAGCTGCTCCGCGCGGCGACGGGCCTTGTCCAGGGTGCTGTGCCGCCACAGCAGAGCGTTGCGTGCCGCGTCGGGCACGGTGTAGGTGAGGACCGGCAAGATGAACGTCTCCGTATCCCAGAAGGCGTGCCCGTCGTAACCCGGCCCGGTCAAGCCACGGGCCGGAATCGCCCGGGTCTCACCACGGGCGCCCGCCTGCAGCACGTGGAAGAGCGCGAAGCGCACCGCTTGCTGGAGCTCGGCGTCGCCTTCCAGCTCGATGTCAGCACAGGCCCAGAAGTCGTCGAGGTACGCCCGCTGCTCGTCGAGCAGGCCCTGCCAGCCGGTCTGCCGCGCGCCAGCCAGGGCGGCGTCGACCTGGGAACGCAACGCTGGGGTGGAGCGCTGGCTCGACCACCCGTACGCGAGGTACTTCGTGATCCGCAGCCGCTCACCCTTGCCCACGTCGGCGGCCACGGTGAGCCGCGCGAGGTCGCCGTCGGCCTCGATCCCCGTCTCGATGGTGGAGGGAGCATCCACCTCGTGGTCCATGCCGGCTGCCATGCGCAAGCCGGAGTTGCGCGTATGGTGAGCCAGGACGGCCCAGAAGCCCTTCGACGCGGCGAAATCTGCGACGAGTGGAGCTTGCAGGACGGCGGCCGTCCGTGGATCCCCGTTCGACGGCTCGATGGGCTCGTTCGCCAACAGGTCCGACTGCAGCACGAGCTGCATCGGTCCGTCCAACGGCTCGACCTCGTAGTGGATCGCGGCGACCGCACGTTGGGTGAAGGAGACCAGGCGCTCGGAGGTGATGAGGATGTGCCTCCCCGTCGGAGACACCCACTCCGTCCGGCGTCGAAGTGTTCCGGAACGGAAATCCAGCACACGGTAGTGGTCGAGCGCCGTGCCGTAGCGCATGTCGAGCGGCTCGTCCACGACCAAGAGCCGAATGATCTTGCCGTCGGTCACGTTGACGACGGTCTGGCCGTCCTCGGGATACCCGTACGCGGGCTCGGCGTGCGGGAGCGGACGCCGTTCGAAGAAGCCGTTGAGGTAGGTGCCAGGGATGCTCCGGGGCTCGCCTTCCTCCAGCGATCCTCGGAGCCCGATGTGGCCGTTCGAGAGCGCGAACGTGGACTCCGTCTGCTCGAGGGCTTCGACGTCCAGGCCACGCCAACACAGCTCCCACGGGGCCACCTGGTAGCCCGGCTGCGGGTTCATGCGTCCTCCTGCGTCAGCAAGGCGACGTGACGTTCCGGAGCCCTCGGGTGGAAGACGTGCTTCGTCCGAATTGCTGGTGCTCGCTGGCAAGCCGCGGGAAGCGCACGGGCTCCTGTCCCGTCGGGAGCGAAGGGACGGGTCGCCATGCCAGCGCACAACCCGCGCACACTGCCGACGGTACCCGGTTATCGCTGCGGGTTCCGGATATCGGTGAGCTCCCCTCACCGTGGGCGAGTCTTCTCCGGGGAGCCGACCAGTCGACTCCCTCGCCGTTTCTCGGCGGACTTCGCAGGGTGCGGCGGGGTCGTCGTTTCGTTCAGCACCGCGCCGACGAGGCGAAAGCGCAACCGCTTCGCGGGTCCGACAGTTGGGGAGCGTGACCATGAGACGGGGCGGGCATTAACGCGTACGGAAGCTTCCGACCATCGTCGCGACCGTGGCCAAACGCCGGACGCGACCAGGCCGACGGGGCGGCCGCGCCTCGAGGACGAGGACAGGCGGCTCCGTCACGAGGTCGGGGTGGAGGCGACGTCCGATGCGACGCTCACAGCTCAGCTTCCTGTCCCTCTTCATCGTGGCGACGAGCCTTGTCGCGGTCACGCCGGCGCAGATGCGGGCGACGATGGAGACGCTCTGGCGAGGTGACCGCAAGGCGTCCTTGCCGGAACGATGCGACCCCGAGCCCGCGGTTCAGGTCCTCGGTCCCGCGTCGACGGCGGCGCCACTCGTGGGCGCGACGGTGCTCGGGGACAAGGCCTACGTCGTCACGCGTGGTCTGCGGCCCGCCGTCCTCGCGGAGGTCGACCTGCTCACCCGGACGGTGCGTCGCACGGTCTTGCTGCCGACCGGGGAGGGCGCCTGGGCCACCACAGTCGCCGACGGCTCTGTCTACGTGGGGGTCTACGGCACCCCCGACGTCTATCGCTTCGATCCGAAGACCGGTGACCTCGCGTGGGTGGCCCGCCTCGGCTCGGCGTCCGGCTACGTGTGGGCGCTCACCACGGCGCCCGACGGCATCGTCTACGCGGCGACGTACCCTGACGGTGGGATCTGGGAGCTCGATCCCCGCGACGGCGACGCCCGGCGCATCGCCCGGCCCGTTCCGGGCGCGCAGTACGCGAGGTACGTCGCGGCGGACGACACCCACGTCTACGCCTCGGTCTACAGTCCCGGCCGGCTCGTCGCGGTGGACCGCGCCACCCACACGGTGCAGGACCTCAGTCCGCTCGGCGACGTGGGGTACGGACCGATCGCGGTGCACGATGACCGGCTGACGACGACCGCGGCGCGCACGCTCCTCAGCATGCGCACCGACGGCACCGCGGTGGAGGTGGTGGACTTCCCCACGTCCGAGGCACTCGCCGACGCGCTCGCGGTGGCCTCGGACGGCACCACCTACGTCACCACGCGGCGGTCCGGCAGCGTCTGGCAACACCGGCCCGAGAAGGCGGAGCTCGAGCTCGTCGCGACTCCCTCGGCGAGGGACGAGCATCGAGCCATCGTCCTCCTGGATGATGCGACGTTGTTCGGCGTGACCGGCAGCGGAGCGGTCTGGTGGCTGGACGTCGAGACCGGAAGCTCCGAGGTGGTCGACCTGGTGGACGCCGGACTCACTCCAGGGCCTGAGCGCCCACAGTCCATCGCGTACACGGCCGGGACGGTCGTGGTGGGCGGTCACTGGGGGATCGAGATGCACCGCCTCGCCAGCGGACGACGTGAGCGCGTTCGCGTGCCAGGGGAGCCGAAGGCCATGCTGGTGCGCGAGGGCCTCGTCTACCTCGCGATGTACCCGAGCGCGGAGATCCTCGTCCTCGATCCGGCGACGCGGCGGGTGCGTCGCTTGGGGGAGATCGGCCACGGTCAGCAGCGTCCGTGGGACATGGCCTACGACGAGCGAACGGGACTGCTCGTCGTGGTGACCGCACCCGACACCGGGGACTTGGAGGGCGCGCTGACGGTTGTCGACCCGCGGACCGGGGACGTGGACGTCTATCCCGGCGTGCTGAAGGATCAGGCCCTCATGGCGGTGGACGCCGTCGACGGGATCGCCTACGTGGGCGGCGACGTGCTCGGCGGTGGTGGAGTGCCGCCGACGCGGGGGAGCGCCTCGATCGGCGCGTTCGACCTGCGCTCCCGCCGGCTGCTCTGGGAGGTTGAGCCCCTACCTGGCCAGCGGACCGTCCAGGACCTCGTCGTGCACGACGGGCTGCTGTACGGCGTGATGAAGCGGGATCCGGGGACGTGGTTCGCCATGCACCTGCGCACGCGCACAGTGCGCCAGCGTGGCTCTCTCTCCGGCTACGGCGAGACGTTCGTCCACCGCGGACAGGTGTTCGCGGCGGTCTATCCGGACCGGATCTACCGCCTCGGCCCCGACCTCAGCGAACCGATGGTGGTCGCCGACGACCTCGACCACGAATGGTCCAGCAATCCGCAGGTCGCGCCCGAGTCGGGTGAGGACTCGTGGCACGGCTGGGGACTTCAGGGTCGCGATCTCGCCAGGATCCGCCTGGACGCCTGGTGCCCCGACAGGGCTACGCCCCGAGCCTCAGCCGCGTGAGGATTGGTGCCCTCGAGCGTGGGCGTCACTTCTCCTCTTCGTAGGTGCGAAGCCCGTTGCCGAGCGCGATGAACGTGGGCGCCCACTCGCCGACGAAGATTCCCCAGCGGTCGGCCCGGTCGAGGCCGGCCTTCTCACAGCGTGTGGAGACCAGCCACGACAGGAATGACAAACCAATGCTGGCGATCCCCGCGATGTAGAGGTGGTCGGACTTGACGCCCATCTCGTGCAGCTTCTTCATGAGCATGGCGTTTCCCCCTGGGCCGATACGGTCGTCCGCCCATGCGTTCCCCGCACGTCCACCGGGCGGCGTTGACCGCCGTGCGAGCGCGGCCTCTCAGCCAGCGTAGGCAACGTTCGGTCGGTCAGTCCGCGATCCACGGAAGTTCTGGCCGCTGGACCGACCGGAGTCCGCGCGACCGGTCCGCCTGACCTGCCCACGGGGCCTGCGGACGCGATCGGCGATCGGCCCTCCTGCCGACCCAGCTGATCGACTCAACTGAGCGACCCGACTGAGCAACAACGACACGGCCGATCGACACAGCATGACCGTGGTGACGCGAACACCCGGACCATCCCTGTCGAGTGACCAGTAGCGGTCCGCTCGGTTGATCCGGAAGCTCCCGGTAGGGAAGGTGAGGCGGCATTGCGACGACGCCCGGTTGGAGGCCCGGCATGCGAGTGGGGTGCGTCCGATCCGTCCTCGTGTCCGCGCGACGCGTCGTGCTCCTCGTGGTGGCGCTGGTGGCTTCCACGCTGTGGAGCGCACCGCCGGCGAATGCGGCCGGCGAGGCCGCTTCGACGGCACAGGACCCGCCGCCGACGGTCACCGTGCACGAGAGCGACGTGACGGTGAGCGGCGAGCTGACGTCGGTCACCGAGGACGCGACGGTCGAGCTGTACGAGCTGGGCGCCGAGGTCGACACCGCGCCGTGGACCGAGCGAGACCCGGTGACGAGCGGGACACCACGCGCCGACGGGTCGTACTCGCTCACGGTGCCGCGGTTCGTCGACGGCTACGACCGCCTGTACTCGGCGTACGTCGTCGTGGTGCGGGATTCCTCCGGCGCTCGCCCGATCGGCGGTCCGCGGTTCGCCCACGTGCTGGACTTCCCCGCGACGAACGACTTCCCTTACCCGGAGGCGCCGAGCAAGAAGGGTCTGCAGGTCCAGATGACCGATGACGCCGAGGAGCTCGGCGTCCAGCACGCGGCGATCAACGTGCCGCTGAACGAGATGATGCTCCTGGCCGAGGAGGACCCGGCGGACACGATCCGCTTCGACTACGCCGGTCGCACGTGGTACTTCGACCGTTCCCACGTCGAGGCGCTGGACAACCAGATCAAGCCGCTCTCCGACAACGGTCAGGTCGTCAACCTGATCCTGCTGGTCTACCGGTCGAGCAACCCGAACTCGGCCGCGCACGTGCTCATCCATCCAGACGCGGACCTGGAGAACGGTGGTCCGGTCTTCGGCTTCAACACCGTCACGGCCGAAGGGGTCGCCTACTTCACCGCCGCGATGGAGTTCCTGGCGCAGCGCTACACCCGCGAGGACCAGGCGTACGGCCGCGCGGTCGGCTTCATCGTCAGCAACGAGGTCGACGCGCAGTGGACGTGGTCCAACTCCGGTGACAAGACCCTGGAGGAGTTCCTCGAGGCCCACAGTCGCGCGGTCCGGATCGTCTGGCAGGCGACGCGGAAGGCGTATACCGGTGCCCGCACCTACATCTCGCTCACGCACTGCTGGACGACCGTGTGCGGCGCCAACCCCGACCCCGAGCGACCCACGCGCTACTACAAGGGCCGGGACGTCATCGACGTGCTGAACGCGATGACCAAGCGGACGGGTGACTTCCCGTGGTACGTCGCCTACCACCCCTACCCGGAGAACCTCTTCGATCCAGCGTTCTGGGAGGACGAGTCCGCGTTGCCGAGCTTCGACACGCCCCGCATCACGTTCAAGAACATCGAGGTGCTTCCCGAGTACCTCGCGCAGCCCGAGCTCACCTACCAAGGGGAGCGCCGCCGGGTGATCCTCTCCGAGCAGGGCTGCCACACGCCGGACGACAGCGAGGCGGGAGAGAAGCTCCAGGCGGCGTGCTACGCCTACGCGTACTACAAGATCCGCTTCCTCGACACCATCGACGCGTTCATCCTCCACCGACACGTCGACCACAAGCAGGAGGGTGGGTTGCGGCTCGGCCTGTGGACGTGGGACGAGGAGCGGCCGGAGGGCTCTCCGCCGGGCCGGCGCAAGTACGTCTACGACGTCTTCCGGCTCATCGACACGGCTCGGTCGACGCAGGTGACGGAGTTCGCGAAGGAGATCGTAGGGATCGACGACTGGGCGGACGTGATCCCGGGCTTCGACGAGGCGGCGCTCGCCGAGCGTCCCGAGCCCACCCCGGCGGGTCTCGGTGTCGGCCCCAGGCCCGTGCGACCCACCGTGCTGACCGACTTCTCCGACGGCACCCAGGGGTGGCGGGTCTCCGACAACGCCACGGGTGTCAGCGCGTCCGGCGGGGTTCTTCGGGTGTCCTTCTCAGCCGAGACCAAGCTCTGGCGGGGCGCTGACCTGCCGTTGCCGGACCCGCTCGACCTGAGCGCCACGCCCTACCTCACCCTCCGGTTGCGCGTGCCGGCCGACGACGGACTCGGTGACGTCGCGGTGGTCAAGGTCAAGGCGTACGCCACTGGAGGCCGGGTCGCCGAGGGCGTCGGCCGCCTGGTCCCGGGCGCCGGCTGGGTTCCGCTGGCCCTCGACCTGACGGGCTGGGACGGCCGCGACGCGGTCCACCGGATCAAGGTATGGGTGCGCGGTGACGGCAACGGCGACTGGGCCGGCACGTTCGCCCTCGACGACGTCGCGGTGGCGCCGCGGGTCGCCGGCGGCGGCTCCGCCGCGAACATCGAGCTCTCGGCTCGCATGCTCGACCGTGCGGGCGTCGGCTCCCCGCTGGAGGTGACCGTGGCCAACCACGACCTGGCGCCGCTGGAGGGCGCGCTGGAGGTGCGCCGCTGCGATGGCGTCCTCACCGACCCGGCGTCCCTCGACGTGACCGGCGTCGCGCCCACCGCCTCGCGGGTCATCCGGGCCACGATCGCCGAGTTCGCTCCCGAGGACCGGGAGCGTCCCGTGCTCTGCGTTCGCTTCCACGGCGTGGACCTGCGCGTGTCGGTGGAGGTGCCGCCGCCCATCGCGACGACGCTGTTCGGGTTCGATGGCGACGTCCAGGGCTGGCGGGCGGGGGAGAACGTCTCGGCGGTGACCGCCGTGACGAGCTTCGCCAACGGACCGGGCCGGCCTCATGGGGGGACGCACGCGCTCGACGCGCAGTTCGCCGGGGTGGCGTCCGATCCCAAGACGGTGACCGTCACCCTGGCTCAGCCGCTGGACCTCAGCGCCGCGACGCACGTCATCGCCTGGGTCGACTCCTACGGTGGCGCGCCGGGCGCGACCGGCTACGAGGTGACTGTGCGACTGTTCAGCGGTGAGGACACCCTCGCGCGCACGGTGGACGACTTCGCGCCCGACCGGTGGAACCAGATCAGCGTCGACGTGCGCGACTGGGATGGGCGAGCACGCGTGACGCGCATCGACGTCACCTTCCGAGCCACTGGGACGACCGCGTTGTGGGACGGCCACTTCCAGGTGGACGACGTGGGCTACCTGTCCTGACGGCGCTGCCGGGCGCGCGCCGTCGCGCCGAGACCGGGACGTGCGCGGACCTCGCTCCGGCGGCGTCTAGCGCTGCTTGACGTACAGGGCGAACGGCGCTCCGTCGTGAACGCCCTCGAGGCTCCCGACGCGCCCACGTCCGAGAATCTCGCCGACGTACCGCATGCCGAGCCGCTCCATGACCGCGCGCGACCGGCGGTTGTCGCGCTCCGTGAAGGCCACGACCTGCTCCGCGCCGAGGTCGTCGAAGGCGTACGCGAGCCCGGCCCGGCCGATCTCGGTGGCGTAGCCACGGCCCACGAGGTGGTCACGGATCGCCCAGCCAACCTCCAGCCGCTGACGTCGCCAGGCGTCGCCACCGAGCGCGGAGGCGATGCGGTGGGTGATGTCGGCGTCCGGAGGCAGCCGGGTCAGGCCGCCACGACCCACGAGGTGGCCGCGCACCCGGTCGTAGGCGATCCACTTGCTCACGCCGGCGTCCTCCCACCCCTGGGCGAACTCGGCGGCCACGCTCCGTGCCTTCGCGGAGTCCCACGGCCGCCCGTACCACTGGGCCACCACGGGGTCGCTATGGAGGGTCCGCAGGTCCTCGACGTGGTGGAGGCCGATCGGCTCCAGCCGCAAGCGCTCGGTCAGCCGGACCCGGGTGGCGCGGGCGACGATGTCGCGGAGCCGTCGGTCGTCGTCGGCCCGTCCCTCCATCAGGAGGTGGAGGTCGCCCGGGCCGACCCAGGCCCAGGCGTCGTGCTTGTCGTCCTCCAGCCGTGGGCTGCCGAGGTCACCGTCGACCTCGACCAGGTAGTCCCATTCGCGACGGACGACGCCGTCGTGCTCCCACTCCCACTCGGCGATCCGGGCCTCGATGCGCCGGAGGCTCCAGCCGGTCTCCTCCTTGATCTCCCGGACCAGCGCTTGTTCCGGAGACTCCCCGGGGTCGACGTGGCCACCGACGATGTCCCAGACGCTTGGGAGCACACGCCGGGTGGCGGAGCGGCGTTGGACGAAGACGCGGTGACGGTCGTCGCGGATCAGCGCGCCCACACAGTCCGGTGTCGGCATGGGGTCAGTGCGGCAGCGGCTGCGGTCGCGGCGTCACCGTCCCCGCGCCACACCGAGGTGTCGCCGCCGCATGCGGGTCGACCACGAGTGTGTGCCCGAGGTCGTTGTAGCCGGTGCGCCCCTCCCACACGCCTTCGTTGGCCAGCTGGATCGCGTACGCGGCGTTGTAGCTCTCGTTGGTTCCCGGTCGTGTGTCCTGCGAGCGGAGTCGCTTCTCGGGCGCGGGGAGGTTCAGCAGGACGTCGTAGCGACCCGGCGGCAGGGTGGCGCAGGCCCGGATGGACAGCGCACTGGTCGTGCCCGGCGCCCAGCGCCGTGGATCCGCGTCGACGGGAACGACGTACGACCTGGACTCACCGCGCAACACGATCTCGACATCCCGTGGGTTGTAGGGCGCCGCCCACCCCTCGTTGTGGAGACGGAGGTCGATGGCGAACGCCCGTCCGGGACGGACCGTGTCGGTGAAGGTGCCGTCGATCAGCCGCAGCCGGTAGCCCAACCGCCGTTGCGCCTCGGCGATGTTGTCGCCCCAGCTCGCCAGCACGCCTCGGTGGTAGTCGATGTTGAGATAGCTGTAGTGGTAGCGGGCCATCTCCGCGGACGCGGTCGGCCATTCTGAGCGGGGCGGGTTGACGTTGCAGGTCTCGCCGCCCATCGGGACGAAACGCGTCTCCGCCGCGAGGTACTCCTGGTCCAAGGTGATGGGATCGGACAGGAACGTGCCGAAGTCGTCGGGGCTGGCGAGGAAGCAGTCGTTGTGGTGGCCGATGCGGGCCACCGGCGTGTCGGTGTACGCCTCCGCAGCGGTCAGCGCGCCGTCGACACCGGTCGAGCGGCCGAGCGTCTTCTGCTTCATCTGCATCGTGCGGACCTGGATGGTCCGAGTCGCGGGCAGCGCATCCAGCAGAGCGAGGAAGACCTCCCGCCGGTTGGCCCAGTCCTGGTCGGTCACCGTCCCGGGGTCGTGGGGGTCGGCGACGAAGTGGTCGGTGTAGTAGCCCTCGCCCCACAAGCCGATGAAGCCGGCCTGGACGGTGGCGATGACGTCGGCGTTCTCGCGCAGGACGGGCGCGAGCTGCTCGATGTGCCGCAGCACGCGCTCCTTAGGCGCGTCGCCGTAGGGTGGCTGGTAGGGCCAGTCGTCCTTGGGCTGGGCGTACGCGAAGCGCACGATCACCTTCACCCCGGCCGCCCGCGCCGTGGCGAAGTCGGCCCGCAGCAGGTCGAGGTAGCCAGGGTCGATGCGGTCGGTGTCGACGAACTTCTCCAGGTAGAAGACCCGCAGGATCTGAGTGATCTTCTCCTCCTCGCGCCAGGCGCGTAGGCGCGCGGCGTCGAGGGGAACGTAGCCGGATCCGTCGGCACGGTAGTGGGTTTCGGTGTGGTGGTAGAAGCCCCGCTCTGGGTTCGCCAGGTTCGCCGAAGAGCTGGCGTAGGTTCGTGTCGTCACGTCGGCGGTGGCGCTCATCCCGCCCTCGGTCGGTGTCATGGCCGACGCGGGAGTCGCCACCAACGCGAGGCCGCCGACCAGGAATGCGACTCGACTCGCCACCCGAGCCCGCATGCGCGCCGTCCTTTCCGTGACGTCGCGCTCATCGTAGGGACGGAAGATCGCCGCGACAACCCCGCTGGTTCCGCCACGTCAGGCTGACCTTGACGATGGCCTCCCGCCTGCTTCGATCGACGGCCGCTCGCGTCGGGCCGGAGGCTGGTGTGGGCGATGAGGTCAGTCCGAACGCCCGGTGCGGTGTGGATGCCCTCGCCCAGGGGTGCGGCACCCGCCGACGATGACGGTGTTGGGTCCACCCGGGACGCGCGTCGGGATCGTCTCGATCGTGATGTTGGTGTCGTACGCAAGACCCGGCGACGAAGCGTTGGTCGAGGAGGCCTCCCGGTGGAAAGCCTCGCTCAACGTGTCGTCGATGCAGACGTTGGTCTCGTTGACGATGACGTCGACGCGGCGCCGTTGTCGCGGACGTCGACGTACGACCTTGTGGGGACGCGAGGGCCGGTGTGGTGTGGCGGTGACGACGCCCGGCCCCGTCGCTTTGCTGGACGCGGACGTCTCCCCGTCCTTCACGTCGGACGGCCTGGACCGGCCAGCGTCTGTCCGCGACCGGCGTGACTGGTTGATCGCGAGGGTCAGCGGTCGTACGGCGTGATGGTCTTGCCTGGCGCGTCGAGCGGTCCAGAGACCGTGAATCCTCCAGCCATACCGTTCGCCTTCTGCAGCTTGCAGAAGAAGGACAGATTGCCAGATCGCGGTAGGGTCACTCTCGCCTCGGCGACCATGCCCGGTTGCACCTCCATGTCGACCTGGCCGTCGGCGGTGGTGAACGTGTGAGGTGACTGGCTCTCGTTCTCCACTTTGACCAGGAGCCGCTGGCCAGGACGGCCACGGAGAACCGTCGGCGCGAAGTAGTTGTCTTCCATCTCGATGTAGACCGAATGGTCCCCACGGACGTCCTTGGTCCCGTGGTAGGTGGCGGCCAGACCCGCGACGTCGAGCTTGTCGCCGATGGCGGTGCCCGTCGGGGACTTCGCGGGTGTCGTCGCGGTGGGCGAGGGGGTGGGTCCACTGGAGCCACCGGAGCAGCCGACGATCGCCAGACAGCTGACGCCAAGCGTCGCGACGAGCCACCGTATGCGCATGACAGAACCCCCGTTCCCGTGGTCCGACCCGCCAGGTTGCGGGCGGGACGAACCGCGAACACCTCGAATGTAGGTGAGTCCGCTCGTACGGAAGGGGTCTTCAGCAGAACCGCTGGACAACCGTCACAGGACCAGCTCCCCTGCACGGGCTCGAGGTACATGGGGGAGGTGTCGGGCGATGTGGAGGATACGGACCTGCCGCCCGTCTCCACGAAACGCTGGGGGACGAAGGGCCGCCCACGCGTGGGAGCGCGCGGGCGAACCCTTCACGTGACACCTGGTGCTCAAGACCAGGCTGTCGCGTCGTTCACAGACCGCGGACGTGGCTCGCCTGGGGCCCCTTGGCTCCCTGCGTCACCTCGAACTCCACTCGCTGGTTCTCCTCCAGCGTGCGGAAGCCACCGACCTCTCCGACGATCTCGGAGTAGTGGACGAAGACGTCCTTGGCGCCGTCGTCAGGCCTGATGAAGCCGTAGCCTTTGTCTGGGTTGAACCACTTCACGGTGCCCTGAGTCATTGCATCTCCTGTGGGTGATGGGTGGAGGCAGGCCCGAAGTCCGAAACCCGCCTGGTCACTTCGAGCGGCGAACGCCCACCATCACCTGGTCAGGGCAACCGCCCGCATCGAGCTTTCGCGGGCGTGAGAGCAAAGCTGAACACGTACACGAAAACGCAACCGCGACCATCGTAGCCTAACGCCGGCGCGGGCGCTCGGAGGTCCTGGACGTTGATGGTCCTGGACGAGACGCGGTTCCGAGAGGGCGGTCCATCACCCGGCACGTCGCTCGAGGCTCACGTCGGCCGTCTCCACGGTTCCCTGAAGAGTGGTCCTCTGGAGAGTCTGTCGCAGCGTGTCGAGCTGGCTGCCATCCATGCCGTAGCCGTACTCCGAGGCGAGGTCTTCACCGGTGAGCTCACGCCATACGCCGTCGAGGGTCGACAGGGTCGACGCGGCCCATCGTGCTCGCCAGCACGGCCACGGCTCCTCACACACCACACAGGTCCGCTTCTTGCCGTACAGGACGGGAATGAACCCCCATCGCCAACGCACCCCGATGCCGAATCCCTGTGAGTCATGAAGGCGGACCAAGATGCGGGCCGCGGTGACGAGGTCCTCGAACTCCACGGCGTGTTGCGCACTCACGTTGTCCTGGTCGAACTCGTGAATGGCGGCCATTGTGTGGTTGGTCTCCCTCCATGTCGTCTCGTCGCTCCAGGAGCGGGCGCTCCACCCCCGGGATCACCGTTGTTGTTCGAGGAATGGGTCCGAGCAGCTCACGCGAAGCGTTGTGGGCTCAATCTCAAGAAGCGGCTCCTGGCGCCGAGCCAGTCACGGGCCCAGCGCACCTCGGGACAGGGCCAATCCAACGCGCAGGCGGTACAACACGGCCTCCGGCGTTCAGCCCATGGGATGGGCAGGGGTGACCACCGGAGGCGGAGAGCTAGCGGGGACTCGTCCGGGCGATGTGTGCGACCGGTGAGCTCGGCATGGGCATCGATCTGCGCCCGGGACCACTCGACCAGGCCGATACCGGGGACATGGACAGGGATGACGGTGGACCGGGTGGACCTCGCCCTTCGGGACCGTTGACGCCGCCCGCGTGGGCGGCGCCGCTGTGGGAGGTCCGCCTCCAGGTCAACCGAGCTCTTCATCGAGTCTCCGTTCCGAAGTCTGGGGATACGGACGCGGGCGGCGTGGGTCAGATGAGGAGACAGAGGCGAGTGGGCGGTCCGGCGAACCGCAACGCGGACTCAGGTGCCAGACGGCGGGACGGGGAGAGCGCGGGAGTACCGGAGCCAAGCGACCGCGCGTACCAGCCCGTGGCGGCGCACCGATACCACCCCGGCCTGCGAGACCGCGCATACCAGCCGTTCGGGAAGCGTTCTCCGCATTGTGGATCAAGGAATGCGGCGCCCTCACCGTCGGGAACTCCGTGGCTTCCCATGCCTCCCTCCGGAAGGTCCCCAGGGAGGTGACTGGCAGGCGGTCGCAACATGAAGCTCAGCCTTTCCTGTCTCCGAATCTGTGAATCACACATACCGAAGCGTATGGCACGAATCATGCTCTTGACAATCACAACCTGAGAAAGATCCAGCACTGACCGAGTTGGTCAGCGGTCGTGTGTCCGGTCGCAGCCTCGGTCGAACGTGTGTGCGAGCAGATAGCGCCTCACTGCTTCACCGCGATGGCGCAGACGCGGTTCTTCGACCCGCGGACAGCCACGGACCCGGCGGTCCTGGAAGACACCCGCCGAGGGTGCGATGACCGAGGTCGGAGCGGGTCTCGAAGATCGCGCGCCGCGGTAGGCCAGTGGCGTCATGTCGCGGTATGGTGACCCCCTGCTCCTACGTGGAGTGGGAGAGAACAGGTCCCCCCGGATCTCCGCTCCGGGGGGACCTGGCCTGCGAGGTTCCCCCGGATCTCCGCTCCGTTCCGGGGGCACCTGTCACGGGAGACGGCTCAGATGTCGTAGCGCCCGGCCTTCACGTCCGCGAGGAAGGCGGCGAAGGCTGCGCGGTTGACGACGTGGGCGCCCCGCTCGGGGTGAACGCTGTCACGCACCGCGGTGACACCCGGGAGGTTCGCCGCGACCTCGACGCAGCCAGCGTTGTTCTGGCCGCTCTTGGACGCCTTCTTCCACTGAGCCTTGGACAGGTCGATCATGGCTACTCCAGTTTTTCTGCTTCCTGTTTGAGGTACGCCGTGGTCGCTGGCGGTTCCAGGGCCACGGCGCGGGCCCGTTCGAAGATCTCGACCAAGGCCTTGACCTCGTCCTCCTTCGCCACCTCCTGGAGGGCGAAGTCCGTCTCGATGTAGGCCATGGGCGGCTCTCCGTCGGGGAAGTCGAAGATGTTGATGGGACCGCACATCCCAGGATGCGGGCCATCGACGAACCGGAGCAGGCGAATCTCGACGTTCGGCAGCCGGCTCATCTCCACCAGGTGCTCCAGCTGGTCGCGCCGCTCGGCTGCGGTTCCCCAGCGGTACTGCAGGGCTGCCTCGGTGAGGATGGCGACGTACTCCGGTGCGGTGCTCGGCTTCCGGGTGAGGATCTCCTGGCGACGCAGACGGGCGCCGACCACGCGGTTGCGCCAGGTCGAGGGCCTGGTGGTGAGGCGCATGTGGGCCTCCATGTACGCCGGCGTCTGCAACAGCCCGGGGATCATGAGGGGCGCGTAGGCACGGATGCGGACGGCGTCGTTCTCGTAGCCGGGGTACTCGTTGTCGAAGACGTCGCTGTAGTCGCGCCACCAAGCCCGGACGCGGGCCCGCTGCGCGAGCTCCTCGATCTCGCTGCTCGTCTCCTCATCGGCACCGTAGAGTCGGAGCAGGTCCCGGATGTCACTCATCTCCGGCCGGACCCACGCGTTGGCCTCGTACCGCCCGACCTTGCCGCGGCCCCAGTTCAACCGGTCACAGACCTGGTTCGCCGTAAAGCCGCTGGCGAGCCGAAGCTCGGTGAGCCGGCGGGACAGTCGCCGCTTGGCGATGGTGGCACCGTAGGCGTCGCTCACCCAGTGCCTCCTTCATCCACGCGTGTCTGTCCCTCGCGACAGCTCGTCCGCATATAGTGCCTCCTGAATTTGTGATTCACAAGTGCGTTGTCTCGAGCCCTCGAATCGCGAACGTCAGAGGTTGGGACGGTGTTAGCCTGCCGAGCCGCTGGCGACCAGGGAGAGAGACCCTCGCCGGGGATGCACGACCCCGGCCGGATTCGGACACACGATGGCCGGCCGTGGCACGACAGGCTCACCGGCGACGCGTCGAGAACGACGACAGGGTCGAGAACGACGACAGGAAGGAAGAGCGGAGTGAGCAGAACCAAGCCGACCGTCGACGACCTCGGCGTCGACCTCGACACGCTGCAGTGGAAATCGTCGAGTGACGAACCAGGCGCCATCGAGGTCGCCTTCACCGGTGAGTGGGTGCTGATGCGGGTGAAGGGTGACGCGGAGCGCCGCGTCCTGGTGTACGACCACCACGAGTGGGACTGCTTCCTCGACGGCGCCAAGAAGGGCGAGTTCGACGACGCCGCGAACCTGGCGAGCTGACCGGTCCGCCGGCGTGGGAAATCGCGGGCTGCCGACGCCACGCCGCCTGACCGTACACGGCGGGGGAGTGCGCTCGCAGCACGAGGCGATCACCACACGGCGCGTGTCGAGAGGACCGCGACACGTCGAGGACGCGCGTCCGATGACTTTCACCCTCGACGGGCGACGTGGCCGGCACGGGGCGACGGAAGCATTCGTGCGAACCCGTCCGATCGGGTCGTCGAAAGGGGTGTCCTATGGCAGTTCTCAAGCGGTCGTCGGCGCGGCGGCAGTCTCCGTCGACCAAGGGGTCCCGACGCGGACTCAAGACCACCAGCATCATCATGGCGGCGATCGGGGCCACGGCGGCGATCATCGCCATGCTGCGGCGAAGCCGACACTGAGACGACGCGCCGCGGACACGGCGCGCCGTCTCAGCGAGCGGAGGCGGCACACTGCGTCAGCGGAGCGCCGTCATGGTGTTCGCGAGAAGCTCGAGGTGCTCGTCGACGTTCCGGAGCCCGGCGTCCATCGTCGAGATGGCGAGATGGGTGGCTCCCACGTCCCGCCACCTGTCAACTAGTTCCTTCACCTCGTCGAGAGTGTCACGTCGCACCGTGATCCGGCCCTCCATGCCCAGGGACGCCGGATCACGCCCGACCGAGCGAGCTCCCTCGTGAACGTGCGCGATCGCCGCGTCGAGCTCCGGCCCGGGCTGGAACTGCGGCAGCCAGCCGTCGGCCAGTCGGCCGGCACGACGAAGGGCACGTGGCGCGCTGTTGGCGCCGAACCAGATCGGAATCGGGCGCTGCACGGGTAGCGGCGCGATCCCAGCGCCGGTGACCTGGTGGTACTCCCCGCGGTAGGTGAGGGACGGCGTGGTCCACAGCTGGCGCATCAGGTCGACCTGCTCCTCGACGCGGCGCCCGCGGTTCGTGAAGTCAGTGCCGAGGGCTTCGTACTCCACGTGGTTCCAGCCGACTCCCACACCGAGCCGGAACCGGCCGTCGGTGAGGATGTCGATCTCGGCGGCCTGCTTGGCCACGAGCGCGGTCTGACGTTGGGGCAGCACGATGACGCCCGTCATCAGCTCGAGCGTGCAGATGCCTGCCAGGAAGCCGAACAGCGTGAACGGCTCGTGGAAGGTGTCAGTGTGCTTGTACGGCTTGGACCAACCCGGGTGGGCCGCCGGATCGGCTCCGAGCACGTGGTCGTACGCCATGATGTGGTGGTAGCCGAGCTCTTCGACCCCCACCGCATACGCGCGGATGGCTCCGCGGTCCGCGCCGATCTCGGTCTGTGGGAACACGACTCCGATGTGCATGGGGCCTTCCTAGCAAGCGTGGCTCGTCACCCCAGTGACGTGTGACTGAGGCGTGTCGTGAAACGCGGTAGCGACGGAGTGAATTCCCACCAGGTCGTCTGGAAATGGCGTCCGAGTGGTGTACGCGGATGGTCCGTGACGTCGCCTCATGACGTCGCCGCTCCCACTCGTACGGCAGCTCCGACGCGAGCGCGGGGGATGCGAACGCGTGGCGCTGACGAGCGTCTGAAAGGCTGAGCCGTGGGCGCGGCGCCGTGGCGCGAGAGCCCGCCACGCCGACGCTGCGCCCTAGGTTCGCGCATGGGGAAGGTTCCGCTCGTGGGAGAGGTGCGCTCGATGGACAGCGCTGCGATGGTCGAGGCGTCAGAGATGAGTGCGGCGTCAACGGACGGAGCGTCGGCGAGACGGGACAGGGCGCTCGTCATCGCTCACCGCGGGGCGTCAGGGCTGGCGCCGGAGAACACTCTCGTCGCCATTGAGGAGGCCGCTCGCCAAGGTGCCGACTTCGTCGAAGTCGACGTCGTGCTCACCAGCGACGGTGTGCCCGTGCTCTTCCACGACCGGACGCTGAGGCGCACGACGAATGTCGCGGAGCTGTATCCGGAGCGGGCGGACGCTCCGGTCTCGGCGTTCACGCTCGCCGAGCTGCGCAAGCTCGACGCCGGGTCGTGGTTCGACGACGCGTACGCCGGCGTCCAGATCGCCACGCTGGACGAGGCCTTGGAGGTGCTCCGGGAGCACGGGCTCGGGCTGTGGGCGGAGCTGAAGAGCCCGGTGCCCAACCCCGACCTGGTGCGGGCCACGGTAGACGTGCTGCGGCGGACGCCGGGCGACTGGCTCGACGACCGGACGCGGCTGACCGTGACGTCGTTCAACCTCGACGTCCTGGCCCGCTTCGTCGAGGAGGTCGGGCCGGACGTCACCGTCGGCGCGATCGCCGAGCGGGTGCCCGACGACGCAACGCTTCGCGAGCTCGCCCGATGGGTCGACTTCTTCGTCCCGAACCAGCGGAAGCTGCGCGCTGGCGACATCGTGCGGATGCGGGCGGCGGGTCTGCGCACGGCGTTCTGGACCCCGAACGACCCCGTGTCGGCGGTGGCTCTCCTCGTCCAGGGGGCCGATGGCTTGATCCAGAACTACCCGGCTGTGATGACGGCGCTCGTTGCCGGGCGGCCGCCCTTCCCCGAGCCGACCGTGGTCATCGAGCGAGTGGCCGTCTCGGGGACGGACACGCCCGGTGGTCCGGATGGACGTGACGGCGATCAAGCGACTGCCCACGCCCCGGAGCCAGCGACCGCCGCCCACGTCGTCCTGCGTAACGTCGCCGACCGGCCGGTCGACGTGACCGGGTGGTTCCTCCGCGACGATCCCGGCTATCGCGTCCACATCGGCGCCGATCAGCCGATCCCGGCCGGCGGGACACTTTCGGTGTACGTGGGTCCGGACGCGTCGGTAGCGGGCAGCGGGGGCGCCGGAGTGTTCAATCGCGCTCGCTCCAGCGTGGCGCTCCACCGGGCGGACGGCAGCCTCGCCGATGTGGTGAGCGGCGAGCCGAGGCCCTAGACTACGTCGGCGTTGCCGGGGAAACTCCCGAACGCGGGATGTGCGATCGCCCCGCCGCCCTCGCGATCGAGCCCGGGCCTTGGGTCTCGGGGCTTGGGCCAAGGGGAGGGTGGGAGTCGGTTGCCGATCCCGTCGGAGGTTCTTGTATCCTCGGTTTTCGCCCGCCCCAATAGCTCAGTCGGTAGAGCGTCTCCATGGTAAGGAGAAGGTCTACGGTTCGAATCCGTATTGGGGCTCTGTGGCCGGACCCGCCCGATGGGGTGGTTCCCGGTCCGGCGGCGGTGTAGCTCAGTCGGTAGAGCAAGCGGCTCATAATCGCTGTGTCGCCGGTTCGAGTCCGGCCACCGCTACCAAGGCGGCCGGGCCCGATGGTGAGCCCATCGGGTCGGGTCCGAGATTCGACCAACCGGACAAGAGGCATCCCGTGGCTAGCAAGAGCTCCGACGTCCGCCCGAAGATCACGCTGGCGTGCACCGAGTGCCGGGAGCGTAACTACATCACGCGCAAGAACCGCCGGAACGACCCCGACCGGCTCGAGATCCGGAAGTTCTGCCCGCGCTGCGGCACGCACCGCGTCCACCGGGAAACCCGCTAGTCGCGGGTCGTCACCGCCGCGTGGCGGATTGTCCACCAACCTGACGCGCGCTTCGTGGGCCGGCTCCCACTCGAGGGAGTCGGCCTCGTCGTGTTGGGCATCGCCGAGGAACCGCTCGGGAGTCGGATCGGCGGTCTGCTCTGGCGCGCCGGAACGCCGGGTTCGTCCGATCACCCGCGCGGCTCGGTCCCGCCACGAGCCTCTCGACAGACGGCGCGGGTCGACGCAAGTCCGGCGTCCCGCTTCGGTACCGTCGCATCATGCCTGTTGACGCCGCTCTCGTGGGTCGCACCTACTCCACGTCCGTGCCGTACGAGGTGGGTCGAGAGAAGATCCGGGAGTTCGCGGATGCCGTGGGCGACCCCAACCCCGCGTACCGCGACCCGGACGCCGCCCGGGCGCTCGGCCATCCGGACGTGGTGGCTCCGCCGACGTTCCCGATCGTCGTGGCGTTCAGCCTGCTCAACCAGCTCTTCACCGACCCGTCCACCGGGCTGGCGCTCCACCGCGTGGCGCACGCCGACCAGCGGTTCGCCTACACCCGGCCGATCCACAGCGGCGATCGGCTCGTGGGCACCTTGACGATCGAGCGGGTGCGGCAGGTCGCCGGCGCCGACCTGATCTCGACCCGGACTGAGATCACCGGGGTCGACGGAGATCCGGTCTGCACGGCGTTCGCCAGCATCGTCCACCGGGAGGAGACCAGATGAGCGTCCCGACGGCCGGAACCGTGGAGCTGGGTACCGAGCTGCCGCCGCTCACAGCGCGGATTCGGCGGTCGGACCTGGTTCGGTACGCCGGTGCCTCCGGCGACTTCAACCCCATCCACTGGAATCCTCGGGTCGCCCGAGAGGTGGGCCTTCCCGATGTGATCGCTCACGGGATGTACACCATGGCGTTGGGGGCCAGGATGCTCACCGACTGGTTGGTCGACCCGACCCGGTTGGTGGAGTACTCCGTCCGTTTCGTGCGGCCCGTCGTGGTCCCCGACACCGACGAGGGCGTCGAGGTGAGGTTCGGCGGGAAGGTGGTCGACAAGCGGGACGACGGCCTCTACCGCGTGGACGTCACGGCGGAGTGCGGCGGCGAGAAGGTGTTCGGTGCCGCACGTGCCTTCGTCCGGCTCGACTGACCAGGCTCGACTGACCAGGATGGCCCGCACCGTTGGTTGGGTCGCCACCCGACCGGGGATGAGGCTGGACACGACCGGGAGAGTGACCACGGCATCGTGAACGAGCTCTTCGACGTTCCGCTCGCCGAGCTGACCACGCTCCGTCTCGGCGGTCCGGCCAAGCGGATCGTGGAGGTCCACGACACCGCCGAGCTGGTGGAGGTGCTGCGCGCCTGCGACGCCGATGGGGAGCCGGTGCTCCTGCTGGGGGGTGGGAGCAACGTCGTCGTGGCCGACGAGGGCTTCCCGGGCACGGTCGTCCTGGTGCGCACCAAGGGCGTGCGCGTGGAGTCGGCGAGCGCGTGCGGCGGAGCGGTGGTCCGGATCGCCGCAGGCGAGGAGTGGGACCCGTTCGTGGCCCGTGCGGTCGAGGAAGGCTGGGTGGGGATCGAGGCGCTCTCGGGCATCCCGGGCCTGGTGGGTGCCGCGCCCATCCAGAACGTTGGCGCGTACGGCCAGGAGGTCGCCGACACGCTGGCCCAGGTCCGGGTGTGGGACCGCGTGGACGGCGTGACCCGCACCTTTCCGCTGGCCGAGTGTGGCTTCGGATACCGCACGAGCAGGTTCAAGCGGGAGCCCAGCCGGTACGCCGTGCTCGAGGTCGTTCTCCAGCTCGGGCTCGGCGACACCAGCGCGCCGGTCCGCTACGCCGAGCTCGCCCGAACGCTCGGGGTCGACCTCGGCCGGCGGGCGCCCCTCGCCGAGGTCCGCTCCGCGGTTCTGGAGCTGCGGCGCCGTAAGGGGATGGTCCTCGATCCGGACGACCACGACACGTGGAGCGTGGGCTCGTTCTTCACCAACCCCGTCGTCCCCGCGAGTGTCGCCGCCGCGCTGCCCGAGGACGCGCCCCGCTGGCCAGCCGACGACGGGCTGGTGAAAGTCAGTGCCGCCTGGCTGATCGAGCGCGCCGGCTTCGGCCGAGGCTACGGCGACGGCTCGGTGCGCCTGTCGTCCAAGCACACGCTCGCTCTGACCAACCGGGGCGGTGCCACGACGGCCGACCTGTTGGCGCTGGCACGGGAGGTCCGAGCTGGGGTGCGAGCGGCGTTCGGGATCGACCTCGTCAACGAGCCCGTCCTGGTCGGCTGTGTGTTGGAGTGAGACGCCACCACCGTCGAGGAGGCCCTGTCGAGGAGACCCCCGTCGACGAGACACGTGCGTGGTCAGCTCGCGAGGGAGCCGGCGGTCGGCCGCTCGGTGTCGGCGCCCGCGAGCCACGCGTCGATGTCCGCCAGGATTTTGGCCTGCACGTCGCTCGGCGCGCAGGAGGCGCGGACGGACATCCGAGCGAGCTCGGCGAGCTCGAAGTCGCTGAAGCCCAGCTCACGGGCGATTTGGTACTGGCCGGTCAGGCGCACGCCGAACAGCAGCGGGTCGTCCGCACCGAGCGCGATCTGCACACCCGCGGCGAACAGCGCTCGCAGTGGAACGGCGGAGGCGTCCGGGTAGACGCCGAGAGCGACGTTGGACGCCGGGCACACCTCCAAGGGAACGCCGCGAGCCGCGATCCGGTCGAGGAGCGCAGGATCTTCCACGGCTCGAACGCCGTGGCCGATTCGGGTCGCGCCCAGGGCGTCGAGACATCCACGGACGCTGTCGGGTCCACACAGCTCGCCACCGTGCGGCACGCTCGCCAAGCCCGCCCGTGTGGCGATGGCGAACGCCCGGGCGAACTCCTCGGCGCGCCCGCGACGCTCGTCGTTGGAGAGTCCGAACCCGACGACCCCTCGTCCGGCGTACTGCGCGGCGAGTCGGGCGAGCGTCCGGGCGTCGAGCGGGTGCCGGGTCCGGTTGGCGGCGATCACCACCGCGATACCGACGCCGGTGCGCCGGGCGGCCTCCTGGACGGCGTCGAGGACGAGCTCGGTGAACGGGGTGATCCCACCGAACCTCCCGGCGTAGCCGGAGGGGTCGACCTGGATCTCCAGCCAGCGTGACCCTTCGGCCGCCTCGTCCTCCGCCGTCTCCCGGATGAGCCGGCGGACGTCCTGCTCGTCCCGCAGTACCGAGCGAGCGATGTCGTACAGCCGCTGGAAGCGGAACCACCCCTTCTCGTCGGTGGCCGTCAAGTGCGGCGGCCAGGAGTCCCGCAGCGCGTCCGGGAGTCGGACGCCGTGCCGGTCCGCGAGCTCCACCAGGGTCTCGTGGCGCATCGACCCGGTGAAGTGCAGGTGGAGGTGGGCTTTCGGCAGCGTCCGGAGCGAGCGTCGTCCCTCCTGGGGTGCAGCGGCGTCCGCCGGGGCCACGTGCGACCGCGGGGGAGTCGTCAGCGCCAACCTCCGTCAGCCAGCCTCCGTCAGGAGGACGCCTCGGCCAGCAGCTTCTGGACGCGGGTCACACCCTCCACGAGGTCCTCGTCGCTCAGCGCGTAGGAGAAGCGCAGGTACCCGGGGGTCCCGAACGCCTCGCCCGGAACCGCCGCCACCTCGACCTCGTCGAGGATGAGCTCGGCGAGCTCCGCCGACGTCGTCGGGCGCCGGCCACGGATCACCCGGCCGAGCGCGCCCTTGACGGAGGGGAAGGCGTAGAACGCGCCCTTCGGCGTCGGGCACGTGAAGCCCGGCACCTCCGACAGCAGCTCGACGATGGTGCGCCTGCGGCGATCGAACGCCTGCCGCATCTGCTCGACCGCGGACAGGTCACCCGAGACCGCCGCGAGGGCGGCGCGCTGGGCGATGTTGCAGACGTTGCCCGTGAGGTGGGAGTGGAAGTTCGTGGCCGCCTTGACCACGTCCGGCGGGCCGATGAGCCAGCCGACTCGCCAGCCGGTCATGGCGTAGGTCTTGGCCACGCCGTTGAGAACCAGGCACCGGTCGGCGAGCTCGGGCACCTCGACCGGGATCGACGCGCTCCGCACGCCGTCGTACGTGAGGTGCTCGTAGATCTCGTCGGTGACCACCCACAGGCCGTTCTCGTACGCCCACCGGCCGATCTCGCGGATCTGCTCGGGCGAGTAGACCGCGCCGGTCGGGTTGGACGGCGAGCACATGAGCAGCACCTTCGTGCGCGGGGTCCGGGCCGCGTCGAGCTGCTCGATCGTCGCGAGGTAGCCCTGCGACTCGTCGGTCACGACCGGCACCGGCACGCCGCCGGCGAGGGTGATCGCCTCCGGGTAGGTCGTCCAGTACGGCGCGGGCAACAGCACCTCGTCGCCGGGGTCCAGGAGCACGGCGAACGCCTCGAAGACCGCCTGCTTCCCGCCGTTCGTGACGAGCACCTGGCTGGCCTCGACCTGGTAGCCGGAGTCGCGCGCCGTCTTCGCGGCGATCGCGGACCGCAGCTCCGGGAGGCCCGCCGCCGGCGTGTAGCGGTGGTTGCGGGTGTCGCGAGCGGCATCCAACGCGGCCTGGACGATGTAGTCGGGCGTGGGGAAGTCCGGCTCGCCCGCGCCGAAGCCGATGACCGGCCGCCCCGCGGCCTTGAGCGCCTTCGCCTTGCTGTCGACCGCGAGCGTCGCGGACTCCGCGATACCGGCGATGCGGGCGGAGATCCGACGCCCAGAGGTGGAGGCGACCGCGGGTGTGCTGGTGCCCGGTGTGTGCGGGCCGTTCTCGGAGCTGGTCATAGGGTTATGGTGGCACTTGTCGCGACCGGGCGTCCGGCCACCCCCGCCGTGATCGCGTGCGTGTTGCCAGGTCGATTTTGGGCCGTCCTGGCCGATGCGACACGGTGCGGGATGGGGCGGTTCGACCAGTCGGCGGTGGACCCCGTACACTCAGGCATCTGGCGGTCTATGAGGGACCCGTTCGACGTGTGCCCGCGACGTCGCGACGGCACCGGAGCTGGCGCATAGGCCCCGGAGGGCAGTGGCTCAATTGGTAGAGCACCGGTCTCCAAAACCGGCGGTTGGGGGTTCGAGTCCCTCCTGCCCTGCTGACTCGGCCAGAACGGTCGCAGTCGTGCGTGCCGGCCTGCGCTAGGCACGCGGAGGCACCGCGGGGAGGGCTCGTACGCCCCTCCCTCCGTGCGGACCAGACAAGCCCGGCGGAGTGACCGGCCGGGACCCACGACCGGTGAGGACGGACAGTGACGGAGACGCGCGGGTCGACCGCGACCCCGGAGCGTGCTCGCCCGACGAAGAAGAAGAGAGGTGGCGGACCGTTCGCCAGCCTCTCCACCTTCTATCGTCAGGTCGTCGCTGAGCTGCGCAAGGTCATCTGGCCGACGCGCGAGCAGCTGGTCACCTACTGGGTGGTCGTCCTCGTCTTCGTCCTGGCCGTGATCGCGTATGTGTCGCTCCTCGACCTGGGTATCGGCTGGCTTATGTTCGAGATCTTCGGCTGACCAGGTGGCGCGACGCCTCCAGGCGATCGTCGCCGGACGGTGACCCACGCAAAGCCGCAAGAGAAGAAGACGGAGTGCCACAAGTGTCCGACCTCGACGACGAGACCCGCGACCCGAAGGGTCCGGAGTCGGAGCAGGCGGCCGCCGAGTCCGCTGGCGGGCCTGCCGACGAGGCCTCCGCTGACGCTGTCCAGGTCGAGGAGGCCGCGCAGGAAGCCGCCGCCTCAGACCAGGCCGCCTCCGACAGCACGTCCGACGACCCGGAGTCCAGCCCGGACGACTCCGAGGGCGAGGAGGAGAAGGAGGACGACGCGCTGGCGGAGTTCCGCGCGGCGCTGCGGTCCAAACCGGGCGAGTGGTACGTCATCCACACGTACTCCGGGATGGAGAACCGGGTCAAGAGCAACCTCGAGAACCGCATCCAGTCCCTCAACATGGAGGACTACATCTACGAGGTGGTGGTTCCGCAGGAGGAGGTTGCCGAGATCAAGAACGGTCAGCGCCGCATGGTCCGGCGCACGACCCTGCCCGGTTACGTCCTCGTCCGGATGGAGCTGACCGACGAGTCGTGGGCAGCCGTGCGCCACACCCCGTCGGTGACCGGCTTCGTCGGCCATGCCCACCAGCCGGTGCCGCTCAGCCTCGAAGAGGTCGAGCAGATGCTGGCGCCCACGATCGTCCAGGCCAAGGAGCCTGAGAAGAAGAAGGCGCCGGAGGTCGTGGACTTCCAGGTGGGTGACTCCGTGATGGTGGTCGACGGGCCTTTCGCGACGCTGCACGCCACGATCACCGAGATCAACCCCGACGCGCGCCGGGTCAGGGCCCTGGTGGAGATCTTCGGCCGGGAGACCCCGGTGGAGCTGTCGTTCAACCAGATCCAGAAGGTCTGACCCGCCCACCCACCGCATCGACCAGTCAAGAGGACCCGAACGAACCATGCCTCCAAAGAAGAAGATCGCCTCCGTGGTCAAGCTCCAGCTGCAGGCCGGTCAGGCCACGCCGGCTCCCCCGGTCGGTACCGTCCTCGGCCCGACCGGGATCAACATCATGGAGTTCACGAAGGCGTACAACGCCGCGACCGAGCAGATGCGCGGCAATGTCGTGCCGGTCGAGATCACCATCTACGAGGACCGGTCGTTCACCTTCGTCACGAAGACCCCGCCGGCGGTCGAGCTGATCAAGAAGGCCGTCGGTCTCGACAAGGGCTCGTCGAGGCCCCACAGCGAGAAGGTCGGCACGATCACCCGGGACCAGATCCGTGAGATCGCGCAAACCAAGCTGCCGGACCTCAACGCCAACGACATCGACGCGGCGATGAAGATCGTCGAGGGCACCGCGCGCTCGATGGGCGTGACGGTCAGCGACTGATCGAGCCGGCGAACCCCGACCGTGGGAGGGCCCGCGCTGGCCCGCACCACAACTCCCGACCACTGAGCAGGAGAGTTTCGATGAAGCGCAGCAAGACCTACCGAGCCGTCGCCGAGAAGATCGACCGCACCAGGCTCTACGACCCGCTCGACGCGATCAAGCTCGCCAAGGAGGGTGCCGCGAAGCGGAAGTTCGACGAGACGGTCGGCGTCTCGATGCGGCTCGGCGTCGACCCCCGCAAGGCCGACCAGATGGTGCGCGGCACCGTCAACCTTCCGCACGGCACCGGTAAGACCGCTCGGGTCCTGGTCTTCGCCGCTGGCCAGAAGGCGGAGGAGGCGCGCGCGGCGGGGGCCGACTACGTCGGCTCCGACGACCTCATCGAGCGCATCCAGGGCGGCTGGCTCGACTTCGACGCCGTCGTCGCCACCCCCGACCAGATGGGCAAGGTCGGGCGGCTCGGCCGTGTGCTCGGTCCACGCGGTCTCATGCCGAACCCCCGGACCGGCACCGTCACCATGGACGTCGCCAAGGCGGTCTCCGACATCAAGGGCGGAAAGATCGAGTTCCGCGTCGACCGCCACGCCAACCTCCACTTCATCATCGGCAAGGCGTCCTTCTCTGAGCAGCAGCTGCTCGAGAACTACAGCGCGGCGCTCGACGAGGTGATCCGGCTCAAGCCGTCGGCCGCCAAGGGCCGGTACATCCGCAAGGTCGTGCTGTCGACGACCATGGGTCCAGGGATTCCCGTGGATCCGTCGAAGACGGGCGCCGAGGCCGTCCCGGCCTGACCGGCGACGCCTCCCGGCTGCACATCCGTTCTCGACTCGAGGCCCTCCCCGCGCCCCGCGGGGAGGGCCTTCGCTTTCACCCGGGGAGCGCCCTCCGCGTGGTGTCCGATCCCGGACCACATCTGCGTGGAGTCGGGTGAGCCGCGCACCACTGACCGTCACAATCAGGGATCCTTGCCACGCACCGTCTCCTGAGGCCGCCCCTCCGTCGCCGGGCGTTCGTCCGCGAGACGGAGGCGGCGGAGGAGCGCTGGGAGGCGGCACGTGCCAGGGAGGTCCGGGTGACGGAGGAGTACGACGTCCTGGTGGTCGGTGGCGGTCCCGCCGGGTGCCCGGCCGCGGTCCAGGCCGCACTCCTAGGCAGCCGCACCCTGCTCGTCGAGAAGAACGGCGCGCTGGGTGGGACGACCACGGTCGCCGGCGTGGCCCTCCCGGGACTGTTCCACGCGTGGGGCCGGCAGATCATCGCCGGCATCGGTTGGGAGATGGTGCGGCGGGCCGTGGAGGTCGCCGGGGATCACCTGCCGGACTTCAGCCGATGGGACCTGCCGCACTGGAAGCTCCAGATCCCCGTCGTCCCCGCGATCTACGCGGCCGTCATCGACGAGACGGTGACGAACGCCGGCGTCGACCTGCTGCTGCACACGATGGTGGGTGCGGTCGCGTGGCGAGACGACGGCTGGGATGTCACCTTGTGCACCAAGCAGGGCTTGGTCCCGGTCCGCGCACGTCGGATCCTCGACTGCACGGGTGACGCGGATGTGGTGGCGCTCGCCGGACTCACACGACGCAGCAACCCGCACCGCCAGCCCGGCACGCTCATGATCCGTCTCGGCGGCTACGACCTCGACGCGCTCGACCTGGACGCGCTGGAGCGCGCGTACGCCGAGGCTCTGGCCGACGGGCGGCTCCAGCCCGGTGACGTCTCCTCCGACTCGATCGCCACGTTCCTGCGCAACCGCGGGGAGAACGCCATCCACGTCCCCGGGGCGGGCGCCGAGACCAGCGCGGCGAAGACGGCGGCGGAGCTCGCCGGCCGACGGGCCATGATGCGCCTCTACACCTTCCTCAAGGGGCAGCCGGGTCTTGCGGGCCTGCGCATCGAGTCGTGGGCGATCGAGACCGGGATCCGCGAGACGTACACGATCGACGGCTTGGTGTCCATCACCGAGGAGGACTACGTCTCCGGCCGGATGTGGCCGGACGCCGTCTCGTACAGCTTCTACCCGGTCGACGTCCATCGTCCGGACGGCCACGGCATCGACATCCGGCCGCTCCGGTACGGCACGTTCCCGACGATCCCGCGGGCGGCGATGATCCCGCGTGAGAACGGGTACCTCGCCGTCGCCGGCCGCTGCGTCAGCGGGGACCAGGCCGCCAACTCCGCGTACCGCGTGCAGGCCTCCTGCATGGGCATGGGTCAGGCGGCCGGCGCGATGGCCGCTCTCGCCGCGCGCGCCGGGTGCCGCATGCAGGACGTGCCGGTCGACGACATCCGAGCCGCCATCCGCCGCTACGGCGCGATCGTGCCTGGCGACCCGGATGCGCCACGGACTCAACCCGACCTCGACCACGCGGTGTCGGACGCGTGAGCACGCAAGGGGGACTCTCATGACCACGACCACCGCATCTCTGGCCACCGGCCGTCGGGTACGACGGAGGACCGTCCTCGCGGGGAGCCTGGCCCTGACGCTCGCCGGCTGCGGTTTCGTCAACACCGACGGAGGTGACGCGAGCGGGGGCGACGGCGACACGACCACGCTCACGGCGTACGTGAACACCGAGCTGAACACCGGGCTGACCCCGCTCATCGAAAAGTACGAGCGGGCCACCGGTGTGACCATCGACGTGTCGTCCGCTGAGACGAACGACCTCAATCAGCAGCTGCGGGTGCAGCTCACCAGCGGCACCGCCGCCGACCTCATCCGCGTCTCACCCGGCTACAGCAGCCCGGTCGCGGTGGGGGTGCTGGCCTCCGACGGGGATCTGGCCGACCTGTCCGACGAGCCGTGGACGGAGCGTCTGTCGGACGACACGCGTCCGTTGGCTGGCGTCGACGGGAAGACGATGGCGTTCCCGGTGAGCCGCAACGCGATCGTCATGGCCTACAACAAGGAGGTGTTCGCCGACGCGCAGGTCGAGCCACCGACGACGTGGAGCGAGCTGCTCCAGGTCTGCGAGAGGCTGCGCGGCGCGGGCGTCACACCGATCGCGGCGCCGTTCCAGGACGGCATCTACTTGCAGTTCTGGATGTACGCGCTGGGCGCCACCCTGGTCTACGCCGAGGAGCCCGACCTGGATGACCGGATGCGCGCCGGTGAGGTCGACTTCGTCGACCATCCCGGCTGGAACGAGGTCTTCGCCAAGTGGCTCGAGCTGCGGGACGCGGGGTTCTTCAGCGAGGGCGCGCTGGGCATCCCGTTCGACCAGGGGATGCAGTCGGTCGCCAAGGGCGAGGCGGCGATGCTGCTCCTCGTCTCCGCCGGGCTCCCGCAGCTGTTCAGCTACGCGGAGCAAGGCGCCGAGGCCTTCGGCGTCTTCGCGCTGCCGGCGACCGACGACCCTGGGGACACGCACGTGCCGCTCGCGCCGGACTTCCTCGCCGTCAACGCGGCCTCGGACAACGTCGAGGCCGCCAAGGACTTCATCGCGTTCCTTGCCAGGCCCGAGAATGTCGCGGCGTACGCGAACGCCATGGGCGTGCTTCCCGGACTCGACGTCGACGTGGAGCTGGAGAGCGCGGTCTTGGACCCGATCCTGCCGCTGATCGAGCAAGGTCGTACCACGCCCTACGCCAACTACCTGTGGCCGAACGGCGATACCCAGCAGCGGCTGCTGCAGTCGGGTCAACTCCTGTTTGACAACAAGATCACGACCGAGCAGTTGCTCACCGAGATGGACCAGGAGTACGACAAGGGGACTCCGTGACCGTACGGCTCGACCGTCCCGCCGAGCGCGTCGAGGCGCAGGAGCTCGGTCGCACCTTGGCAGATCGTCGCGGTGGCACGTGGTACCTGTTCGTCGTGCCGGCCCTGGCGTTCTACGCGCTCGTGGTGCTGTATCCGACCGTGGCGGGCGCGTGGTACGCGTTCACCGACTGGACGGGCCGCAACGTTGCGCCGAACTTCGTCGGGCTGGCGAACTTCGCCGAGCTCTTCTCGAGCCCGCCGGCGCGGACCGCGCTGTGGAACACCCTCGTCATCGCTGCGGCCACCACGGTCATCCAGACCGTGGTGGGTCTCGCGCTGGCGTTGGCTCTGCACTCGGCCTTGGTGACGAGGAACCTCTTGCGCACGGTGTTCTTCGCGCCGGCGCTGCTTCCGCCGGTGGTCATCGGTTTCCTGTGGCGGTACACGCTCACCCCGGCTGGGCCGCTCAACGACGCGTTGCGGGAGCTGGGTCTGGGCGGTCTCGCCCAGAACTGGCTCGGTGACGGCGACATCGCGCTGGCCAGCGTGATCGGGGTGATCATCTGGCAGCACGCCGGCCTCACGATGGTCATCTACCTGGCGGGCCTGGAGGGTGTCCCGGCCGAGGTGCTCGAGGCCGCCGCCATCGATGGCGCGTCATGGTGGCAGCGGCTGCGGTACGTGACGATTCCGCTGTTGATCCCGGCGACCACGGTCGCGATGTCCCTCACCCTCATCAGCGGGCTCAAGCTGTTCGACCAGGTCTTCGTCATGACCGGCGGCGGCCCGGGCTACGCGACGGAGACCCTTTCGGTGATCATGTACAAGGAGGCGTTCGTGTCGGGACGGTACGGTTACGCCGCGGCGATCGCCCTCGTCCTCACCATGATCGTGTTCGCGTTCGCGTTCCTCCAGCTGCGCGCACTGCGACGGTTCGAGGTGGAGGCGTGAGCGTCCGGGTTCGTCGCGGTCGCCGCCTCGGCGCCGAGCTCGGCATGCTCGCGGTCGCGGCGGTCTTCCTCTTCCCCTTCTACGTCTTCCTGACCATCTCGCTGAAGACGCCGCCGGAGTTCGCGGCCGATCCGCTCGGCCTGCCGCCCCGGCTCCATCTGGAGAACTACGCGACCGCCTGGGAACGCGGCGACCTCGGGCACGCCCTGGTCAACAGCATCACCGTGACCGGACTCTCCGTGGCGTTGCTGGTGGCCTGTGGGTCGTTGGCCGGCTACGCGCTGGCGCGACGAGCGACCCGCCTGAGCTACGGGCTGTACCTGCTCTTCCTCCTCGGCTTGATGATCCCGCTGCAGCTCGGCATGGTGCCGCTCTACCAGTTCATGCGGGACGTCAACCTGTTGCGGACCTACACCTCGCTCATCCTCTTCGAGGTCGGCCACCAGCTTCCGCTCGTCATCTTCCTCTACGCCGGGTTCACCCGCGCCCTGCCGCGGCAGTACGAGGAGGCCGCGGCCATCGACGGCGCGACGACGTTCACGGCGTTCCGCCGGATCGTCTTCCCGCTGCTGCGTCCGGTCACCGGGACGGTCGTCATCCTCGCCGGCATCAACATCTGGAATGACTTCCTGACCCCGTTGCTCTACGTGGGTGGCAGTCCGCAGCAGACGCTGCCGGTGGCGATCTTCGCCTTCGAGGGGGAGTTCACCACGCAGTGGGGCGTCATCTTCGCCGGGATGGTGCTGGCGATCGTGCCGGTCCTCCTCGTCTACTTCCTGCTCCAGAGGCACGTCATCAAGGGCTTCGCCAGCGGCCTCAAGGGCTGACGGGGAAACCTCGGCGAAAGCGAAACCTCGGCGAAAAGCCGCGCGTCGTACACTTCGGGAACCAGCTGACCTTCGATCCAGTCGACCTTCGATTGTCGGGAGTGGTCTTTCGGCGGCGACGTCCGCCGGCCGGGTGTCGTTGGCGGGAGTGGGGAGTGAGCAGGATTCGGCCGGTTGTACGCGCGGTCCTCGTCGGAGCCGTCGCGGTGGCGGCGCTGACGGCGTGCGACGGAGGCGCGGTGGAGCCGACGGCCCTGGAGGAGCCTCAGACCAGCCCGGTCGCCACGTCGACACCGACGCCCACGGAGGCGGCCACGCCGTCGGCCAGTCCCACGGGCGCGACGGTCATCACGTCGTCGCCTGGCGAGGAGGTCGACCCGGCGACGGCGGTGGAGGTCAAGGCGTTCATCTCCGACTATCTCAGGGCGCAGAACGAGGCGACCCGCACGGGCGACTTCTCCACCGTCGACACCATGGTCACCGACACCTGCCAGGTCTGCGCAGCGTCGAAGCAGTACATCACGCGGGCCTACCAGTCCGGTGGCAAGGTCGAGGGCGGCGTCTTCTCCAACCCAACGGTCACCGTGGGGACGCGGCGCGGCGACCGGATTCTCGTGACGGTGAAGGCGGTCGTCACCGCGTACACGACGACCGACGGCTCGGGCAAGGTGGTCGACCAGGGTCCCGCGGCTGAGGAGACGTACCAGTACGAGGTCAGTCAGGTCGACGGGCGCTGGCGCATCGTGGGAGGGAGCTTCGTCGGATGAGAGCACGCGCGACCTGGACCGTGGGAGGTGCGGCGCTGGCGAGCGTGCTGGCGGTCGTCCTGGGGGCGGCACCGGCCAGCGCGGGTCCCCAGAACGGCATCAGCTGGCAGTACAGCGAATCGGCGAACGGCTACTGGCGCCCTCCGCGTGGGGACACCCCGCCCCCCAGTGGGCCGGCGCGCGTGTGGGTCCAGTGGAGCAGCGGCCTCTCGCTGTTCTGTCCTGACGACGACCCGGCCTTCAACTGCGTTGACGGGGTCTCCGCCATCGTCTGCGCAGCCGTCGAGGGACCGCGTGGCCTGCCGCGCTTCGCGTGGATCCGGTGGGAGCGGGACATCGTCAACGGAGAGCCGGAACCGTGGGTCGGCGCCGATGCCGGCTGCGACGAGCCGGGCGAGGACGACTTCATCCCCATGGAGGAGATCTCCTGGGAGGTGAACTACCGGGTCTTCCAGCACCTGCCCCAGCCCACGGTCAAGATCGCTCCCAACGCGCGGACCCTCGTCAACTTGCCGACGATCGTCTGGACGGACTACCCCCGCGGCATCGACCCCGACATCGTTGTGTCGAACGACCCGCCCACGATCGAGATCGACATCCACATCGACCGGCCGAACGGCGGCCTGGACGGACGGATCCGCGCGAGCGCCGAGCTCACCTGGCAGTTCGAGGGCGGCAAGACTGCGCAGGGCAGGGGACGGCCGTACGTCAGGGGAGTCCTCCCCGAGGATCGCCCCGGCTACTACGTGACGAACGTCTTCCATACACCCGGTGAGAAGACGGTTACGCTCAATACGCGGTGGACCGGAACGGTGACGGTCGACCTCCTCGGCACGGAGGAGATCGTGCCGGTCACCCTGCCGCCTGTCTCCACCAGCGTCCAGGTGGCCGAGGCCGAGCCCGTGATCGGGCGGACGCGCTGAACCGCCCGGCGCCACCGGCGGGAGCTCGCGCATCCGCGCGGACTCCCGGGTTGGTCCGCGGCCACGCGGTCCCGTATCCTGGCCGTTGCCGAAGACCGCTGGTCGCCGCCTCCGGGCGGCCGAAGGTCCCGCGTCAGCGGGCGGCCCGCGCAGGCGTGACGTGGTTGCTGGGAGCGAGCGTGATCCGCTCGCTTTGACGCTGGCCTCGTGCGTCTGCACGGGGCCATTTCGCGTGATGTGGGCCCTTCCAGTGGTTGGCGGCCATCCGAAACGGAAGGAGACCCATGGCGAGGCCGGACAAGGCAGCTGCGGTCGCCGAGCTCACGGAGCAGTTCCGTGGGTCCACGGGCGCGGTGCTGACCGAGTACCGCGGACTCAGCGTCAAGCAGCTGCAGGAGCTGCGGCGCACGCTCGGTGACAACGCCACCTATGCCGTGGTGAAGAACACGCTGACCAGGATCGCCGCGAAGGAGGCGGGCCTCGAGCAGCTCAACGAACTGCTCGTGGGTCCCTCGGCCATCGCGTTCATCAAGGGCGACCCGGTGGTGGTCGCCAAGGGTCTGCGTGACTTCGCGAAGGCCAACCCGAATCTCGTCGTCAAGGGCGGTGTCCTGGAAGGGAAGCCGCTCGCCCCGGACGAGATCAACAAGCTCGCCGACCTCGAGTCCCGCGAGGTCCTGCTCGCCAAGCTCGCGGGCGCCATGCAGGCATCGCTCGCGAACGCCGCGTCCCTGTTCCAGGCCCCGCTGTCGCAGGCCGCCCGTCTCGTCGAGGCGCTGCGGGCGAAGGTCGAGGCGGAGGGCCCGGCGGGCGAGTCGGCCGAGGACGCCACGGCGTCGCAGGACGGCGACCAACCCAGCGAGTCCTGACCCACCCAGGACACCTGTCAGCACCACACACGGAAGGTAAGCCCCAATGGCGAAGCTCAGCACCGAAGAGCTGCTCGAGACGTTCAAGGAGATGACGCTTCTCGAGCTCAGCGAGTTCGTGAAGCAGTTCGAGGAGACCTTCGGCGTCACCGCGGCCGCTCCGGTCGCCGTGGCGGCGGCTCCGGCCGCCGGCGGTGCCGGCGCCGAGGCCCCGGCCGAGGAGGAGAAGGACGAGTTCGACGTCATCCTCGAGGCCGCCGGCGACAAGAAGATCCAGGTCATCAAGGAGGTCCGCAGCCTCACCAGCCTCGGCCTGAAGGAGGCGAAGGACCTCGTCGAGGGCGCTCCGAAGCCGGTCCTGGAGAAGGTCAACAAGGAGACCGCCGAGAAGGCCAAGCAGGCCCTCGAGGCGGCCGGCGCCAAGGTCACCCTCAAGTAGGCGCGAACCTCGGCGTGTGGGCGGTCAGCTGCCGCCCGCCAAGCCGTCACGAGGGCGGCCACCCCAACCGCGGGGTGGCCGCCCTCTCGCGTTGTGACGGTCGATCCACAAGCGCGTAGACGAGGCGCGACCTGACGAGTGCCGGGCCGCACAACGTGGTGTCCTCCGTGACGGCAAATTGACGGACGGCGGATTGACGGACGGCGAGGGTGTCCCCTCCGCGCTCGTGCGGCGGAGCCACGCGTAACCGCTTGCTGCCCGACTCGTTGACGCAACGTCGAGCGAGGTGACCGCCGGGCGTCGGCGTCGCGACGGGCGTCGACGACGGGCGGCCGCGGCTGGGGGCGAAGACGCGTGGGAGTGGAGATCCGGGTGGAGGGACTCACCAAGTCCTTCCACGGGCAGGTGGTCTGGCGCGACGTCACACTCACCATTCCCGCCGGCGAGATCAGTGTCATGCTCGGCCCGTCGGGCACCGGCAAGTCCGTCTTCCTCAAGTGCCTGGTCGGACTCCTCAAACCCGACCGCGGTCACATCTACGTCGACGGTCACGACATCGCCACCTGCGGCGAACGAGAGCTCTACGCCGTTCGCAAGCGCTTCGGCGTGCTGTTCCAAGACGGTGCGTTGTTCGGCTCGATGAGCGTCTACGACAACGTCGCGTTCCCGCTCCGCGAGCACACCCGGCTCTCCGAACGTGAGATCCGCTCCATCGTCATGGAGAAGATCGAGCTGGTCGGGTTGCTGGGATCCGAGCGCAAGCTGCCGAGCGAGATCTCCGGCGGTATGCGCAAACGTGCCGGGCTGGCCCGGGCGCTCGTCCTCGATCCGGAGATCATGCTCTTCGACGAGCCTGACTCCGGTCTCGACCCCGTCCGGACCGCCTACCTCAACCAGCTGATCGTCGACCTCAACCAACAGACCGGCGCGACCTTCCTCATCGTCACGCACGACGTCAACACCGCCCGCACGGTCCCCGACAACATCGGCCTGCTCTACCACCAGCACCTGGCGATGTTCGGTCCGCGGGAGATGTGTCTGTGCTCCGAGGAGCCGGTCGTGCGGCAGTTCCTCAACGCGCAGCGGATCGGGCCGATCGGGATGGCCGAGGAGAAGGACGCCGACGAGCTGGCGGCCGAGGCCGCCTCGAGCGCGGAGCTGCCGCCGCTCCCACCGATCCCCTTGCAGCTCCAGCCCTCGAACGGGCTGCCACGTCCGAGCCAACGGCCGCCCGGCCAGTGGTGCGCGGAGCACGGCGTGACGCCGCCACCGGGTTCGTTCCAGTCCACGACGCCGACCTTCCCGCCCGTGACGGCGCACCAGACGGGTGGTGGGCCATCGTGAGCTGGACCCCCACCGCGCCGTTGCGCGCCGCCGGCAACCTCTTCAGCTTCGCCGTCGACGTCGCCCTCGCGTTGCCGCGCCGGCCGTTCCAATGGCGCGAGCTCATCCGCCAGGCGTGGTTCCTCGCCAGCGTCACGATCGTGCCGACCGCGCTCGTGGCCATCCCGTTCGGCGCCGTCATCGCCTTGCAGGTCGGCGGGCTGATCAAGCAGTTCGGTGCCCAGTCCTTCGCGGGCGCGGCCATGGTCTTGGCGGTCCTGCGGGAAGCGGCGCCGATCGCCACCGCACTCCTCATCGCAGGAGCCGGCGGGTCGGCGATCTGCGCCGACCTCGGGTCGCGGAAGATTCGCGACGAGGTCGACGCCATGCTGGTGCTCGGGATCGACCCGGTGCACCGGCTCGTGGTGCCGCGAGTCCTGGCGGCGATGGCGGTCGCCGTGCTCCTCAACGGGCTCGTCAGCGTGGTCGGCGTCCTGGGCGGCTACGTCTTCAACGTCGTCCTGCAGGACGGGACGCCAGGGGCCTACCTCGCGTCGTTCACCGCGCTCGCGCAGCTGCCTGACCTGTGGGCGGGGGAGATCAAGGCGCTCGTGTTCGGGCTCATCGCCGGGATCGTCGCGGCGTACAAGGGCCTCAACGCCGGCGGCGGACCGAAGGGCGTCGGCGACGCCGTCAACCAGTCGGTCGTCCTCACGTTCATGCTGCTGTTCCTCGCTAACTTCATCATGCAGGCGATCTACTTCCAGGTCGTCCCGCCGAAGGGGGCGTGAGCGATGGCCTCGACGTCCCTCAGCGGTGTGGAGGCGGCCCTGCGTCGCACCGTCGGCACGCCGATCCGCGTCCTCGACACACTCGGCGCGCAGCTCGCGTTCTACCTGCGTGCGCTCGCCTGGACACCGCGCACCCTGCGGCGGTACCGCCGCGAAGTGCTGCGCCTGCTGGCCGAGGTGAGCTTCGGGACGGGCGCGCTCGCGGTCGTCGGCGGCACAGTCGGCGTGATCGCGTTCCTCGCCTTCTTCACCGGAACCGAGGTAGGGCTCCAGGGCTACGCCGCGCTCCACCAGCTCGGCACCTCCGCCTACACCGGCTTCGTCTCGGCCTACTTCAACACCCGGGAGATCGCGCCGCTCGTCGCCGGCATCGCGCTCGCCGCCACCGTGGGGTGCGGGTTCACCGCGCAGCTCGGGGCCATGCGGATCAACGAGGAGGTCGACGCGCTCGAGGTGATGGCGGTTCCCTCGCTGCCGTTCCTCGTCACCACCCGCATCATCGCCGGTCTGGTCGCGATCATCCCGCTCTACGTCGTCGGACTGCTGTCGTCCTATGCCGCGACGCGACTGATCGTCGTCGGCTACCACGGCCAGAGCGCCGGGACGTACGACCACTACTTCCGGCTCTTCCTCCCGCCGTACGACGTGCTGTGGTCGTTCGGCAAGGTGCTCATCTTCGCGGTCGTCATCATCCTCATCCACTGCTACTACGGCTACTACGCCTCCGGTGGACCGGCGGGCGTCGGCGTCGCCGTCGGGCGAGCCGTCCGAACCTCGATCGTCGCGGTCAACGTGGTGGACCTGCTCGCCTCGATGGCGATCTGGGGCGCCACGACGACAGTTCGGTTGGCGGGGTGAAGCGACGTGCGAACGATCCGACGCCCCGCGGTACGACGAGCCGCCGAGACGGTGACGCGGCGCCTCCTGGGCGCGGCGTTCCTGGCCGTCCTGGCCGGGTTCGGCGTGCTCACCTACGCGTTCTTCACGAAGGCGTTCACGCCCAGCGTCCAGGTGACCGTCGAGACCTCGCACATCGGCCTGCAGCTGGGCCGCCACGCCGACGTCAAGCTCCGTGGCCTCATCGTGGGTGAGGTGCGCGATGTCCGCTCCGACGGTCACACCGCGTGGGTGGACGTGGCGCTTCGCCCGGACGCGACGACGGTGATCCCGGCCAACGTGAGCGCCCGCATCGTGCCGAAGACCCTCTTCGGTGAGAAGTACGTCGAGCTCGTCGTCCCGGACCGTCCGGCCCGCCGCACGATCGCGGAGGGCGACGTCATCCGGCGCGAGCGCACGAGCGTCGGCCTGGAGGTGGAGGCCGTGCTCGAGGACGTCTACCCGCTGCTGCGAACGCTGCGGCCCGAGCAGCTCAACGCGACGTTGACGGCGCTCGCCACCGCGCTCGAGGGCCGTGGGGAGGACATCGGCGCCTCCCTCAACCGGCTCGACGGCTACCTGACGAAGCTGGAGCCACATCTGCCGATCCTCACCGACGACGTCTCGGCGCTCGCCGACGTCGCGACCGTGTACGAGGAGGCCACTCCCGACGTGGCCCGGCTGCTCGCGAACGCGACCCGGACCGGCGACACGGTCGTGCTCAAGCAGCGGGTCCTCGAGGACTTCCTGGTCGACCTCGCCAGTGCGGGCGCCGTGGCGCGGGAGTTCCTCGCCGCGAACGAGGACGCGCTCATCCGCGTCGGCGAGGTGAGCCGTCCCACGCTCGACCTGCTGGCGACGTACTCGCCGGAGTACGCCTGCCTGCTCGAGGGGATGGCGAAGTACGTCCCTCGGTTCGAGGACGCCTTCGGAGGCGGGGAGCACTTCGAGGGAAGCGCGCCCGCGCTCCACATCACGCTGGAGCTCGTCAACCAGAAGCGGGGTTACACCAGGGACGACCTGCCGGCGTTCCTCGACGACCGTGGACCGGGATGCCGCACGCTGCCCAACCCGCCGTACTCCCAGGACAACCCGGCGCCGGCCAGCGGAGTGCGCGACGGTGTCGGTGAGGGCCCTGGGCCCGAGGCCCGACCGCCCATCGTCGACGTGACGAGCGGGTACGCCGGGACGGTCGAGGAGCGTCGGGTCGTCAACTCCTTGTTGGCGCCAGTGCTCCAGGTCGCACCCGAGGACGTGCCCGACGCGGCGACGTTGCTGTTCGGTCCGATGGCCCGTGGGAACGAGGTGAGCCTTCGGTGAGGCTGTTCACGCGTCGTCCCCTGGACCGCGAGACCGCGTCCGCGGCGGTCAAGCTGGCGCTCTTCGTCGTCGTCGCCGTCACGGCGACCGCGTTGCTGGCGATCAGCATCTCCGGCGTGGGACTGGGGGACACCCACGAGTACAAGGCGATCTTCTCCGACGCGACCGGAGTGGAGCGGGGAGACGACGTTCGGATCGCCGGCGTGCGCGTCGGCGAGGTACGCGATGTCGCGGTGCGCGTCGGCGACGACGGGCGCGCGTTGGCCGTGCTGACCTTCACCGTCGACGCCGACGTGACGCTCGGGCGGGGGACGATCGCCGCGCTGCGGTTCCGCAACCTCGTCGGCCAGCGGTACCTCGCGTTGACCGAGGGGCCGGGCGGCACCGGCGTTCTACCACCCGGCGGCACGATCCCGCTGGAACAGACTCGTCCAGCACTGGACCTCACCCTGTTGCTCAACGGGTTCAAGCCCTTGTTCGCCGCACTGTCTCCGCGCGACGTGAACAAGCTCGCGTACCAGATCATCCAAGTGCTGCAGGGCGAGGCGGGGACGGTCGAGAGCTTGCTCGCCCACACCGCGTCGCTCACCAGCACGCTCGCCGACCGCGACAAGGTCATCGGTGACCTCATCGACAACCTCAACCGCGTGCTGGCGACGCTCGCCGAACGAGACGAGCAGCTGTCGGACATGGTGCGGGAGCTGCAGCGGTTCGTCTCAGGTCTCGCGGCCGACCGCGAGGCGATCGGCGACTCCCTGGAGGCGATCGTCGCGCTCAACCAACAGACCCAGGACCTGCTTCGAGAAGGTCGCGACGACCTGCGGACGGACATCGAGGAGCTCGGCAAGGTCGCTGGAACACTCGAGGAGCACTCCGACATCGTCGAGCGCACGCTGCGCACCATGCCGCCGAAGCTGAGCGCGCTGACCCGCACCGCGACGTACGGCTCGTGGTTCAACTTCTACCTGTGCGACTTCGAAGGTCGCATCGTTCTCCCGGACGGGACGGAGCTGCCGCGGCTGTCCTTCCATGTCGCGGCGCAGAGGTGCCGACGGTGAGGTGGTGGCGGTGAGGAGGACGCGGAACCCCCTCGTGGTCGGTGCGGTCGGGCTGACCGTGCTCGTCTGTCTCGTCTACGCGGCGTTCCATGCCCACGAGCTGCCGATCATCGGCGGCGGGACGACGTACGTCGCGCAGTTCAGCGAGGCCGGTGGGCTCCGCGTGGACGACGAGGTGCGGATCGCCGGGGTCAAGGTCGGCTCGGTCGAGGCGGTCGAGCTGGCCGGAGACCACGTGCGGGTGACGTTCCGGCTCGAGAAGGACGCTCCCCGCCTCGGGACGCGCACGCGCGCCTCGATCCGGGTCAAGACTCTCCTCGGGCGGGTGTACCTCGCGTTGGAGCCCGCCGGCCCGGGCCAGCTCGCCCCTGACGAGGAGATCCCGCTCTCTCGCACCGTCGCGCCGTACGACGTGGTGGACGCGTTCAGCGACCTCGCGGTCACGAGCGAACGCATCGACACCGCCCAGTTGGCGCGGGCGCTCGACACCCTGAGCGCCACGTTCGCCGATACCGCACCGGAGGTCCGGGGAACGCTGGAAGGGCTGTCCCGGCTGTCCCGCACGATCGCCTCCCGCGACGCGCAGCTGCGCACCCTCCTGGCGCGCGCCAACACCGTCTCGAAGGTTCTCGCCGCACGCGACGAGCAAATCGCCCGTCTCATCCGTGACGGCGACCTGCTCCTGCGCGAGCTCCACGCGCGGCGCGAGCTGATCCACCAGTTGTTGGTCACCACCCAGGAGCTGGCGGTGCAGATCACCGGCCTGGTCCGAGACAACCGTGCCGAGCTGGAGCCGGCGCTGCGTCACCTCGCGGCAGTGGTGGAGCTGTTGCGAAGGAACCAGCGTGACCTGGACCGCAGCATCGAGCTGCTCGCGCCGTTCGTGCGGGTCTTCGCCAACACGCTCGGCACCGGCCCCTGGTTCGACACCTACATTCCCAACCTCGCTCCGCTTCCCGCCGTCCCCAGGCTGCCGGGGGACGACGATCCCGACGTCCCGCGCCTGCCGCGGCCGAACCGGCACACCGGAGGTGGTCGATGAGCGCGATGCTGCGCCGATGGTCGCGAGGCATGCACGCTCTCGCGCTCCTGGTCGCGGTCACGGTGGTGGCGACGACGACGTACGCCCTCTGGCCGGAGCGGTCCACGCGGCGGGTCGTCGCCGACTTCCCACGCGCGATCGGGCTGTACGCGGGATCCGACGTCCGGGTGCTCGGCGTTCCGATCGGCCGCGTCGACCGCGTGGTCCCGCGTGGCGACGTCGTCCGGGTCGAGATGTCCTACGACGCCCGGCACAAGATCCCCGCGGACGCCCAGGCCGTCATCGTCGCGCCGTCCATCGTGAGCGACCGTTACGTCCAGCTCACGCCCGTCTATCGAGGTGGGCCGGTGCTGCCGGACGGTGCGCGGATTCCGGTCGATCGGACGGCCGTGCCGGTCGAGCTGGACCGGATCTACGAGAGCCTGGACGACCTCGCGGTCGCCTTGGGGCCGCAGGGAGCCAACAAGGACGGCGCGTTGTCGCGCGCGCTCCGGGTCGGCGCGGCCAACCTCGACGGGCAGGGCGCGCGGCTGCGCGGCACGATCGGCGACCTCGCGGAGGCGAGCGAGACGCTCGCCGCTGGGCGGGAGGACCTCTTCGCCACTGTCCGTCAGCTGCGACAGTTCACCTCCACCTTGGCGGCCAGCGACGAGCAGGTGCGGCGGTTCAACGCCGACCTGGCCGCTGTCGCCGAGCAGCTGGCGGGCGAGCGCGAGGACTTGGAGGCAGCGCTGGACAACCTCGCCGTCGCCTTGACCGAGCTGTCGTCGTTCGTCCGTGAGAACCGCGACGAGCTCCGGGCGAACGTCGACGACCTCACCGAGCTGTCGCGAACGCTGGTCAAACAGCAGGAGGCCCTGCGGGAGGTGTTGGACACCGCCCCGGTCGCACTGGCGAACCTCGACCGTACCTACAACCCGCGGACCGGCACGCTCGACACCCGCGACAACTTCGCCCAGCTCGACGATCCCGGCCTCTACCTGTGCTCCCTTCTCGAGCAGGCCGGCGAGTCCCGGGCGCTGTGCGAGCTGCTCCGTACCGTCCTGGACGACCTGCCGCTCCCGGAGGTGCCCGGAGGTCCGGCCGGCACCACGTCGGAGACCTCGCTCGGTCCGGACCGCGACGCGCGCCAGGGTGGCTCCCACCGAAGTGGGAGGGAGGGACGGCGATGAGCCGGTCGACGCGGGTCGCGCGAGCGGCTGCCGTCTGGCTGGTTGTCGGCGGGCTGCTGACCGGCTGCGGGCTCGAGGGGTTCACCGTTCACGACCTCCCGCTGCCGGGTGGCGTCAGCACCGGCGAGGACTCCTTCCGGGTCACGGCACAGTTCCGCGACGTGCTCGACCTGGTCCCGCGTTCCGCGGTCAAGGTCAATGACGTCACGGTCGGCGAGGTGGAAGACATCTGGCTCGACGGCTTCACCGCCCACGTACGGATGCGCCTGGACGGCTCGGTGCGCCTCCCCGACAACGCGACCGCTCGGATTCGCCAGACCAGCCTGCTGGGGGAGAAGTTCGTCTCGCTCGCGCCGCCCAGTCGCCGTGCCTACGGCCGGCTGAATGACGGTGACGTGATCCCCCTCGCCCGAACCGGTCGCAACGTCGAGGTGGAGGAGGTGCTGTCGGCGCTCTCGCTGCTGCTGAACGGCGGCGGTGTCGCCCAGCTGAAGACCATCAGCGTCGAGCTGTCGAAGGTTCTCGACGGTCGTGAGGAGGACGTCCGCCACCTCCTCCACAACCTCGAGGCCTTCCTCGGCGAGCTCGACCGGCACAAGCGGGAGATCACCCGGGCGATCGAGGCACTGGACCGGCTCTCCGCCTCGCTCGCGCGACAGCGTGGCACGATCGCCGCCGCCGTCGAGGAGCTGCCGCCCGCGCTCGAGGTCCTCGCCGACCAGCGCCGCAACCTCACCCGGATGCTCGTGGAGCTGTCCCGGTTGGGGACCGTGGGAACGCGCGTGATCGAGGCCTCGAAGGCCGACCTGCTGGCGAACCTGGAGGCGCTCGCACCCATCCTCACCGAGCTGGCGAAGGCCGGCGAGAACCTCCCCAAGGCGTTGGAGGTCCTGTTCACCTACCCGTTCGCCGACTCCGCTCTCGACGCGGTGCGCGGCGACTACACGAACCTCCAGCTCACCCTCGACCTCGACCTGCAGGGGTTGCTGTCCGGCCAGACCCCGCCTCCCGTGCCGTTGCCGCTCCCCACGTCGCTGCCGACGTCCCTCCCCACATCCCTGCCGACGTCCCTCCCGCTGCCCACCTCGCTCCCTCTGCCCACGGCCTTGCCGACGTCCCTCCCGACCTCCCTGCCGCTTCCGACCGAGCTCCCGGTCCCGCTGCCGACGCTGCCGGCTCCTCAGCGCAGCCCGGGCGATCGCACGTTGCCCTGCCTGCCGCCACTGACTTGTGTCGGTGGCGCGGCCGCTGCGTCTCCCTCAGGGCCTCCCGCAGGGGCTGTCCCAGGCGACGTTTCGGCAACTCCTGACCCAGGTGCCCCGGCGGTGGCGCAGGGGACGCTGACACCGGTGACCTCGCCGGTGTCGTCGGATCAGGCCGCGCATCTGGCACGGCTGCTGCTGGTGGGGGTGCGATGATCACGAAGGCGGCCCGGATCCAGCTCGCCGTGTTCCTCGCGCTCACCATGGTGGGTGTCAGCCTCGTGGGCGCTCGGTACGTCGGGCTCGGGGCGCGCCTCGTCGGCGGGACGTACAGCGTCCACGCCGACTTCGCCGAAGCGGGTGGAATCTTCGAGGGCGCCGAGGTGACTTACCGTGGCGTCGCCGTGGGGCGGGTCGGAGCGCTGGTCCCCACGTCGTCGGGGGTGCGCGTCGAGCTGGTCCTCGACGACGACAGCAGGGTGCCGGCTGACACAGTGGCCGTCATCGCCAACCGCTCCGCGATCGGCGAGCAGTACGTCGACCTCCAGCCCCGCCGTCGCGGTCCGCCCTACCTCGAGGACGGGTCGAGGATTCCGCGTGCCAAGACGCGGACGCCGCTGTCCACGACGCAGCTGCTCGTGGACCTGGACCGACTGGTGGCGTCCGTGCCGCGACGCGACCTCGTCACGGTGATCGACGAGCTCGGTGCGGCCTTCGCGGGGAGCGGTGGTGACCTGTCCCGCCTCATCGACGCCGGGAACGCCCTCGTCGAAGCGGCGGACGCCAACCTCCACGACACCGTGGCGCTCCTCAAGGACGGTCGCACCGTGCTCCAGACCCAGCGGGAGTCGGCTCGCGCCATCAGGAGCTTCGCCGCCGACCTGGCCGACCTGTCGGACACCTTGGTGGAGGCCGACGGCGATCTGCGGGCGGTGCTCGACGAGGGTGTGGTGGCGGCACGCGAGCTTCGGGCGCTCATCGAGGAGAACGCCGAGGACGTCCCGGTCCTCCTGGCCAACCTCGCCACGACCGGACAGATCGTCCGGGTCCGCCTCAAAGGCCTCCAGCAGGTGCTGATCCTCTACCCCTACGTCGTCCGCGGGGGCTACACCGTGATCGCGCCCGAGCCGGGGACGGGTCGCTACACGGCGCACTTCGGCCTCCAGCTGTCGCTTGCGCCGCGGGCGTGCCGGAAGGGCTACGGCCAGACCACGAAACGCACGCCGGAGGACGTGGAGCCCACGCCACCGAACACCGACGCCCGGTGCGCCGACGCGACAACGACGATGCGCGGCGCGCACAACGCGCCCGGCGCCCGCGGGGGTCCGTCGCCGCGCCGACCTGACGAGCAGTCCGCGCGAGCGGGGAGGGACGCGAGACGACCTGGCCTGGCCGGGGGACGGACGAAACCGGGAGGGACGCCGACGAGCTCGGCAGGAGGGTCGGTGGGGGAACCGGCACCGGGGGCGACCGTACCGACCGTGGCGGAGTACGACCCGTCGAGTGGAGTCTTCCGGCTGCCGGACGGCAGGTCGGCGCGGCTGGGATCCCTCGGCGGTCAGCGACAGATGTTCGGAGAGGACTCCTGGAAGTGGCTACTGATCGGCCCGCTGAGCAAGGAACGGACGAGCCGGTGACGGCCGAGGACGCGTCCCCGGAGGCACCCCCCGGGACTGCGACCGCCGGGCGGGGGACAACTGGGTCGACGGGCACCGATTCCACGGGCACTGGCTCCACGGGCGCTGGCTCCACGGGCACTGGCTCCACGGGCGCTGGCTCCACAAGCGCCGGGACGGCCACCGCCGACCCGGCCGCCGCGGAGGGCACGACCCCTGAGGCCGGGCGCGCCGACGCGCGGGACGCCGGCTCGACCGAGTCCGCCGCGGCTGGCCACGACGTGACCGAAGCAGACGCGCCCGGATCGGACGTGACGCGAGACGCGACGGAAGCGGCGGCAGCCGAGGCGGCGGGGACCGAGACGCCGGCAGGGGCCGAGACGCCGGCAGGGACCGAGACGCCGGCGGGGGGAGCGCCTCGCCAGCGTGGAGCCACGCTGCTGAGCGGGGCCTTGGCAGTGCTGCTGGTCGCGGCGGTGGTCGCCGCGGTCTTCCTCGGGATGGAGGCCCGGCGCCTCTCGGAGCTCGAGCGCCAACGCGCCGAAGCCGTCCGCACCGCCCGCCAGCTCGTGGTCGATTTCCTCACCCATGACTACCGGTCGTTCGAGCGGACGCAGCGGAACGTCCTCGCGCTCTCCTCCGGCGACTTCGCCGAGCAGTACCGCGCCTCGGCGAGGAAGCTGCGCGACTTCATCCGCGAGGTGCGCTCGGTCTCCGAAGGCGAGGTCCTGGAGGCCGGGGTGGTGAGCTTCGATCCGGACTCCGCCCGCGTCCTGGTGGTGGCCGACGCCGACGTCACCAACGTCGCGACCGAGACGCCACAGCCGCGGCACTACCGCATCCAGGTCGACCTCAGCCGGGAGGAGGCCGGCTGGCGCGTCGTCGACCTCACCTTCGTCGGATAGCGCGCACAGGTCGGACAGGAGGGCACCATGAGGACGAGCCCAGCCACCACCGGCGATGAGGCGGCCAAGGTCGAGGCGGCCAAGGTGGTCGAGGGACTCGCCGGCGACGCCGGGCAGACGGACGGGCCGGGCGAGACCGTGGCTCAGCAGGTAGGGGCGCGGCCGTCACGCGGCTCCGCAGGGCGCCGACCGCTGTCGTGGCGGGTGTGGCTCCTCGCCGCCCTCACGCTGGTCGCGGTGCTCGTCAGCGCCGTCCTGGGCTATCGCGTCCACACGGCGCGCGCGGTCGAGACGGCGCGCGTCCAGGCCCTCCGCGCTGGGACCGATGCCGCTGAGGTCGTCCTGAGCTACGACCACCGCCGGCTGGACCGGGACGTCGCGCGGGCCCGACGCCTGATCACCGGGCGCTTCGAGCGGGAGTACACGAGGTTCGTCCGGACGGCGGTGCGGCCGGTCGCCGAGCGAACCGGCGCTGTCGTGCGGGCCGAGGCGCGGGCGGCCTCCGTGGTCTCCGCCAGCTCCCAGCGGGTGGTGCTCGTCCTCTTCGTCAACCAGACGACGACCCTCGCCGAACGCCCGGAGCCCAGAGTCGACCTGACCCGGGTCCGGATGACCATGGAGCGGGTGGGGGAGCGCTGGCTGGTGAGCCGGGTGGAGGCCCTGTAGCCGCGCCCGTGAGCGGCGACCCGTGCCGCTCACGGGCGGTGCGTCCGAAGCGTGGCGTATCGGACGGCGGTGACGCGCTTGACTCCGCTCCTCTGGAGCGTCATGCTCCAGTTAAGGGTCATCTGTAGGCAGGTGGCCGCCATCGGTGACCGGTGGCCGGGGACCGGACCGTGACATACGGTGAGAGATGGCGCCGACGGCGACGCGCCGCGGTGACTTGGCTTCGCGACTACCCACCGGACTGGACAGCAGTGTACGCTGTGGCTACACTGTCGCTTTGCCCTGCCTTCCGACCGCTCCCAGGGTGACCTGGGTCGGTCTGGCATGTGAGAGACGAGTCCGCAGCCTCGGAAGGACCCCTCTTGGCCGCCTCGCGCATCACCGCGTCCACTACATCCAGCACGACTGTTCACAAGGCCGCACCGCCCCACCGCGTCTCGTTCGCGAAGATCAAGGAACCGATCGAGGTTCCCGACCTGCTCGCCCTGCAGAGGGAGAGCTTCGACGCCTTGATCGGCAACGAGCGCTGGAAGGCCCGGGTGGCCAAGGCCCTCGAAGAGGGCCGCACCGACGTGCCCACGAAGTCCGGGTTGGAGGAGGTCTTCGAGGAGATCTCCCCGATCGAGGACTTCTCGGGCACGATGTCGTTGTCGTTCCGTGACCATCGCTTCGAGCCGCCGAAGAACTCCGTCGAGGAGTGCAAGGAGCGCGACTTCACCTACGCCGCGCCCTTGTTCGTGACCGCGGAGTTCATGAACAACGAGACTGGCGAGATCAAGTCCCAGACGGTCTTCATGGGCGACTTCCCGCTCATGACCGAGTACGGGACGTTCATCATCAACGGCACCGAGCGTGTCGTGGTGAGCCAGCTCGTGCGGTCGCCGGGCGTCTACTTCGAGCGGGTGCCCGACAAGACCAGCGACAAGGACGTCTACACCGCCAAGATCATCCCCTCGCGCGGCGCTTGGCTGGAGTTCGAGATCGACAAGCGCGATCTCGTCGGCGTCCGACTCGACCGCAAGCGGAAGCAGAACGTCACCGTCCTCCTCAAGGCGCTCGGGTGGACCGACGCGCAGATCCTCGAGGAGTTCGGTGAGTTCGAGTCGATGCGTCTGACGCTGGAGAAGGACCACACCTCCGGCCAGGACGACGCGCTGCTCGACATCTACCGCAAGCTGCGTCCTGGTGAGCCGCCCACGCGAGAGGCCGCCCAGGCGCTGTTGGAGAACTACTACTTCAACCCGAAGCGGTACGACCTGGCGAAGGTCGGGCGGTACAAGGTCAACCGGAAGCTCGGGCTGGCCCTGCCGCAGGAGCAGACGGTCCTCACCATCGACGACATCGTCGCCACGATCCGCTACCTCGTCGCGTTGCACGAGGGGCGGACGGAGCTCGAGGCTCCCCAGGGCACGATCCCGGTCGAAGAGGACGACATCGACCACTTCGGCAACCGCCGCCTGCGCACGGTCGGTGAGCTGATCCAGAACCAGCTGCGTACGGGCCTGGCCCGGATGGAGCGGGTGGTCCGTGAGCGGATGACCACCCAGGACGTCGAGGCGATCACCCCGCAGACGCTCATCAACATCCGTCCGGTCGTGGCCGCGCTGAAGGAGTTCTTCGGAACCTCCCAGCTCAGCCAGTTCATGGACCAGACCAACCCGATCGCGGGTCTGACGCACAAGCGGCGTCTCAACGCGCTCGGTCCGGGTGGTCTGTCGCGTGACCGGGCGGGCATGGAGGTCCGCGACGTCCACCACTCCCACTACGGCCGGATGTGCCCGGTGGAGACGCCCGAGGGTCCGAACATCGGTCTCATCGGGTCGCTGGCGACCTACGGTCGGGTCAACCCGTTCGGGTTCGTCGAGACGCCGTACCGCAAGGTGGTCGACGGCCGGGTGACGGACGAGGTCGTGTACCTCACCGCCGACGAGGAGGACCGCTACGTCATCGCGCAGGCGAACGCCGTGCTCAACGAGGACGGCAGCTTCGCCGAGGAACGCGTCCTGGTCCGGAAGCGCCACGGCGAGGTCGACCTCGTGCCGGCCGACCAGGTCGACTACATGGACGTCTCGCCGCGGCAGATGGTCTCGGTCGCCACGGCGATGATCCCGTTCCTCGAGCACGACGACGCCAGCCGGGCGCTCATGGGCTCCAACATGCAGCGGCAGGCGGTGCCGCTGCTCCGGGCGGAGGCGCCGCTGGTCGGCACCGGTATGGAGTACCGCGCCGCGGTCGACGCCGGCGACGTCGTCGTCGCGGAGAAGTCTGGTGTGGTCCGGGAGGTCTGCGCCGACTACATCGAGGTCGCGAACGACGACGGCACCTACCAGACCTACCGGCTGGCGAAGTTCCGTCGCTCCAACGCAGGCACCAACATCAACCAGCGGCCGCTGGTCGACGAAGGTGACCGGATCGAGGCCGGCGCGGTCATCGCCGACGGGGCCTCCACCCAGAACGGCGAGATGGCGCTCGGGCGGAACCTCCTGGTCGCGTTCATGTCGTGGCACGGCCACAACTACGAGGACGCGATCATCCTCTCCCAGCGGGTCGTCCAGGAGGACATCCTCAGCTCGATCCACATCGAGCAGTACGAGGTCGACGCTCGGGACACCAAGCTGGGGCCGGAGGAGATCACCCGGGACATCCCCAACGTCTCCGAGGAGATGCTCGCCGACCTCGACGAGCGCGGGATCGTCCGCATCGGTGCGGAGGTCGTGCAGGGCGACATCATCGTCGGCAAGGTGACCCCCAAGGGCGAGACCGAGCTGACCCCGGAGGAGCGGCTGCTCCGGGCGATCTTCGGCGAGAAGGCCCGGGAGGTTCGTGACACCTCGCTGAAGGTTCCCCACGGCGAGAGCGGCACGGTCATCAGCACCCGTGTCTTCGACCGTGAGGAAGGCGACGAGCTGCCGCCGGGCGTCAACCAGCTCGTGCGGGTCCTCGTCGCCCAGAAGCGGAAGGTGCAGGACGGCGACAAGCTCGCCGGACGTCACGGCAACAAGGGTGTCATCGCCAAGATCCTGCCGATCGAGGACATGCCGTTCCTCGAGGACGGGACGCCGGTCGACATCATCCTCAACCCACTCGGCGTGCCGGGCCGGATGAACGTCGGCCAGGTGCTCGAGACGCACCTCGGATGGGTCGCCAAGTCCGGCTGGAAGGTCGAGGGCGACGACGAGGAGTGGAAGCGTCACCTGCACGCCATCGGCGCGTCCGAGGCCCCGCCCGGTACCAACGTCGCCACGCCCGTCTTCGACGGTGCCGAGGAGGAGGAGATCACCGGGCTGCTCAAGTGCACCCTCCCCAACCGCGACGGCCAGCGGCTGGTCGGACCGGACGGCAAGGCACGGCTGTTCGACGGGCGCACCGGTGAGCCGTTCCCCGAGCCGGTCTCGGTGGGCTACATCTACATGCTGAAGCTCAACCACTTGGTCGACGACAAGATCCACGCGCGGTCGACCGGGCCGTACTCGATGATCACCCAGCAGCCGCTGGGTGGTAAGGCCCAGTTCGGTGGTCAGCGCTTCGGCGAGATGGAGGTGTGGGCCCTCGAGGCCTACGGCGCGGCGTACGCGCTGCAGGAGCTGCTCACCATCAAGTCCGACGACGTCACGGGCCGGGTGAAGGTCTACGAGGCGATCGTCAAGGGCGAGAACATCCCCGAGCCGGGCATCCCTGAGTCGTTCAAGGTGCTCGTCAAGGAGATGCAGGCGCTCTGCCTCAATGTCGAGGTGCTCTCCAGTGACGGCATGGCCGTCGAGATGCGTGATAGCGAAGAAGACGTCTTCCGCGCCGCCGAGGAACTGGGCATCGACCTGACCCGGCGAGAACCAAGCAGCGTCGAGGAGGTCTGAGTGAGAGCTCGGGTGGACCGCCCCCGCGGCGGGCCCACCCGAGCCTCCGCTAGCACCCGGCACCAGCCAGCGACAAGTCTTTTGGGGAAGAGAACACGTGCTCGACGTCAACTTCTTCGACGAGCTTCGCATCGGCCTCGCGACGGCCGAGGACATTCGCCAGTGGTCGCACGGTGAGGTCAAGAAGCCCGAGACCATCAACTACCGCACTCTCAAGCCCGAGAAGGACGGCCTGTTCTGCGAGAAGATCTTCGGGCCGACCCGCGACTGGGAGTGCTACTGCGGCAAGTACAAGCGCGTCCGCTTCAAGGGCATCATCTGCGAGCGGTGCGGCGTCGAGGTGACGCGCGCCAAGGTGCGCCGGGAGCGGATGGGCCACATCGAGCTCGCCGCACCGGTCACCCACATCTGGTACTTCAAAGGGGTTCCGAGCCGGCTGGGGTACCTCCTCGACCTGGCGCCCAAGGACCTCGAGAAGGTCATCTACTTCGCGGCCTACATGATCACGTGGGTCGACGAGGAGGCGCGCGCACGCGACCTGCCCTCCCTCGAGGCGAAGGTCGACGTCGAGCGCAAGCAGCTCGAGCAGCGTCGTGACAACGACATCGAGCAGCGGATGAAGAAGCTCGAGGAGGACCTCGCGCAGCTCGAGGCCGAGGGTGCCAAGGCCGACGCCCGTCGCAAGGTGAAGGAGGCCGCTGAGCGCGAGATCCGCCAGATCCGCGAGCGCGCCCAGCGGGAGATCGACCGCCTCGAGGAGGTCTGGAACCGCTTCAAGAACCTCAAGGTCCAAGACCTCGAGGGTGACGAGGTCCTCTACCGCGAGATGCGGGCCCGCTTCGGCAAGTACTTCGACGGCGACATGGGCGCCGCGGCGATCAAGAAGCGCCTGGAGGCGTTCGACCTCGAGGCCGAGGCGGCCAAGCTCCGCGAGATCATCCGCAACGGCAAGGGGCAGAAGAAGACCCGGGCTCTGAAGCGGCTCAAGGTCGTCTCGGCGTTCCTGACGACCAACAACAGCCCGCTCGGGATGGTCCTCGACTGCGTGCCGGTCATCCCGCCGGACCTGCGCCCGATGGTGCAGCTCGACGGTGGCCGGTTCGCCACCAGCGACCTCAACGACCTCTACCGCCGGGTGATCAACCGGAACAACCGGCTCAAGAGGCTTCTCGACCTCGGCGCGCCCGAGATCATCGTCAACAACGAGAAGCGCATGCTGCAGGAGGCCGTTGACGCGCTGTTCGACAACGGCCGCCGCGGCCGCCCGGTCACCGGTCCCGGCAACCGGCCGCTGAAGTCGCTGTCCGACATGCTCAAGGGCAAGCAGGGCCGGTTCCGCCAGAACCTGCTCGGTAAGCGTGTCGACTACTCGGGCCGTTCGGTCATCGTGGTCGGCCCGCAGCTGAAGCTGCACCAGTGCGGCCTGCCCAAGAGCATGGCGATCGAGCTGTTCAAGCCGTTCGTCATGAAGCGGCTGGTCGACCTCAACCACGCCCAGAACATCAAGAGCGCCAAGCGCATGGTCGAGCGCCAGCGCCCGGTGGTCTGGGACGTCTTGGAGGAGGTCATCGCCGAGCACCCGGTCCTGCTCAACCGGGCGCCGACGCTGCACCGGCTGGGCATCCAGGCCTTCGAGCCGCAGCTGATCGAGGGTAAGGCGATCCAGATCCACCCGCTCGTGTGTACGGCGTTCAACGCCGACTTCGACGGGGACCAGATGGCGGTGCACCTGCCGCTGTCGGCTGAGGCGCAGGCCGAGGCGCGGATCCTCATGCTCTCGACCAACAACATCCTCAAGCCGGCGGACGGTCGCCCGGTGACCATGCCGACGCAGGACATGATCATCGGCATCTTCTACCTCACCATGGACCGCGACGGTCTCAAGGGTGAGGGCCGGGCGTTCTCCTCGGTCGGCGAGGCCATCATGGCCTTCGACCGCGGCGAGATCGAGGTCCAGAGCAAGGTCAAGATTCGCTTCCGCGACCTCACCCCGCCGAAGAACTGGACGCCGCCGGAGGGCTGGGAGCCGGGTCAGCCGATCACGCTGACGACCACGCTGGGTCGTGCGTTGTTCAACGAGGTCCTGCCGCACGACTACCCCTACGTCAACGAGGAAGTGGGCAAGAAGCAGCTCGGCTCGATCGTCAACGACCTCGCCGAGCGCTACCCGAAGGTCGAGGTCGCGGCGTGCCTCGACGGGCTGAAGGACATCGGCTTCCACTGGGCGACCCGGTCGGGCGTGACGATCGCGATTGGCGACGTCACGACGCCGCCGCGCAAGGCGGAGATCCTCGCTCGCTACGAGGAGAAGGACGCCCGCGTCCAGAAGCAGTACGAGCGCGGCCTGATCACCGAGGAGGAGCGCCGTCAGGAGCTCATCGAGATCTGGACCCAGGCCAGCAACGAGGTCATGCGGGAGATGGAGGCTGGTCTGACCAAGACCAACCCCATCTTCATGATGGTCCACTCGGGTGCCCGCGGGAACATGATGCAGGTCCGCCAGATCGCCGCCATGCGTGGTCTGGTGGCCAACCCGAAGGGCGAGATCATCCCGCGCCCGATCAAGTCCAACTACCGCGAAGGGCTGTCGGTCGTCGAGTTCTTCATCGCGACGCACGGCACCCGGAAGGGTCTGGCGGACACCGCGCTCCGGACGGCGGACTCCGGTTACCTCACCCGGCGTCTGGTGGACGTCAGCCAGGACGTCATCGTCCGGGAGGCGGACTGCGGCACCGACCGCGGCCTGGTCAAGAAGATCGCCGTCCGCCAGCCCGACGGCTCGCTGCGCAAGGCCGACGACGTGGAGACCTCGGTCTACGCGCGTCTGCTCGCCGAGCCGGTGAAGAACGCCAAGGGTGAGATCCTGGCTGAGGCCGGCACCGACCTCGGCGACGTGATCATCGACCGACTCATCTCCGAGGGGGTCGAGGAAGTCCGCGTCCGCAGCGTGCTCACCTGCGACTCCAAGGCGGGCGCGTGCGCGGCCTGCTACGGACGCTCGCTCGCCACGGGCAAGCTGGTCGACATCGGTGAGGCGGTCGGCATCATCGCCGCCCAGTCCATCGGTGAGCCGGGTACCCAGCTGACGATGCGGACGTTCCACACCGGTGGTGTCGCTGGTGAGGACATCACGCACGGTCTGCCGCGGGTCCAGGAGATCTTCGAGGCCCGTCAGCCCAAGGGCAAGGCGCCGATCGCCGAGGTCGCGGGCCGGGTGCGGATCGAGGACTCCGAGAAGAGCCGCAAGATCGTCATCGTGCCCGACGACGGCAGCGAGGAGAAGGGCTACCCCGTCTCCAAGCGGGCTCGCCTCCTGGTCGAGGAGGGCAGCCACGTCGAGGTCGGCCAGCAGCTCACCCACGGGACCCCGGACCCGCAGGACATCCTCCGTGTCCTGGGTATGCGGGCGGTGCAGCAGCACCTGGTGGACGAGGTCCAGAAGGTGTACCGCTCGCAGGGTGTGTCGATTCACGACAAGCACATCGAGACCATCGTCCGACAGATGCTGCGTCGGGTGACGGTCATCGAGTCGGGCGACTCCGAGCTGCTGCCCGGCGAGCTCGTCGACCGAGTGAAGTTCGAGGAGGAGAACCGTCGGGTGGTCGCCGAGGGCGGTACCCCCGCCTCCGGTCGACCGGTCCTGATGGGTATCACCAAGGCGTCGCTCGCCACCGACTCCTGGCTGTCGGCCGCGTCCTTCCAGGAGACCACCAAGGTCCTCACGGAGGCCGCGATCCACGCCAAGAGCGACCAGCTGCGTGGCCTGAAGGAGAACGTCATCATCGGGAAGCTCATCCCGGCTGGCACCGGTATGGAGCGCTACCGGAACATCCGGGTGGAGCCGACCGAGGAGGCCAAGGCCGCGATGTACTCCATGGTGGGGTACGAGGGCTACGACTCCGACTACTCCTTCGGGCCGGGGAGTGGCGAGGCGGTCCGCCTGGAGGACTTCGACTTCGGCGGTTACTCCAGCTGACCTCCCGCTCGAGGGGCGCGGGTGACGGCGAGGGCGCCACGCCCTGCCGCCGCCCGCGCCCTTGTCGCGCCCCGTCGCCGCTGGCGGTGCTCGCCCGCCGTCGGCCGTGCGCACCGTCGGCTCACCCGCTGCGCTCACCAGCTGCCGCTCACGAGCAGCATGGTGTCGTGGCTCCTTCGCGTGTGACGGTGACGAGTGCCGGTACAGTAGTGCTACCTAGGCGGTTCGGCGTCCTCCTCTCCGCGTGGCGGTGAGGTCACCGCACTGCGGTTAGGTCGTTTTGACCTCGGCCGGGCGGGCAGGTAACGTACGACGCTGTGCCTGGTGGTTGTCGGGCACTCGCGCGCGCCCTTTTCGGCTGCGTGTGAGGGTCTTCACCCAATCCCGATGATCGAGTTTCAACTCGGCGAGGGATGCCTGCGGCGACACGCCCGACCGCGGGGGCCGACGGTGGGGGATCGTGACGCCGCCAACCCCAGACAGTGAACACCGGAGAAAGTCCAACGGACGAAACGTCCTGACAAGAGATCGAGGAACGACACGGTGCCCACAATCCAGCAGCTGGTCCGCAAGGGCCGCAAGGAGAAGGTGTCCAAGACCAAGACGCCAGCGCTGAAGGGTTCGCCTCAGCGGCGTGGTGTGTGCACGCGTGTCTACACGACGACTCCCCGTAAGCCGAACTCGGCGCTCCGCAAGGTCGCGCGTGTGCGCCTGACGAGCAACATCGAGGTCACGGCGTACATCCCCGGTGTGGGTCACAACCTGCAGGAGCACTCGATGGTGCTCGTGCGGGGCGGTCGGGTCGCGGACCTTCCCGGGGTCCGGTACAAGATCGTCCGCGGCTCCTTGGACACCCAGGGCGTCAAGGGACGTAAGCAGGCCCGCAGCCGTTACGGTGCGAAGAAGGAGAAGAGCTAATGCCGCGCAAGGGGCCAGCTCCGAAGCGTCAGCCGCCGGTCGACCCGGTGTACGGGTCTCCGCTCGTGAGCCAGCTGATCACCAAGGTGCTCAGGGACGGCAAGAAGCAGCTGGCGCAGCGAATCGTCTACACCGCACTCGAGGGCTGCCGGGAGAAGACCGGTACCGACCCTGTGATCACCCTCAAGCGAGCTCTCGACAACGTGAAGCCGACGCTGGAGGTGCGCAGCCGCCGCGTTGGTGGCGCGACGTACCAGGTGCCGGTCGAGGTCCGTCCGGGCCGTTCGACGACTCTCGCGCTGCGCTGGATCGTGACCTACGCGCGGGCGCGTCGCGAGAAGACGATGGCCGAGCGTCTCATGAACGAGATTCTCGACGCCTCCAACGGGCTTGGCGCGAGCGTCAAGCGGCGGGAGGACACCCACAAGATGGCGGAGTCCAACCGGGCTTTCGCGCACTACCGCTGGTAGTCCGTGTCGCCTGATCATGGCGGTAGCGTCCACCGGCGCCGTCTGCCGATGCCAGTCCACTGCCGATAACCCACGAAAGACCGACAAGCCTGATGGCGACTGACCTTCGTACCGTCGATCTGGCCAAGGTTCGCAACATCGGAATCATGGCCCACATCGACGCGGGCAAGACGACGACAACCGAGCGCATCCTGTTCTACACGGGCATCAACTACAAGATCGGCGAAGTCCACGAGGGCGCCGCCACGATGGACTGGATGGACCAGGAGCAGGAGCGCGGTATCACCATCACGTCCGCGGCGACGACCTGCCACTGGAAAGACCACACCATCAACATCATCGACACCCCAGGGCACGTGGACTTCACCGTCGAGGTGGAGCGGTCCCTGCGGGTGCTGGACGGCGCGGTCGCGGTCTTCGATGGCGTCGCTGGGGTGGAGCCGCAGTCGGAGACCGTCTGGCGGCAGGCTGACCGCTACAACGTCCCGCGGATCTGCTTCGTCAACAAGATGGACCGCGTCGGCGCGGAGTTCCACCGGTGCGTCGACATGATCAGGGACCGGTTGAACGCGGTACCGGCGGTGGTCCAGCTGCCGCTCGGGGCCGAGGCCGACTTCCTCGGCGTCATCGACCTGGTGCGGATGCGCGCCCTCACCTGGCGCGGGGAGACCAAGAAGGGCGAGGACCAGACCGTCGAGGAGATCCCCGAGACGCACCGTGAGGCGGCCCAGCAGTGGCACGACCGCCTCATCGAGACCGTGGCCGAGGCCGACGACGAGCTCATGGAGCTCTACCTGGAGGGCCAGGAGCCGACGCCGGAGCAGCTTGACGCGGCGATTCGCCGGGCGACGATCGCCAACCAGATCACGCCCGTGCTGTGCGGCTCCGCCTTCAAGAACAAGGGTGTGCAGCCGCTCCTGGACGCGGTGATCACCTACCTCCCGTCGCCCATCGACATCGGCGCCATCAAGGGCCACACGCCGGGCAACGAGGAGGAGATCGTCGAGCGGGAACCCGACGAGGACGCCCCGCTCGCGGCGCTCGCCTTCAAGATCATGAGTGATCCGCACCTGGGCAAGCTGACCTACGTGCGGATCTACTCCGGGACGTTGACGGCCGGCACGCAGGTGCTCAACACGACCAAGGAACGCAAGGAGCGTGTCGGCAAGATCTACCGGATGCACGCGAACAAGCGTGAGGAGATCGAGAAGGCGTCCGCCGGCCAGATCGTCGCGGTCATGGGCTTGAAGCAGACGACGACCGGGGAGACGCTGTGCACGCCTGAGGCGCCGGTCGTCTTGGAGTCCATGAGCTTCCCGGCACCGGTCATCTCCGTGGCGATCGAGCCCAAGACCAAGGGAGACCAGGAGAAGCTCGCCAACGCGATCCAGCGCCTCGCCGAGGAGGACCCGACCTTCCAGGTGCGGACCGACCCGGAGACGGGACAGACGATCATCGCGGGTATGGGCGAGCTCCAGCTCGACGTCATGGTCGAGCGGATGCGCCGGGAGTTCAAGGTCGAGGCCAACGTCGGCAAGCCGCAGGTCGCCTACCGCGAGACCATCCGCAAGAAGGTCGAGGGCGTCGAGTACACCCACAAGAAGCAGACGGGTGGTTCGGGTCAGTTCGGTCGTGTCGTCATCGACATCGAACCGACCGGCGGCGACGGCGACGGCGGGTACGAGTTCGTCAACGCCATCACCGGTGGCCGCATCCCGCGCGAGTACATCCCGGCGGTCGACGAGGGCATCCAGGAGGCCATGGAGTTCGGGGTGCTCGCCGGGTACCCGATGCAGGACGTCAAGGTCACCCTGCGGGACGGCGCCTACCACGAGGTCGACTCCTCCGAGCTGGCCTTCAAGATCGCCGGATCGATGGCGTTCAAGGAGGCCGCGCGGCGCGCGGACCCGACGTTGCTCGAGCCGATCTTCAAGGTCGAGGTCACCACGCCCGAGGAGTACCTGGGCGACGTGATCGGCGACATCAACGCGCGTCGGGGACATGTCCAGAAGATGGACGAGTTCGCCGGCAACCGGGTCATCACGGCGCTGGTGCCGTTGTCGGAGACCTTCGGGTACGTTGGCGACTTGCGCAGCAAGACCCAAGGGCGCGCCGTACCGCACATGGAGTTCCACTCCTACGCCGAGGTTCCCAAGAACGTGGCGGAAGAGATCATCAAGAAGGCGCGGGGCGAATGACGACCCGGCCTGTCCGACCCCGTACAGTTCCGCTGCCCGCGCCTCGCACGGCGTAGCAAGCAAGAAACCAGGAGGAGCCCGAAGTGGCGAAGGCGAAGTTCGAGCGCACTAAGCCGCACGTCAACATCGGCACCATTGGGCACATCGACCACGGGAAGACGACGCTCACCGCGGCGATCACCAAGGTGCTGCACGACAAGATGCCGGACGTCAACCCGGTCTATGCCTTCGACCAGATCGACAAGGCGCCGGAAGAGAAGCAGCGCGGCATCACGATCACGATCTCGCACGTCGAGTACCAGACCGAGAAGCGGCACTACGCCCACGTCGACTGCCCGGGCCACGCCGACTACATCAAGAACATGATCACCGGTGCCGCCCAGATGGACGGCGCGATTCTGGTGGTCGCGGCGACCGACGGCCCGATGCCGCAGACGCGTGAGCACGTGCTGCTCGCCCGTCAGGTCGGTGTGCCGTACATCGTGGTGGCCCTGAACAAGGCGGACATGGTCGACGACGAGGAGATCCTCGAGCTCGTCGAGCTGGAGGTCCGCGAGCTGCTCAACGAGCAGGAGTTCCCGGGCGACGAGGCGCCTGTGGTCCGGGTGTCCGCGCTCAAGGCGCTCGAGGGCGACCCCGAGTGGGCCGAGAAGATCATGGAGCTCATGAACGCCGTCGACGAGGCGGTGCCGGAGCCCCAGCGCGAGATCGACAAGCCGTTCCTCATGCCGATCGAGGACGTCTTCACGATCACCGGTCGCGGCACGGTCGTCACCGGCCGGGTCGAGCGCGGTGTCCTCAAGGTCAACGAGGAGGTCGAGATCGTCGGTCTCCGGCCGGAGTCGCAGCGGACGGTCGTGACCGCCGTTGAGATGTTCCGGAAGACCCTCGACGAGGCTCGCGCGGGTGAGAACGTCGGTCTGCTGCTCCGCGGTATCAAGCGCGAAGAGGTCGAGCGCGGCATGGTCGTCACCAAGCCCGGCACGACCACTCCGCACACCGAGTTCGAGGCGCAGGTCTACGTCCTGTCCAAGGAGGAGGGCGGCCGTCACAAGCCCTTCTTCAACAACTACCGCCCGCAGTTCTACTTCCGGACGACGGACGTCACGGGTGTCATCCACCTGCCGGAAGGCACCGAGATGGTGATGCCGGGCGACAACACCGAGATGAGGGTGGAGCTGATCCAGCCGATCGCGATGGAGGAAGGCCTCAAGTTCGCGATCCGCGAGGGTGGCCGCACGGTCGGCGCGGGTCGGGTCACCAAGATCATCAAGTAGTCGAGCCAGACGGGTGGGCCGCAGGGGTGCGGCCCACCCGTTTGTCAGGGTGCGATTGGTCAATGTTCGAGCGCTCTGGCATACTGGCGCAGTTGCCTAATGCGGGCCGCCGGGGCGTGCGACCGCGGAGCTTCCCCTTTCCGCGGGCACTGCCGAGACGGAGACCCGCGCTTCCCCCGGTCCGGCGACGGGTCGCGACCCCGACCGCGGATCCGAGGGATGAGATCCGTAATCTTCGCCCGGTTCGAGCAGCTGCCGACTTCTCGTGAGTTCTGCGAGGGCTCGCGCGGGGTTCGGAGCGCGACACACCCGACCGCGGGGGTCGGAGCCGAACCGGGCTGGCTCGCGGGGCCCCAGCGCCTCGCGGGGCGAGACGAACCGTTGGGCCGCGGCCGGCCGGAGATCCGGACGGCACTCGGGGGCGTCAGCCTCCGGCGTACGAGAGAAGGACGCGAGACAGCCATGGCGGGACAGAAGATCCGCATCAGGCTCAAGGCCTACGACCACCAGGTCATCGACAGCTCGGCGCGGAAGATCGTCGACACGGTGACCAGGACAGGCGCGACCGTCGCAGGGCCGGTGCCGCTGCCCACCGAGAAGAACGTCTTCTGCGTGATTCGTTCACCGCACAAGTACAAGGACAGCCGCGAGCACTTCGAGATGCGGACGCACAAGCGGCTCATCGACATCATCGACCCCACGCCCAAGACGGTCGACTCGCTCATGCGGCTCGACCTTCCTGCGGGCGTCGACATCGAGATCAAGCTCTGAGGGACGCACCTATGAGCACGAACACCCTGAGCCGACGTGCGGGACGCCAGGTACGCGGCCTGCTCGGCGAGAAGGTCGGGATGACCCAGGTCTGGGACGACCAGAACCGCCTGGTGCCCGTCACCGTCCTCAAGGTCGGGCCCTGCGTGGTCACCCAGGTCCGGACGCCCGAGACGGACGGCTACTCCGCCATCCAGATCGCGTATGGCGCGATCAACCCGCGCAAGGTCAACAAGCCCATGCTGGGCCACTTCCAGAAGGCCGGTGTGACGCCGCGGCGGCACCTCGCCGAGATTCGCACCGAGGACGCCGCGTCCTACAGCCCCGGCCAGGAGCTGGGCGCGGACATCTTCTCGGCGGGCGACGTGGTCGACGTGACCGGGACGAGCAAGGGCCGCGGCTTTGCCGGCGTGATGAAGCGGCACGGTTTCCACGGTCTTCGGGCCAGCCACGGTGTCGAGCGCAAGCACCGCGCTCCCGGCTCGATCGGTGGCTGCGCGACGCCCGGTCGAGTCTTCAAGGGCCTGCGGATGGCCGGCCGCATGGGCGGTGTTCGAGTCACCACGCAGAACCTCAAGGTGCACGCCGTCGACGCCGAGAAGGGCCTGCTGCTGGTGAAGGGTGCCGTCCCGGGTCCTCGCGGTGGCGTGGTGCTCATCCGCAGCGCGGCCAAGAAGGGGGCGACGAAGTGACCGCCACGATCGATGTGGTCGACAACGCGGGCGCCAAGGCCGGAACGGTCGAGCTTCCCGCCCACATCTTCGACGTGCAGGTGAACGTGCCGTTGATCCACCAGGTGGTGGTCGCCCAGCAGGCGGCGGCGCGTCAGGGTACGCACGCGACCAAGGGCAGGAGCCAGGTCCGGGGTGGTGGCGCCAAGCCGTACCGCCAGAAGGGCACCGGCCGGGCTCGCCAGGGCTCCCGGCGCGCGCCCCAGTTCACCGGTGGCGCGACGGTGCACGGCCCGACGCCGCGGTCGTACAAGCAGCGCACGCCCAAGAAGATGAAGGCCGCCGCGCTGCGCGGAGCGCTCACCGACCGGGCTCGGCACGGCCGGGTGCACGTCGTCACCTCGCTCATCGACGGCGACCGCCCGTCCACGAAGAAGGCGCTGGCCGCGCTGCGCGCGGTGACCCCGCGCGAGCACGTGCTGGTGGTGCTCGACCGCGAGGACCAGACCACCTGGCTGAGCCTGCGCAACGTGCCCGAGGTGCACCTGCTCGCCGTCGATCAGCTCAACACCTACGACGTGCTGACCTCCGACGACGTCGTGTTCACCGCGCCCGCGTACGAGGCGTTCACCGGTGTGTCGGTCGGCGGCTCCGCGGCGAAGGAGACCTCCGGCTCGACGAGCGACACAGCGGAGGCAGGGGAGGCTGACGCATGAGCAACCTGCACAAGGACTACCGGGACGTGCTGATCGCGCCGGTGATCAGCGAGAAGAGCTACGGCCTCCTCGACCAGAACAAGTACACCTTCTTGGTGCGTCCTGACGCCAACAAGACCGAGATCAAGATCGCGGTCGAGAAGGTGTTCAACGTCAAGGTGACCGGCGTCAACACGCTCAACCGTCAGGGGAAGCGTCGCCGGACCCGCTACGGCTGGGGTCAGCGCGTCAACACGAAGCGGGCGATTGTGACCGTGGCCGACGGACAGCGAATCGACATCTTCGGTGGACCCGTCTCCTAGCGGGCACTGGCACAGGCGAGGACGAACGCATGGCTATCCGTAAGTACAAGCCGACGACGCCGGGCCGTCGGGGCGGGAGTGTCTCGGACTTCGCCGAGATCACGCGCTCGAGGCCGGAGAAGTCCCTGGTGCGTCCCCTGCCCAAGAAGGGCGGCCGCAACAACAACGGCCGGATCACCACCAGGCACCGCGGCGGCGGGCACAAGCGCGCCTACCGCGTCATCGACTTCCGCCGGTTCGACAAGGACGGCGTGCCGGCCAAGGTCGCGCACATCGAGTACGACCCGAACCGCACGGCGCGGATCGCGCTCCTGCACTACGCCGACGGCGAGAAGCGCTACATCATCGCGCCGGCGCGGCTGGAGGTCGGACAGTGGATCGAGAGCGGTCCGAACGCCGACATCAAGCCGGGTCACAACCTGCCGCTGCGCAACATCCCGGTCGGTACCACGGTGCACGCAATCGAGCTGCGGCCTGGTGGGGGCGCCAAGATCGCCCGCTCCGCTGGCGCGAGTGTCCAGCTGGTCGCGAAGGAGGGCACCAAGGCGTCGCTGCGGATGCCGTCCGGTGAGATCCGGATGGTCGACGTCCGTTGCCGTGCCACGGTCGGCGAGGTCGGGCACACCGAGCAGAGCAACGTCACCTTGGGCAAGGCCGGGCGCGCCCGCTGGAAGGGGCGGCGTCCGTCGGTGCGCGGTGTCGCGATGAACCCGGTCGACCACCCGCTCGGTGGTGGTGAGGGCAAGAGCTCGGGTGGCCGCCACCCGGTGTCGCCATGGGGTAAGCCGGAAGGCCGGACCCGCCGGCGGAAGCCCAGTGACCGGCTCATCATCCGTCGTCGCAAGAGCGGCAAGAAGCGCTAAGGGAGCCGAAGGATGCCACGTAGCCTCAAGAAGGGTCCCTTCGTGGACGAGCACCTCATGAAGAAGGTGCTCGCCCAGAACGAGAAGGGGACCAAGCAGGTCATCAAGACTTGGTCGCGCCGCTCGATGATCGTGCCCGCCATGATCGGCCACACGATCGCCGTCCACGACGGGCGTAAGCATGTGCCGGTGTTTGTGACCGAGGCGATGGTTGGCCACAAGCTGGGTGAGTTCGCGCCGACCAGGACGTTCCGCGGTCACGAGAAGGAAGACCGAAGGAGTCGGCGCCGGTGACCGCGACAGCGAGGAGTGACGTCATGGAAACGGCCGTGCAAGCGAGGGCCGTCGCGCGGTACGTCCGCATCACGCCCAGGAAGGCTCGCCGGGTCGTCGACCTCATCCGGGGTCTGCCGGCGGAGGAGGCGGTGAACCTCCTGCGGTTCACGCCGCAAGCCGCCAGCGAGCCGGTGCGCAAGGTGATCGAGAGCGCCATGGCCAACGCCGAGCACAACCTGCAGCTCTCTCGGAGTGGGCTGCGGATCGCCCGGGCGTACGTGGACGAGGGCCCGACGATGCGGCGGTGGCGCGCCCGTGCCCAGGGCCGGCCCGGTCCGCTGAAGAAGCGCACGTGCCACATCACCGTGGTGGTCGAGTCCACCGAGGACGCGTCGGCTACCCGCCAGAAGAGGAACAGGAGGACCCGCTAGTGGGACAGAAGGTCAACCCGCACGGGTACCGCCTCGGTATCACGACCGACCACAAGAGTCGGTGGTACGCGGACAAGCTGTACAAGGCGTACGTCGCCGAAGACGTGGCGATTCGGCGCATGCTCACCAAGGGCATGGACCGCGCCGGGATCTCCAAGGTCGAGATCGAGCGCACCCGCGACCGCGTCCGCGTCGACATCTACACCGCGCGACCGGGCATCGTCATCGGGCGTCGTGGTGTCGAGGCCGACCGCATCCGCGGTGAGCTGGAGAAGCTCACCGGCAAGCAGGTGCAGATGAACGTTCTCGAGGTGAAGAACCCCGAGATCGACGCCCAGCTCGTGGCGCAGGGTGTGGCCGAGCAGCTGGCGAGCCGTGTGGCGTTCCGTCGCGCGATGCGCAAGGCGCTGCAGAGCGCCCTGAGGGCCGGCGCCCAGGGCATCAAGGTCCAGTGCTCGGGTCGGCTCGGCGGGGCGGAGATGTCCCGCTCGGAGTTCTACCGGGAGGGCCGGGTCCCGCTGCACACGCTGCGGGCTGACATCGACTACGGCTTCTACGAGGCGCGGACCCCGTTCGGCCGGATCGGTGTGAAGGTCTGGATCTACAAGGGTGACGTGACGGGCTCGCGCGCAGAGCGCGAGGCCCAGCAGGCCGCGGCGCGCGCCGCCGCTCAGCGGCGGCCCGGAGGCGAGCGCCCGCCGCGCGGTCGTCGTGAGCGCCGGCGTGAGTCCGCTCGGCAGCAGGCGACCGCCGGGGCCACCGCGTCCGAGTCCGCCGGTGGCGCGGCGGCCGGCTCGGCGAGTTCGGGACAGGAGGGCTGAGGATGCTCATCCCGCGCAAGGTCAAGTACCGCAAGCAGCATTCGCCGAAGCGGGGCGGGATGGCCAAGGGCGGAACGTCGTTGGCGTTCGGTGAGTTCGGCATCCAAGCCCTGGAGGGCCACTACGTCACCAACCGGCAGATCGAGGCGGCTCGTATCGCCATGACACGGCACATCAAGCGTGGCGGAAAGGTGTGGATCAACATCTTCCCCGACCGCCCGCTCACGAAGAAGCCCGCCGAGACCCGGATGGGGTCTGGTAAGGGCTCGCCGGAGTGGTGGGTCGCCAACGTCAAAGCGGGCCGGGTGATGTTCGAGCTGTCCGGCGTTGCGGAGCCGGTCGCTCGCGAGGCGCTGCGGCGCGCGATCCACAAGCTGCCGATGAAGTGCCGCATCGTCAAGCGTGAGGCAGGTGAGGGCTGATGGCGACGACGTCTAAGGCCACCGAGCTGCGCAACCTGGGCGAGGAGGAGCTCGCCGAGAAGCTCCGTGAGGCCAAGGAAGAGCTGTTCAACCTCCGCTTCCAGGCGGCGACTGGTCAGCTCGAGAACCACGGGCGGTTGCGTGCCGTTCGCCGGGACATCGCCCGCATCTACACGGTCATGCGTGAGCGTGAGCTCGGCATCGTCGCCCCGGCCGACTCCGAGACCACATCCGAGGGAGCGGCTGAATGAGTACCAGCGAGAAGGTGGAGACGGTGGCTGGCGCGACCAAGGCACGCAATCGTGGAACGCGCAAGACGCGTGAAGGCCTCGTCGTGAGCGACAAGATGGACAAGACCGTCGTGGTCCTGGTGGAGGACCGGGTCAAGCACCCGCTCTACGGCAAGGTCATGCGCCGGACCAGCCGGCTCAAGGCCCACGACGAGGCTAACGAGTGCCGGGTCGGCGACCGGGTTCTCGTCATGGAGACCCGGCCGCTGTCGGCAACCAAGCGGTGGCGAATCGTCGAAATCCTCGAGAAGGCCAAGTAACGCGGAAGAGGCTAGGCCGTCCGGCCGCGGGTCGGATATCGGTCAAGGACATGGGAGAACTGCCGTGATCCAGCAGGAGTCGCGACTGAAGGTCGCCGACAACACGGGTGCGAAGGAGATCCAGTGCATCCGCGTGCTCGGCGGCTCCGGTCGGCGCTACGCCGGGATCGGTGACGTCATCGTCGCCACCGTCAAGGACGCCATTCCCGGTGGCAACGTGAAGAAGGGCGAGGTCGTCAAGGCCGTCGTCGTGCGCACCACGAAGGAGCGCCGTCGTCCCGACGGCTCCTACATCCGCTTCGACGAGAACGCCGCGGTCCTGCTGAGGAATGACGGCGAGCCCCGCGGGACCCGCATCTTCGGGCCGGTCGGCCGCGAGCTTCGCGAGAAGCGGTACATGCGTATCATCTCGCTCGCCCCGGAGGTGCTCTGACGATGCCTGCCCGTAAGCCGCTACACATCAAGAAGGGCGATCTCGTCCGGGTCATCGCGGGTCGCGACCGTGGGGTCGAGGGCAAGGTGATCGCGGTCGACACGGCGCGACGCCGGGTCTTCGTCGAAGGAGCCAACCGGGTCAAGCGGCACACGAAGGTCGTCCAGGCCCAGGGCCGGCAGGGCAAGACCGGTGGCATCGTGACGCAAGAGGCCTCGATCCCGGTGTCGAACGTCGCCCTGCTCGTCGAGGTCGACGGCAAGAAGGTGCCGACGCGAGTCGGCTACGAGCGGCGCGAGGTCGAGAAGCGCCGTGCCGACGGAACGACGTACACGGGCTACCGCAGCGTGCGGATCGCGCGGAAGACCGGCGAGGAGATCTGATGACCGCTACGACTACCGAGCGCGTGCCGCCGCGGTTGAAGGTGCGTTACCGCGAGGAGATCATCGACGCGCTGAAGAAGGAGTTCGGCTACCGCAACCCCATGCAGGTGCCGACCGTGTCGAAGGTCGTGCTCAACATGGGGGTGGGTGAGGCCGCTCGCGACTCGAAGCTGATCGAGGGTGCGGTCCGCGACCTCGCCATGATCACCGGTCAGCGCCCCGCGATCTCGCGTGCGCGGAAGTCCATCGCGCAGTTCAAGCTCCGCGCGGGCATGCCGATCGGCGCCCACGCGACGTTGCGCGGCGACCGGATGTGGGAGTTCCTCGACCGTCTCCTGTCGCTGGCGCTCCCACGCATCCGTGACTTCCGCGGCCTGTCGCCCAACCAGTTCGACGGGCGCGGAAACTACACGTTCGGCCTGACCGAGCAGGTGATGTTCCACGAGATCGACCCCGACACGATCGACCGGACGCGGGGGATGGACATCACCATCGTGACGACCGCGAAGACCGACGAGGAGGGACGAGCCCTCCTCCGGCACCTCGGCTTCCCGTTCAAGGAGTCCTGACGTGGCAAAGACCGCCCTGATTGTCAAGGCGAAGGCCAAGCCCAAGTTCGCGGTGCGCGCCTACACTCGCTGCCAGCGCTGCGGGCGGCCCAAGGCCGTGTTCCGCAAGTTCGGGCTGTGCCGGATCTGCCTGCGCGAGATGGCACACCGGGGTGAGCTCCCCGGCGTGACCAAGAGCAGCTGGTGATCTCGGACCACAGCCGGCCGGCCGCCACCACATGAGCACACTTCCGGAAGAACCTTCGAGTCGCCGCAGGTCCGCTCGTGCGGAAACCACGGCGGGAAAGTGGCCAGACCTATGACGATGACCGACCCGATCGCAGACATGCTGACGCGTCTGCGGAACGCCAACCAGGCCTACCTGGACACCGTGGAGATGCCCTACTCGAAGATGAAGGCGGGCATCGCGGAGATCCTCCAGCAGGAGGGCTACATCGCCGGTTGGCGTGTCGAGGAGCCCGAGACAGGCACCGTCGGGAAGAAGCTGGTGATCCAGCTGCGCTACGGGCCCAACCGTGAGCGCTCGATCGCCGGCATCCGACGCATCTCCAAGCCGGGCCTGCGGGTCTACGCCAAGGCCAACAACTTGCCCAGAGTGCTCGGCGGGTTGGGGATCGCGATCATCTCCACCTCGCAGGGCCTGTTGACCGACCGACAGGCCAGCAAGCGACGCGTGGGCGGCGAAGTCATCGCCTACGTGTGGTGATGGGGGAGCAAGGAGGAGTAGGACATGTCCCGCATCGGAAAGCTCCCGGTCCCTGTGCCGTCGGGCGTCGAGGTCAAGATCGAGGGCCGCACGGTCACGGTGACCGGGCCGAAGGGGACCCTCACGCACAAGGTGGCCGAGCCCATCGAGGTGGTTCACAACGATGGGCAGATCGAGGTGAGGCGTCCCAACGACGAGCGGCGTAGCAAGGAACTGCACGGCCTCACCCGCACGCTCGTCGCCAACATGGTGACCGGCGTGACCCAGGGGTATGAGCGCAAGCTCGAGATCGTCGGCGTCGGCTACCGTGTCCAGGCGAAGGGGCCGCGCCAGATCGAGCTGCAGCTCGGCTTCAGCCACCCGGTGACGGTCGACGCGCCTGAGGGTGTGTCGTTCGCGGTGGAGTCGCCGACGAAGTTCTCGGTCACCGGCATCGACAAGCAGGTGGTCGGTGAGGTCGCCGCCAACATCCGCAAACTGCGCAAGCCTGAGCCGTACAAGGGCAAGGGCATCCGGTACGCCGGGGAGAAGGTCCGCCAGAAGGTCGGAAAGGCTGGTAAGTAACCGATGGCCGCCCGTCTGAGTGAGTACAAGTCCGTGAATCCCAAGACGCGGGCTCGGTTGCGGCGACACCTTCGGGTGCGGAAGAAGGTCTTCGGCACGCCGGAGCGCCCGCGTCTGGTCGTCACCCGGTCCGCGCGGCACATCCTCGCGCAGGTGGTCGACGACACGGTCGGCCGTACGCTCGCGTCCGCCTCGACCATGGAGAAGGACCTGCGGGAGTTCGACGGCGACAAGACGGCGCGTGCCCGGAAGGTCGGTGAGCGCATCGCCGAGCGCGCGAAGGCGGCCGGCGTCTCGGCGGTGGTGTTCGACCGCGCTGGTCACAAGTACCACGGGCGGGTCGCCGCCCTCGCCGACAGCGCACGTGCGGCGGGGCTCGAGTTCTGACGTTCGACCAGGAGAGAGAAGAAGAGGAAACCATGGCTGGACCCCAGCAGCGCCGCGGCAGCGGCTCTGGCGACCGCCGGGACCGCCGGGACGAACGTCGGGGCGGCTCTGTCGCGGAGAAGACGACCTACATCGAGCGGGTCGTGTCCATCAACCGGGTGGCGAAGGTCGTCAAGGGCGGCCGGCGCTTCAGCTTCACCGCGCTCGTCGTGGTGGGTGACGGTGATGGCACCGTCGGTGTGGGCTACGGCAAGGCCAAGGAGGTGCCGGCGGCCATCGCCAAGGGCGTCGAGGAGGCCAAGAAGCACTTCTTCAAGGTCCCCAGGATCGGTGGCACCATCCCTCACCCGGTCCAGGGCGAGAAGGCCGCGGGTGTCGTCCTGCTGCGGCCGGCGTCGCCCGGTACCGGCGTGATCGCTGGTGGGCCGGTTCGGGCGGTGCTCGAGGCCGCGGGTATTCACGACGTCCTGTCCAAGTCGTTGGGTTCGTCCAACCCGATCAACGTCGTCCACGCCACCGTCGCGGCGCTGAAGATGCTGGAGTCGCCGGAGCAGGTGGCGGCGCGCCGCGGCCTCCCGGTGGAGCAGGTCGCCCCAGCGAGGATGCTGCGTGCCCGTGCGGAGGTGAGTGCCTGATGGCCCGCCGGCTCAAGGTCCGCCAGGTCCGGTCGACGATCGGCCGTAAGAAGGACCAGCGGGACACCCTGCGGACCCTTGGTCTGAAGCGCCTGAACGACGAGGTGGTTCAGGAGGACCGCCCGGAGGTCAGGGGCATGCTGGCGAAGGTGTCCCATCTCGTCGTGGTCGAGGAGGTCGACTGACAGTGGCGACGCAGACGTCGGAGGAGAAGGCCACGCGGGCCGGACGCCCGTTGCGCCTCCACCACCTCCGCCCGGCTCCTGGCGCTCACAAGGCTCGGACGCGGGTCGGTCGTGGTGAGGGCGGTCACCGAGGCAAGACGGCCGGTCGTGGCACGAAGGGCAGCAAGGCGCGCGACCAGATCCCGACCAACCTCGAGGGTGGCGCGCTGCCCATGCACATGCGGATCCCGAAGATCCGTGGCTTCAAGAACCGCTTCAAGGTCGAGTACCAGGTGGTCAACCTCGACCGACTGGCCCGGCTCTACCCCGAGGGTGGCCAGGTGACGGTGGAGGACCTCGCCGCCAAGGGCGCGGTCCGAGCGGGCCGACCCGTCAAGGTGCTCGGCGACGGCGAGGCGACCGCGGCGTGGCAGGTGGCCGCGCACGCGTTCTCCCGAAGCGCGGTCGAGAAGATCACCGCGGCGGGCGGTTCGGTCACGAAGCTCTGATCCGCTCAGAGGCTGACGACTGGGGCGCTCCGTGCTTTCGGGCCCACGAGCCCGGCCGGGGCGCCCATGCGTCGGGAGAGGCAGCGTCGAGCTGTTATTGTCCCAGGCAACCGTCGGTACTCTCCGACCGTCAGTACTCTCCGAGGGGACTGACAGGGGGCGCGGCGACGGCGTCGCGTGGCAGCCTGTGGGTTCACCGATCACGACGACTCCGCCCGTAGGGCGGGACGCAGGAGGACTGGGTGCTCACCGCGTTCGTCAACGCGTTCAGGACGCCGGACCTGCGCAAGAAGCTGCTCTTCACGCTCTTCATCGTCGCGTTGTTCCGGGTCGGCTCGGTGCTGCCGACGCCGGGCGTCGATGCCGGCGCGGTGCGTCGATGCCTGGACCCGGTGCTTCAGGGCGGTAGCGGGAGCAGCATCTACGGGATGCTCAACCTCTTTTCCGGAGGTGCGCTGCTCCAGCTGTCGGTCTTCGCCCTGACGATCATGCCGTACATCACGGCGAGCATCATCATTCAGCTGCTCGCCGTGGTGATTCCGCGTCTCGAGACCCTCAGGAAGGAAGGCGAGACGCAGAAGATCACGCAGTACACCCGCTACCTCACCATGGGGTTGGCGGTACTGCAGTCGACGACCATCATCGCCTTGGCCCGCTCGGGCCAGATGTTCCCGGGATGCAACGAGGTCCTCGTCCCGAACGACAGCATCCTGATCCTGATCACGATGGTCATCACGATGACGGCCGGCACCGCCGTCATCATGTGGTTCGGTGAGCTGATCACCGACCGCGGCGTCGGGAACGGCATGTCGATCTTGATCTTCGTCTCCATCGCGGCGGCGTTCCCGACCTCGCTGGAGGCGATCCGGCGGCAGCAGGGCTGGCCGACGTTCATCGTCGTCATGGTGGTCGGCCTGATCATCATGGCCGCGGTCATCTACGTCGAGCAGGCGCAGCGGCGGATCCCGGTTCAGTACGCCAAGCGGATGATCGGCCGGCGGGCCTATGGCGGCAGCTCGACCTACATTCCGCTCAAGGTCAACCAGGCCGGCGTCATCCCGGTGATCTTCGCGTCGAGCTTGCTGTACCTCCCCGTGCTGGCGGCGCAGTTCAATCCCACGGCGCGCTGGGCGCAGTGGATCAACGCGAACATCGCGCAGGGGACGCACCCGGTCTACATGGTCGGCTTCTTCCTGCTGATCGTGGCGTTCACGTACTTCTACGTGGGTATCACGTTCAACCCCAAGGACATCGCGGACAACATGAAGAAGCACGGGGGCTTCATCCCGGGCATCCGGGCCGGTCGTCCGACCCAGGAGTACCTGCAGTACGTCCTGTCGCGTATCACCTTCCCAGGGTCGATCTACCTCGGGGTGATCTCCCTCATCCCGCTCATCGCGTTCGTCCTCATCGGCGCGAACCAGAACTTCCCGTTCGGAGGTACGTCCATCCTCATCGTCGTGGGGGTCGGCCTCGACACGGTGAAACAGATCGAAAGCCAGCTGCAGCAGCGGCACTATGAAGGGTTCCTACGCTGATGCGACTGCTGATCATGGGACCCCCAGGAGCTGGCAAGGGAACCCAGGCGAGCCAGATCGCCCGGCGTCTGGAGATCCCGGCCATCTCGACCGGGGAGATCTTGCGTGCCAACGTGCAAGAGCGCACCGCTTTGGGCGAGCAGGCGGCCCGCTACCTCGATGCGGGTGAGCTCGTGCCTGACGACCTCATCAACGCCATGGTGCGCAGTCGTCTGGCCGAACCGGACACGCGGAAGGGCTTCCTGCTCGACGGGTTCCCCCGCACCGTGGCGCAGGTCGACACGCTCGACAAGATCCTGGCCGACCAGGGTGTGGCGCTGGACAAGGTGCTCGTCCTCCACGTCGACCAGGATGAGCTGATTCAGCGCCTGCTCGGTCGGGCGAAGCAGGAGGGGCGCAGCGACGACACCGAGGAGGTCATCCGTCGCCGCCTCGAGGTCTACCGCGAGCAGACCGAGCCGCTGCTGGAGATCTACGGCCAGCGCGGTCTGCGGGTCGACATCGACGGCATGGGAGACGTCAGCGAGGTCACCGACCGAGTCGTCGCCGCGCTCGAGTCGTGACCACGCCGAGAGGCGAGGCGCTGTGTTCCAGGACCGCAGGATCCACCTCAAGTCACCGGCCGAGATCGCGCTCATGCGCGAGGCCGGCCTGGTCGTCGCCCGGACGCTCGAGGTCCTGCGCGACGCGGTCGCGCCGGGCGTCACCACGGCCGAGCTCGATGCGCTCGCGGAGGAGCACATTCGCGCGAGCGGCGCTGTCCCGTCGTTCAAGGGCTACCTCGGCTACCCCGCCTCGATCTGCACCTCGGTCAATGACGAGGTGGTGCACGCCATCCCCGGGCCGCGACGCCTCAAGGAAGGCGACCTGATCTCGATCGACTGCGGGGCGATCGTCGAGGGGTGGCACGGTGACGCCGCCATCACCGTCGGCGTCGGCGAGATCGACCCCGAGCTCCGCCGGCTGGCCGAGGTGTGCGAGGACGCGCTCTGGCACGGAATCGCGGCGATGCGTCCGGGTGGACGGCTCGGCGACGTCTCGGCCGCTGTCGAGGGGCGGGTGCGCGCGGAGGGTCGCTACGGGATCGTCGAGGACTACGTCGGTCACGGCATCGGAACACAGATGCACCAGCCGCCGAACGTGCCCAACATCGGGCGAGCGGGTCGCGGTCCGCGCCTGCAGCCGGGGCTCACGATCGCGGTGGAGCCGATGATCACGCTTGGCTCTCCCGAGACCCGTGTCCTCGACGACGACTGGACGGTCGTGACGTTGGACGGCGGGTACGCCGCACACGTCGAGCACACGATCGCGCTGACCGAGCGCGGCCCGTGGGTGCTGACCGCGTTGGACGGTGGGAGGGAGAGGCTCGCCGCCCTCGGTGTCGAGGTGGGCGGTCTCGACGAGAGCTCCGGCGCTTCGGAATGATGGCTTCGGGGTGTCGGCTTCAGGGTGTTGGCTTCGGGATGATGACGGTCATCCACGCGTCGTCGGACGCCGCTCGATTACCGGCTCAGGGTTTCCCCTGGCCATCCGGAGGTGATTCCCGGATGCGTCGGTCGCGGAGAGCGTGCAGACTATGACCGTGCCGTACCAGCCGGATATGCGCGCGTCCGACAGTGACCGCGAGAAGATCGCGGCACGGCTGCGGGACGCTCATGCCGAAGGGCGACTCACCCTCACCGAGTTCCAGGACCGCCTGGAGGCGCTCTACAAGGCACAGACGTACGGTGAGCTCGAGCCCTTGGTGCGCGACATCCCGGTGGTGAGAACCCCGCACCCCTCGACCGAGGTCTCGAAGGGGTCCACGACGCCCGCGAAGCCTCCGCGCTCCCGTGGCGACAAGGTGATGGTCGTCCTGTGGACCCTCTGGGCGTGCGCGGTGAGCGTCAACCTGGTGGTCTGGGTCCTGACCGGCATCACGAACGGGGAGCTGCCGTACTTCTGGCCGGCGTGGGTGGCCGGCCCCTGGGGTGCGGTGCTGCTGTCGATCACCATCATGCGCCGCCAGCTGCGTGACTGATCCGGCGGCTTGGCCCGCTTCGATACTCTGGTTGTACGGTGCGTGACGGCTCGACGCGGTTCGTCACGGGACGGTGTCGGTCGTACGCCCGAATTCGCATCCTGACGTGGGGTGACGTAGACTTCCACGTCGGTCCAGCTCTGCCGGCGGCCGATTGATCGTCTACGGGCGAGAGATCCCGGGGCGGAGCGCCCACTGCGGGGCACACCCGCCAGGTGCACGTCAAGCCAGTCGAAGTGCGGAGGACATGCCGAAAAAGGAAGGTGTCATCGAGATCGAGGGCACGGTGGTCGAAGCGCTCCCCAACGCGATGTTTCGGGTGGAGCTCGCCAACGGGCACAAGGTCCTCGCACACATCAGCGGCAAGATGCGCCAGCACTACATCCGGATCCTCCCCGAGGACCGGGTGGTCGTGGAGCTCTCGCCGTACGACCTGAGCCGTGGACGGATCGTCTACCGCTACCGCTGAACGCGGCACGGGGCGATGCGCCCTGTGGAAGCCCGACACGAACCCGCGGGGCGCGAGCCCGCCGAGCCAGTCGGCCGGGAGCTGGCGCTCCGGTCCCGGAGAAGAGCGATGAAGGTCCAGCCCAGCGTCAAGAGGATTTGTGACAAGTGCAAGGTGATCCGACGGCACGGTCGGGTCATGGTGATCTGCGAGAACCCCCGCCACAAGCAGCGTCAAGGCTGATCCCGAGGCGGGGACGGACCGTCTCGGGCCCGAGCCCGAGGCGGTGCCACCGGTGACGAGAGTGCGACCGCTCACCAGACCCCACGGGTCCTGGTGTCACCCCCGGGCGGAGGCCGGGGCCCGGTCGGATCGGCGATCCGCCGGAGCAGCGGGTCGGGAGTCCGATCCAGGGCAGACCGGGACGCGGCGCACACCACACCTCCGCGACGTGAAAGGAACAACTGCCCATGGCACGACTCGTCGGCGTTGACCTCCCGCGCGACAAGCGCATCGAGGTGGCGCTCACCTACATCTACGGCATCGGCCGCACCCGCGCCCTGGAAACGCTCAAGGCGACCGGGGTGAACCCCGATCTTCGTGTGCACCAGCTCGGTGACGAGGAGCTCATCAAGCTCCGCGACTGGATCGAAGCCAACTACCGGGTGGAAGGTGACCTCCGCCGGGAGGTCGCGGCCGACATCCGGCGCAAGATCGAGATCGGCTGCTACGAGGGTCTGCGGCACCGTCGCGGTCTCCCCGTCCGCGGTCAGCGCACGCGGACCAACGCGCGTACCCGCAAGGGTCCCCGGAAGACCGTCGCCGGCAAGAAGAAGCCGGGTCGCAAGTAAGCCGCGGTCGGCGGTCGTGCCGCTGGCCGCGCCGCCCGCCGCCTCCTCGCAACCCCGTTCCCTCGATCCCAGGAGTTCGCGAAGCAGATGCCTCCCAAGAGCCGAGCTACGACCGGCGCCAAGAAGGTGCGCCGCAAGGAGAAGAAGAACGTCACCTTCGGACACGCGCACATCCGGAGCACGTTCAACAACACGATCGTCACGATCACCGACCCCAACGGCAACGTGATCGCGTGGGCCAGCGCCGGCACCGTCGGCTTCAAGGGGTCTCGGAAGTCGACGCCGTTCGCCGCCCAGATGTGCGCCGAGGCGGCCGCCCGTCGTGCCATGGAGCACGGGATGAAGAAGGTCGATGTCTTCGTGCGCGGTCCCGGCTCGGGCCGGGAGACCGCGATCCGGTCCCTCACGGCTACCGGCCTCGAGGTCGGCACGATCCAGGACGTCACCCCTGTGCCCCACAACGGTTGCCGCCCGCCGAAGCGGCGCCGCGTCTGATCCCGAGCAGCGCGTCACGAAGGAGTACCACCCATGGCCCGTTACACCGGTCCCATGACCAAGAAGTCGCGCCGGCTCGGAGTCGACCTGGTCGGTGGCGACAAGGCGTTCGAGCGGCGTCCGTACCCGCCGGGGCAGCACGGCCGCGGGCGCCCGAAGGAGAGCGAGTACCTGCTCCAGCTGCGGGAGAAGCAGAAGGCTCGTCTCACCTACGGCGTTCTCGAGAAGCAGTTCCACCGCTACTACAAGGAGGCGCACCGCCGAGGCGGCAAGACGGGTGACAACCTGCTGCAGCTGCTCGAGCGGCGCCTCGACAACGTGATCTACCGTGCCGGCATCGCGCGCACGCGGCGTCAGGCACGGCAGCTCGTCGTGCACGGTCACTTCCTGGTCAACGGCAAGAAGGTCAACATCCCGAGCTACCAGGTCGACCAGCACGACGTGATCGACGTCCGGCCGAAGTCGCGTGAACTGACGCCGTTCGTCATCGCGCGGGAGACTCACGGCGAGCGTCCCATCCCCGGCTGGCTGGAGGTTCTGCCCGGCTCGCTGCGGATCCTCGTCCACCAGCTCCCGACGCGGCAGCAGATCGACGTTCCGATCCAGGAGCAGTTGATCGTCGAGTACTACTCGAAGGTCTGATCATCCCTTGTCGGGGACGCGTTCCCCGACAAGGGCCTCTTCCTTCGTTGGCGTCATATGGCGGGCGCCACGGAAAGGACACCCACCATGCTCATCGCACAACGTCCCACCCTCACCGAGGAAGTCGTCGACGAGTACCGCTCGCGCTTCGTGCTCGAGCCCCTCGAGCCGGGCTTCGGGTACACGCTGGGCAACTCGCTCCGGCGCACGTTGCTGTCCTCGATCCCTGGCGCGGCTGTCACCAGCGTCAAGATCGACGGCGTCCTCCACGAGTTCTCCACGATCCCGGGGGTCAAGGAGGACGTCACCGAGATCATCCTCAACCTCAAGGAGCTCGTGGTCTCCAGCGAGCACGACGAGCCGGTGACGATGTACCTGCGGAAGCAGGGCCCCGGGCTGGTGACCGCGGGGGACATCGCGCCGCCGGCCGGCGTCGAGGTGCACAACCCCGAGCTGCCGATCGCCACGCTCAACAGCAAGGGCAAGCTGGAGATGGAGCTGGTGGTGGAGCGTGGCCGCGGCTACGTCTCCGCCGTCCAGAACAAGCGTCCGGACCAGGAGATTGGGCGGATCCCGGTCGACTCGATCTACAGCCCGGTGCTCAAGGTCACCTACAAGGTCGAGGCGACCCGTGTCGAGCAGCGCACCGACTTCGACAAGCTCATCCTCGACGTCGAGACCAAGCCGTCGATGCGGCCTCGCGACGCCGTGGCGAGCGCCGGCAAGACCCTCGTCGAGCTGTTCGGCCTGTGCCGGGAGCTCAACGTCGACGCGGAGGGCGTCGAGATCGGTCCGTCGCCGATGGACGCCCAGCTGGCGGCCGACCTGGCGCTGCCGGTGGAGGACCTCAACCTCACGGTCCGGTCGTACAACTGCCTCAAGCGTGAGGGCATCCACACGGTGGGAGAGCTGATCTCCCGCAGCGAGCAGGACCTGCTGGACATTCGGAACTTCGGCGCCAAGTCGATCGACGAGGTCAAGCAGAAGCTCGCGGCCATGGGCCTGTCGCTGAAGGACAGCTCGCCCGGGTTCGACCCGAGCGCGGCGGTGGACTCCTTCGACGAGGAAGAAGAGAGCTACGCCGAGACCGAGCAGTACTAAGCCAGCAGTACCAACCGCGGGCGAAGGGGCCCGAATGCTCCTTCGCCCGCACTGACACCGGTACCTGATACGGCCGGTGCAGGAAGGAGAATCCTCATGCCCAAGCCCACCAAGGGTCCCCGCCTGGGCGGCAGCCCGGCGCACGAGCGGCTCATGCTCGCCAACCTGGCCACGTCGCTGTTCCGGCACCGCCGGATCACGACGACGGAGGCGAAGGCGCGCCGGCTGCGTCCGTTCGCGGAACGGCTCATCACCAAGGCTCGTCGCGGCGATCTCCACGCGCGTCGGCAGGTTCTCGCCGTCATCCGCGACAAGGAGGTGGTCCACCACCTGTTCGCCACCATCGGTCCGTCCTACAAGGACCGTCCTGGTGGCTACACCCGGATCACCAAGGTCGGGCCACGCAAGGGCGACAACGCGCCCATGGCGGTGATCGAGCTCGTGTCGGGCTCGCCGTCGCGGCCTCAGACGGAGGCGCGGACGGAGCGGCCGAAGGCTGAGCCGGAGACCGCGGAGGCCAAGGAGACGAAGGCGGACGAGCCCAAGGCCGAGGAGGCGCAGGCTGAGGAGGCCAAGGCGGACGAGGCGAAGGCTGAGAACGCCAAGGCTGAGGAGGCCAAGGCCGACGAGGCCGAGGAGTCCGCGCCCGCCGGCGAGCAGGCGGCCGACGAGTCCAAGGACGCGTCCTGACCCGAGGACTTCGTGTCCGAGAGCCCGCTGAGCCTTCCCTCGAGGAAGGACAGCGGGCTCTCGCGCCTCACGGAGGCGGTGAGGCTCGAGCACGGCCGACGTTGACCATGCAGCTGACGCTCCTGGCCAGCCGAACGCTCCTGCGGGGACGCCCATGACGGACACTGCCGCGGAATCCGCCACCCCACCCGACCAGACCGAGGCCGCTGACGTCGGGGAGATCGGGGTCGCGGAGCCGACCGTGCGCCTGCGACTCGACCTTGCCTACGACGGCACCGACTTCTTCGGCTGGGCCGCACAGCCCGGGCTCCGCACGGTGCAGGGTGTCGTGGAGCAGACACTGCAGCGGGTCCTGCGCCTTGAGAAGCCGCCGACGACGACCTGCGCGGGCCGCACCGACGCGGGGGTGCACGCGCGGGGGCAGGTGTGTCACGTCGACGTCCCCGCCGCCGCGTACGCGGCTGTGTCGGGTCGCTCCTCCCTCCCACCCGCTCACGCGCTGACCCGGCGGCTGGCCGGGGCGCTCCCCGCCGATGTGCGGGTCCGCCGCGTCGAGGAGGCGCCCGACGGCTTCGACGCTCGGTTCTCCGCGCTCTGGCGACGCTACGCGTATCGCATCTGCGACGACCCGGCGGTCGCCGACCCCCTCCGCCGTCGCGAGGTGCTCGACCACCCCCGACGTCTCGACCATGAGGCGATGAACGACGCGGCCCGCCGCTTGCTCGGTGAGCACGACTTCGCGGCGTTCTGTCGAGCACGCGAGGGCGCCACCACGGTCCGGACGCTCCTGGAGCTGTCGTGGGACCGTGACGCCACGGGTCTGCTGGTGGCCCGGGTGATCGCCGACGCCTTCTGCCACTCGATGGTCCGAGCGCTCGTCGGCGCCTTGCTGCGCGTGGGGGAGGGACGACGCCCGGTGGAGTGGCCGGCGCAGGTGCTCGCCGCGCGTGTCCGCGATCCGGCGGTCCCCGTCGTCCCCGCCCGAGGGCTTACGTTGGAGGAGGTCGCGTACCCACCGGCGAACCAGCTGGCCGCGCGGGCCGCGCTGACCCGCCGGGTGCGAACCCACCCGGGAGACGACCGTGGCTGACCACTACTTCTCCGAGCATCCCAGCTCGAAGGCCACCGCCCGACCGGTGACCTTCACCGCCTATGGGCGGCGGTACGAGCTGGTGTCCTCGGCTGGTGTCTTCTCCGGCGACCGGTTGGACCTCGGCACGACCGTTCTGCTGCGCGAGGCACCGCTGCCCGCGGGCGGCACCGTGCTCGATCTCGGCTGTGGCTACGGCCCCATCGCCTGCGTGCTCGCCACCATGGTGCCGGACGTGCACGTCTGGGCGGTCGACGTCAACACGCGTGCGCTGGAGCTCACCCGAGCGAATGCGGAACGGCTCGGCGTCGGCTCGCGGATCACCGTTGCCACGCCCGACGACGTGCCGGATGACATCCGCTTCGACCAGGTCTGGTCGAACCCGCCCATCCGAATCGGCAAGCCCGCCTTGCACGCTCTGCTCCAGCGGTGGCTGTCGAGGCTCACCGACGACGGCGTGGCGTGGCTCGTGGTGTCGAAGAACCTTGGCGCCGACTCCCTACAACGGTGGTTGAACGCCCAGGGGTGGCGGTGTGACCGGCAGGGGAGCGCCAAGGGATTCCGCGTGCTCACGGTGCGACGCCCTGCCTCGTGACGGCGACCTGAGGGGCTCGCGCGAGGCCGGTGAGAGAGTCTGGGCCGGGTCGCGGCGCGTCGCGCCCACAACGTGCCGCGGCCGGCCGGCTGAGCTCGGTCAGCCGACCAGCCGCGGTGACGACGAGAGCTCGCCGCTTCCAGAGGCCCTCTCCGCAGGTCGGCCGCTCAGGAGGTCGGCGGGTCGCCGAAGTCCGGGATCTCCAGCTGTCGGCCGCCCTGCTTGGCGGACTCGTGCGCGATGATCCCCGGCAGCGTGAAGCGCGCGGCCACCCAAGCGTTGATCGGTGGCAGCGTGTTCGTGACGACGGCGCGCACGAAGTCGTCGGCGAGGAAGTGGTGGGAGCCCTCGTGGCCGTTGTGCATGCCGGTGTAGGCCTCGGGGAGCCGGGACCGATCGTGCACCGGGGCACAGCCGGACACGAACGCGTCACGCAGCGCGGGGTCGATGCCCTCCAGCTCGGGGTCGTCGAGTCGGGCGGAGCGCCGTGGCGTGAGGAGGTCGGTGACGTCCTCGACACCCTTCTTGGTCTGCCAGAGGCTGACCGTGGCCATCTGCTCGAAGCTGCCCTCTGTCCCGAAGATGCGGAGCCGTGACTCGCGGATGTGCGACGGGTAGCCGACGCGGCGGAACTCGTTGGTCCGCATGACGCTGCCGTCGTCGAGCTTGAACAGGGCGGTGGCGTTGCTGATGTCGTTGCCCCACATGCTGACGGAGGTGTCGAACACACCGTCGTTGCGGTCGTCCTTCACGCCGATGCAGGACACGTGCGTGGCGTGGCGCCCGGTGACGGACAAGACGTTGCCCACCGCGTGGGTCGGGTACAGCATCGGCGGGAAGCTGGCGGTCTCCTTCCACCGCTCGCCGCCCGAGTACTTGTACGCCTCGTAGAAGCCGAGGTCCATGTCGTGGACGTAGTCCCCCTCGGCGTAGAAGATCCGCCCGAACTCTCCGGCCGCGAGCTTCTGCCGACAGAAGACGGACGACGGGTAGTAGTAGCTGGTCTCACCCATCATGTAGATGAGGCCCGTCGACCGAACCTTCTCGACGATGGCGGCGATCTCCTCGACGGTGATCCCCATCGGCACGCTGGAGTAGACGTGCTTGCCGGCGTCCAGCGCCTTCAGCACGAGCTCGCCGTGGGTCCAGCGCTGGGTGAAGATCGCGACCGCGTCGACGTCGGAGGCCAGCAGGTCCTCGAAGGAGGAGTAGGTCTGATCGATCTTGTGCCGGGCTGCCTCCGCCGCGAGTCGGTCCGGGATCACCTCGCAGAGGCGTACTTCCTTGACGTCGGGATGGGCCTTGAACAGCGGGATGAAGCTGCGGGAGAACTGGCCCGCACCGACGAAACCGATGCTGATCGCCATGCCTCTCCTTCGTGGCGAGTTCCTAGCCGTGGTGGGACGAACCTCGATCGTTGCCTGTGCTCACGAGTGCTCACGAGCCTCGGGCCTCGTGGAGCCCTGAGGAGTATCTCCTGTCGCGCGCCGGGATGGCCGTCGGGAAGTCGGCCGGACCCGGCCGAGTAGGGCGCCGGGGAGGACGCCAGGGAAGGTCCAAGGAGGGCATGGACACCCGAGGCAACCTCGTCGGCACTCGACGGCGTCCCTGGGCCGGAGGTGTCGGCGATGGGTGCATCTGGACGCCGCCTCCTCGCGGTCTGCGCGGCGGCGGTGGGTGTGGCGGTGGTGCCCTTGGGCGCGTGGTTGCTGGCGGAGCGTTCCCCGACCGACCTGGGATCGCCCGCGGCTCGGACGACGACGGAGGCCGAGGAGCGGTCTGAACGAACGAGGTCGGCGGACGAGGAGTGGCGGTGGGAGTCCTTCGGCGGGGTCGAGGTCCAGGTGCCGGCCGACTGGGCCTACGGCACGACCGGGACTCCGCCGTGCCTGCAGGCGTCGGACCCGGCGCGGACACCAGACGGTGAGGACCGGCGGGCGAGGCCGTACGTCGGTCGGCCAGGGGTGGTCGCAGCGATCGCGTGTCCCGAGCCGGTCGCCGACCCCGCGAGCCGTGCCCCCTACCTGTGGTTCGGCGACAGCCGACCGGCTGGGCAGCGTCGCTACGACGGGGGATGGGTCGAGGAGACCCGGGTCGTCGCGGGGGTGGCGATCACGGTGCTCAGCGATGACGCGGCTATGCGGGAGCGGATCCTCGGTTCCGCGCGACCGATCGGCGAGGCAGACTCCTACGGCTGCGCGCCCGAGCACCCCGTCGTGGCCGACCCTGACGCGCGCCCGTCCTCGGACGCCGGTGGGCTGCCGGGCCTGGGGGACGTCGCCTCGCTGACGGTGTGCCGCTACGCGCGGGAGAGCGCGCGACCGGCGCCGGCGTCCTTGCTCTCCGCGAGCCGGATGGAGGGGAGAGCCGCGCGGGAGGTCGTGGACGCCATGATCGCGGCACCGACCGGAACGGGGCCGAACGCACCGGGCGACTGCGCCGCTGAGTTCGCGCTCGGCGACGAGGTGATGGTGGTCCACGTCGAGGGAGCCACGGGGGAGACGCAGGAGGTGGTCGTCCGCTACAGCGGGTGCCACCGCCACGGCACCGACGACGGCGTCACAGTGCGCCAGCTCACCGCGTCGGTGACCCGTGCCCTGCTGACCGGCCCGCACAGCCCGAGCTCGTTGCACGAAGGTGTCGGGCGTCTGGTGCGGACCGACCGGTCGCCGGCGGAGCCGCGCTGAAAGGCGCCGAGGGCCCGGCGACGCCTGGCGGTGCCGCGGAGCCGCTCTCCGTACGACCCGACCTGCTGGACCCGCCCGCCGGACGCCTGGCCGGGCCGCTGAGCGGGTTGTCCAGGCGCGGGCTGTCGGGCGGCTCGGAGCCCGTCGCTCGGAGACGACGGACGCCTCAGGCGCGCTGACCGCCGTTCTCGTGGTGTGATGTCGTCCCACGCGCTACCGGGCGGGCGAGTGGCGGCGACAAATCGTTCGCGTCCGCGCCGGGCTCGCGTGAAGACTCGGTTGCCATGGGCTATGTCGACGTCAGCGAGGTGAGCTACTCCCTGCCCGATGGGCGTGTCCTGCTCGACGAGGTGTCGTTCCGGGTCGGCGAGGGCGCCAAGGTCGCGCTCGTCGGCGCCAACGGCTCCGGCAAGACCACCCTGCTGCGGATCGTCGCGGGCGATCTTCGACCCCACGCGGGGACGGTGAGCCGGAGCGGCGGACTCGGCGTGATGCGGCAGTTCATCGGCTCCATCCGCGACGAGACGACGGTCGCCGGATTGCTGCTGTCCGTCGCGCCGCCGCGCATCCGCGCCGCCGCGGAGGCGCTGGAGCGGGCCGAGCTGGCGATGATGGACAACGACGACGAGCCGACCCAGTTGCGGTACGCCCAGGCGCTCGCCGACTGGGCCGACGCGGGCGGCTACGAGGCGGAGGTGCTGTGGGACATCTGCTGCACCGAGGCGCTCGGCGTTCCGTACGAGCGGGCTCGCTGGCGTGAGGTCCGCACCCTGTCCGGCGGCGAGCAGAAGCGACTGGTGCTCGAGGCACTGCTGCGCGGGCCCGACGAGGTGCTCCTGCTGGACGAGCCGGACAACTTCCTCGACGTACCGGGGAAGCTCTGGCTGGAGGAACGGCTTCGCGAGTCCGACAAGACCGTCCTGTACGTGAGCCACGACCGGCAGCTGTTGGCCAACACGGCGACCCAGGTGGTGACCGTCGAGCTGGGCGCGGCGGGGAACACCGTGTGGGTTCACCCGCAGGGCTACGCGACCTACCACGAGGCGCGGAGGGAGCGCTTCGCGCGGCTGGAGGAGCTCCGCCGGCGCTGGGATGAGCAGCACGCCAAGCTGAAGGCGTTGGTCGCGCTCATGAAGCGGCGGGCCACGGTGAACGACAAGGCGTCCGCCGCGTACAAGGCCGCGCAGACCAGGCTGCGGAAGTTCGAGGAGGCCGGCCCGCCCCAGGCGGTGCCGCGGGAGCAACGGGTCCGGATGCGGCTCCGGGGTGGTCGGACCGGCAAACGCGCGGTCGTGTGCGCCAACCTCGAGCTCACCGGTCTGATGCGGCCGTTCGACCTCGAGGTGTGGTACGGCGAGCGGGTGGCGGTGCTGGGGTCCAACGGCTCGGGGAAGTCGCACTTCCTCCGGCTGCTGGCGGCCGGCGGTACCTGCCCGGAACCCGACCAGCAGCCGGTCTCCGACGTGGTGATCCCGCCGGTCGCGCACACGGGCGTCGCGAAGCTGGGGGCCCGGGTGCGGCCGGGGTGGTTCGCGCAGACCCACGAGCATCCCGAACTGGTCGGGCGGACGCTTCTGGAGATCCTGCACCGCGGCGACGAGCACCGAGCCGGGTTGCCTCGCGATGAGGCGTCTCGGGTCCTGGACCGCTACGAGCTGGCCCCGGCCGCGGAGCAGGTGTTCGAGTCGCTGTCCGGTGGCCAGCAGGCCCGGTTCCAGATCCTGCTGCTGGAGCTCTCGGGCGCCACCTTGCTGCTGCTCGACGAGCCAACCGACAACCTCGACGCCGCCTCCGCCGACGCCTTGGAGGAAGGCCTCGCCTCCTTCGAGGGGACGGTGATCGCGGTGACGCACGACCGGTGGTTCGCGCGGGGCTTCGACCGGTTCCTCATCTTCGGCGCCAACGGCGAGGTGTACGAGTCGGACGAGCCGGTCTGGGACGAGGGCCGAGTCCAGCGGGCCCGCTGACTCTGGGGGGTCTCCGCAGGTCGAAGGCGCCCTTGGCCAGGTGCCACCCCTTTTTGACCCCTCTCCGGGAACGCGGGTATCCTGGGCCGTCGTTGCGTCCGCCGGCGGCCAGTCCGGCGCTCGGCGCATATCCGCCTCGGCGGAGTATTCGGACAGTACAAGCCATGTCAGATCGGCATGGTTCCACCACGACGAGCAGCGAAGGTCGACGACTGTGCGCACCTACAGCCCCAAGCCCGGCGACGTCCCGCGTGAGTGGTACGTCATCGACGCGACCGACGTGATCCTTGGTCGGCTCGCGAGTCAAGCGGCGACGCTGTTGCGTGGCAAGCACAAGCCGACGTTCGCTCCGCACGTCGACACCGGTGACTTCGTGATCATCGTCAACGCCTCGAAGGTCGCGTTGTCGGGCACCAAGCGGGACGACAAGCTCGCCTACCGGCACTCGGGTTACCCGGGCGGACTGCGCGCCGTCCCGTATGGCGAGTTGCTGGACAAGGACCCGCGAAAGGTGGTCGAGCGCGCGGTGCGGGGCATGCTCCCCAAGAACCGGCTGGGCCGTAAGCTGTTGAAGAAGCTCAAGGTCTACGCCGGTCCGGACCACCCGCACCAGGCTCAGCAGCCTAAGCCGTACGCCATCACCCAGATCTCGCAGTGACGACTGCGCCGAAGTGAGGAATCCCGTGGCGAACCCCACTGCTCTAGAGACCGCAGACGCGGCCGTCGAGGACGTGCCGTACGCCGGTGAGCCCGGTGACGGCGACGCCACCGTCGCCTACCGGTCGGAGAGTGAGCCGGCCCCCTCGTCGTCCCTGCCGCGGCCCGCGGCGGTCGCCCCAGCGGCCGCCACCGGTCGTCGCAAGGTGGCCGTGGCCCGGGTTCGGCTCCTCCCGGGTACGGGTCAGTGGCGCATCAACGGACGCAGCCTGGAGGACTACTTCCCCAACAGGGTTCACCAGCAGCACGTCCGGGAGCCGCTCGCGCTGCTCGAGCTGGAAGGCCAGTACGACGTGATCGCCCGCATCCACGGCGGCGGTATCAGCGGTCAGGCGGGAGCGCTGCGGCTCGGCATCGCCCGCGCGCTGAGTGAGGTCGACCCTGAGGCCAACCGTCCGCCGCTGAAGCGGGCTGGCATGCTGACGCGCGACCCGCGCGCCAAGGAGCGTCGTAAGGCCGGGCTCAAGAAGGCCCGCAAGGCGCCGCAGTACTCCAAGCGGTAGCTTCGGTCGTGGGCCGGCTCTTCGGCACCGACGGAGTCCGTGGTCTCGCCAATCGCGAGTTGACCGCGGAGCTCGCGCTCGACCTGTCTGTCGCCGCGGCGCGTGTCCTCGCCGAGGTAGGGGCCTTCGAGGGGCGCCGTCCCACCGCGGTGGTCGCGCGGGACACCCGGGCTTCCGGGGAGTTCCTCGAAGCCGCTGTGGTCGCCGGTTTGGCGAGCGCGGGCGTGGACGTCATCCGGCTCGGTATCCTGCCGACGCCCGCCGTCGCGTACCTCACCGCGCGCATGGGCGCGGACGTCGGTGTCATGCTCTCGGCGTCGCACAACCCGATGCCCGACAACGGCATCAAGTTCTTCGCGCGCGGCGGCTACAAGCTCGACGACGCGATCGAGGACCTCATCGAGGCGCGGCTGGGGGAGTCGTGGGACCGGCCCACCGGCGCCGACGTGGGACGGGTCCGTGACGACGCCAGCGGCTTCGAGCTGTACGTCGAGCAGCTCGCCGGAACCGCGCGTCATCGCCTCGACGGACTCCGGGTGGTCGTCGACTGCGCCAATGGCGCGGCCTACCGTGTGGCGCCGGAGTGTCTGCGGCGGCTCGGCGCCACCGTCATCCCGATCAACGCCGACCCGGACGGCCTCAACATCAACGACAACTGTGGCTCGACTCATCTGGAGGCGCTGACGGCGGCGGTGGTCGAGCATGGGGCTGACGTCGGCATCGCCCACGACGGGGACGCTGACCGGTGCATGGCGGTCGACGCGGAGGGCAACGTCGTCGACGGCGACCAGATCCTCGCGATCCTGGCGCTCGCCATGCGTGAGGCCGGTCGCCTGCGGCACGACACCGTGGTCGTCACCACCATGAGCAACCTGGGCTTCGTCCTGGCGATGCAGCGGGAGGGCATCGCGGTTCAGCAGACGAAGGTGGGCGACCGGTACGTGCTGGAGGCGATGAAGGCCGGTGGCTTCAGCCTGGGTGGCGAGCAGTCCGGGCACCTCATCCTGCTCGACCACGCGACGACCGGCGACGGCGTGCTGGCTGCCGTCCAGTTGCTCTCCCGGGTCGCCGAGACCGGCCAGCCGCTCAGTGAGCTGGCGAAGGTCATGACGCGGTTGCCGCAGGTGCTCGTCAACGTCCGGGGTGTCGACAAGTCCCGTGCCGAGACGGACCCGACGGTCCTCGCCGCCGTCCAATCGGCCTCGGCTGAGCTTGGCGAGACCGGGCGGGTCCTGCTGCGGCCGTCCGGCACCGAGCCGGTCGTCCGCGTCATGGTGGAGGCCCCGACCTTCGAGCAGGCGCAGCGGATCGCCGACGACCTCGCGCGCACCGTGCAGAAGGCGCTCGCCCTGTAGTCGGCACCGGCGCTCCCGCCGCGAGCGTGTCGTTCCCACGCGTTCGTCACCACACGGTGGCGCGGTTCGTCACGGCGTTGTGGCGCCCGGGCCGTCGGGGTGCAATCAGATCTTGCGCAGCCGGACGCGGGTCACCGCGTGCTCGGGGCCCTTGTGGAGCACCAAGGTCGCGCGCCCGCGCGTGGGCGCGATGTTCTGCTCCAGGTTCGGCCCGTTGATCGTGTCCCACAGGAAGGCCGCCCGGGCTACCGCCTCGTCGTGGCTCAGGTCGGCGTAGCGGTGGAAGTACGACTCGGTGTCCCGGAACGCCGTCTCCCGCAGGGCGAGGAACCGCGTGATGTACCACTGCCGGATGTCAGCCGGCGAGGCGTCGAGGTAGATCGAGAAGTCGAAGAAGTCGCTCACGGCGAGCCCTCGCCGCCCGTCGGCGCGGATGCGAGCCGGCTGGAGGACGTTGAGCCCTTCGAGGAGCAGGATGTCCGGGTTACGCACCTCCTGCACGCATCCCGGCACGATGTCGTACTTGAGGTGCGAGTAGACCGGGGCACGCACCACGGGCGCACCCGACTTCACCGCGACGATGAAGCGGAGCAGGGCCCGCTGGTCGTACGACTCGGGAAAGCCCTTGCGGTGCATGATCCCGCGACGCTCGAGCTCGGCGTTGGGCAAGAGGAACCCGTCGGTGGTGACGAGCTCGACCTTCGGATGGTGCGGCCAGCGTGACAGCAGCTCACGCAGCAGGCGAGCCACCGTGCTCTTGCCGACCGCGACGGAGCCCGCGATCCCGATGACGAAGGGGGTGCGCACGGCCGGCTCCTCGTCGTCGTTCTCGCCGGAGAGGAACGTGTGGGTCGCTCGACGGAGCGCGCCCGTCGCGCGCACGTAGAGGTTGAGCAGTCGGCTCAGCGGCAAGTAGACCTCGCGGACCTCCGTCAAGTCGATCGCATCCGTCAGGCTTCGAATGCGCTCGAGGTCCTCAGCGCTCAGGGTGAGGGGAGTCTTGCCCGCGAGGCGGGCCCACGCGGCCCGGTCGAGTTCGACGTACGGTGTGGTCGCGCCGTTCGCTTCGCGGCTCTCCCGGGTGCGTCGCATAGCGACGATTCTTTCGCGGGCGCTTCGTCGCACTTCCCCCGCATGCCCGGAGTCCCACCCGCGGCTCATCCTCGGGGGAGGGACTTACCGAGATGGTGGCGATTCGATCACGCGGGGTGGCTAGGCTGAGCGACCATGTGCGGGATTGTTGGTTACGTGGGATCCTCGGGGTCCGTCGACGTCGTGGTCGAGGGTCTCCGTCGGTTGGAGTACCGCGGCTACGACTCCGCCGGTATCGCCGTGTGCGATGGTCCACGTGTGCACGTCCGCAAGCGCGCGGGCAAGATCGTGAACCTGCTCAAGGCGTTGGCGGACGACCCGCTGCCGGCGACGGGCGCGGCGATGGGCCATACCCGCTGGGCGACGCACGGCGCCCCGACAGACCCCAACGCCCACCCGCACATCGACTGTCAAGGACGGCTGGCCGTCGTCCACAACGGCATCATCGAGAACTTCGCGACGCTCCGCGCGGAGCTGTCCGCCGCGGGCCACCAGCTGACGTCCGATACCGACACCGAGGCGGTTGCCCACCTGCTGGAGGACGCCTACGCGGCGTCCGGGGGAGACCTGGTCGAGGCCATGCGCGCCGTCTGCCGACGGTTGGAGGGCGCGTTCACCTTGGTCGCGATCCATGCCGACCAACCGGACCTGGTCGTGGGCGCGCGTCGCAACTCCCCGCTCGTGGTGGGACGGGGACAGGGCGAGAACTTCCTCGCCTCCGACGTCGCGGCGTTCATCGCCCACACTCGCGAGGCGGTGGAGCTCGGTCAGGACCAGGTGGTCGCGATCACCGCCACCGACGTCACCATCACCGACTTCGACGGTCGGCCGGCGGAGGGCCGCCCCTTCCACATCGACTGGGACATCTCCGCTGCCGAGAAGGGCGGCCACGACTACTTCATGCTCAAGGAGATCGCCGAGCAGCCCAAGGCGGTCGCGGACACCCTCCTCGGGCGGTTCACCGAAGACGGCAGACTGCGCCTCGACGAGATCCGGCTCTCCGCCGAGGAGCTCCGCGAGATCGACAAGATCATCATCGTGGCGTGCGGCTCCGCCTTCTACGCCGGCCTCACCGCGAAGTACGCCATCGAGCACTGGACGCGCATCCCGTGCGAGGTCGAGCTCTCGAGCGAGTTCCGGTACCGGGACCCGATCCTCGACCGGTCGACGCTGGTCATCGCGATCTCGCAGTCCGGCGAGACCATGGACACTCTCATGGCGGTCCGGCACGCCCGTGAGCAGCGGGCGCGGGTGCTCGCCGTCTGCAACACCAACGGCTCCTCCATCCCACGCGAGTCCGACGCCGTGCTCTACACCCACGCGGGGCCGGAGGTGGGGGTCGCCGCGACGAAGACCTTCCTCACCCAGGTCGTCGCGTGCTACCTCATCGGCCTCTACCTCGCCCAGGTGCGCGAGTCCAAGTTCGGGGACGAGGTCGCCGTCGAGGTCGACCAGCTCGACCGGATGCCGCAGGCGGTGGCGAAGGCGCTCGGCACCATGGACCAGGTGCGGGCCCTCGCGCGGGAGCTGGCCCACGTCAACTCGGTGCTGTTCATCGGGCGGCACGTGGGTTACCCCGTGGCGTTGGAAGGTGCGCTGAAGCTCAAGGAGCTCGCCTACATGCACGCCGAGGCGTTCGCGGCCGGCGAGCTCAAGCACGGTCCGATCGCGCTCATCGAGGACGGGGTGCCGGTCGTGGTCGTCGTCCCGCCGCGCGGACGGACCGTCCTGCACGACAAGATCGTCAGCAACATCCAGGAGATCCGGGCTCGCGGCGCGCGCACCATCGTGCTCGCCGAGGAGTCCGACGACACGGTGGAGCCGTGGAGCGACGTGCTCATCCGGCTGCCGGAGGTGCCGACGCTGCTCCAGCCGCTGGTGGCCACCGTGCCGCTGCAGATCTTCGCGTGTGAGCTGGCGATCGCTCGGGGCAACGACGTGGACCAGCCCCGCAACCTCGCCAAGAGCGTGACGGTGGAGTAACGCGCGGCTTCAGCGGGGAGCGTGGCTCACACCGCGACGCCCACCGCCATGCCGACGGCGTACGTCACGAGCATCGCCAACGCCCCACCCGTGACCGTGCGCAGCGCCGCCCGGTGCGGGTTGGCGCCGCCGAGCCGCGCGCTCACGGTGCCGGTCAGCCACAGCGCGAGCACGACAGAGCCGACACAGACGGGGATCCGTGCGGTGACCGGTGGAAGCGTGATCGCCAGGAGGGGAAGCGCGCCACCGAGGGTGAACGCGATGAACGACGCGACCGCCGCTTGGGTGGGACTGGTGAGCTTGTCCGGGTCGATACCGAGCTCCGCCTCGGCGTGGGCGCGCAGGGCGTCCCGCTCGGTGAGCTCGATGGCGACTTGACGGGCCAGGCCCGGCGAGATGCCTTTGGATTCGTAGAGGCTGGTGAGCTCGTCGAGCTCGGCCTCAGGCAACGTGCGCAGCTCCCAGGCCTCCCTATCGAGCAACGCTCGCTCGGTGTCACGCTGGGTGCTCACCGAGACGTACTCGCCCGCCGCCATCGACAGGGCGCCGGCGAACAGACCGGCGAGCCCTGCGGTGAGGATCGTCGCGAGGTCGGTCGTCGCGGCGGCGACGCCGACGACGATCCCCGCGATCGAGACGATGCCGTCGTTGGCGCCGAGGACGCCTGCGCGCAGCCAGTTCAGGCGGTTCGCGACGCTCACCTGGTGGAGCGCCGGCTCGTCGGGGTGCCGGGGTTCCGGTCCCCGAGCAGCTTCGACGTCGCTCATGAGGTGTGACCGTATCCCGGACTCGTGACAGACGGTAGCGAGGAAAGGCTTACCTAGCTCCGCGGCGTCGGCTGGCTCCCGTGTGGCACGCGGGACGACACGCGATCGCGAGGCCCCGCGGAGCGACCCACGCGGCAAGGCAACACGCGCGAATGGTCCTGATTGCTTTCGGTGGCCCGAGAGGTGCCGCCGTGCGAGAAGATGGAGCCCGTGATCGTCGGGGTAGGGATCGACGTGGTCGACATCGATCGGTTCGAGGCCACGTTGGAACGGACGCCGGCGCTGCGCACGCGGCTGTTCACCGAGGCCGAACGTGACCGGCCCGTCGCCTCGCTCGCCGCACGCTTCGCGGCCAAGGAGGCGTTGGCCAAGGCGCTCGGAGCCCCCGCCGGCCTGCACTGGCAGGACGCCGAGGTGGTGACGGACGCCTTCGGTCGTCCGTGGCTGGAGGTGCGGGGGACGGTCGCCGAGCAGACCGAGCTGCTCGGCGTGACGAGGATGCACGTGTCGTTGTCGCACGACGCCGGGATCGCCTCGGCCGTCGTCGTGCTCGAGCGCGGGTAGGAGACAGCGATGCGCACCGCGTACACCGTCGACCGGATCCGCGCGGCCGAGCAGGCGCTCATGGCTCAGCTCCCGCCGGGCACGCTCATGCAGCGAGCCGCCGCCGGGCTGGCCACCGCGTGTGCGGACTTCCTCGGTGGGTGCTACGGCGCCGAGGTCGTCGTCGTCGCCGGCACCGGCGACAACGGCGGTGACGCGCTGTACGCCGGGGCGCGGCTGGCGCGGCGTGGGGCGCGGGTCAGCGCCATCGTGCTGGACCAGGCCAAGGTCCACCGCGGTGGTGTGGCCGCGCTGACCACAGCGGGCGGCTGGGTTCTCGCACCCGACGAGTACGCCACCGCCATCGCTGGAGCGGACCTCGTCCTGGACGGCATCGTCGGGATCGGCGGCAAGCCCGGCCTGCGACCTCCCGCGGACCGCGTCCTCGACCTCGTGGAGGAGCACGCCGTCCCCGTCGTGGCCGTCGACGTCCCGAGTGGGATCGACGTCGACACCGGCGAGACGCCCGCACGGCACGTGCGAGCGGAGCTCACCGTGACGTTCGGCGCCCACAAGATCGGGCTGCTCGTGGATCCCGGCGCCACGGCGGCGGGTCTGGTGCACCTGGTCGACATCGGCCTCGGCCCCTACCTGGGCGAGCCGGACGTCGAGGCACTGCAGGCCGACGACGTGGCGGAACGACTGCCGGAGCCGTCCCGGGCGTCGCACAAGTACAGCCGGGGTGTCGTGGGCGTCGTCGCGGGCTCGGAGCAGTACACCGGTGCCGCCGTCCTCGCGGTCGGCGGCGCGGTGGCCGGTCCGGTCGGCATGGTGCGGTACGTCGGCCCGCCGGAGCCCACCCGGTACGTCCGGGCGCGCTGGCCCGACGTGGTGTGCGGCGAGGGCCGGGTCCAGGCGTGGGTCGTGGGCTCTGGCCTGGGCGACGACCCCGCCCGCGCCGACGAGGTGCGTCGCATCCTGGCCAGCGGGCTGCCCGTCCTGGTGGACGCCGACGGCTTGCGCCACCTGCCAGAGCGCTGCGAGGGGCCTGTGCTGCTCACCCCGCACGAGGGCGAGCTCGCCCGGCTCCTCGGTGTGGAGCGGGAGGCGGTGACCGCGCGACGCCTCCACTACGCCCGTGCGGCCGCAGCTCGTTGGAACGCCACCGTCCTGCTCAAGGGCGCGACCACCGTGGTCGCGGCACCGGATGGTCGGGTCCGGGTCAACACGGTGAGCGTTCCCTGGGTGGCGACCGCTGGGTCGGGGGACGTCCTCTCCGGCGTGTGTGGGTCGCTCCTCGCGGCCGGGCTCGATCCGCTCGAGGCCGGCAGCGTCGGCGCCTACCTGCACCAGACGGCCGGCGTGCTGGCGTCGCGAGGCGGGCCGATCACGGCAGACGACCTCGCGCGGGCGGTGCCCGCGGCGTATCGGATGCTGCTCGGCGGCGACGAGTGACGCGCGCTCAACCACCTGACCGACACCCGTCGGTCCGCTACCCGTCGGTCCGCTCCCTCGGTACGTCGGGTCGTCCGCGTCGTGGCGGCCAGCCGTCAGGGCTTGGAGGGGAAGCCGTCGGGCTCGGGGTAGCCGGGTGGGCGAGCCGACGGGAACCGTTCCAGGTAGGCGGGCAGGTCGACGGCGGGTGTCCGCACGCTCGTCGCGGCGAGCACGGCGTCGATCACCGCCAGACACACCGCGTCGGCCGCGGCGGCCTGCACCGCCACGGTGCCGCCGAGCTCCGCCGGTCCAGTCCAGCCGTCCGGAGCGGCGGCGGCCACCTCCAGCTCACCGGTGGCGAGGGCGAACACCGTGTCCCCGTCGAGCAGGGTGTGGACGGGTCGGACGGCGCGGGCCAGGCCGTCGTGGCCTGTCGACGCCATGCGGGTGAGCTGCGCGTGGTTGAGGCGGGCGTTCGTCGCGACCACCGCGAGCGTGGTGTGGAAGCCCGCACCGGCCTCGGGGCGACCGGGTTCGCCAGGGGACGGAGGCGCCTCGACGGGAGGACGGGGCCGCAGGGCCTCCTCGGTCACCAGATGTGCGCCCAGGAGGGCCCCTCCGCCCGGCGCGCACGGTGAACCGTACGCGTTCGCCACGACCAGCGCCGCCACCACGACGCCGCCACCGAGCCGGATGCTCGCGGTGCCGACGCCGCCTTTGAGCCCGGGCAGCGAGAACGCCGCGCCCGTGCCGGCTCCCACGCAGCCGGTGCGGACGGCCCCTGCGGTCGCGGCACGCGCGGCCTCGTAGCCCAGCTCGGCGTCCGGTCGCAGCCGCGCGTCCCCGCCCCGCCCGAGGTCGTAGACGACCGCCGCCGGGACGATCGGGACGATCACGCCCGGCGCGGGCTGGAAGCCGCGTCCCTCCTCCTCGCACCATCGCTGCACGCCGCCGGCGGCCGCCAACCCGTACGCGCTCCCACCGGCCAGCGTCACCGCGTGCACGTCGTCGAGGAGCGTTCCGGGGGCCAGCGCGTCCGTCTCCCGGGTGCCTGGACCGCCGCCACGCACGTCGACGGCACCGATCGTCCCCCGTGGGGGTACCACGACGGTGACGCCCGTCAGCCAGCCGGCGCCCACCCGCTCGGCCTGGCCGACGAGGATGCCGGAAATGTCGGTGATCGCGCCGTACGGGTTGGTCGCCACGGCACAGGAGTCTAGGCGCGTCCTGGTGGGTCCTGGGCGGCCCGGCAGGGCCACCACGGCCCTGGGGGTCAGGCGTCCTCCCGCATGGCGGGGCACCGGCCTGGGACACTGGAGCAGTCATGGATGCATCTGTCCGCGCCGAGGCGTACGTCGACCTGACCGCCATCCGGTCGAACGTCGAGCTGCTTCGCGAGCGAGCCGGCGACGCCGAGGTCATGGCGATCGTGAAGGCCGACGGCTACGGCCACGGCTTGGTCCAGTCCGCCCGGGCGGCACTCGAGGGCGGGGCGAGCTGGCTCGGTGTGTCGACCGTCGACGAGGCGCTCGCTCTCCGCGACACCGGCATCACCGAGCCGCGGATCCTGTCCTGGCTGGCGGTTCCGGGGGAGCGCTGGGGCGACGCGCTGGCGGCCGGTGTCGACGTCGCCGCCTACTCGACGTGGCAACTGGCCGAGATCGCGGAGGCGGCCGCGAGCCGGGCGACGAGGGCTCGGGTCCACCTCAAGGTCGACACCGGTCTCGGTCGGGGAGGTGCCCCCCTGCGGGAGTGGCCGGCCCTGGTGGACGCGGCCCTGGCCGCCGAGGCGGAGGGCACGGTCACGGTGGTCGGGGTGTGGTCGCACCTGGCCTGCGCGGACGAGCCGGGGCATCCCTCGGTGGCCCGTCAGCTCGCAGCGTTTCGGGAGGCGGTGGCCTTCGCCGAGCGTGTCGGCCTGCGTCCCGAGGTGCGCCACCTGGCGAACTCAGCCGGCCTGCTCGCCGTCCCGGACAGTCACTTCGACCTCGTCCGCGCTGGTCTCGCCATCTACGGGCTCTCGCCGATCCCGTCGGTGGCGTCGTCCGCGGAGCTCGGACTCACCCCGGCGATGACCCTGCGGGCGCGGGTCGCGCTGGTGAAGCGAGTGCCGGCGGGTGAGGGTGTCTCCTATGGCCATCGCTACGTCACCGACCGGGAGACCACCCTGGCGTTGGTGCCGCTCGGCTACGCCGATGGCGTCCCCCGTTCCGCGAGCAACGTGGGCCCCGTCCTGATCGGTGGGCGGCGTCGTACCATCGCGGGCACCGTCTGCATGGACCAGTTCGTGGTCGACGTCGGTGACGACCCGATCGCCGAGGGGGAGGAGGTCGTGTTGTTCGGTCCTGGCACGTCGGGCGAACCGACTGCCCAGGACTGGGCCGAGGCGACCGGGACGATCTCGTACGAGATCGTCACCCGTCTCGGTGCTCGAGTTCCACGTCACTACGGCGGTGAGCGTTCGAGTTGAGCGTGTTGAGACCGGCTCGCGCGGGCCGAGCTGAGGGCCGAGGGGTGTCCAGACCGGTGGCGCCCCGTTCCGGCGTACCCGAGTCCGGAGCGTGCCGAGCGCGAGTCCCGGTGGCTGTCGTGAGCGGGGGTTTCATGAGCGGGTGGCCGCGATGAGCGTGTGGAAGGTGCTCGAGCGGCGGTCGGGTCTGCTCGGCGCGGCGGCGGGTGTGGTCGCCGCCGGTCTCGCCGCGGGCACGGCCGCAGGACTCGCCGTCGAGCGCTACCTCGTCGGGCGGCGTCGCATGGGCACGACCGAGCCGGACGAGGCGTTCGGCACGCTGCGCGGTGAGCCCGTCGTCGTGAAGACCCGGGACGGCCTCGAGTTGTACGCGGAGGTGGACGAGCCTCGTCGATCGTCCTCCCGCCTCACCGTCGTCTTCAGCCACGGGTACGCCCTCAACCTCGACTGTTGGCACTTCCAACGCGCCGCGCTCGTCGACGAGGCTCGGCTCGTCTTCTACGACCAGCGCTCGCACGGCCGGTCGGGCCGCTCGCCACGTGAGTTGTGCAACGTCGACCAGCTCGGCCTCGACCTCGGACAGGTCCTCGACCAGGTCGTGCCGGACGGGCCGGTGGTTCTCGTCGGTCATTCGATGGGCGGCATGGCGATCCTGGCCCTGGCGGACCAGCGTCCGGAGCTGTTCTCCGACCGGGTGGTCGGTGTGGCGCTGCTCGCGTCGAGCGCCGGGGACCTCGACCGGGTCACCCTCGGTGTGCCGGGACCCATGGGGCGGCTGGTCCACAAGGTCACGCCGGCGGTGGTGGCCGCTCTCGCGCGCGCACCCGACCTGGTCGAGCACAGCCGCAGGGCCGGCAGCGACATCGCCTACCTACTCACCAAGCGCTACTCGTTCGGCTCGAAGGTGCCAGCGGCCCGGGTGGAGTTCGTCGCCGAGATGCTGGCGGCGACCCCGATCGAGGTCGTGGCCGACTTCTTCCCCGGCTTCGCCGAGCACGACAAGTACGCGGCGCTGGAGGTCTTGCACGGCGTGGAGACGTTGATCATCGGTGGTCGGGACGACCTCATCACGCCGGTGGAGCACAGCCGCCGGATGGCCGAGCTGCACCCCGCCGCCCAGTACATCGAGCTCTCCGAGGCGGGTCACATGTTCCTCATCGAGCACCCTGAGGTTGTCAACGCCGCCCTGCTGGATCTGCTGGACCGCGCGGGCCATGCCGCGGAGGCGATGACGTCGTGATCGATCTGCACGTCGCCGAGGCCAAGCCAACAGACGCCGCCGACCTGGTGAGCGTCATCCACGCCGCGTTCGGCGCGCGTCCGCCGCTCGACCCGCCGGGGACGGCCCTGCAGGAGACGGCGGAGACGGTCGAGGCCGCGATCGCGACCGACGGGGGCCTGCTCGCTCAGGTCGACCAGGAGCCGGCCGGAGCGATCCTGTTCGCCGAGCGCACCGTCGACGGCGCCCGCTGGTTGGAACTGCGTCGCGTGTCGGTCCACCCGAGGTTCCAGCACCGGGGCGTCGCCACCGCCATGGTGGGATGCGCGGAGGAGGTCGCACAGGCACGAGGGATGGAGGGGGTTCGCCTCGTCGCGCGTGTCGAGCTGCCGTCGACGCTCGCGTTCTGGCGCCACCGCGGCTACGTGGAGGTGGGTCGGCGCGACCCCTACGTCGACCTGGCTAAGCGGCTGCCGGTCGAGATCGCGACCTCCTCGGCCGCGGAGACGAAGGCGGTGGGCGAGCGACTGGCGACGCTGCTGCGCGCCGGCGACCTGATCCTGCTGTCCGGAGAGCTGGGCTCTGGCAAGACCACCTTGACGCAAGGTATCGGAGCTGGCTTGCGCGTGCGTGGTGAGGTGACCTCCCCGACGTTCGTCATCGCGCGTGTCCACCCCTCGATGGTGGGTGGCCCGCCGCTGCTGCACGTCGACGCCTATCGCCTGGGTGGGGTCGCCGAGCTGGACGACCTCGACCTCGACACCACGGTCGACGACGCGGTCACCGTGGTGGAGTGGGGAGAGGGAATCGCCGAAGGCCTCGCCGAGGACCGACTCGAGGTCGTGCTGACCCGCCCGATCGGTGCCCAGGCGACAGGCGGCGGCCAGACGACGACGGGGGACGGCACGACGTCGGACGAGGACGCCGATCGCCGGACGATCCGGGTCGTCCCGGTGGGCCGCCGGTGGATGAACGTGCCACTGCGCGGCGCCTTGACCACGGCCGACCTGCTCGGCTGACCTGGCCGCGAGGGCGTTGGCCGGCGTGGACGGCCCGCGGGTTAGCCTGCCGTCGTGCTCGTCCTCGCGTTCGACACCGCCACGCCTGCGGTCACGGTCGCTCTCCACGACGGTTCGTCCGTGCTCGCGTCCTCGACGGTCGTCGACGCGATGCGGCACGCCGAGCTCCTCGCGCCAGGGATCGCGCGCGTGCTGACCGAGGCGGGGGCCGACCGTCGCGACCTCACCGAGATCGCGGTCGGCGTGGGACCAGGGCCCTTCACCGGTCTGCGGGTGGGACTGGCCACCGCTCGCGCGATGGGGTACGTCCTGGGCATTCCGGTCCACGGGGTCTGCACGCTGGACGTCCTGGCCGCCGCGGCCCAGGTGGAGTCCGGGCCGTTCGTCGTCGCGACCGACGCCCGCCGCAAGGAGGTCTACTGGGCGCGCTACACCGACCGCCACACCAGGATCGACGGTCCGAAGGTCGCGAAGCCGGCCGCGCTCGCCACGAGCGAACCAGTGGTCGGCCAGGGCGCGCGGCTGTATCCGGACGCTTTTCCGAACGCCGCTTCGCCGGAGCTGCCGTCCGCGGCGGACCTGGCCAGGCTGGTGGCCACGCGGGCGGTTCCGCTGCTCGAACCGGTCCCGCTCTACCTGCGACGTCCCGACGCCGCTCAGCCGGGTCCGCCCAAGTCCGTGCTGAGCACCCGCTGAGAGCGAACTGCCGAGGATCGGCCATGGTCGTGCTCCGTCCGGCTCGGCTTGACGACCTGGCAGCTCTGCGGGCGCTGGAGACGGCGTGCTTCGGACGTGACGCGTGGAGTGAGTCGGCTCTGCGGGACGAGCTGGCCGCTGTGCCCGGGACGCGCTTCGTCGTGGTCGCGGTCGATCGGGGCCAGGACGAGGAGGTCGTGGGCTACGCGTCGCTGTTCGCCGTGGCGGAGACCGCCGACGTGCAGCGGATCGCGGTTCGACCGGACTGGCGCCGCCGAGGCGTCGGCCGGCGTCTGTTGCGCGCGCTCCTCGACGAGGCGGATCTGCGTGGGTGTCGCGAGGCCCTGCTCGAGGTACGGGCGGACAACGCCGCCGCGATCGCGATGTACGAGCGAGCAGGCTTCGAAGCCATCGCGCGCCGGCCCGGCTACTACCGAGGGGAGGCTGACGCGCTCGTCCTCCGGCTGGCGCCGCTGCACGGTTCGTCGGGCTAGCGGAGAGTAGCTGGTCCACCGCCGCGGTGGGTGGCGCTCGGGTGGGGCGTCTGGGTCCGTGCCGATGCCGGACGATCGTCGGCCACATCTTGACACGCTCGCTCCGGAATCCCTAGTTTCGTCCGGAAATCGATTGCTGGCGAGGTTTGTTGCGTTCAACCTCGTCCAAGACCGACCCGCCTCAGCCACGAGGCGACGGGGCACGAACCCCGCCCTACCCGTGCGCGGAGCGGCACTCGTCCGAACGGAAGAGGACCATGGACACTCAGAACGGGCTCACTCGGCGGGCGCTCCTCCACCTTTCCGCCATGGCAGCGGCCAGCGTGACTCTGGCAGCGTGCTCGGCCGGATCCAGCGGCACCAGCAACTCCAGCCGAGGGGGCGGAGACGACACCAGCTCGGCCTCGTCGAAGCTCAAGGGTTCCAAGACCGAGCCGCTCCCTGTGCCCAAGGAGTTCAAGGAAGCGCCGGAGCTCGCCAAGCTGGTGAAGGAAGGCAAGCTCCCGCCGGTCCACGAGCGTCTGCCGGAGAACCCCTACGTCGTACCTCACAACTGGCTGACGCCCGGCAAGTACGGCGGCTCCATCATGACCATCACCGGTGCCAGCAACTCCACGACGCACGCGGAGTTCATGTACGGGCACTCCCTGCTGCGCTGGCTGAACGACGGTCAGACCATCGGCCCTGGCCTGGTGGAGAGCTGGGAGTCCAACGAGGACGCCACGGAGTGGGTCCTCCACTTCCGCAAAGGGCTGAAGTGGTCCGACGGGCACCCGTGGTCCACCGAGGACATCTTGTTCTGGTGGGAGGACATGGTCCTCAACGAGGAACACAGCGAGATGCCCCCGGACGAGGCCCGCTCGGGCAAGGGCACGCTCATGACGATGAAGGCCATCGACGAGGTGACCTTGTCGTTGAGCTTCGATGCGCCGGCGCCGCTCACCGCCGACCGGCTCGCCATGTGGGTCAAGCGGGGCAACGGCCCGTCGTGGATGGAGCCCAAGCACTACCTCAAGCAGTTCCACCCCAAGTACAACCCGAACGTGCCCAAGGACTGGGCCACCGACAAGGGGGAGTTCGACCACAAGCGGGCCTGGATCCGCAACCCCGAGTGCCCTGTGATGACGGGGTGGAAGTGCAAGTCCTACAACGAGGGTCGGCGCGTCGTCTTCGAGCGCAACCCCTACTACTGGTGTGTGTCGCCTGACGGCGCCCAGCTGCCGTACATCGACACGATCTCGTTCAACGTCGTCGAAAACCCCGAGGTGCAGAGGCTGCACGCCCTCGAAGGCAAGATCAACTTCCTCTACGCGGGCTTCACCACGATCTTCCTCCAGGACGTCTCCGCTCTGAAGCGAGCGGAGCAGAAGACCAAGCTGCGGGTGTTCCTGTGGGACGCCGGCGACGGCAGCGGCTCGTTGGTGTTCTTCAACCAGGACTACCACGAGCCGAAGATGCGGGAGCTCATCCGTAACCCGAAGTTCCGCCAGGCGCTCTCCCACGCGTACAACCGGGCCGAGGTCCAGAAGGCCGTCTACTACAACACCGGCGAGCTCACCACCGGCACGATGAGCCCCAAGGCCATCGAGTTCCACGTCAACGACGAGGGCAAGCGCATGTACCAGGCCTGGCGCGACAGCTACCTCAAGTACGACCCGGAGCTCGCCAAGAAGATGCTCGACGAGATCGGGGTCGTCGACACCGACGGCGACGGATGGCGGGAGATGCCGGACGGCAGCAAGCTCAAGGTCCGCCTGGACTACCACGCCGACTCCGCGCAGGAGCACGTCTCCAAGAACGAGCTGCTCGCGCGAGACTGGCGGGCGATCGGGATCGACACCCAGCTGAACCCGGTGCCACCGGACGGCTACGGCGACCAGTGGCGGTTCGGGAAGCTCATGACGAACACCAACTGGGAGACCGGCGACGGGCCGAACTGCCTGGTCTACCCCCAGTGGCTCGTCCCGATCGAGTCCTCCCGCTGGGCTCCTCTCCAGGGCGAGTTCTACAACGTCCGTGGGACGCCCGAGGAGAAGAAGGAGCTCGACGTCGACCCTTACAAGCGGACTCCGCCGCGGATGGAGCCCGAGCCCGGTGGGCCGATCGAGAAGCTGTGGGAGCTGTACGACCAGAGCAAGGTCGAGCCCGACGAGATGAAGCGGCACCGGCTCGTGTGGGAGATGATCAAGGTCCACATCGAGTACGGTCCGTACCTTCTCGGCGTCTGCGCCAACACTCCCTACATCGTCTTGGTCCACGAGGACATGCGAAACGTCCCGACCCGGGAGAACCTCGCGCTCGGCGGGTTCGCCGCTCCGTGGATCCACCCCACGCCGGCGGTGTACGACCCGGAGACGTGGTACTGGGCCAACCCCGAAGAGCACGGCGATCCTGGGCTCACCTAGGGCAGCCTCGCCTCGACCCGCAGGGAGGCCAGGCCAGGAGCCCAGTGAGGAGACCACTCAGTCCACGAAGGCGAGCGCGGCCTGGAGAGTGGGCCCAAGGTTGGGCCCACGGGTGGGTACGGTGTCGGCGCCCCTCCTGTGCGCGGTCGTGGCGGTGCCGAGGGTCGGTTCGGCGCCCCCTACCCTGAGAGGTGTGCGGGCGCCGAACCGCCCGCGCGCCGACGTCCACCCACGGAGTAGGCCCCATCCATGACCGACGAGCCCCTGGTCCTTGGTATCGAGACCTCCTGCGACGAGACCGGCGTCGGCATCGTGCGCGGACAGACGCTGCTGGCCAACGCCGTGGCGTCGAGCCTGGAGGAGCACGCGCGGTTCGGGGGTGTCGTCCCGGAGGTCGCGAGTCGTGCTCATCTGGAGGCGTTCATCCCCTCTCTGGAGCGGGCCGCTCGAGACGCGGGCGTCCGGCTCTCCGACATCGACGCGGTGGCGGTGACGAGTGGGCCCGGGCTCGCTGGCGCGCTCCTGGTGGGGGTCGCGGCGGCGAAGGCCCTTGCCCTGGCGCTGGACCGTCCCCTGTACGGCGTGAACCACCTGGCCGCGCACGTCGCGGTTGACACCCTCGAGCACGGTCCGCTGCCGCAGCCGTGCGTGTCCTTGCTGGTGTCGGGTGGGCACTCCTCGATCCTGTTGGTCGAGGACGTCACGCAGAACGTCCAGCCGCTGGGCTCGACGATCGACGACGCGGCGGGTGAGGCGTTCGACAAGGTGGCCCGGCTGCTCGGGCTGCCGTTCCCGGGCGGTCCCTTCATCGATCGCGAGGCGAAGGCCGGCGACCCGGCCTACGTGACGTTCCCGCGCGGCCTCACCAGTCCCCGCGACCTCGAGCGGCACCGCTTCGACTTCTCCTTCTCCGGGCTGAAGACCGCCGTGGCGCGGTGGGTGGAGACGCGGCAGCGCGCCGGGGAGTCGGTGCCCGTCGCCGACGTGGCGGCGTCGTTCCAGGAAGCCGTGTGCGACGTGCTCACCCGCAAGGCGGTTGACGCCTGTCGGACCCACGGGGTGGACGACCTGCTCATCGGTGGCGGCGTGGCCGCCAACTCGCGCTTGCGGGCGATGGCGGAGGAGCGGTGTGCGGCGGCGGGCATCCGGCTGCGGGTGCCGCGGCCGGGGCTGTGCACCGACAACGGCGCGATGGTGGCCGCTCTCGGTGCGCAGCTGGTGGCGCGCGGGCTCGCTCCCAGCCGGCTCGACGTGCCAGCTGATTCCGCGCTTCCGGTGACGACGGTCGCGGTCTGAGCGCGACGACCCGGCGGTCGGACCGCGCCTGGCGGCGCTTCACCCGGAGCGGGTGGTGTGGTCGTCTCGTCGGTCGCCCATGATGCGTGTGCCGGTTGTGCCGAGCCCGTGAGGCCGACGTGACGATGTGACGCCGCCGCGGCGTCGACGGGAGCCGCCATGGCGACGAACGCCTCCGGAGGACGGAACTCCTTCGCCGGCTGGGCGACCGCTCGACCGTCCACCTCGAGGCCGCGGCGAGGCATGGTGTGGGTGCCGGGCGGAACGTTCGCCATGGGGTCGGACGACTTCTACCCCGAGGAACGCCCGGTGCGCGAGGTCACCGTCGACGGGTTCTGGATGGACGTCCACCCGGTGACGGTGGCGGCGTTCCGCCGTTTCGTCCGAGCGACGGGCTACGTGACGGTGGCCGAGCGGGCGTTCGGCCCCGGCACCGCGCTCGACCCGGATCCCGCCATGCGACAGTCGGGCTCCCTGGTCTTCCGGCAGCCCGCCCACCCGGTGGATCTGTGTGATCCGCGCGGTTGGTGGGCCCGGGTGCCTGGAGCGTCCTGGCGTCATCCCGAGGGGCCGGACAGCTCGGTGCACGGTCGGGAGCGGCATCCCGTGACCCACGTGGCGTACGAGGACGCGGTGGCGTACGCGACCTGGGTGGGTGGTCGACTGCCGACGGAGGCCGAGTGGGAGTTCGCGGCGCGTGGTGGTCTGGACGGCGCGGTGTACCCGTGGGGCGATGACCCGACGCCGGGCGGCCGGCTCATGGCCAACATCTGGCAGGGGGAGTTCCCGTGGCGTCGTGCAGCGTACGGTTTCCCCGGCACGTCGCCGGTCGGCTCGTTCCCAGCCAACGGATACGGCCTGCTCGACATGGTGGGCAACGTCTGGGAGTGGACGAGCGACCTTTTCCTGCCCCGACCCGGCGACCGCTTCGCCAAGGCGCGGTGCATTCCTGACCCGCGGTCGCTGGGCGGCCTCGCCGGACGCTGGCGCCCCCGTGAACCGGACCAGGCTCTCCGGGTCATCAAGGGTGGTTCCTTCCTGTGCGCACCCAACTACTGTCTGCGCTATCGGCCGGCGGCGCGACAGGGAGTAGCCGCCGACGTGACGGCGTGCAACCTCGGCTTTCGGGTGGTCGTCGACGGGTCGGCCGCGTCGTGACGCATCTCTCACGCGGTGGCCGGATCCGGACCGCGTGAGTTGGAATACCGGCCCGGCCTGGCCTGTTGGGCGCTTGCGGTATGAGCGTCATTCGCTGGCACTTCTGGGTCCGCCGGTACGTCGACTTCCGCCGGCAGGCCAGCGCCGTGTGTCCGGGCGTGGTGCAGGCCTGACGCGTCGTGTCGTGGCGTTCGCAGCGCTCGCACGCTCCGTGTCCTGATCGCTGTCCTGATTGATCGTCATCCCCTTTGTCGTCGACCATTCGGAGGGATTCCGTGTCCGCCACGTCCACCCCTTCTCGTGCCCGAAGCCGGCCGACGTTCCCGTTCTGGGCTCAGATCCTCGCCGGTCTCGCCCTCGGTCTGCTCCTCGGCCTGCTCGCGCGCACCTTCGAGATCGGCTGGCTCGCCGCGACGCTCACCAAGATCGGCGAGATCTTCGTCCAGCTGCTGCGCGTCGCCGTGCCGCCGCTCGTCTTCACCGCGGTGGTCGTGAGCATCGCCAACCTGCGCCAGGTCACCAACGCCGCGCGCCTGGCGGCCCAGACGCTCGTCTGGTTCCTCATCACGTCCCTGCTCGCGGTCACGGTGGGCATCGGCCTGGGTGTCCTCACCAACCCCGGCGAGGGCGCCAGCGTGTCCCGTGACGACGCGACGTACAGCGGCGGCAGCGGCTCGTGGCTGGACTTCCTCCAAGGCGTGATCCCGCTCAACATCCTCGGGTTGTCCGCGCAGAGCTCGACGGAGACGACCGACGGCACCGTCTCGGTGACGACCAGCCTGTCCTTCAACGTCTTGCAGATCGTCGTCCTGGCGGCGCTGATCGGCGCGGCCGCGCTGGCGGTCGGTGAGAAGGCGGAGCCGTTCCTCGCGTTCAACCGCTCGGCTCTCGCCGTCGTGCAGAAGCTGCTGTGGTGGGTCATCCGCCTGGCGCCGATCGGCACGCTCGGCCTCATCGGCAAGGCCGTGGCGACGTACGGGTGGGAGGCGGTCGCTCCGCTGGCCACCTTCACCGTCGACGTCTACGTCGGCTGCGCCATCGTCCTCTTCGGCGTGTACAGCGTGCTGCTCAGGCTGCACGGCTTGAGCCCGCTCAAGTTCTTCTCCGGCGCCTGGCCGGCGATCGAGCTGGCCTTCGTCTCCCGGTCCTCGGTGGGCACCATGCCGCTGACCCAGCAGGTGGTGACCCGCAACCTCGGCGTCCCGCAGGAGTACGCGTCGTTCGCCGTGCCGTTCGGGGCGACGACGAAGATGGACGGCTGCGCCGCGGTCTATCCCGCGCTCGCCGCGATCACCGTCGCGCAGATCTTCGACGTCAACCTGAGCTTGACGGACTACCTCCTGATCGCGTTCGTCTCGGTCGTCGGCTCGGCCGCGACGGCCGGTCTCACCGGCGCCTTCGTCATGCTGACCCTCACCTTGTCGACCCTGGGGCTGCCGCTGGAGGGCGTGGGTCTGCTGATCGGCATCGACGCGATCCTCGACATGGTGCGGACCGCGACGAACGTCGCGGGTCAGGCGCTGGTGCCCACGCTGGTCGCCAAGCGGGAGGGCATCTTGAACCTGGACGTCTACAACGGGCCACGCGGCGACATCGTCGCGGCGCCCGAGTCGGTGTCCTTGACCGAGCCGGTGGCTGCCGGTCAGTGACGTCACACGCCACGGGCGGCGGTGGCAGGTGCTGCCGCCCGTGGCGTCATGACGTGTGGCGGAGTCACGACCCTCCCGGAAGGGTCGCCCGGGCTCAGCCAGCCGCGCGGCGACGTGGACCTCCGCGACGTGCCCACCGAGTGGCGAGCTCCGTGGCGTGGCGGAGGACCTCGGTGACGCGGCGGAGAACGCGCCGGGCCAAAGGGCGCCACTCACCCGGGTCGGGCCCGGTGACGAGCGGGTAGCCGGCCGCCGCCCACGCCTTGGTCCCACCGCGGAGGTGCATCGCCGGCCGGCCGAGGCGGGCGAAGCGCTCCGCGCCACGGCGGGCGCGGTTGCCCATCGAGCACACCGTGACGACCTGCCCCGGTGGGAGCCGCTCCAGGTGGAAGGCGATCCGGTCGACGGGCACGTTGATCGCGCCGGGAATGTGCCCCGCGGCGTACTCCTCCGGCGTCCGCACGTCGACGATCAACCCGCCGGCCTCCCAGATCGCCCGGGCCATGGCGAGGTCGATCTCCTCGGCGTCCGCTGGCACGCCCTGCCTCCATCGTCCGGGGGATACGGCTGTCAGACGTCCTGGCGCGACATCGCGACTGGACATCATGGACGGCGCGCGGCGTCCCGCCAAGCGGGGCGTCGCACCCTGACGACTACCGTGAGACCGGTTCGAAGGGAAGTGGACGGACATGGCCGAGACCTCCACCACGGTGGCATTCCTCGGGCTTGGCGCGATGGGCTCGCGGATGGCCCGCCGACTGCTCGACGCCGGGTACCGGCTCGTCGTGTGGAACCGCACGCCCGACAAGGCACGAGACCTGGTGAACCTCGGCGCGGAGCAGGCGTCGAGCCCAGCGGACGCCGCTCGGCGCGCCGACGTGGTGGTGACGATGGTGGCGGACCCGGACGCCTTGGCCGCCGTGACGGAAGGGGCGGACGGTCTCGCGGCGGGGATCGCCGAGGGTGCCACCGTCATCGAGATGTCCACGATGGGCCCCGCTGCCATCGAGCGCCTGGCGGCCACGGTGCCCTCGAGTGTCGGCGTGCTGGACGCGCCCGTCCTGGGCAGCCTCAGCGAGGCGGAGGCCGGTGAGCTGCGTGTGTTCGTCGGCGGCCCGGACGACCTGGTCGCGCGCTGGACACCGTTGCTCTCCGTGTTCGGGTCGGTCCATCACGTGGGTCCGCGCGGCGCCGGTGCCTCCGCGAAGCTGGTCGCCAATGAGACCTTGCTGGGCGTCCTCGGTGTCCTCGGGGAGGCGGTCGCGTTGGCCCGAGGCCTCGGGCTGTCGACCCAGACGACGCTCGAGGTGCTGGCCACGACACCGCTCGCGGCGCAGGCCGAACGGCGTCGACCGGTCATCGAGGGGCACGAGGTCCCGCGGCGCTTCGCGCTGTCACTCGCGGTCAAGGACGCCGACCTCATGCTCGCCGCCGCCCGCGCGAAGGGAGTCGACCTCCGGCTCGTCGCCGGCGCGCGGTCCTGGCTGGCGGACGCCGTGGCTGCCGGCTTGGGGGACAAGGACTACTCGACGGTGATCGCCCACATCGCCGGCCAGGCTGACCAGCGATAGGTGCCACCGAGCCGCACGGCCTTCGACCTCGCCCCTCCCTCGTCCTGGAGCCGTTTGGCACCATGGGGCGGATGCCGGGCAGTGGATGGTGGAGATTTCGAGCGCGGGTGGTCCCACTCGCGCTCGGCGTCGTCCTCGCTGCTGGCTGTGGGTTGACCACCACGACCCCGTCCGGCGACCCTGCGTCACCGCGCCAGGACACCGCGTCGAGGTCGCGCCCCACCCCGCGCACGCCGGCGGATGTGCCCGGGCCGACACCCTCCACGACCGCGGAGGCTCCAGGCGTGGCGGGGAGCTCGCCCCAGGACCGGCTGCCCTGGGGCCCGACCCGCGCGCAGTGGGAGCGGGCGCGGCGCATCGTCGCGGGCATGACGCTCGAGCAGAAGGCCGGCCAGGTGATCGTGGCCGGCTACCACGGCACCGACGCGCCACGCGACCTGGTGCGCCGTTACCACCTCGGCGGCGTCATCGTCATGGGGGACAACATCCGCTCTGTCGACCAGCTGCGCGCCGTCAATCGGAGCCTGCAGCAGGAAGCCCGGCGGCAGGGACGCGAGTGGCCGCTGATCATCAGCGTCGACCAGGAAGGCGGCACGGTCGCGCGGGTCCAGGACGGTGTCACGGAGTTCCCGACCTACATGACTCTCGGCGCGGCCGGCGACCCCGAGCTGGCGCGGCGCGTGGCGCGCGCCAGCGGGACGGAGCTCCGGGCCTTGGGATTCACCATGGTCTTCGCGCCGGACGCCGACGTCACGGTCGGCCCCTCCGATCCCACCATCGGCAGCCGCTCCGCCGGCAGCGACCCGGAGCTGGTCGCGCGTATCGTCCAGGGATCCCTGCGAGGGTACGCCGAGGCCGGGATCATCGCCGTCCCGAAGCACTTCCCCGGCCACGGGAGCGTCCCGGCCGACAGTCACACGAGCCTCCCGGTGCAGCGAGCCTCGCTCGAGCTGCTGTCCTCCCGGGACCTGGTGCCCTTCCAAGCCGCTGTCGCGGCCGGCGCCGGGGCGGTGATGGTGGCGCACATCGACGTGCGCGCGGTCGATCCGGGTACCCCGTCCTCGCTCTCGAGCGCGGTCATCACCCAGCTGTTGCGTGAACGACTGGGCTTCTCCGGCGTCGTCGTCACCGACGCGCTCCAGATGGCTGGCGCGGCGGAGGAACACGGCAGCGCGGAGGCCGGCGTCCGTGCCCTGCTCGCGGGCGCCGACATCCTGCTGCTGCCCGACGACGCCGCCGCTCTCCATGCCGCGCTCGTGCGCGCGGTGCGGACGGGCCGCGTGCCACACGATCGGCTTGACGAGGCCGCGGCGCGCACTGTGGCGTTGATGCTGCACCAGGACGCCAGCGCGGCCGTTGAGCCGTCGACCTCGGCCAGTGCTCTGTCCTACGAGGCGTCACGGCGTGGGCTCACCGTCGTCGCAGGCTCGTGCGAGGGTCGCCTCGTCGGGTCAGCGGTCCGCGTCCTCGGCGGCACCGCATCCGACCGGGCCCGGTTCACGGCGGCGGCGCGCGCGGCCGGCCTACGGGTGGGGGAGACCGGTACGGTCGTCCGGCTCCTGGGTCCCGGCAGCGCGGGCGGTGCCGGTGACGTCGTGGTGGCGCTCGACACGCCCTACGTACTGGCGTCGAGCAGCGCCACCACCGCCCGCATCGCGCTCTACGGGAGGACACCTGAGGCATTCCGCGCCCTCGTCGACGTGCTCACCGGTCGGGCCCGCGGTGAGGGCCGGCTGCCGGTGCCTGTCGACGGGGTACGCCCCCACGCCGGATGCGCGTGACCGGCCGGTGCCCGACGCGCCCGCGTGCGTGTGTCCCGGCGGGCTCGGAGCAGGCCCGCGGGCGCGCCGGGCGCTGCCGTCAGGACCGCAGGGCCGCCACGACGTCGATCTCGACGAGAATGCCGTTGAGGGTGGAGCCGACCGTGGTCCGCACGGGGTAGGGCTTCTCCAAGAAGGACTCGTACACCCGGTTGAACTCCGCGAAGTCGTTCATGTCCGCCAGGTGCACGGTGGCCTTCACGACGTCGGCGAACGTCAGCCCCCGCTCGGCCAGGACCGCCGCGATGTTGCGCATCACCTGCGCGGTCTGCTCGGCGATACCGCCCTCGACGACCTTGCCGGTGCTGGGGTCGATGGGGCCGAAGCCGGCTGTGTAGAGGAAGCCGTTGGCGACGATGCCCTGCGAGTACGCGCCGGCGGGCGCGGGGGCCTTGTCGGTTCGAACTTCTTGCCGGGCCATGGGCCGCTCCTTCCAGGGCTGTCGTGTACGTCGCTACGCCGAGGAGACCCTAGCGGCCCGGTTCACTGGCCCGGTCCGACGGCTCAGTGCGCTGTCTCGCTCGTGGACACGGGTTCGACGACGAGGACGACGCCACGTCGCTGCGTGCGGGTGGCGACAAGTGTCACGTGGTGGGGTCCGCGCGCACCGAGCCGCTTCCGGAACGCCTCGGGATCGAGGTCGAGGCCACGCGTCTTGACCGTCACCGTCCCGGCTTCGCGCTGACGCAGGGCCCTCCGCACGGCCTTGATGTCGTACGGCAGGACCTCCTGGATCCGGTACGCCCGGGCGAGCGTCGTGTGCCTCAGCTCGGTGGAGGTGAGATAGGCGATTCTCGGGTGGAGCAGTGCGCCATCGATCCGGGCCGCGAGCCCGGTGACGAGTCGGGAGCGAATGACGGCGTTGTCAGGCTCGTAGAGGTACGCCAGCGGATCCGAGACCGGCGCTGACCCCGGATCGTCGGCGTCGGTCAGCGTCGTCACGGACGTCTCGTCCGACAGAACCGTCGCCCGACGGCGCACTCCGACGGGTCGCCGGAAGGCCCCCGACCACAGGGCCACCTCCTTGACCTCGCCGCGGTAGCTGATCCACTCCGCTTCCACGTGGTCGGCGATGAGCTCGTGCGGAAGGGTCGGTGCCGTCTTGACACAGGCGGTGCCGCGCAGCAGCTCCTCGACGAACCACCAGGGCGGGGAGTAGTCGGCGGGGTTGACGGCGCGACCGCGGGCGGACCGGCGAGCCGGGTCCGCCACCGCGCCCGCGTAGCCGGAGCGGTCGAAGGTCGTCGCGTCGCCCAGCTCCACACGCGCTCGGTCGGTCAGGTCGCACGCGGCGAGGTTGGCGCGCGCGATCTCGACGGTGAGCGGGTCCTGGTCGACCCCGGTGACCGAGAGACCGGAGCGTGCCAGGGCGAGAAGGTCGCCGCCCACGCCGCAGCACAGGTCGACCACCCGGGCGGCGTGCGGCACGTCCGCGTCCGTGCCGGACTGGAGGGCTTCTGCGGCCGCGTCCACGCCGGCCTCAACCGTGTCGCTCTCAACCGTGTCGCTCTCAACCGTGTCGCCGTCATCCGTGTCGCTCGCCCGCAACGCGGCCATGATCCGACTCGCCCGATACGTCGCGACCGGTGCCGGGGTGGCTTGCTCGAGGCCCTCCCGAGTGAAGAAGAGCCGATCGGCCTCCTCTCCGAACTTCGCCCGAGCCTGTCGACGCAGGGCCACCTGGGTCAGCGCGGCCGCGACCAGGTCGCCGGGGTACGACCGGCGCAAGCGGGAGGCGAGGTCGACAGCCGAGCGCTCGTCGTAGGCGGCTGCGGCCTGGGCGAGGAGGTCCTGGCCGGTGGGCGTGAGCAACTGGCGGAACAGCTCACGGTCCACCGCTCCCCACCCTCCTCTGCGAGACCCTCCACCGCGAGGCGTCGCGGGTCCGTTCGGCCCTGCCGCGCCAGAGCGAGCGCGCCCGCCGTGGCCCCGACACCCCGCCCCCGGCTCTTTGGCACTCAGGTTGACCGAGTGCTAAGAAACCTCCTAGATTCGTCGTTGGCACTCTCGACCTTACGGTGCCAACGCACACAGCCCGCGACGAGGCGGCCGGCACCCGCGACGACGGCTCGCCCGAGTCGCGCCACAGGTACAGCACAACACCCGTGACATCCCGTGAAGGGGGAGGTCAACAAGTGTCGGTCACCATCAAGCCGCTCGAGGACCGCATCGTCGTCAAGCCTCTCGAGGCCGAGGAAACGACCGCGTCCGGGCTCGTGATCCCCGACACCGCGAAGGAGAAGCCCCAGGAGGGTGAGGTTCTCGCGGTGGGTCCGGGTCGTATCGACGACAACGGCAACCGTGTCCCGCTCGACGTCAAGGTCGGCGACAAGGTCATCTACAGCAAGTACGGCGGCACCGAGGTGAAGTACGCCGGTGAGGAGTACCTCATCCTGTCCGCCCGCGACGTCCTCGCCGTCGTCGAGAAGTAGCGAGAGTCCGTTCGACCTTCAAGGAGCGTCGGTCGTTCCATCGCTCTCGGTCGGCACGACCAGCAAGCAGACGTTGACCTGACGACTGGCATCGCCCCGGCGGCCACGACCCGTCGCGGGCGCCGGGGCGCTGTCGTGGAAGGACACACCAAATGCCGAAGATTCTGGAGTTCGACGAGAACGCGCGGCGCGCCTTGGAGCGCGGTGTCGACGCTCTCGCGGACACGGTCAAGGTGACGTTGGGGCCCAAGGGCCGCAACGTCGTGATCGACAAGAAGTGGGGCGCGCCGACGATCACCAACGACGGCGTGACGGTGGCCCGTGAGGTGGAGCTGGAGCACCCGTTCGAGAACCTCGGTGCCCAGCTGGTGAAGGAAGTCGCCACCAAGACCAACGACATCGCCGGTGACGGCACGACGACGGCCACGGTCCTGGCGCAGGCGATGGTTCACGCTGGCCTGAAGGCGGTCGCCGCGGGCGCGAACCCGATGGCCCTGAAGCGGGGCATCGACAAGGCGGTCGAGGCCATCAACGCCCGCCTGCTGGAGCAGGCGAAGGAGGTCGCCACCAAGGACGACATCGCCCACGTGGCGACGATCTCGGCCCAAGACCGCAAGATCGGTGAGCTGATCGCCGAGGCCTTCGACAAGGTCGGCAAGGACGGTGTGATCACCGTCGAGGAGTCGAACACCCTCGGGACCGAGCTGGAGTTCACCGAGGGCATGCAGTTCGACAAGGGCTTCATCTCGCCGAACTTCGTGACCGACCCCGAGCGCCAGGAAGCCGTCCTGGACGACCCCTACATCCTGCTCCACCAGGGCAAGATCTCGGCGATGGCCGACCTGCTCCCGCTGCTGGAGAAGGTCGTGCAGTCGGGCAAGCCGCTGGTGATCATCGCCGAGGACGTCGAGGGTGAGGCGCTGGCGACCCTCGTCGTCAACAAGATTCGCGGTGTCTTCTCCTCGGTCGCCGTCAAGGCGCCCGGCTTCGGTGACCGTCGCAAGGCCATGCTCGAGGACATGGCCATCCTCACCGGTGGCCAGGTGGTCTCGCCCGAGCTTGGCCTCAAGCTGGACCAGGTGGGCCTGGAGGTGCTCGGCACGGCGCGGCGGGTCGTCGTCACCAAGGACGACACGACGATCGTCGATGGTGGCGGGTCCGCTGAGAAGGTCGAGGCTCGGGTGAAGCAGATCCGGGCCGAGATCGAGCGGACCGACTCCGACTGGGACCGCGAGAAGCTGCAGGAGCGCCTGGCGAAGCTGGCCGGCGGCGTGTGCGTGATCCGGGTCGGTGCGGCCACCGAGGTCGAGCTGAAGGAGAAGAAGCACCGCATCGAGGACGCCGTCTCCGCCACGCGCGCCGCGGTGGAGGAGGGCATCGTCCCCGGCGGTGGAAGCGCTCTGGTGCACGCCGCGAGCGCGGTCGACTCCCTGGACGTCTCCGGTGACGAGAAGGTCGGCGTCGACGTCGTCCGCAACGCGGCGGCGGAGCCGCTGCGCTGGATCGCGGAGAACGCCGGTGTCGAGGGCTACGTCGTCGCGGCGAAGGTCCGCGAGGGCGGCCCGGGCGTCGGCTACAACGCCGCGACCGGTGAGTACGGCGACCTGGTCAAGCAGGGCGTCATCGACCCGGTGAAGGTGACCCGCTCGGCGCTCGCCAACGCCGCGTCGATCGCGAGCATGCTGCTCACCACCGAGACGCTCGTCGCCGAGAAGCCGGAGGAGCCGGAGCCGGCGGGCGCTGGCCACGGTCACGGTCACGGCCACGGTCACTGAGACCGAGCTCTCGGCACAACCCGCCGAATTCGGACTCTACGAGTCTGCAGGAGGGGGTCGGACGACAGGTCCGGCCCCCTCCTTCCGTCTCGGGTCGCCCTCCGTCTCCGGGGCCCTCCGTCTCTGGGGCCGGCCGGTGATGCGAGGTGAGAGGCGGGTCACACCCTCCACGCCTCGAACCATGTCACAGGAACGTCGGGCGACCTCGTCGTCGAGGGTGTGAGGCGAAGCCCTACGACGACGAGAGGGTCCAGATGAGCGCACGACTCAACCCCTTCGCGAGCCCGACCGCCGGGGCGTTCCTCAAGCACCTTGTGCCGGCCGCCATGACTCTCAAAGAGTCCTCGCTGCCGAGGTCCACGCAGGAGCTGGTGGCGCTCCGCATCAGCCAGATCAACGGCTGCGGGTTCTGTGTCGACATGCACACCAAGGACGCCGCCGCAGCGGGCGAGTCGGCGGTACGGCTGAACCTGGTGGCGGCCTGGCGGGAAGCGACGGTCTTCACCGAGGCCGAACGCGCCGCGCTCGCGCTGGCCGAGGAAGGAACCCGCCTCGCGGACCGGGCCGGCGGGGTCAGCGACGACGTGTGGAACGAGGCCGCCAAGCACTACGACGAGGAACAGCTCATGGCCCTCGTCCTCCTGGTCGCCACCATGAACTTCTTCAACCGGGTCAACGTCATCAGCCGGCGACCGGCCGGTGACTACGTGCCCGGGCAGTACGAGGTGGGCCCGGCACACCTGGGTAAGCCCGGCACGGCTGAGATGAGCTGAGATGAGCATGGCATCGGCTCGGGTACCGAGCGGCCGGCGGCAAGGAGCGACCGTGAGCAAGGCTGAGGAGTTCGAACGGCTGCGTCCGCTGCTGTTCTCGATCGCCTACCGGATCCTGGGCAGCGTCGGCGACGCCGAGGACGCGGTGCAGGAGGCCTGGCTGCGCTTCGACAGCCTGCCGACGCAGCCCGAGTCGGTCAAGGCGTACCTGGCGACCACGGTGACCCGGATCGCGATCGACTCCTTGCGCTCCGCCCGGGTGCGGCGGGAGCAGTACGTCGGTCCCTGGTTCCCCGAGCCGTTGCTCGACGACCCGTACGAAGACCCGGCGCGGGCGGCGGAGTTGGCCGACTCGGTGTCCATGGCGGCGCTGCTGCTGCTGGAGAGGCTGAGCCCGCTGGAGCGGGCGGTGTTCGTCCTGCGGGAGGTGTTCGGCTTCGGGTTCGACGAGGTCGCCGCCGCGGTGGGCCGTTCGGAGGCCGCGTGCCGCCAGCTCGTGGTCCGGGCCCGACGGCACATGCGGGCGGGACTGCCGAGGTTCGAGGCCGTCCGGGAGGAGCGTGACCGGCTGGCGGCCCGGTTCTTCGATGCCTTGCGTGACGGTGACGTGGGTGGTCTGCGCGAGCTGCTCGCCGCCGACGTGACGATGACTGGCGACGGCGGGGGCAAGGCGCCGCGGTTCGCGGACGTCATCGCAGGAGCGGACAGGGTGGTCCGGCTGCTGCTCTTCCTCTCTCGCGGGCTGGCTCGGCTCGGCGCGACCTTCGACCGTTGTGACGTCAACGGCGGGCCTGGCGCGATCACCCGGGACCGTGACGGCAAGGTCCTGAACGTGATCGCGCTCGAGGTCTGGGGCGGGCAGATCCAGACGATCCGCTCCGTCCTCAACCCCGACAAGCTCGACCACCTCGGGCCGGTCGGCAACCTGTGGTCCGTCCACCGGGAGCTCGTGCGTCGCCGCTCAGCGCGGTGACGGCGCGCGCACGGGTCGGCATCAGGGGGTGGCTGGCGGACGACACCTCGGGGCCGCCACCATTGGTCTGATGTCAGAACAGGTCACGCTTCGTTCCATCGGTGTCGGTGTGTACCTCCCGACCATGCTGTACGGGGTCGGGCAGGGAGCGATGGTCCCGATCATCGCGCACTCCGCCCGTGACCTCGGGGCGTCCGTCGGAGTGGCAGGTCTCGTCGTCGCCGCCATCGGGGTGGGGCAGCTCATCGGTGATCTCCCCGCGGGAGCGCTTGCCGGGCGCATCGGGGAGCGTCGCGCGATGCTCGCGGCGGCCGCGCTCGACGTCGTCGCGATGGCCGCGTGCGTCATCGCCGGTTCGGTGTGGCTGCTCGGCGCGGCGATCTTCTGCGCCGGCCTCGCCGGCGCGGTGTGGGGACTGGCTCGTCAGGCGTACCTCGCCGAGGTCGTGCCGTTCCACCTCCGCGCCCGCGCGATGTCGACGCTCGGTGGGGTGCACCGCATCGGCAGGTTCATCGGGCCGTTCCTTGGTGCGGGCGTCGTCAGGGCGTGGGGTACCGATGGCGCGTACGCGATGAACGGCATCGCGGTGCTCGCTGCCGCCGCGCTGCTGGTCAGCCTGCCCGAGCCGCAAGGGCGCCATCCCCACGCGACCACAGCGAGCGGAGACGTGCGCATCGTCGACGTCGCCCGGTCGCACCTGCCGATCTTCTACACCCTGGGCGTGGGGGTTCTCCTGATCGGAGCCGTCCGGGCCTCGCGCGACGTCGTCCTGCCGCTCTGGGCGGACTCCCTCGGCTTCGACGCCGCGACCACGAGCCTGATCTTCGGCATCGCCGGCGCCGTGGACATGCTGCTGTTCTATCCCGCCGGAAAGGTGATGGACCGGGTGGGCCGGGCGTTCGTCGCCGTCCCCTCGATGGTGGTGCTCGCCGCCGCGCACTTCCTGCTGCCCCTCACCCACGACCTGACCTCGCTCAGCCTCGTCGCGTTGCTCATGGGGTTCGGCAACGGCATCGGCAGCGGGATCGTCATGACGCTCGGCGCCGATCTCTCGCCGTCCGTGGGACGTCCGGCGTTCCTGGGCGCGTGGCGGCTCTGCGCGGACGCGGGCAACAGTGGCGGACCCCTTCTCATCGGCACCGTGAGCGCCGCGGTCGCGCTCGGCCCCGCGATCGTCCTCATGGGTGGGCTCGGTCTGCTGGGGGCGCTCGTCATGGGGCGCTACATCCCCCGGTACGTGCCGTCGCCTCGGTCGCTGCCGTCGGTCGTCGAGGAGGACCAGGCGGTGCTGCGGCCGGGTCGAACCCGCCCGACGTGACCGGCGCCGGGAACGGGTCGAGGGGTCCACATCTTCCCGACATAGCGCCAGGACCACACCAGACGTTGTGGATGCCACTGCGCGGTGTGGTGTAGCGCACCGCTAGCATGAGAAGACGTTCGCGACCGGAGGAAGCATGGACCCGCGTCCCCGACCTGAGGAAGTCCGCGTCCCAGAGCCGTTCACCAAGGTGGGGTTGACATACGACGACGTACTGCTGCTGCCCGGCGAGTCGGACGTCATCCCCTCGGAAATCGATACGACCACACGGGTCTCACGTCGCATCAAGGTCGCTATCCCACTCGTGTCGAGTCCGATGGACACGGTCACCGAGGCGCGGATGGCCATCGCGATGGCTCGCCAGGGCGGGATCGGCGTCCTGCACCGCAATCTCCCGATCGAGGAGCAGGCGCAGCAGGTCGACCTGGTGAAGCGGTCCGAGTCCGGCATGGTTGCACAGCCGATCACCATCGGACCCGAGGCCACCATCGGTGAGGCCGAGAAGCTGTGCGCCCACTACCGCATCTCCGGCGTCCCGGTCGTCGCCCCCGACCAGACCCTGCTCGGCATCGTCACCAACCGCGACATGCGGTTCGAGACCGACTCGAGTCGACCGGTCAAAGAGGTCATGACGCCCATGCCGCTGGTGACCGGGCGAGTCGGCATCTCCTCGGAGGAGGCGATGGAGCTCCTCCGAAAGCACAAGGTCGAGAAGCTGCCCATCGTCGATAGCTCGAACCGACTGCGCGGACTCATCACGCTCAAGGACTTCGTCAAGAGCGTCCAGTTCCCCAACGCCACGAAGGATGACTCCGGGCGGCTCCGTGTGGCGGCGGCCGTCGGCTTCTTCGGCGACGGGTGGAAGCGGGCGATGACGCTGGTGGAGGCCGGCGTCGACCTGCTCATCGTCGACACCGCCCACGGGCACACGCGCGGCGTCCTCGACATGATCCGGGCGCTGAAGAAGGAACCCGCCGCGCGGCACGTCGACGTCATCGGCGGCAACGTCGCCACCCGCGAGGGCGCGCAGGCGATCATTGACGCCGGCGCCGATGGAGTGCGGGTCGGCGTCGGCCCCGGTTCCATCTGCACGACCCGTGTCGTGGCGGGTGTTGGGGCGCCGCAGATCACCGCGATCTACGAGGCTGCCCAGGTGGCGAAGGCCGCAGGCGTTCCCGTCATCGGCGACGGAGGACTGCAATACTCCGGCGACATCGCCAAGGCCATCGTCGCGGGAGCCGACACCGTAATGCTCGGCTCGCTCCTCGCTGGCTGCGAAGAGAGTCCGGGCGACCTGATCTTCATCAACGGCAAGCAGTACAAGTCGTACCGTGGCATGGGCTCGCTCGGCGCGATGAGCGCGCGCAAGTCCTACTCGAAGGACCGCTACTTCCAAGGCGATGTGCCCTCCGACGACCAGCTCATCCCCGAGGGCATCGAGGGTCAGGTGCCCTACCGGGGCCCGTTGTCGGCGGTCGCCCACCAGCTCGTCGGTGGGCTTCGGCAGGCGATGTTCTACGTCGGTGCGCGCACCATCCCTGAGCTGAAGGAGCGTGGCCGGTTCGTCCGGATCACCTCGGCCGGGCTGCGCGAGAGCCACCCGCACGACGTCCAGATGACGGTCGAGGCGCCGAACTACTGGGTGCGCTGAGGTCGCAGCGCTCCAGAGCGCACGGACGCGCGGGGCACGCCGGGGCCGGGGCGGGTCCGGTCACGGCACGGCCGTGCTGCGAGAATGCTTACCGTGACCGAGATCGAGATCGGCCGTGGCAAGCGCGGCCGCCGCGCGTACTCCTTCGACGACATCGCGATCGTGCCGAGCCGGCGCACGCGTGACCCCGAGGAAGTGTCGACGGCGTGGCAGATCGACGCCTACCACTTCGAGATGCCGGTCGTCGCGGCGCCGATGGACTCGGTGATGTCGCCGCAGACCGCGATCATGCTCGGCCAGTACGGCGGCCTCGGCGTCCTCAACCTCGAGGGGTTGTGGACTCGGTACGAAGATCCCGAGCCGATGCTCGCGCAGATCGCCTCGCTGGATCCGGCCTCGGCGACGGCGCGGATGCAGGAGATCTACGCCGAGCCGATCAAGCCTGACCTCATCACCGCGCGGTTGGCGCAGATCCGCGAGGCGGGCGTCACGGTGGCCGCCGCTCTCTCGCCCGCGCGGACCAAGGAGCTGTGGAAGACCGTCATCGACGCGGGCGTCGACCTGTTCGTCATCCGTGGGACGACCGTCTCGGCTGAGCACGTCTCTCACCAGACCGAGCCGTTGAACCTCAAGCAGTTCATCTACGAGCTCGACGTGCCAGTGATCGTCGGCGGCTGTGCCACCTACCAGGCCGCGCTCCACCTCATGCGCACGGGCGCGGCCGGTGTCCTCGTCGGGTTCGGTGGGGGAGCCGCCCACACCACGCGTGACGTCCTCGGCGTGGCCGTCCCGATGGCGACGGCGGTGGCGGACGTCGCCGCGGCTCGCCGGGATTACCTCGACGAGTCTGGCGGCCGGTACGTCCACGTGATCGCGGACGGCTCGGTCGGACGATCCGGCGACATCGCGAAGGCGATCGCCTGCGGGGCGGACGCGGTCATGCTGGGCTCGCCGCTGGCACGGGCCGTCGAGGCGCCCGGCCGGGGCTACCACTGGGGGTTGGAGGCCCACCACGGCGAGCTGCCGCGTGGCGCACGTGTCGAGGTGGGAACCATCGGCACGATGAAGGAGATCCTCTTCGGGCCATCCCGGACCTCGGACGGAACGATGAATCTCATCGGCGCCCTGCGTCGGGCGATGGCGACCACCGGCTACACCGAGCTCAAGGAGTTCCAGCGCATCGAGGTGGTCGTCCAGTAGGCGGTGTCCGTGGCACACGCTGGACGCACGCCACCGATCTCGGCTTCGTGGGGTCGGAGGACTCCACCGGGCCCTCAGCGGCGACGATTCGACGCTTCACGCGGAACGGCGGGCGAGGTCGAACCTCGCCCGCCGTTGCTGTGCCGTTCCGACGGTCTGATCAGCTGGACGCGGAGGGAACGGGCTCGGCGCGTTCCCGTCGCCGGTTAGCCCGCTCCGCTCGCCGCTGGCCACGCGAGCGGCGACGCTCCTTGGCGCTCTCCAGCATCGTGTAGAGGGTCGGCACCAGGATCAGCGTGAGCAAGGTCGAGCTGACCAGGCCGCCGATGACCACCAGGGCCAACGGCTTGGAGACGAACACGCCTCCACCGGTGATGCCCAGTGACATCGGGATCAGGGCGCAGATCGTCGCGAGCGCGGTCATGAGGATGGGGCGCAGCCGTCGCCGGCCACCCTCGACGACCGCCTCCTGCAGGCCCATCCCCTGCTCGCGGTACTGGTTGATCAGGTCGATGAGCACGATCGCGTTGGTGACCACGATCCCGACGAGCATGAGCAGGCCGATGAGCGCCGGGACGCCGAGGGGCGTGTTGGTGCCGAGCAGCAGGGCCAGCGCGCCCGTCGCCGCGAACGGGATCGACACGAGCAGGATGAGCGGCTGGGCGATGCTCCGGAACGTCGCCACCATGATGAGGTAGACGATCACGATCGCGGCCAGCAGCGCCACACCGAGCTGCCCGAACGCCTCGCGTTGCTCCGAGCTCACGCCCGCGATCCGGTACGTGGCGCCGCGCGGGAGGTCAAGCTCGTCGAGCGCGGCTTGCAGGTCGCTGGTGACCCGGCCCAGGTCCTCGGCCGTGGCCGCGGCGCTGATGGTGGCGCTGCGCTCCCCGTCGATGCGGGTGAGCTCGGCCGGCCGGGTCACCTCCGACACCGTGGCCACCTCGGCCAACCGGACGGTGGTGCCCAGCGGCGTCTCGATCGGCAGCGCCCGCAGCCGCTCCAGGCTGGTCGGACGCTCGGTGGTGTAGAGCAGCACGTCACGTTGCTCGGAGTCGATCACGACCGACGCCACCTGTTGCCCGGCGAACGCCTGCCGCACCGCCTGGCCGACTTGAGCGTCCGACAGACCCAGCGCGGCGGCCTTCGCCCGGTCCACGTCGACGTGGACGGTCGGCAGGTCAGATCCGAGGCTGTTCGTGACGTCGGTGGCGCCGGGCACGTTCGCGACGGCGCGTTCGACTCGCTCGGCGGCGACCCGCAGCGACTCGCTCGTGGGTGCGGTGACGATCACCTCGAGGTTGCTGCCGCCGAAGCCCGTCGGCACCTCCTGGACGGTGAGCGTGCCAGCGTCCTCGAGGCGGCCGAGCCGGTCGCGCAGCTCCGTGGCCACCGCGTCCTTGTCGACGTCCTCGTCGAGGGTGAGCCAGAACATGGCTTGGTTGGCGCCGTTGCCGGTGGAGAAGCCGGCGAACTCCATGGCACCGACCGTCGTCTGGTACGTCTCGATGCCGTCAACGTCGGCCAGCACCCGCTCCACCTTCCGGGCGGCCTCGTCGGTGCGCGCGAGCGAGGTCGAGACCGGCATGACCTGGGTGACGGTCATCGTGTTGTTGCCCGGGTCGTCGAGGAAGTTCGTCTTGAGCAGCGGGGTGGCGGCGAGCGTGCCGGCGAAGACCAGGATCCCCGCGAGGATGGTCACCACGCGGTGCCGGGTCGTCCACCGGATCACCGGCACGTAGGCGCGTTGGAGGACGTTGCGCCGCTCCCTGGCCTCCGCCTCGGCGCGGAAGCGCTCCTGCTCGGCCGGCGCCACGTCCGGCGGTCGCAGGAACCAGTACGCCAGGACAGGGATGATCGTCAGCGAGACGAAGAGGGACGCCAGCAAGGCGATGGTGACGGTCACCCCGAACGGTCGGAAGAGCTCGCCGACCTGCCCGCCGACGAAGGCGATCGGCAAGAAGACGCCGACGGTGGTGAAGGTGGAGGCGGACACTGCTCCAGCGACCTCACGGACGCCGTTGAGGATCGCCTTCTGCTTGGCCTCGCCGTAGCCCAGGTGCCGCTTGATGTTCTCCAGCACCACGATGGAGTCGTCGACCACACGGCCGATCGCCACGGTGAGCGCGCCCAAGGTCAGGATGTTGAGCGAGTAGCCACCGGCGTACAGGCCGATCATCGCGACCAGGAGGGAGAACGGGATCGACACGGCGGTGACCAGCGTCGACCGCAGGGACAGGAGGAAGACCAGGATCACGAGGACGGCGAAGATCAGGCCGATCGTGCCTTCGGTGGTGAGGCCTTCGATGGACTTCTCGATGAACGGCGCCTGGTCGAAGACGACCATGACCTCGACGTCGTCGCCGAGCGAGCTGGAGAGCCGGTCGAGGGCGTCGCGGACGTCGTGCGAGACCGCGACGGTGTTGCCGTCCGTCGTCTTCATCACCGACAGGCCGAGCGACGGCTTGCCGTTGGTGCGGGTGATCGACGTCGCCTCCGCGGGTGCGGTCGTGACCTCGGCGATGTCGGACAGCCGCACCGGGGCCGGCGGAGCCGCAGCGCGGCCGGTCCCGGACCGCTGTCCCGAGGTGCCGGGCGCGGACGCGGACCCGCTGCCGGAGACGCGCTGACCGGCTCCCTCGCCCTGGCCGCCGGAGGGGCCGGCCTCGCCCTGGCCGGCGGAGCCGGACTCGCCCTGGGTGGCCGACGATCCCTGCTGGCCGGCGCCGCTGCCGGTGCCGGAGCCTTGCCCGCCGAGCGCCCCGGCGGCCGCGGCCCGCGGAATGATCGTGACCTGTTCCAGGTCCCGGACGGACGCGAAGGGCGCGCCGACCTCGACCGTCACCGAGCGATCGCCGGTGGTCAGCTCGCCGCCCGGGACGCTCACGCCGTTGGCCTGCAGCGCGGTGACCACGTCCTGGGGCGTCACGCCGGTCCGGGCCAGGGCCGCCTCGTCGAGCCTGATCTCGACCCGCTCCTCGCGCAGGCCGGTGACCTCGACGTTGCGGACGTCGGAGATCTTCTCCAGCTCCGGCACCACGCGGTCCTGCAGGCGTCGCGCCAGCTCACGCTGGTCGAGGTCGGAGCTGATCTCGAGGAGCAGGACGGGGAAGTCGTTGATGTTGCCCGCCTGCACCGTGGGGTCGACGTCGGAGGGAAGCTGGCTGCGCAGGCGGTTGACCGACTCCTGGATCTCCTGGACGGCCTCGCTGATGTCGGTGCCGTACTCGAACTCGGCCTGCACCATCGAGAAGCCGTTGCTCGAGGTGGAGGTGACCCGCTCCAATCCATCGGTGCCGGCGATCGCCGTCTCGATCGGCTCGGTCACCTCGCGTTCGACGATCTCGGGGGAGGCCCCAGGGTAGACCGTGGTGATGAACGCGCCCGGCATCTCCAGGCTGGGGAGGAGCTCCTGCTTCAGCGACCGGGTGGAGATCAACCCGAAGAGGACGATCGCGACGGAGAGCAGCGCGACCAGGCTCCGGTTGGCGAGACTCAGCCTTGCCAGTCTGGACATGGGCCTTCCCTGACGGTTCCCTGCGATGACGGCTCCGACGAAACCCCCGCGGCCAAGCCGGCACCGTCCGACCTCGGACAGGGTGAGAATACTTTGTGTCGTGCGGACTATCGTCGTGGTGTGAGCTATCTCAGGCTATGTGCTGGCATGATCCTCCGCAGGGAGGATGAGGAGCCGCCGGAGTGGGCCACAAGGATGAGCTGATCGCCCGGATCCAACGGGCCGAACGTGAGTTTCGTCGCAGCGTGGTGAGTCAGGCGGCGACGGACTTCTTCTCGGTCGACCTCACGATGCCCCAGCTGCGTGTGGTCTTCTTCCTCGCCGCCTCCGGCGCGATATCCGCGCACGAGCTGGCGGAGGCCCTCCACGTCGGGCCGACCACCTTGACCGGCATCGTGGACCGCCTGGAAGCGCGCGGTTTGGTCCGTCGCCAGGCGGACGACCGCGACCGGCGGGTGCGCCGCATCGGACTGACCGAGGAAGGCCAGCGGCTCGTCCAAGATCTCCACCGGGTCCAGCACCAGTACGAGGTTCGTCTGCTGCGCCGACTCGACGTCGACGTCCTCGCCGGCCTCGCCACCGCGGTCGAGGCATTGGCGCGGGCGAGCGAGGAGCTGGCCCGGGAGGACGCGCAGGCCAGGTCGGTCGGGGCCGGCACCGGTGCCGGCGCCTGCTAGGACTGGTGCCGGTGCCTGCTAGGTGGGGCGAAAGCGCCGGAATCGACACGAGTCACCCTCGGCGCGACTACCCCGGTCGCCGGTGAGCCCGGCATACCCTGAGGCCATGACGGCGACGACGGCTGACCTCCATCCCCCCTCGGCGGACCGCCTGGCGGCGCTCACCTCACGCGTGCTGGCGACGTCGGGGGAGACCGTCGCCGCGATGAGCCCGGTCACCGGGCAGCCGCTGGGGAAGGTGCCGGTGTCCAGCCCCGACGACGTCGCCGAGGCGTTCGCGCGGGCGCGCGCGGCGCAGGCGGAATGGGCCCGGGTGCCGGTGGCCGAGCGCGCGGAGGCGCTCCTGCGTCTGCACGACCTCGTCCTGAACCGACAGCGCGACATCCTCGACCTCGTCCAGTGGGAGTCCGGGAAGACGCGCAGGGACGCGTTCGAGGAGATGTGCGACGTCGCGCTCAACGCGCGGTACTACGCGCGGACAGCGCACCAGCACCTGCTGCCGACCCGCCGAGCCGGGCTCTTCCCGTTCCTCACGCGGACCACGGAGCTACGCCACCCCAAGGGCGTCGTCGGGGTGATCGCACCGTGGAACTACCCGCTCACGCTGGCGATCTCGGACGCACTCCCGGCCCTGGTCGCCGGTAACGCGGTCGTCACCAAGCCGGCGACGCAGACGACGTTGTCCGCGCTGCTGGCGGCGGAGCTGCTCACCGAGGCGGGCGTCCCCGAGGGACTGTGGCAGGTCGTGGTGGGTCCGGGCTCTCGCGTCGGGACCGCCGTTCTCGACCACGCCGACTACATCTGCTTCACCGGGTCGACCGAGACCGGGCGGCAGGTCGCGCGGCGCTGCGGGGAACGCCTCATCGGGTGCAGCCTGGAGCTCGGCGGCAAGAACCCCTTGCTCGTGCTCGACGACGCGGACCTCGACCGGGCCGCCGAGGGCGCGGTGCGGGGGTGCTTCGCCAACGCCGGTCAGCTGTGCATCTCGATCGAGCGCCTCTACGTCGCCGCGTCCGTCTACGACGACTTCGTCGAGCGCTTCCTCGACCGGGTCCGTTCGATGCGGCTCGCCCTGTCGTTCGACTTCGGCTCCGACATGGGCTCCCTCATCTCCGCCGAGCAACTGGCCGTCGTCACCCAGCACGTCGAGGACGCGGTCGCCAAGGGCGCGACCGTGCTCGCCGGCGGCCGGCACCGTCCCGACATCGGCCCGTACTACTTCGAGCCCACGGTCCTGGCCAATGTGACACCGGAGATGACCTGCTACCGCGCCGAGACCTTCGGACCGGTGGTGTCCGTGTACCCGGTCGCGGACGACGACGAGGCGGTCGCCGCCGCCAACGACTCGGTCTACGGACTCAATGCCAGCGTCTTCAGCCGCGACCTCGCCCGCGCCCGGGCGGTGGCGGCGCGGCTGCGCGCCGGGACGGTCAACGTCAACGAAGCGTACGTCCCCGCCTGGGGCAGCATCGACTCGCCGATGGGCGGGATGGGGGAGTCCGGTCTGGGGCGCCGCCACGGGGCGGAGGGACTGTTGAAGTTCACCGAGGCGCAGACCATCGCCGTGCAACACGTTCCCGTCGCCCCACCCGGCGGGCTGTCCTACGACACGTTCGCCCGCGGCATGACCGTGGCGCTGCGAGCGCTGCGAAAGATGGGGCGTCGGTGATGGAGCACAGGTATGACGTGGTGATCGTCGGCTCCGGCTTCGGTGGCAGCGTCGCCGCGCTCCGACTGACCGAGAAGGGCTACCGCGTCTGCGTCCTCGAGGCCGGCGCGCGGTTCCAGGAAGCCGACGAGAAGCCGGTGGGTGAGGCGCTCCCGCTACCGGAGACCTCGTGGCGGCTCCGACGTTTCCTCTTCGCGCCCCGGCTGGGTTGCTTCGGCATCCAGCGCATCACCTTGCTGCGCGACGTCTTGGTGCTGTCCGGAGCAGGCGTGGGCGGCGGCTCGCTCGTCTACGCGAACACGTTGTACGAGCCGATGGCCGACTTCTACGACGATCCGCAGTGGCGGGACATCACCGACTGGCGCGAGGAGCTGGCGCCGTACTACGACCAGGCCAAACGGATGCTGGGCGTCGTCACCAACCCCTCCGTCACGCCCTCGGACGTGGTGATGCGCACCGTCGCGGAGGAGATGGGCGTGGCCGACACGTTCCGTCCGACGCCGGTCGGGGTGTTCTTCGGCGCGCCTGGCACGCCGCCGGGCACACCCGTCGACGACCCCTACTTCGGCGGCGTCGGGCCGCGCCGGCGGACCTGCCTGGAGTGCGGGGAGTGCATGACGGGCTGCCGGCACAACGCCAAGAACACCTTGACCAGGAACTACCTCTACCTGGCCGAACGCGCCGGGGCCGTCGTTCAGCCACTGACCACCGTCACCGCCATTCGGCCCCTCGCCAAGGGCGGGTACGCCGTGGACACCGAGCGCACGGGCGCCGTCCTCCGCCGCGGCCGGCGAACCTTCGAGGCGGAGCAGGTGGTTCTCGCGGCCGGGGCGCTTGGCACCCAGCGTCTTCTCCACACCATGAAGGCCGACGGCTGGCTGCCGAACCTGTCGCCCATGCTCGGCGTGTTGACGCGGACGAACTCCGAGTCGATCGTAGGCGCGATCGCCCGGCGCCGCGACGTCGACTACTCGCGTGGAGTCGCGATCACCTCCTCGTTCCATCCCGATCCGCACACGCACGTCGAGCCGGTGCGCTACGGCCGGGGTAGTAACGCGATGGGGTTGCTCGGGACCGTGCTCACCGACGGCGGCGGACGATGGCCGCGCTGGGTGACGTGGCTCGCCACCGTGGCCAAGAACCCGCTCGCGCTGGTGCGCAAGTACAACTTGCGCCACTGGTCGGAGCGCACGATCATCGCGCTCGTCATGCAGTCATTGGACAACTCGATCACGGTGAGCCTGCGTCGCGGCCTGCTCGGACGGCGACTGACCTCGCGGCAGGGCTACGGGGAGCCGAATCCCACCTGGATCCCGGTCGCCAACGAGGTCGTCCGTCGCGTCGCCGCGAAGATCGATGGAGAGCCTGGCGGGACGATCGGCGAGATCGCGAACATTCCGATGACGGCTCACATCATCGGCGGCTGTGTGATCGGCGACTCGCCGGAGCGGGGTGTGATCGACCCCTACCATCGCGTCTACGGGCATCCCGGGCTGCACATCGTCGACGGGTCGGCGATCTCCGCGAACCTTGGTGTCAATCCGTCATTGACGATCGTGGCGCAAGCCGAGCGCGCGATGGCGATGTGGCCGAACAAGGGGGAGCCTGACCCGCGACCACCGCTGGGGGACGCCTACCGTCGCGTCACGCCCGTACCGCCGGCGCATCCGGTCGTGCCGGCGGAGGCGCCGGCCGCCTTGCGGCTGGTCGCCCCACCACCGTCGGGGCCCGAGTCCAGCTGACGGCTTGTCGGCCAAGACGCGGGACGGGCGGACCCGCGGTCGGGCCCGCCCGTCCACTCGACGCTCCTCGCGGCGCGGCTAACGGGTGCACGCGCCCGCGTCGCTCGCCTCGCCGGCGCGCAGCATGCTCGCCGAGGTGAGGATGTCGTTCATGACCGTGAAGAGGTCGCGAACGGTCCGGTCGTCTTTGTCGACCTGGCTCATCCGAATCTCGCGGTCGCCCACGGTGAGGAAGAAGTTCAGCTGGTCGACCACAGGCGGGGAGGATGGCCAGGCCTTGGTCGTCGAAGGAGTCTTCGGCTTGCTTTCCGGTGCCTGCTCGACGGCTTCGGCGGCACTGGTGACCCGGGCGAGCACCTCCGGCTTCACTCGGCAGGTGAAGGCGTCGCGACCCCGGCTGGTCAGGGTGGCGGTGCCGTCGGATTCGACCTTCAGGACGTCGTTGAACCCGGCGACGCCACCAACACGCCGCAGAGTGACAGTAGACATGTTCTGGTCCGAGGTGGGACGGGTGGTCGCGGTCGCGGTGGGCTGCGCCTCGACGGTCGTCGCCCGCTCAGTCCCGCATGATGCCATGCCGAGGACGAGTACCCCCGTAATCGCGGCGACACCGGCGCCGCGTCGAAGAACGGAAAGCATCATGGCTGTGCGACGCTCTCCCAGCTCTGGAGGTTCCCTACGCCCGGCGCGGACGGGCGGTGACCACGGACGAGGCGCACGCCGTGACGATCAGGTCATGATCTCAGCTGGAGGCGGACGGAGACGGCTTCCGACTGGCTCCGCCCGGCAAGCCGCCGGATCCTCGGGACGTCGCGGACACGGGGTCACCCCGAGGCGAGCTCGCAGGCCGGCAGGTCGGGCGTCTGGATGATCTGTCTGCCTCCCACGGTGACAATGAGCGAGCCAGTGCAGGAGGTCGTGCTCACCGACCCGTCGAACGTGGCCTCGATGTCCTGACCGGTGCTCGTCCGGCCCGTGCAGCGGACCGTCCCGTCCAGCGCCGCGTCCCCCTCGACCACGGACATGTCCGCGCTGCAGCGGGGTTTGCCGTCGAGCCGGATGCCGTGGTCGGCGAGGAGCCGTCCGACGGTCCCACCGATCGCGCGGGCCGCCGCCTCGGCGCTGACCTGGCCGACCGCCTCCTCGACCGTTCCACACCCACTGCTGAGCAGGGCGAACGCCGCCCCGACGAGCGTGAGGCGTCGCATGGTGGAAAAGGACATGTCGGGCATCGTAGAGCAGGGTGATCAACTTCTCGCACGGCGGCTTCCGAGGCGGGAGCGCCGTCCGGCACGGCTCGTCGTAGGCCCAGTGAGAGCCTCGAGGACGCGACGTGACCAGTGCGTTCACGTCGGATGACCCGGCCGAGGTCCGGGCCGGCGGGCACCAGGGAGCCGATAGACTGCGATACCTGTCCACCCTCCGTCGAACGCGCGCGCACGCGGTTCGACGGCATGCGCCCGAAGGGTCATCGTGACCGACCACGATCTGGTTCTCGTCGTCGACTACGGCGCTCAGTACGCCCAGCTCATCGCCCGCCGGGTCCGGGAGGCGCGGGTTTACTCCGAGATCGTCCCGCACACCATGCCCGTGGAGCAGATGCTGGCGAAGCGGCCGAAGGCGATCATCCTGTCCGGTGGTCCGCAGTCGGTCTACGCCCCCGACGCGCCGCGGGTCGACGCGGCGCTGTTCGACGCCGGTGTCCCGACGTTCGGCATCTGCTACGGCTTCCAGCTCATGGCCCAGGCTCTCGGCGGGCAGGTGACGCGGACCGGCCGGTCAGAGTTCGGTCGCACCGTCGTCGAGATCGAGGCGGAAGCCACGAAGCTGTTCGCCGGGTTGCCCGAGCGGCTGACCATCTGGATGTCCCACGGCGATGAGGTCACCAAGGCCCCGGAGGGCTTCCGGGTGACAGGGCGTTCGCCGGGAGCGCGGGTCGCGGCGTTCGAGCACCCGTCGCGGCCCCTGGCGGGGGTCCAGTGGCATCCCGAGGTCGTCCACTCCCAGCACGGCCAGGACGTTCTCCGGCGCTTCCTGTACGAGGTCGCCGGCTGTCGGCCCACGTGGACGATGGTCAACATCGTCGACGAGACGGTCGAGGCCATTCGCGCCCAGATCGGTGGGAAGCGGGCGATCTGCGGGCTGTCCGGCGGGGTGGACTCCGCGGTTGCCGCCGCACTGGTCCAGCGGGCCATCGGCGACCGCCTCACCTGCGTCTTCGTCGACCACGGCCTGCTCCGCGAGGGTGAGGCCGAGCAGGTCGAGCGCGACTACGTGGAGGCCACGGGAGTCAGCCTCAAGGTCGTGGACGCGGCCGATCGCTTCCTCGACGCCCTGGCCGGTGTCGAGGACCCCGAAGCCAAGCGCAAGATCATCGGGCGGGAGTTCATCCGCGTCTTCGAGGAGGCCGCTCGGGACATCGTGGCCGACGCGGGCGCGCACGGTGAGAGCGTCGACTTCCTCGTCCAGGGCACGCTCTATCCCGACGTCGTGGAGTCCGGCGGTGGTGAGGGCGCCGCGACCATCAAGTCCCACCACAATGTCGGCGGCCTTCCCGACGACCTCCAGTTCCGTCTCGTGGAGCCGCTGCGCGCTCTGTTCAAGGACGAGGTGCGCAAGGTGGGGGAGGAGCTGGGGCTTCCGCCGCGCATTGTCTGGCGGCACCCGTTCCCGGGTCCGGGACTGGCGATTCGGGTCGTGGGGGAGGTGACCCGCGAGCGGCTGGCGGTGCTGCGCAAGGCGGACGCGATCGCCCGCGAGGAGCTCACCGCGGCCGGTCTGGACCGCGAGGTCTGGCAGTTCCCCGTCGTCCTGCTCGCCAACGTGCGGAGCGTGGGCGTCCAAGGCGACCGGCGCACCTATGGACATCCCATCGTGCTGCGTCCGGTGACCGGCGAGGACGCGATGACCGCGGACTGGGCGCGCCTTCCGGCCGAGCTCCTGGAACGGATCTCGACGCGCATCACCAACGAGGTACCCGAGGTCAACCGCGTCGTCCTCGACATCACCAGCAAGCCGCCCGGCACCATCGAGTGGGAGTGAGGTGTGCGGGCCCTCGTCTACGACGTCTTCGGCGAGCGACCGGTCCCGCGTGAGGTCCCCGACCCGACACCGCCACCCCACGGTGTCGTGCTCCGCGTGACGGCGACGGGCGTGTGTCGCAGTGACTGGCACGCCTGGCGCGGTCACGACCCGGAGGTGCGGGTTCCACACGTCGGCGGACACGAGCTCGCCGGTGTGGTGGCCGAGGTCGGTGCGCACGTGCGTCGCGTGCGGGTCGGTGAGCGCGTCACGGTGCCGTTCGTGTGCGCCTGCGGCGGCTGCCCGGCGTGCGTCGTGGGAGACCAGCAGGTCTGCGCACGCCAAACCCAGCCGGGGTTCACCCACTGGGGTTCCTTCGCCGAGTACGTCGTCATCCACCATGCCGACGTCAACGTCGTCCCCATCCCCGATGACCTCGACGACGCGGCGGCAGCGATCCTGGGCTGCCGGTTCGGCACGGCGTATCGGGCGGTCCTGCGACAGGGCCAAGTCGCGGTCGGTGACTGGGTGGCGGTCCACGGCTGCGGCGGGGTGGGTCTCGCCGCGGTCATGATCGCTGCGGCGGCGGGCGCGCGCGTCGTCGCGGTCGACGTCTCCGCGCCCGCGTTGCGGCTGGCGCGCGAGCTCGGCGCGGAGGAGGTGGTGGACGCCTCGCTCGCCGGAACGATCCCGGCGGAGGACCCCGATGCGGTCGCCCAGATCGTCCGCGACCTCACCGGCGGCGGGGCACGCGTCTCGCTGGACTGCCTCGGCTCGCCGCGTACCTGCGCGGCGTCCGTGCTGAGCGTGCGGCGCCGTGGCCGGCACGTCCAGGTGGGTCTGCTGTCGCGGGCCGAGGTGCCGATGGACCGCGTGGTCGCCTACGAGGTCGAGCTCGTGGGCAGTCACGGGCTCCAAGCCCACGAGTACCCCGGCATGCTCGCGATGGTGGAGTCCGGTCGGCTTCGTCCGGACCGACTGGTCCAGCGACGGATCCAGCTGGACGACATTCCTGACGTCCTGGCGGCGATGGACACCGGCGCCTCGCCGTCGCCCGGCATGACGGTCGCCGTCCTGTCGTGACCTGCAGCTGATCGCACGCGGTCATGGCCCAGCACGCTCCCGGTGGGCGAGACTGGGCGCATGGCAGATCCCACTCCGTCCACGGCCACGTCGTCGTCGCACGCGCAGTTCGCCCGCGAGGCGGGTCCACGCGGTGAGTTCGTCCGGCAGCCCAACCGCTTCACCGACCGGATCACCGCCGATGGTTCGTCCGGCTGGCCAGCCGAGCCCGGCCGCTACCGGCTGGTCTGGTCCCGCGCCTGCCCGTGGGCGCACCGCGCGGTCATCGTGCGTCGCCTGTTGGGCCTGGAGGACGCGATCAGCCTCGCCACCGTCGACCCGATCCGCGACGAGCGCGGCTGGCGCTTCACGCTCGACCCGGGCGGCCGTGACCCGGTGCTCGGCATCGAGTACCTCGCCGAGGCCTACCGCGCGACCGACCCCGACTTCGAGGGGCGGGTCACCGTCCCGTGCCTCATCGACATCCCCACCGGTCGTGTGGTGACCAACGACTTCCCGCAGATCACCTTGGACCTGTCGACGCAGTGGCGAGCCTTCCACAAGCCAGGTGCCCCCGACCTGTACCCGGAGGACCTGCGGGCCGAGATGGACCAGCTCATGGCCGTCATCCACGACGACGTCAACAACGGCGTCTACAAGTGCGGCTTCGCCACCACCCAGGAGGCCTACGAGGCGGCCTACGACGCGTTGTTCAGGCGGCTGGACGAGCTGGAGGAGCGGCTACGCCACCAGCGGTACCTCTTCGGCGATCGGCTCACCGAGGCCGACATCCGACTGTTCACCACACTGGTGCGCTTCGACGCCGTCTACCACAACCACTTCAAGTGCAACCGGAACAAGCTCACCGAGATGCCGGTGCTCTGGGCGTACGCTCGTGACCTCTTCCAGACGCCGGGCTTCGGTGACACGGTCGACTTCGACCACATCAAGCGGCACTACTACGCCACGCACGATCGGATCAACCCGAGCCGCATCGTGCCCAAGGGGCCCGACCTGTCCGGCTGGAACACGCCGCACGGACGGGAGCGTCTGACCACCCGTCCCCTGTGACGGCCGGCGCGCTAGCTGGCCGGGCCGACCCGGTAGACGACCGTGCCGTGAGGCGGCACCGTGGCCGAGATCTTGTCGGCGGTCTCGGTCTCGCTGTGGGTCCAGACGTCACGCACTGGGACCGACTGGCCGGGCTCCAGCCCGATGTCGAGCAGCGTCGTGGAGATCTCCGCGGCGCTGTCGTTCTCGTTGAACAACGCGACCGCACGACCGCCGTCGGCGAGCGGCTTGGACAGCACGTGCAGGCCCTTGTAGGACGTGACGATCCGGGCCTGCACCCCGAGCGGGTCCTGGTTGATGGCGATCAGCTCGGTGTTGAGCAGGATCTCCATCGTCGCCGACGTCGCTCGCCGGAGGTCGGTGCCGATGAGCAGCGGCGCCGCCATGACGGCCCACAGGCTGAAGTGGGTGCGGTACTCCACATCGGTCATGCCGCCGTTGCCGACCTCGAGCATGTCGGGGTCGTTCCAGTGGCCTGGGCCGGCGTACTCGGCGAGCGTCATGTTCTTCTTCGCGATCGCCAGCATGCTCTCCCAGGTGTCGGCGATGTCGCCGGTCGTGCGCCAGAGGTGGCCGACACCCTTGGCCCACGTCCACGGCTTGTTCTGACCCCACTCGCAGATGCTGTAGACGATGGGACGTCCGGTGGCGAGGAGGGCGTCTCGCATGGTCGTGTAGCGCTCGACGGCGTCGCGACCCTGGTTGTGGCAGTTGTCGTACTTGAGGTAGTCGACCTCGTACGACGCGAACAGCGCGGCGTCCTGGTACTCGTGGTCGAGCGCCCCCGGGAACCCGATGGGACTGCAGGTGTGGGTGCCTGCGCTGGTGTAGATGCCGAGCTTGAGACCCTTGGCGTGCACGTAGTCGGCCAGGGCCTTGATGCCGTTCGGGAAGCGCGCCGGGTCGGGGACGAGGTTGCCGTCGGCGTCCCGCTCGGGGAGGGCCCAGCAGTCGTCGAGGTTGACGTAACGGTAGCCGGCCTCGGCGAGTCCGGAGGAGACGAAGAAGTCGGCGGTGGCGAGGACCAGCTCCTCGTTGAACTCCGGTCGGTCCTGGGTGGCGTTCCAGTTGTTCCACCCCATCGGCGGTGTGGCGGCGAGACTCAGGTCGAGTTCCGGCGTGGTGGAGGTGTCGGACATGACGAAGCTCCCAGGACCAGACACGGTTGCCTTGGCGGACGACCGTGGTCACGGTAGGAACCGTCGGAAAGGCCGGTCAACCCCGTCGTCCCGTGCTGGTCGGCCCGTCCCACAGCAGGCCCTGGAGGATCAGAGCGGTGTCTCCTCCTCGGGGATGATGATCCAGCCGGCGAGGTAGAGCAGGACGCCGGAGCCGCCGAAGAGCACCAGCCCCACCATCAGGAGGCGGACGAGCACGGGGTCCAGGCCGGCGTACCGGGCGAGGCCGCCGCACACACCGGCGATCATGCGGTCGTTCTTGGTCCGGACGAGCTTCTTCACCGTGGTGTCGTTCATGTCTCCCAGCGTCGCGTCTGAGAGCCGAGACGACGATCCGGTGCGGACCTGACGCGTCCCGGATCCAACCCTCGGTCGGGGTCAGGGTCGACCGTGGGGGAAGCCGTGGGAGGCCTTCACGACGGCACAAGGACCGAGCGCCTTCGCGTGGACAGTCCCGGAGGTCGACGGCGAGAGTGTCGTTCGATGACCATCCCTGTGGTCGGCTGGCGCCGCTCGTCATCGGACGGCGCTCTCCGTGGTCGATTGGCGGGGCGCCTGTCGTTGGTCGAGGTGGCCGTGCGGCGCTCCTGGCATCGTCTGAGCTGGGGCGTGACGGATGGCCCGGAGCTAGGAGCGCTGGGATCGCCCGGAGCCGCGTCGGACCGAGACGACGACGCCGACAATGCCGGCGCCGATCAGGAGCAAGGGCAGCAGCCAGCCGAGGCCGGTGACGCCGATGGCGCCAGCCTCGAACAGCGCCCAGGCGAGTGCGACGCCGACGAAGAGAATGCCCGCGACAAGCGAGGACACGTTGACCGGATGCCGGTCGCCCAACCTAATCACGTCTCAGCTCCACGTTTCCCATGCCGACGTCGATGGTGAGCTCCAACGTTCCACCGCCGACCCCGTCGTACCCCGTATCGAGCCGCATGACCGAGGCGCCGAAGCCGGAGACCTCGTGGTCGGGACGACCGCGGCGCAAGCCTTCCGGCGCGAACGGCAGGATCCGACCCACGCCGACGTCGCCCGAGAAGCGGACGTCGAGGTCGGCTGGTACCAACACCACGACCTCACCGGCGCCGAGGCTGATCGTGGTGCGCGCCACGGTGTCCTCGTCGAAGGCGACGTCGCGCAGGTCGAGGACGAGGTGGCCGGCGCCGTAGTCGTAGCGCGGTTGGATCTGCTCCACGGTGGTCGGGCGGAGGACGACGTTCACCGTGCTGGCCGACCAGTGGCTGGCGACGGTCAGCGGAACCAGCGCGAGTGACAGGAGCACACCGACCGCCACCAAGGCGAGTGACCGACCGATCCAGGCGCCCACGATGAGTCCGGCGCCGACGACCGCCAGGGCCGCCGCGACGTAGCCGGCGGCCGGGATGGTGGCGCCTCCCACGAGCTCCAGGAAGCCGAGGAAGCCGATCAACGCCAGCGTGGCCGACATCGTCCCGACGAACAGCCACGGTCGGCGTGGTCGCCGGACCGGCTGCGTCGAGGGCTCTGGTGCGGGCTCGTCCTCCAGGCCGAGCGGGTCCGGCTGGTCCCAGAAGGATGGCGGTGCCGGCGGGAGGTCGCGCCACGAGCCGGTCGGGGAGAGCGGGAGCGTGGGGTTGAGATCGATCGCCGCCCGCTCATCGGACCTCGTCCCCGCCGTGTCCTTGGACTCGGCGGCGGTCTCCAGTCTCGCCGTGACATCGCCCGCCGCGCTGGTCTCCGACCCGGGCCCCGCGGACGTCGCGTGGGTTCGCTCCGCCTCCTCGCGCACCGTGCTCGTCTGATCTGGGCTCGCCTGATCTGGGCTCGCCTGATCTGGGCTCGCCTGATCTGGCCCAGCGCTCGATCCCGGCGCGAAGGGCCAGGTGGGCGACCGCAGCGGCTGGGTGGGCGCGTCGGCGAAGAGTCCCGCGGAAGGCGTTCCACCGGGCTGAGCGTCCGGGCCGGGCTGAGCGTCCGGGCCGGGCTGGGCGTTGCGACGGAGGAGGTAGAGCAGGCCGAGGATGGTGAGGAACAGGAGGATCGGGACGTTCCACGGCGGTCCCCACCACGGGAGCGTCAGCAGCACCACGCCGAGGACGATCAGCCCGGCGATGAAGACGACCCTGTCGGGGCTGCCGTCGCGGCGCCGGCCGAGCTGCCGTTCGAGGATGGACAGCTCTTCTCCTTCCTCGGGGAGCAACAGCCACCCTGCCCCGTAGAGCAGCAAACCCGGCCCACCGAAGATCGCGAGGGCGACGACGAGGACCCGGAGCACGACCGGGTCGATGTTCAGCCGCTGCCCGATTCCGGCGCACACGCCGGCGACGACGCGGCCGTCTCGGGCCCGGCGCAGACTCCGCACTTCCGCCAGCAGCGGCGACCCCGGGATGTGGTGTGCGCCGGCTGAGCTGTGCGCTCGCGGGTCACCGTCACCCGCGCCACCCGCACTCGCGTCGGCACCCGCACCACCCGGACCCGTGCCACCGGGGTGGGGGGCACCGTGGTGGGATCCGCTCTGCTCGGGGCCGGCACCGCCGGGACGCCCCTGGTCGGCGTCGTCGGCGGGTGGCATGGTCTCGGGCATACCTTGCATTGTTCGGGCTGCCCGAACGCCGCGTCATCGGGGAAGTCCCTGGAGTTGACCTCCGGATTCCATCCGGGTCCGCCCGGGTAGTCGCCGCCCGTCCCGTCGTGTGACCATCGAAGGTGCTGACGAGGGTTGCCCGGAGAAGGCGGACCCCGGACGTTTCGACCGTACGGAGCATGTGGGCGAAAAGGCCCAGCGTCACGAGGAGGCCCCCATCTTCACCGATCCGAGCGTCGGGAACCGCGCCAGGACGCCGAGCGCGGCGTCGGGCGCGCGCCCCCGCTGTGTTCGGCGGAGCGAGGGCAAGGTCCTCGGTGGAGTGGCCGGAGGCCTGGCGGATCACCTCGGCCTGCAGCCCTTGCACGTGCGGCTCGGGTTCGTCGCGCTCACCACGCTCACCGGTTTCGGCCTCTTCCTGTACGCCGCGCTCTGGATCGTCCTGCCGCAGGACACCGTGCTCGCCACGGCTGGGCAGCCGGCTGGGGTGGCCGCCGCGACTCGCAGCCGGATGCGGACTGACCAGCCGCGGCGCGCGCGAGGCCAAGACCGGGGACAGCTGCTCTCGATCGTCATCCTCGGCGCCGGCGCCCTCATGATGTTCCCGCGTGTGGTCGGCATCTCCGCGCAGGTGTTCTGGCCGCTCATCGTGGGCGGTCTCGGGCTGGCGCTCGTGTGGCGGCAGGCCGACGAGTCGCAGCGCGCCCGCTGGACGTCCTCGGCGCCGCCGCGGTGGAAGTGGCTCTGGCCGCTGTTCAGCACCGGCGGCCGGATCATGGTCCTGCGGACCGTCGTGGGCCTGGCGCTGGTGGTCGTCGCGCTGTCGTGGGGCCTGTCCTTCGTCGGGGGCGTCGACGAGGTCAACGCGGCGCTGCTCTCGGTGATCGGAGCGATCATCGGCGTCGGTTTGATCATCGCTCCGTGGGTGTGGCGGCTCCTGGACGACCTGTCCGAGGAACGTCGCGAGCGGATCCGCTCCCAGGAGCGCGCTGACATGGCGGCGCACCTCCACGACTCGGTCCTGCAGACGTTGGCGCTCATCCAGAAGCAGGCGCACGACCCGCGGGCGGTCGTGCGGCTGGCCCGTGCCCAGGAGCGGGACCTCCGGCAGTGGCTGTACGGCGACCAGGACGACGCCGACACGACCCTGCGCAGCGCCTTGCGGAAGGCGGCCGCCGAGGTCGAGGACCGGCACGGGGTGCCGGTGGAGCTCGTCGTGGTCGGGGACGCGCCGTTGGATCCCGCCCTGACCGCGGTCCTCCGGGCGGCCGGGGAGGCGATGGTCAACGCGGCCAAGCACTCCGGCGCGCCGAAGATCGACGTCTACGCCGAGGTGGAGCCGGACCTGGTGGAGGTCTTCGTGCGCGACCGCGGTGTGGGCTTCGACCCGGACAAGGTGGGCGAGGACCGGCTCGGCGTCCGTCGCAGCATCATCGAGCGGATGGAGCGCCACGGCGGCAAGGCGGAGATTCGGAGCAGCCCGGGGAACGGCACCGAGGTCAGGATCGCGGTCGAGCGGAGACCCGGGCAGCCGTGAGCGTTCGGCCGGGCGGGCGAACGGACAGGACTTGAGAGGATGACCCTGTGACGACGAACGACAGCAACCGGCCCCGTGTCGTCCTCGTGGACGACCACGCGGTGTTCCGGACCGGAGTTCGCACCGAGATCGGCTCGGCGGTCGACATCGTGGGCGAGGCGGGCGATGTCGACGGCGCCGTTCGCACGATCCTGGAGACCAAGCCGGACGTCGTCCTGCTCGACGTGCACCTCCCGGGAGGCGGCGGGACGGAAGTGTGCCGGCGCGTGCTGGCGACCGAGCCCCAGATCCGCTTCCTGGCGCTGAGTGTGTCCGACGCCCCGGAGGACGTGATCGGCGTGATCCGCGCGGGCGCACGGGGTTACGTCACGAAGACCATCACCGGAGACGAGATCATCGACGCGGTGCGTCGAGTCGCGGAGGGCGACGCCGTGTTCTCGCCGCGACTGGCCGGCTTCGTCCTGGACGCGTTCGCGGGCGCGGTGGACCCGGGCAGTATCGACGAGGAGCTCGACCGGCTCACCCAGCGTGAGCGGGAGGTGTTGCGCCTGATCGCGCGTGGCTATGCCTACAAGGAAGTCGCCAAGGAGCTGTTCATCTCGGTGAAGACCGTCGAGACGCACGTGTCGTCGGTGCTGCGCAAGCTCCAGCTGTCCAACCGCTACGAGCTCACCCGCTGGGCGACCGACCGCCGCCTGGTGTGACCGCGCCGGCGCAGTCTGCGCCCGGCTCCCCGAGGCTCGGCGGTCGAGCAGGCGACCACCCTGCTCGGCGGCGCTCCTAGGACCCGCTCTCACCGGCCATCCGGCGGCCGGCCCTCTGTCGTCGCTTCCCACGTCACGGCCCTCGTCGAGGTCGACCATATGGTTGACTCTGTCAACGATTGACGTGAGGCGGGCAAGCGATGAGCGTCGTGGACAGGGTCCGTGAGTTCAACCGCTTCTACACGAATGTGATCGGCCTGCTCGGGGCCGGACTACTCAAGACGCCCTACTCGCTCACCGAGGCGAGAGTGCTGTTCGAGCTCGGGACACGCGGCACGGTGAGCACGAGCACGCTCCGGGAGGTGCTCGGTCTCGATCCCGGCTACCTGAGCCGTATCCTCGCCAAGTTCGCCGAGGAAGGGCTCATCACCAGGGAGAGGTCCTCGGAGGACGCTCGCCGGCAGATCGTCACGCTCACCGACAAGGGTCGCGACGCGTTCCAAACGCTCGACGCGCGCTCGGCGGCGGACATCGAGACGATGCTCACCCCGCTCACGCCGGCCCAGCGCGAACGGCTCGTGGCGAGCATGGGCACCATCCGGGAGCTGCTCGAACCGAAGGGCGCCCCGCGGTCGTACGTGATCAGGCCACCGCGTCCGGGCGACTACGGCTGGGTGGTCTGGCGGCACGGCACGCTCTACAGCGAGGAGTACGGCTGGGGGACCGCGTTCGAGGGGATGGTCGCCCGGATCGTCGCCGACTACCTGGAACACCACGATCCGCGTCGGGAGGCGGCCTGGATCGCGGAGTTCGCCGGCGAGCCGGTCGGCTGCGTCTTCTGCGTCCGCAAGGACGACGAGACGGCGCAGCTTCGGCTGCTGCTCGTCGAGCCCGCCGCTCGCGGCATGGGCATCGGGCGACGGCTCGTGGACGAGTGCCTGGACTTCGCGAGGCGGGCCGGGTACCGGCGGATGACGCTCGACACCCGGAACGTCCTGGTGAGCGCTCGCCGGATATACGACGCCGCTGGGTTCCGGCTCGTCGAGGAGCACCCGGCCGAGGACAACGGCAGGCCCGTCGTCGAGCAGGTCCTCACGCGAGAGCTGTGAGCGCGGGCCGGGAAGCCGCGGAGGGTCGGTGGGGGGTCGCCGGACGCGCCGGCCACCCTCCGCGAACCGCCGGGCGTGCCTCTACTACTCTTCGTCGTACCTGATGTCTCGTGTCGTCAGGTGGTGATCGGTCGGGAGAGGGAGGGCTGTCGTGGAGATCCTGCGTCTGGTTCTGGTCTTCATCCACTTTCTCGGGCTCGCCAGCCTCCTTGGCGGACTGCTCGTCCAGATGCGGGGCCCGGAGCGGCGCATCGTGCCGGCGGTGGTCCACGGCGCCCTGACCCAGCTGGTCTCCGGCGTCCTGCTCGTCGGCGTGCTCGAAGGTCCGCTCGACGAGAGCCTCAACCACGCCAAGATCGGCACGAAGCTCGCGGTCACCCTCGTCATCACCGTGCTCGCGTGGATCAACCGCAAGAAGCCGACCATCTCCACCGGCCTGTACGGCGCGCTCTTCCTGCTGGCGATCCTCAACGTCGCCGTGGCGGTCTTCTGGCGCTGACGGACGTCGCCTCATCCTGTCGCGACGACGAAGAACTCCTCGGCCAGCCGCCCGCGCGGAAGGCCCATGCGCTCGGCCGTGGCGGCGAGCCACCCGCGCACCCGGGGCTCGAGCTGGTCGGGTTCCGGGTGCTGGCTGGCGTGTGACAGCAGCGCCGCCATCTTGCGGTCGAACGTGTCCGTGACGTCGACGGCGTGGTTGGCGGTGGGGTGCGCCGACAGCCACGTCTCCCGAACCGTCCACGGTGCGAGACCGCTCGCCGCCAGGTCGGGGAACGCGAACGGGTTACGCGCGGCCGGGTAGATCGCGCGGATGGCGGCCTCTCCCGCGGCGAGGTGGTCGGGGTGACTGCGCGGCAGCAGGTTCCAGTCGCGCTCCGGGCTGGGGATGAGCATGCGCTCGGGCCGTACCTCACGGATGACCTTGGTGAGCGCGCGGATCAGGTCCTGGGTGACTTCCAGCTCGCCGTCGACGAAGCCCAGGAAGCGGACGTCCCGCACGCCCACCTGGGCCGCGGCCGCTCGTTGCTCGGCTCGGCGGATCGCGCCGATCTGGGAGCGCGGCAACGTCGGGTCGAAGCCACCGGCCTGTCCGTCGGTGCAGATGCAGTAGACGACGTCTAGCCCGGCGTCCGTCCAGCGCGCGACGGTCCCCGCCGCGCCGAAGTCGATGTCGTCAGGGTGCGCCGCGACGACGAGAACGCGAGAGATCTCTGAGTCGGGTAGCACGGATGCCATCACCGCGGGAACCTACCGGGCCACGTGACGCGGACGGACGCCAGGTCGTGGTGTCCCCGCCGACGCGCGAAAGCAGCGACGGTTCCTCGTCACACCGATGCGACGGAAATCGTCGGGTTCTCGTCACACATCGATGGCAGGGTGGCTCGAGTTCGGAATCGATATTTCGCCAGTCCTCGTCTGACCCAATTCCGGTTTTCCCGCAAAACCTCTGTCCCGGTTTTCGCGGGTCCCGAAATGTTGGGACCAGCGATTCTTCGCGGCCAATCCCTCCGATACGAAGCTTATTCAGGAACACGGGGGAGTTGGTGACACGCATGTCGTCGAGGATTCGGGTCTTCGCTGTCGTCATTTGTGTCGCGTTCGCCATGTCAGCGGTCACGCAATGCGGACCGGACACGACGGCGACAGGCGCGCCGGAACGGGCGTCGCGGTCCAGCCCACAAGCCACGTCCACCAAGCGGCTGCCCACCACCTCGGGTCGCGTGACCTTGCCGGCGGCGACAGCCACACCGACGGCCCCGGCTCCGGCGTCCCCGACTGGCCCATCGACCCCGGGTAGCCCAGCATCCCCGGGAAGCACAGCGTCGCCCACCACCGTCGCGCCGACGCCCGCCGCCACACCGACGGGCACCGCCACGCCGACGGGTACCGCCACGCCTGCACCCACGTTGCCCCGGGGCGAGGAGCGGGCTGACCGATCGGCCACCCGGGTCGCGGAGGAAGGGGAGAAGGTCCTGTTCTTCACCTTCGACGACGGGCCGAGCGAGTACACGCCCAAGGTGTTGGACGTCCTCGCCAAGCACGACGCGCACGCGACCTTCTTCCTCGTCGGCGAGCAGGTGCGTGAGTACCCGGAGCTGGTCGAACGCATCCGGGCCGAGGGCCACACCATCGGCAATCACACGCTCGCGCACAAGTCGCTCCCGCATCTGTCGTCGGAGGAGGTCCGCGCGGCCGTCAAAGGCGGTCCGCAGTCCCGCTGCCTTCGGCCGCCCTACGGCGCCACGTCCTCTCGGGTCCGCAAGATCATCGAGGAGGAGATGGGCCTCGAGATCGTCATGTGGGGCGTCGACCCTCGCGACTGGGAGCGTCCGGGCGTCGAGAAGATCCAAAAGCGTGTCCTCAAGAACATCTGGCCCGGTGCCATCGTGCTGTTCCACGACGGCGGTGGCAAACGTGACCAGACGGTGGAGGCCGTGGACTATCTGCTGACCGAGCTCGGCGAGCGGGGATACAAGTTCGTGGCGTTGGACTGCTGAGCTTAGGGCCCTGCTGTGGTGGTGCACTGAATCAGCGGTGTCCTGAATTGGCGGCGCCCTGAATTGGATGTGCCCTGAATTGGATGTGCCCTGAATCGGAGGTGCCCTGAATCGGAGGTGCACTGAATTGGAGGTGCACTGAATCCGCCGGGCCGCCGTGTTCGGATTGCGGTGTGGCCAGTTCCGGACACCGGTGCCGGGTCACTCGCCGAACCCGTCCTGTCGTGCGAGGACGGCCGCGCCGGTCGCGGTCATGGTCCGAACTTGGCCGTTCGACCGGTCGTCGCTACCTTCCGTCGAGTGCTCCCTGCATGGGACCGTGCTCCGACTAGGACCGATCCCCGCAAGGAGACATCGATGGCGCAAACCAAAGGAGTGAATCGGCGAGATTTCCTCTACAGCTCGGCGGTCGTCGCGGGGGCGATCATGCTGGCTGGCTGCTCCAGCAGCCAGACCGGTGGCAGCTCCGAGCGGCAGCAGAGCTCCCGCAATGGCTCCGGTGAGGTGCCCAAGGGATCGGAGACGACACCGCTTCCGCCGCCACAAAGCTTCAAGGAAGCGCCGTCACTCGCGGAGAAGGTGAAGGCGGGGGAGCTCCCGCCGGTCGAGGAGCGGCTCCCCGAGCGCCCCTACGTCGTGCCGCACCGTTGGGTCGAGATCGGCAAGTACGGCGGCCGGCTGAGAATGATCATGGACTCGGCCAACTCCGCCGCCATCAAGGAGTACTCGTACGGGCACTCGTTGTTGCGCTTCCTCAACGACGGCCTCGACATCGGCCCCGGTCTGGTCGAGAGCTGGGAGTCCAACGAGGACGCGTCGGAGTGGGTCTTCCACTTCCGCAAAGGGCTGAAGTGGTCGGACGGGACGCCGTGGACGACCGCCGACATCATGTACTGGTGGGAGGACCTCGTCCTCAACCCCGACCACCCCGAGGTGCCGCCGGACGACGTGCGCTCTGGGCGCGACACCATCGCCAAGCTCACCGCCAACGACGACTACACCTTGACGATGACGTTCGACGCGCCGGCGCCGATCACCCCCGAGCGTCTGGCGGCGTGGGTGAACCGCGGTGTCGGGCCGATGTGGATGGCGCCCAAGCACGTGCTGTCCAAGTACCACCCGAAGTACAACAAGGAGATCACGCGCAAGGACTGGGCCACCGAGCACGACAAGCACCTCGACTGGGCGTTGCAGCCGGGCGCGCCGACGATGACCGGCTGGATGGTGAAGTCCTACCAGGAGGGCCGCAGCGTCGTCCTCGAGCGGAACCCCTACTACTACGCCGTCGACCGGGAAGGGAACCAGCTCCCCTACATCGACGAGATCCACATCTCGGTCGTCACCGAAGGCGAGGTCCAGAAGCTCCAGATGGCCGAGGGCAGGGTCGACTACGTCCACGGAGGCCATCACCCCCTCGGCCTGAACGACATCTCCAGCCTCAAGCAGGCCGAGCAGCGCACCGGCGTCAAAGTCCTGTTGTGGGACAGCGGCTCTGGAACGGGGTCGATCCTGTTCTTCAACTACGACTATCCCGACGAGAAGCTCCGGACTCTGATCCGCAACCCGAAGTTCCGGCAGGCCCTGTCGTACGCGATCAACCGCCCGGAGGCGCGGAAGGCGATCTACTACGACACCGGCGAGGTGACGACCGGAACGCTGAGCCCCAAGGGCTTGATGTTCACGATCAACGACGAGGCTCAGCAGAAGTACGTCGAGTGGCGTGACGCCTACTCCGCCTACGATCCGGAGAAGGCCAAGGCGATGCTCGACGAGCTCGGCGTCGTCGACAAGGACGGCGACGGCAAGCGGGAGCTGCCCGACGGGTCCAAGCTGGAGCTCATCCTGGACTACCCCGCGGACACCGCCGAGGAGCACCGGCAGAAGAACGAGTACGTCAAGCGGGACTGGGAGGCCATCGGCATCGCGACGAAGATGAACCCTGTCCCGCCGGAGGCCTTCAGCGACCGCTGGGGGCGTGGGGAGCTCATGACGACGACCGCCTGGGAGGTGGGCGACAACCACCCGCTCGTCTACCCCGGGTGGGTGATCCCCGTCGAGACCGGGCACTGGGCTCCGCTGCACGGCCAGGCGTTCATCCTGCAGACCAGTGATCCGAAGAAGCTGGAGGATCAGGCCGGCATCGACCCGTGGAAGCGGACCCCGCCGTGGATCCTGCCGGAGGAGGGGGATCCGATCGACCAGCTGTGGAAGCTCTACGCCCAGGCGCGGGTCGAGCCGGACCAGATGAAGCGGATCCAGCTCATGTGGGAGATCCAGAAGATCCACATCGAGCACGGCCCGTTCTTCTACGGGATCGTGGCGAACTACCCACGGATCGTGCTGGTCCGCGAGGGGCTGAAGAACGTGCCGACCCGGGAGAACCTCGCGCTGGGTGGCTGGGTCAACCCGTGGATCCTGCCCTCACCCGCGGTCTACGACCCGGAGACCTACTTCTGGGAGAACCCGGAGGAGCACTCCTAACCAGCACACGCCCGGCCTTTCGGACGTCAGGTCGCACACGGCCCCGCCGCCACGGTGGCGGGGCCGTGTCGGCGAGCGATCGTAGGCTAGGCGACGATGAGCGCTTCCTCTTTCGGTCACCGACCTTCGGCGTCGCAGTCGCTCGACCCGCGGCCTTCCGGCTCTGAGCCTCGTGGCTCCCAGCCCGCTGACTCCGACGACGCGGGACTGGCACCCGCGCCGGCCGCGCGCGAAGCCTCCCGACGTGAGGCCATCCTCGAAGGGCTCAACCCGTCGCAACGGGCCGCGGTGCTCCACGAGGGTTGCCCGCTGCTGGTGGTGGCCGGCGCCGGCTCGGGCAAGACGCGGGTGCTCACCCGCAGGATCGCGTGGCTCCTGGCCGCGCGCGACGCTCGACCCAGCGGGGTTCTCGCGATCACCTTCACCAACAAGGCCGCCGGGGAGATGCGTGAGCGGGTGGCGGCGCTCGTCGGCGAGCGCGCCGCCCAGGCGATGTGGGTGTCGACGTTCCACTCCGCGTGCGTGCGGATCCTGCGTCGAGAGATCAAGCGCTTCGGCATCTCCTCGTCGTTCTCGATCTACGACGAGGCCGACTCCCGCCGGCTGATGACGCTGGTCTGCCGGGATCTCGATCTGGACTCCAAGCGCTACAACCCGCGCTCCATCCTCGCGTGGGTGTCCAACCAGAAGAACGAGCTCATCGACCACGAGGAGGCGGCGCGACGCGCCGAGAACCACCTGGAGCAGACGTTCGCCGAGTGCTACGCGCTGTACCAGCAGCGGCTTCGCGAGTCGAACGCGCTCGACTTCGACGACCTGATCATGACGACGGTCCACCTCTTCCAGGCGTTCCCCGAGGTGCGCGAGCACTACCGGCGGCGGTTCGCGCACGTGCTGGTCGACGAGTACCAGGACACCAACCACGCCCAGTACGCCCTCATCCGTGAGCTGACCACCCCGGACGAGGACGGCGGCCCGCACGGCGAGCTCATGGTGGTCGGTGACGCCGACCAGTCCATCTACGGGTTCCGCGGCGCGACCATCCGGAACATCCTCCAGTTCGAGGAGGACTTCCCCGACGCGCGCGTGATTCTGCTCGAGCAGAACTACCGCTCCACCCAGACGATCCTGTCCGCGGCCAACGCCGTCATCAGCCGCAACACCAGCCGGAAGCCGAAGAACCTCTGGTCGGACGCCGGCGCGGGCGAGCCCATCGTCGGGTACGTCGCGGAGGACGAGCACGACGAGGCGCAGTTCGTCGCCGAGGAGATCGACCGGCTCACCGACAAGGGGGTGGCTCGGCCGGGCGACGTCGCCGTCTTCTACCGGACGAACGCGCAGAGCCGGGTCTTCGAGGAGATCTTCATTCGCGTCGGCCTGCCCTACAAGGTGGTCGGCGGTGTGCGGTTCTACGAGCGGCGCGAGATTCGGGACGCGCTCGCCTACCTGCGGCTGCTCGTCAACCCCGAGGACACGGTCTCGCTGCGTCGAATCCTCAACGTCCCCAAGCGTGGTATCGGGGAGCGAGCCGAGGCCTGTGTCGAGGCGTTGGCCCAGCGGGAGCGGATCACGTTCTGGCAGGCGCTTCGGCGCGCCGACGACGCCGTGGGGTTGGCCGCCCGGTCAGCCAACGCCATCCGTGGCTTTGTCGCGCTGATCGACGAGCTCCGCCAGCTCGTCGATGAGGGGGAGCCGCCGGCCGAGATCCTCGAGCAGGTCCTGGCGCGGACCGGATATCTGCAGGAGCTGGAGGCGTCCGGTGACCCGCAGGACGAGACGCGGGTGGAGAACCTCGCGGAGCTCGTCGCGGTCGCTCGGGAGTTCGCCGAGGCCGCGCAGACCCAGGGCACCTCCGCCACCTTGGCGGACTTCCTTGAGCGAGTCTCTCTCGTCGCCGACTCCGACGAGATCCCGGACGACGACGAGGGTGTGGTCACCCTCATGACCCTGCACACCGCCAAGGGCTTGGAGTTCCCCGTGGTGTTCCTCACCGGCCTCGAGGACGGCGTGTTCCCGCACAGCCGGTCCCAGGGCGACGTGCGTGAGCTCGAGGAGGAACGCCGACTGGCCTACGTCGGGATCACCCGCGCTCGGGAACGGCTGTACGTCTCGCGGGCCGTCGTCCGCAGCGCGTGGGGAGCGCCCCAGCACAACCCCGCCTCCCGCTTCCTCGACGAGATTCCCGCCGAGCTGATCGAGTGGCGACGGACCGAGGCCGACCATGCGCGGTGGACGTCACAGTCGGCGTCGGTACGACGGGCCGAGCGGATCTCAGGCCGCTCCAGCAAGCCGGCGGTGGTGGCGCTCGCGCCTGGCGACCGGGTGGTGCACGACACGTTCGGCCTGGGCTCGGTGGTGGCCACGGCCGGCGACGGTGACAACGCCGAAGCGACGATCGACTTCGGCTCGGGCGGGGTCAAGCGGTTCCTCCTCCGCTACGCCCCGCTGCAGAAGCTCTGAGCCTGTCGTCGTCGCGTCGCGCGGCCGGCTCGCGCCTCAGATCGGCAGACCGAGCTGACGCAGCCAGGGCAGCGGGTCGATGGGGTCGCCTCCGCCAGGACGCACCTCGAGGTGGAGGTGCGGTCCACTGGAGTTGCCGGTGCTGCCGACGTACCCGATCGTCGTGCCCGCGGCGACGTAGCCGCTCCGACGCTCGTATCCGGAGAGGTGGCAGTACCAGGTCACCGTGCCGTCCGGGTGCCGGATGGCGATCTTGTTGCCGTAGGGGCCGTCGTAGCCCGCCTCGATGATCTCGCCGTCGCCGATGGCTCGGACAGGGCTCCCCAAGGGGGCGGCGAAGTCGAGACCCGTGTGGTTGTGGCTCCACATCGAGCCGGCGTCACCGAAGTAGGCGCTGAGCCGGAACGACCGCAGCGGGAGGTACCACTGGATGACCCGCTCGAAGGTTTGTTCCTGGGTGGCGGCGCGGGCGCTCTTCTCGATGAGCTGGAGCTCCTTCGTGCGCTCGGCCTCCCAGACGGCCCGTTCGGCGGCGGCGAGCCGGCGCTGCCGCTCGGCCTCCCTGGCGGCCGCTTCGGCCTTCGCTCGGGCGTCGTCGCCCCGCGACCGGTCAGCGCGGCTCGCGGCGGCGGACCGGGCCTCGTGCAGCTGGTTGACGGTGAGGGCGATGCCCGCGGGCGCACTCTGTCGGACCTCGGTGGTCGGCGCGCTGCTGGGCGCTGCCGCGTGGACCGTCATCGCGCCGGTCGCAGCGGCCACCAGGGTCGCGACCCCGGCCACGGCCGGCACGGTGGGGAAGGTGGAGGCCGGCGTGCGGTTGCCCGCGGCCTTCTTCCGTTTCCCTCCCGCAGGACGGGCCGCGCGACCGAGCCGGGTTGCGGAGATCGTGGAACGGCTCGCGCGTCGACGCCCCCCTCGGCTCGTGCCGGTGGCACGGCGGTACTCCTGCGGGGAGGGCTGGGGGGATGGCTGCGTGGTGCGGTTGGCCTGAAGGCTGCCGAGGGCCGGACTCACGCCCGTCGCCATCCTTCGACCCGCTCCGGGGACGTCGCGGTGGAGGCCGGGGTGACCAGTGTCAGACGCCGCCTGCCCAGACCCGGGCGTGGAGGCCAGGTCGGTGCGCGGGAGCTGAGGATGCCAAGGGGACGCAGCGGCTCGCGGGCCAGCGGCCCGCCAGTCCGGACGCTGATCCCGCGCCGGACGTTGACCCCGTGCCGGCGTGGTCACGACGTCAGCGTGACCTGGCGCAGGTGTGGTGCGGCTGACTCCGGCGTCGCGAGCTCCGCCGAGCCGCAGAGGCTGGGCGTCGTCTCTCTCCGTCCGGATACGCCTGCCGACGTAAACCCGCGGGCGGGACGGCCGAAAGCGAGCGGCCGGCGCAGCACGGCGGTGCTTCCCGGGCTCGGCCACGGACGTTTACCCTTCCTCAACTGCTGCCTGGGGGCAGCCAAGGTACGGACGGCGGAGACGATAACGGATGTGTCAACCGGTGCCAAATGCTCGCACACGGATTGTGGTTCATCCGTTGATGACGAATCGTGACAAACGCCGCTCAGCCGACAGGGTTGGCTACGATCCGTATCGAGATTCGCCGAATTCGTGACGATCGTCACGGCGTTCCGGAGGGCGTTCCGTCGTCCTAGCGTCGAGGTCGTCGCGTCCGTGCCATTGGTCGCCCCATCCCGTGGCCATCCGTGCCATGGTGGAGGCAGCTCGAGCGGGGGGGGGACCGGTCCACCCCCCGCGCGGTGAGGCCTGAGGGTCACGAAGGAGCCGAGGATGGCAGTGCCGGAGAGTCGAGGATCGACACCCGACACCGGTGCCGACGCTGGACGTAGGGCGGCGGCGACCCCGTCACCCGCTGGGCGCATCCGGGTCGTCATCGCCAAACCGGGTCTCGACGGACACGACCGGGGAGCCAAGGTGGTCGCCCGAGCGCTCCGAGACGCCGGCATGGAGGTCATCTACACCGGGCTGCACCAGACGCCTGAGCAGATCGTCGAGACCGCGATTCAGGAGGACGCGGACGGCATCGGCCTGTCCATCCTGTCCGGCGCCCACATGACCCTGTTCCGGCGGGTCCTGGACCTGCTCCGACAGCGCGACGCGGACGACATCGTCGTGTTCGGCGGCGGCATCATCCCCGACGCCGACATCCAGGCGTTGACCGACCTGGGGGTCGCGAAGGTCTTCACGCCCGGCACCCCGACACAGGAGATCGTCACCTGGGTGCGCGATCACCTGGGCGAACCGGCCGAGCCAGCGAGCGCCGAGTCAGCCTGACCGGTCGTGGACGTCCACGGACGCGCTGTACTCGGGCGCCGACCCGCCGGTGACCACGCCTGAGGGCGGGACTAGGCTCGCCGCGGGTTCTGATGTGGAGCCCCGAGTAACGAACCCTGACAACCAGGCGTACGCGAACCGATCAGGAAGAGCGCGCTCGTGGACCTAATGGAATACCAGGCGAAGACTCTCTTCGCCGACCACGGTGTACCGGTCACACTCGGCCGGGTTGTCCGAACTCCGGAGGAGGCGCGCGCCGCCGCTGCGGAGTTGGGCGTACCGGTTGTCGTCAAAGCGCAGGTCAAGACGGGAGGGCGCGGCAAGGCGGGCGGTGTGAAGCTCGCGGCGAATCCCGACGAGGCCGCCGACCGGGCCCGCGACATCCTCGGCCTCGACATCAAGGGCCACACGGTGCGCCAGCTGCTGGTCGCCCCTGCGGCCGAGATCGCCGAGGAGTACTACTTCTCCTTCCTCGTCGACCGGGCCAACCGCGCGTACCTGTGCATCGCCTCGACCGAGGGCGGCGTGGAGATCGAGGAGGTCGCTCGGACCAAGCCCGAGGCCGTACACAAGATCCCCATCGACCCCATCGACGGGGTCGACGAGGCCAAGGCCCGCGAGATCGTGGCGACGGCGGGCTTCCCCGCTGAGGTGGCCGACGACGCCGTCGCGGCCATCCTGCGGCTGTGGGAGGTCTTCACCGCCGAGGACGCCACGCTCGTGGAGGTCAACCCTCTCGTCAAACGGGGAGACGGGCGCATCGAGGCGCTGGACGGCAAGGTCACGCTTGACGACAACGCCGCCTTCCGGCATCCCGAACACGCCGCGTTCGAGGACAAGGAGGCGGCCGATCCGCTGGAGCAGCGGGCCAAGGAGAAGGACCTCAACTACGTCAAGCTGCAGGGCGAGGTCGGCGTCATCGGCAACGGCGCGGGTCTGGTGATGAGCACGCTCGACGTCGTGGCCTACGCCGGTGAAGAGTTCCCGGGTCCGGACGGCCGCGGTGTCCGTCCTGCCAACTTCCTCGACATCGGCGGTGGCGCCTCAGCCGAGGTCATGGCGGACGGCCTGGAGATCGTGCTCTCCGACCCCGACGTCAAGGCCGTGTTCGTCAACGTCTTCGGCGGCATCACCGCCTGCGACGCGGTGGCCAACGGAATCGTCGCGGCGTTCAGGCTGCTCGAGGAGCGCGGCGAGGCTGTGTCGAAGCCCTTGGTCGTCCGTCTCGACGGCAACAACGCCGAGCTCGGCCGGCGGATCCTCACCGAGGCGAAGCTGGCCGGCGTCGAGCTGGTCGACACCATGGACGGTGCCGCGCGCCGCGCGGCGGAGCTCGCCGCCTCGGCGACGGCCGGAAACTAAGGAGCGACTGCCGAGATGGCGATCTTTCTCAACGAGGACAGCAGGGTCATCGTCCAGGGCATGACCGGCTCCGAGGGCAGCATCCACACCCGCAAGATGCTGCGCGCCGGCACGACCATCGTCGGCGGCGTCAACCCCCGGAAGGCTGGTCAGAAGGTCGACTTCGACGGCACGACGCTGCCGGTCTTCGCGAGCGTGGCGGAGGCCATGGAGGAGACCGGAGCCAACGTCAGCGTGGTGTTCGTGCCGCCGGCGGCTACGAAGTCGGCGGTGGAGGAGGCGATCGACGCGGGCATGCCGCTCGTCGTGGTCATCACCGAGGGCGTCCCGGTGCACGACACGGCGGAGTTCTTCGCCCGCGCCCAGCGCAGTGGCCGCACGCGGATCATCGGCCCCAACTGCCCGGGCATCGCCTCGCCCGGCAAGGCGTACGCCGGCATCATCCCCGCCGACATCACCGGTCCGGGTCGGATCGGGTTGGTGTCGAAGTCCGGGACGCTGACGTACCAGATGATGTACGAGCTGCGGGACATCGGCTTCTCGACCTGTATCGGCATCGGCGGCGACCCGATCATCGGGACGACGCACATCGACGCGTTGGAGGCCTTCGAGGCCGACCCCGAGACGGAGCTGATCGTGATGATCGGCGAGATCGGTGGGGACGCCGAGGAGCGCGCGGCCGAGTACATCAAGGCCCACGTCAGCAAGCCGGTGATCGGCTACGTCGCCGGTTTCACCGCGCCCGAGGGCAAGACGATGGGGCACGCGGGCGCCATCGTGTCGGGCTCGTCCGGCACGGCGCAGGCGAAGAAGGAGGCACTGGAGGCCTGCGGTGTGCGGGTCGGCCGGACGCCCAGCGAGACGGCTCGGATCGCCCGCGAGGTGGCCGAGAGCCTCTGAGCTCACCACACCGGACGGCTCCTCCGCGTCGACTTCTTCGCGTCGACCTTCTTCGCGTCGACATGGAGCGCCCGCGGGAGGACGCCACCTGCACGCGAAGGGCCTTGGGTCGCACCCCCAAGGCCCTTCGCGTTGTCGGGTCCGAAAGCTGTCGGGTCCGGAAGTTGTCAGGTTCGAAAGCTGTCAGGTTCGAGAGCCTGCCAGGTCCGACGGTCAGCCCGTGGTGTAGTCGGACAAGCGGTTCCAGGCGGCCCGGAGCGCGGGCTCCATCGGATCGCTCTCGTAGTTGAGGTCCTGACCAGCTTGGTGCCAGACGATCACCGACACCGCCCTGCCCCGGCGGACCAAGCCGACGATCTCCATCTCGCCCGAACCGTCGGAGAGCTCGCGGCCGATCCACCACCACCTCGCGACGCCGGACGACACGCTGATGTCGTTCGGCCCGTGGGGAGACCCCCACGCGCAGTCGCTGAGCCACGTGGCGTACGTCCTGGAGGCGGCGCGAGCCTCCTTGGTTGAGCCGAAGACGGCCACCACGCTGGCCCCAGCGACCTGGGCGTCGGAGCCCCAGACGAAGTTGCGACGCGCCACCGCGACCGCGCCGAGGCTCCGCAGATCGGACGCCTGGCAGACCGACGCCGGGCTCGCTCCCTCACCGTCCTCGGTACCGGTCGAGGTCCAGCTGGTGCCCGAGTCGTTGACCTTCGGCATCTCCTCTGAGGTGAGCAGGCTCGCCGCCGGATCGGGTCGCGAAGGCGGGGTCGTGGCCGGCGACTCCGAGGGGGTGCTCGGGCTCGGTGACTCCGATGGCGACGTCGACGGTGTGCTCGGCGTCGGTCCTGGTGTCGTCGCCTCCGGGCTGGTGCCCATGGGGGTGGTCGGCGACGGGCTGGTGTCCTCCGGGGATCCAGGCCTCGTGGGGTGCGGCGCCGGTACGGCGACACCGGAGGCGCGCGTGGAGCTGGAACGATCGGACGTCCGTTCCGAGTCCGTCGGGGATCGCTCCGACGACTCCGTCGTGCCGCCAGGGCTGGTCACTGCGGTTCGATCGGCTGAGGAGGACTGGAGGTAACGGGTCGCGAGCGTCACCGGATCGTAGGGAAGCCCCACGATGGCGCTGTAGCCGAGGGCGCCGACCACGGTCACCACGGCGGCACCTGTCGTCGCGGCCCGCCGCACCTGTCGCTGGTGGCCTCGACGACGAATCGTCGCGCCGTCGGCCCACGTGACCTTGTCCAGGTCGGTGCGGAGGAGCGACAGGCGATCGGTGACCTCGCGCTCGAAGTCAGCGGGCATTCTGGGTCTCCTCCGCGGCTTCGACCGAGGGTGCGTCGTCCTCGCGCAGCAGCTGCGCGAGAGCGGTCCGGCCTCGCGAGAGTCGAGCCTTGACAGTGCCAATGGCCACGCCGGTCTCCTGGGCGATCTCGTCGACCGAGAGCCCTACGAGGTGATGCAGGACGATCGCCTGGCGCTGCGCCTCAGGAATCTCCTTCAGCGCCTCGACGAGGGCGACGTTGTCCGGACTGGGTTCTGGGGCGTGCGCTGGGGGCCCGTGACGGGTCAACGCGGCGATCCCGTTCTTCAGCTTGCGCCAGCGACTCGCCGCGATCCGCCACGCGACGGTGCGCAGCCACGCCTCGGGGTTGGCGTGTTCCGCCACGACGGACCAGTGTTGCCAGGCGCGCGCGTAAGCCTCCTGAACGCAGTCTTGAGCATCCGCAAGGTTCCCGGTCATCGCGTACATCTGGTGGAGCAGCCGCTGGCGGGTGGCGAGGTAGAAGGCATCGAAGTCGTCCGCATTCCCCATGAGCCCTCCGCCACGTCGGGCGACTCCCACATGTGATGACACCGCAGTCAGACCCCAGGTTGCAGCGGACGCTCTCCTCACCACACGTCGCGGTGCGGACGCTGACCGCTGTCGGCAGGTGCGCAGGGGACAAACCTACCCATAGCGGCTCGCTCCCGGACAGCGCCGCCCACGGTGCACTGGTTCAACGGTGCACTGGGCCAGTGGTCGCACTGGTCGGTGGTCGCACTGGTTCAACGGTCGGCCGGCGCGCACCCTCGCGCCGAGGCTAGAACTTAGCCGAGAGCGCCGAGCACCGGAGGCCGGTGAACGATCTCTCCGTCGGCGTGTCCCGCGGAGTCGATCCAGCAGGGCTTGCGAGCATGGCGGCGATGACCGACGTGCGTCCGCGCCCAGCCGCGTCCTCCGCTGACCAACCGTCCACCCCACCGACCTCCCGACCGGCAGCTGTCGGAGCAGTGCTGGCCGCCGGCTGGGCCGGCCTCGTGGGCGCCCTGCCCTGCGCGGCGCTGGCCGTGATCGGCTGGCTCGCGGCCTCAGGCGGTAGCTTCGCCGGTGCGCTTCGCGTCGGCCTGGACGCCTGGTTGCTGGCGCATCGCGTCCCGATCGACCTGGGGAACGGCAGGTTCGACCTGGTGCCGCTGGGGTTGTCGCTCGTGCCGGTGCTTCTGCTGTATCGAGCCGGGGCGTGGGCAGGGCGATCGTCGTCGGCGGCCGGTGAACTGCTGGCCGGGGTGCTCGCGCTGGCGGCGACGTACGGCGGTTTCGCCACTGTGGTGGCGGTCGTGGCCGGGACCGACGGTGCCACACCCGCGCCAACGATCGCTTTCGGCCACGCCGCGGCGCTCGCGACGGTCGTGGGCTCCGCGGGCTTCCTGCGGTCGAGTGGCCGCGCGACCGCCTGGTGGAGGGCGTGCCCGGAGTGGCTCCGCGCCGCGCTGCACGGCGGTCTCACCGGGTTCCTGGCGTCCTTGACCGGGGGCGTCCTGCTCGTCGCCGGCGTCCTGCTCGCACACATCGGGCAGGTGGCGGACGTCACCAAGGCGCTGGCGCCCGGTCCCGTCGGTGTCGTGCTGTTGCTCGTCCTCAGCCTCGCGTATCTCCCGAACGCAGCGCTCTACGCGCTGGCCTTCGCCCTTGGCCCGGGGTTCGCGATGGGAACGGCCACCGTGGTGTCGCCCAGCGGGGTGGTCTTGGGCCCGATGCCGGCGTTTCCGCTGCTGGCCGCTCTTCCGAGCGAGGGTGAGCCACCCGTCTGGAGTGTCGCGCTGCTCGGCGTCCCGATCCTCGCCGGAATGGCGGCCGGCGTGGCGACGACCCGACGCTTTCCCAACTTCGCGCTTGACGCGGCGGTCTTGAGAGGTGTGCTCGCCGGCATGGTGACCGGGCTGGCCTGCACGGGCTGTGTGGCCCTTGCCCGAGGCTCGGGTGGTCCCGGACGTCTGGTCGAGGTCGGTCCGTCCGTGCTCGGCGTCGGTGTCGTCGCGGTCAGCACGTTCGCGATCGCGAGCGCCTCCGGCGTGCTGCTCCTCGGCGCGTGGATCTGGGGACGAGCCCGGCTCAGCGCGGCATGGTCCCGGCGGGTGCGAGGCGCTCGGTGAGGCGCTCCATGAGTCGCTCGTAACACGCCTCCCGGGCGGTCTGGGTGTTGGCCCCGGAGATGCACTCCTGATACTCCATCGCCTCGTCCCAGAACACCACCATGGTGACGATCACGATGGTGGAGAGGGCCGTCGCGACGATGCCCAGCACGATGCCCGCCTTCGCACCGGGCACGGTCGTCCAGGCGTCGCGTGCGGCGCGGCGGGCGAGCACGCCGAGCACGATCGCCGCGACGCCGAGGATCGGTCCGAGCGGGAACGCGATGAAGGCCGCCAGGAGGCCGGCGAGACCCAGCGCCAGGGCGTACCGCCCGCGGTTGCGGAGCCGTCGGGCTTCCTCCTCCGACAGGGTCGTCCGCGGCTCGGAACCGGGGCTGGACCCAGCGTCGGCGCCCGGGCCGAGGTCCGCTCCCGGCGTGCCGGCCCGGTCGCCTCGGGCTTTGCCGGCGAGCATGCGCGCGTAGGGCGAGGACGGTGGCGGCTGGCCGAACACCCGGGAAGCGTCGGCTGGTGCGGCCGTTCCCTCGGGCGGGATGGGGGCGAGCCTGATCGAGCCCGGGTCGTCAGTGTCTCGTCCGTGCGCCTCCGTCGAGGCGTTCTCGCTCGAACGGGTCTCGTCGTCCTTCCCGGGGCCGGTCTGGTCGGCGGCCGGCTGGGAGGTCACCGGCTCCTCGTCGTGGCGGTCGTCGTCGCCCGGACGCTTCTCGGGGCTGCTCACAGGGGCTCTCCCTCGTCGGTTGCTCACCTACCGCTATCGTGGCGGAACGTCCTACCGCATCGGAACGTGCCCGGATCGTTCGACGCGATCATCCGGGGCCACGCACAGCGAGGAGTCATCCTGTCCGCACGCCTGGTCGTCCTGATCTCCGGCTCGGGCACATTGCTCCAGGCCCTGCTCGACGCGTGCCAAGACCCCGCTTACGGCGCCACGGTCGTCGCCGTGGGCTCCGACCGCACCAACGCCTACGGGCTCCAGCGCGCAGCCCGTGCCGGCGTCCCCACCTTCACCGTACGACTGCGTGACTTCGCGACCCGGGAGGAATGGGATGCCGCGCTGACCGAGCGGGTGGCGTCCTACGAGCCCGACCTCGTCATCTCCGCAGGATTCCTCAAGCTCGTCGGAAAGAGGTTCCTCCAGGCGTTCGGCGGTCGCTACATCAACAGCCACAACTCTCTACTCCCGGCCTTCCCCGGCATTCACGCGCCACGCGACGCGCTCGCCTACGGCGTGAAGGTCACGGGGGCCACGCTCTTCGTCGTGGACGAGGGCATCGACGCCGGACCGATCATCGCTCAGGTCGCGGTCCCGGTCGAGGAGAACGACACCGAGGAGACGCTCACCGAGCGCATCAAGGTCGCCGAACGTCGGCAGCTCGTCGACGTCGTCGGCGCGATGGTCCGCCACGGCTACACGGTTCGAGGAAGGAAGGTCACGATCCCGTGAACGGTCCAGCGACCGACGAGCGGCGACCCATCCGTCGGGCGCTCGTCAGCGTCTACGACAAGACCGGCTTGGGCGACCTGGCCCGCGCTCTGGCCGAGGCCGGCGTCGAGATCGTCTCCACCGGATCGACGGCGGCGACCATCGAGGCCGCCGGGGTCTCCGTGACGCGCGTGGAGCAGCTGACCGGCTTTCCCGAGTGCCTCGACGGGCGGGTCAAGACGCTGCATCCCAAGGTCCACGCCGGCCTCCTGGCTGACGTGCGTAACCCCGACCACCGCCGCCAGCTCGAGGAGCTCGGCATCGAGCCCTTCGAACTGCTGGTATCGAACCTCTACCCGTTCGCCGAGACCGTCGCCTCGGGGGCGGATGCCGACCAGGTCGTCGAGATGATCGACATCGGCGGCCCGGCGATGATCCGCGCAGCGGCCAAGAACCACGCCAACGTCGCGGTCGTGACCTCACCGGCTCGCTACGGCGACGTGGTGGAGGCACTGGCCAGTGGTGGGTTCACCGCCGAGCAGCGGAAGCGCCTCGCGGCGGAGGCGTTCGAGCACACCGCCACCTACGACGTGCACGTCGCGTCCTGGATGGGCTCGTACGCGGCCACCGCGGACGACGAGCTCCCGAGCTGGGTGGGCGCCACCTGGCGTCGTCAGGCGGTGCTGCGGTACGGCGAGAATCCGCACCAGCGTGCTGCTCTCTACACCGCCGCGCATGGTGCGGTGCCGGGCCTGGCTCAGGCAGAGCAGCTGCACGGCAAGGAGATGTCGTACAACAACTACGTCGACGCCGACGCGGCTCGTCGCGCCGCCTACGACTTCGACGCGCCTGCGGTGGCGATCATCAAGCACGCCAACCCTTGTGGGATCGCCGTCGGGGCCGACCTGGCCGAGGCGCATCGCAAGGCGCACGCCTGTGACCCGGTGTCGGCCTTCGGCGGAGTCATCGGCGCGAACCGACCGGTGACCGCCCAGGTGGCCGAGCAGGTCGCCGAGGTGTTCACCGAGGTGGTCGTCGCGCCCGACTTCGAACCCGAGGCGCTGGAGATCCTCACCCGCAAGAAGAACGTCCGGCTCCTGCGATGCCCGCCCGCGACCCGCGGTGGGGTCGAGCTCCGGCCGATCTCGGGTGGTCTGCTCGTGCAGAGCGTGGACGCGGTCGACGCTCCCGGGGATGATCCGGCCACCTGGCGCCTGGTCAGTGGCGAGCCGGTCCCGGAGGAGGTGCTCGCCGACCTGGCGTTCGCGTGGCGAGCGGTGCGAGCCGTCAAGTCCAATGCCATCGTGCTCGCCTCCGGCGGCGCCACCGTCGGCGTGGGCATGGGTCAGGTCAACCGGGTCGACTCGGCGCGGCTGGCTGTCAGCCGGGCTGGTGAGCGGGCCGCCGGAGCGGTCGCGGCGTCCGACGCGTTCTTCCCGTTCCCCGACGGGCTGCAGGTGCTGATCGAGGCCGGCGTGCGAGCGGTGGTGCAGCCGGGTGGTTCTCGACGCGACGACGAGGTGATCGCGGTGGCGGCCGCGGCCGGTGTCCCGATGTACTTCACCGGCACCCGGCACTTCTTCCACTGACGTTGCCGCTGGGTCCCCGGGTCCCGCCGAATCCACGTGGAGCGCACGGAGATCCCACGGAAGGCGACGTCACGGACGGACGGGCCCCGGGGGAGTGGCCCCGTCAGCGCTGCTGCCGGTGCGCTGGCGGCGAGCCGGCTGGCCGCGGACAGCGCGAGCGGGCAGGGTGAGCGGGCAGGGTGAGATCGTCGGTGGGCGGTACTCTCCGTAGGTACGAGAACGCCGGGGCGGGCCAGCACCCGACAGCTGGCCAGCCGGAGCGGGAGGATCAGGCGATGGTCGACCAGCCGGGCGTCGCGTCCGCCGGGCGTACCAGCCGTGCTTCCGGCTCTGCCAGGGACGGGTCCGCCGGGGGCCGGGAGCCCTGGTGGGCGTTCTGGAAGCGAGGCACGCACAACCCCGGCCAACCGCTGCCGCCGATTCGTCCGTGGCCTCGACGCCAGTGGCCGCTCTTGGTCGTCCTCACTGGTGTCGCGATCTCGCTCGTGAGCGCGGTCGTCGCCGACTTCCGGCCGGGCATGGTGATGCTGGCGGGCTCGGTGCTGTTGGCGGCGCTGTTCCGGCTGGTCTTGACGACCCGCCGGGCGGGACTGCTGGTGCTGCGCAGCCGGACGACGGACGTGCTGACCTTGACCGCCATGGGGCTGGGCATCTTGGTCCTGGCTCTCGCGATCCCGGACATCCGGTGAGCACGATCCTGGCCTTCGCCCATCGAGGCTCGCAGTGCGCGTCGGGACACAGGGCGTACCTGGACACAGGGCGCACCTGGACGCAGGGTGCATCTGGACAGGTCCGACAAGCCACCGCGGGGCGCAGCGCCCGTGATGAACCGGACGATCTGGGAGCGGGTGGACCGTGGCGCCCGAGGTTCCTTCGGTGGTTCCCGCGAGGTTCCGCCCACCCCTGGCGTCCGGGGCTCAAGCTATTCGGATAGGCTCGGCACAAGTATCTTGGCGTCAAGACATCTTCCGTTCTCGTGACGCCACGACAGTCCGTGACGGCTGAGTCCCGCCGGCGGGCGGGCAACCCAGGAGGCGAGACACCCCATGGCGCGCAGCGGCAAGGTCACCGTCGTCGGGGCGGGTTTCTATGGGTCGACGACCGCCCAGCGGCTCGCCGAGTACGACATCTTCGAAGAGGTCGTCCTCACCGACATCATCGAGGGCAAGGCGGAAGGCCTCGCGCTCGACATGAACCAGGCCCGACCGATCGAGGGCTTCGAGACGAGGGTCGTCGGGCAGACGACCGGCCCTTCGGGCGAGGGCTACGAGGTGATCGGCGGCTCGGACATCGTCGTGATCACCGCCGGGATGCCTCGCAAGCCGGGTATGAGCCGGATGGACCTTCTGGAGACCAACGCTCGCATCGTCCGACAGGTCTCGGAAAACGTCGCCAAGTACGCCCCCAACGCCGTCGTCATCGTCGTCTCCAACCCCCTCGACGAGATGACGGCCCTGGCGCAGATCGCGACCGGCTTCCCGCATCACCGCGTCATGGGGCAGGCGGGCGTGCTCGATACCGCCCGGTTCTCGTACTTCGTCGCGGAGAAGCTCGGCGTCCCGGTCGGTAGCGTGGAGACACTGACCCTGGGATCCCACGGCGAGACGATGGTGCCGGTCCCGAGCAAGTGCACGGTCGAGATCGACGGCCAGCGTCGGGCGCTCACCGAGGTGCTGCCGAAGGAGGACGTCGACGCGCTGGTCGAGCGGACCCGCAACGGGGGCGCCGAGATCGTCGGCCTGCTCAAGACGGGTTCCGCCTACTACGCTCCGTCGGCCGCCGCGGCCCGCATGGCCCGCGCGGTGGCGGAGGACTCCGGGGCCGTCATGCCCGTCTGCGCGTGGGTCGAGGGGCAGTACGGCATCGCGGGCGTCTACCTCGGCGTGCTCGCCGAGATCGGCCGTGAGGGCGTCCGCCGGGTCGTCGAGACCGAGCTGGCCGAGAGCGAGCTGGCCGATCTACGCCGGGCCGCCGAGGCGGTCCGGGCCAAGCAGGCCGACGTGCGGAACCTCTGACAACTGAAGACACCCCCTTCGCACCGTCCACCCAGGCCCGCCGGTTCGCGTCGGAGAGCCGACGCGCGAGCCAGCGAGCACGTCCTGGCCCAAGGAGCACCCCTTGTCGAAGATCACGGTGAAGAACCCCGTCGTCGACATCGACGGCGACGAGATGACGCGTGTCATCTGGAAGGCCATCAAAGAGCGGCTGATCCTGCCGTACCTCGACATTCAGCTCGACTACTACGACCTCGGCATCGAGAACCGGGACGCCACCGACGACCAGGTGACGATCGACGCCGCGAACGCCATCAAGCGGCACGGCGTCGGCGTCAAGTGCGCGACGATCACTCCCGACGAAGCCCGGGTCGAGGAGTTCGGCCTGAAGAAGATGTGGAAGTCGCCCAACGGCACGATCCGGAACATCCTCGGTGGTGTCGTCTTCCGGGAGCCCATCATCATCGGCAACATCCCGCGGCTCGTCCCGGGCTGGACCAAGCCGATCGTCATCGGCCGCCACGCGCACGGCGACCAGTACAAGGCCACCGACTTCGTCGTGCCCGGCCCGGGCAAGGTGACGATCACCTACACCCCGGCTGACGGAAGCGAGCCGATGGAGTTCGAGGTCGCCGAGTTCAAGGGCGGCGGCGTCGCGCTCGGCATGTACAACTTCGACGACTCGATCCGGGACTTCGCCCGGGCCTGCTTCAACTACGGCCTCCAGCGCGGTTACCCGGTCTACCTGTCGACGAAGAACACGATCCTCAAGGCGTACGACGGTCGGTTCAAGGACCTGTTCGCCGAGGTGTTCGAGAGCGAGTTCAAGGGCGCGTTCGAGGAGGCCGGTCTCACCTACGAGCACCGTCTCATCGACGACATGGTCGCCCAGGCCCTGAAGTGGGAGGGCGGCTTCGTGTGGGCCGCGAAGAACTACGACGGTGACGTCCAGTCCGACACGATCGCGCAGGGCTTCGGGTCTCTCGGCCTGATGACGAGCGTGCTGATGACGCCGGACGGCCGGACGGTCGAGGCGGAGGCCGCCCACGGCACGGTCACCCGGCACTTCCGCCGGTGGCAGAAGGGCGAGAAGACCTCGACGAACCCGATCGCGTCCATCTTCGCGTGGACACGAGGACTCGCGCACCGCGGCAAGCTGGACGGCACCCCGGAGGTGGAGGCGTTCGCCCAGACGCTCGAGAAGGTCTGCGTCGAGACGGTCGAGTCCGGCAAGATGACCAAGGACCTCGCGCTGCTCATCGGCGAGGACACCCCGTGGCTGACCACGGACGAGTTCCTCGACGTCCTCGCCGACAACCTCGCTGCCCGCATGAAGGCCGGGAGCTGAGCCCGTCCCGCGTCCGACGTGAAGCGCGCGGCCCCGGCGTGGGCCGCGCGCTTCGTTTCACAGCGCCCTAGGAGCCTTCGCGCGGAAGGTCAGCCGCACACCGAAACCCGAGGTTGCCGGTCGAGCTGTCGGGGGTGTTCTTCGTTCGCGCGGCGACCCGATACCGGTTGCAGTACGACTCGTGACACAGGTAGCTGCCACCGCGCATGACCTTCTCCTGGCCGGTGGGCGGCCCGGTCGGGTTCGTGCGTGTCTCGGGCCGGTCCTCCACGTGCCAGGTCGTGCTCCACCAGTCGGCGCACCACTCCCAGACGTTGCCGGCCACGTCGTAGAGGCCGAAACCGTTGGGGGCGTACGACTTCACCGGCGAGGTCCCCACGAAGCCGTCCTCGGCGGTGTTGTGGCCGGGGAACCGGCCCTGCCAGATGTTGCACCGCCAGCGTCCGCGTGGCGTGAGCTCATCGCCCCACGCGTACCGGGCGCGCTCCAGCCCGCCCCGGGCGGCTCGCTCCCACTCGGCCTCGGTGGGGAGCCGCTTGCCCGCCCATCGCGCGTAGGCGTAGGCGTCCCGCCACGACACGTGGACCACCGGGTGGTTCGGACGCGTCGCGATGTCACTGCCCGGGCCTTCTGGCGCCCGCCAGTTGGCCCCCTCGACGGCCAGCCACCACGGCGCGTCGGGCACGGTGGCGTCCATGACGTACCGCCGCTGCTCCGGGCCCACGAAGAGATGGAACACGAACGACCAGCCGAACCGCTCAGCGTCGGTGACGTAGCCCGTCGCCTTGACGAACGCCTGAAACTGCCGGTTGGTGACGAGCGTGGCGTCGATGAGGAAGGGATCCAGGGTGACGGCGCGAACCGGCCCCTCCCCGTCAGCCGGGAAAGCGTCCGGGTCGTCGCCCCCCATGAGGAAGCGCCCGCCGGGGATGGCGACCATCCCACGCGCCACCTCGCGCGGCGACCGCGAGGGGATCTCGAACGGCAGGTCGTCGTCGGCGATCGCTCCGGTGTGGTCGGACCGTCCCGCGGCACAGCACGCAGACACTCGTCACCACCTCGTCGTCACGCCAGGCGCCGGGCGCCAGCCGACGGCGTAGCGACGAACCACTGCGGCGCCCGGAACCCGGCGGTGGCGAACGCCTCGGCCACCCGTCGCGCGACGGCCTCGGCCGCGTCGGCGTCGACCAGCGCGATGACGCAGCCCCCGAAACCGCCACCGGTCATGCGGGCGCCCAGCGCGCCGGCGTCGAGCGCGGCGTCGACCGCGGTGTCCAGCTCGGGCACGGTCACCTCGTAGTCGTCCCGCAACGACGCGTGGGAGGCGGTGAGCAGGGGCCCGATGTCACGTGGCGATCCGGCGCGCAGCAGGGAGACCGTCTGGCGCACCCGCTCGTTCTCGGTCAGCACGTGCCGCACCCGCCGTCGCGCGGTGTCGTCCGCGATCCGCGCCAGCGTGGCCTCGATCGGGGTGTTCTCGAGGTCGCGCAGTGCCGGGACCCCGAGGTCGCTGGCGACCTTCTCACACACCCGCCGACGGGCCGCGTACTCGCCGTCGACGAGGCGGTGCGGAGCCTTGGTGTCGATCACCAGCAGCGCGAGCCCATGACCCGCGAGGTCGAGCGGGACCTGCTCGGTGGCCAGCGAGCGGGTGTCGATGAACAGCGCGTGGTCCCGCTCGCAGAGCAGGGCCGCCGACTGGTCCATGATCCCGCAGGGCACCCCGACGAAGTCGTTCTCGGCCTTCTGGGCGAGCCTGGCGAGAGTCGGCCGGTCGACCGCGACGTCGTACAGCTCGGTGGCCGCGAGGGCGGTCGCGCACTCCAACGCGGCCGAGGACGACAGCCCAGCGCCGAGCGGCACGTCGCCGTCGACCAGGACGTCGAGCCCGCCGACGTCGTGTCCGGCCTCACGCAGTGCCCACACCACGCCGGCGACGTAGGCCGCCCAGCCGTCGACGTCTCCGGGCTTCAGGCCGTCCACCGGGATCTCGAACCGCCCGTCAGCCTGGCGGGAGACCATCCGGAGCAGACCGTCGTCGCGGCGAGCGGCGGTGGCCACCACTCCCTGCGGGAGGGCGATCGGCAGCACGAAGCCGTCGTTGTAGTCGGTGTGCTCGCCGATCACGTTGACCCGGCCGGGCGCCACCCAGCTCCCCTCGGGCGGCCGACCGAACGCCGTCTCGAAGTCCGCACGCAGGTTCACCGCCTGCTCCCTCCCGCTCCTGAGCTCGCCCGATGTGGCGCCGATCCGGCGCGGTCGGGCACCACGAGACCCTGACGAAACGCCCACGCGTCCGCCACCATCGTGTCGAGGTCACGGACGGGTTTCCAGCCGAGCTCCTGTGCCGCCCGCTCCCACGACGCGACCAGGACCGGCGGGTCGCCCGGGCGTCGCGGGCACTCCTCGACTGGCACCTCCCGGCCGGTCACCCGTTGCACGGCCGCGATGACCTCCAGGACCGTCGAGCCGTGGCCGGTGCCGAGGTTGCAGACCAGGTGGTGGCCTGGTGTGGCCACGTCGAGAGCACGCACATGGGCGTCGGCGAGGTCGACCACGTGGAGGTAGTCCCGCACGGCCGTGCCATCGCGGGTGGGGTAGTCGGTGCCGAAGACCTGTGCGGCAGGGCGCTCGCCCGCGGCGACGGCGAGCAGGTTGGGGATGAGGTGGGTCTCGGGGTCGTGCCGTTCGCCGTGGCGGAGGTAGGCGCCCGCGACGTTGAAGTAGCGCAGGCTCACCGGAGCCAGGTCGTAGGCGCGCGCCTCCGCCTCGAGCATGCGGTCCACTGCGAGCTTGGAGGCGCCGTAGGGGTTGGTGGGAAGCGGGGGCGTGTCCTCGGTGATGGGCATGCGCGCGGGCTCGCCGTACGTCGCGGCCGTGGAGGAGAAGACAAGCCGGCGTACGCCGTGTCGCCGCATGGCGTCGAGCAGGTCGAGGGTGCCGCCGACGTTGGCGCGCCAGTACAGGTCAGGACGGCGTACCGACTCCGCCACGAGCGACTTCGCCGCGAAGTGGAGCACACCGTCGTACGACGGGTCGAGGACGGCGGCCGCGATGTCGAGGCCACCCGGCACGAACCGCGCCCCGTCCGGCACGTTGTCGCGGTGTCCCGTCGAGCAGTCGTCGAGCACGGTGACCTCGTGGCCGGCCTCCAGGAGCCGGGCGGTCACCACGCTGCCGATGTACCCGGCTCCGCCGGTGACGAGCAGCTTCATCGGACCGTCCCATCCCGGCCGACGGCGGCGTCCTCACGCACCAGCTCGCGCAGCCGGGCGGCGATCGCCTCCGGCGCCACGTCGTTGATCCACACGCCCATCGCCGACTCCGATCCCGCGAGGTACTTCAGCTTGGTGGGAGCTCGTCGGATCGAGAACACCCGCAGGTGCAGGGCGGCGTGCTCGCGCCCGACGCGCACTGGTGCTTGGTACCACGCGGCGATGTACGGCAGGGCGTCGACACCCTCGAAGTACCGGTCGAGCGCGCGCAGGAGGCGAAGGTAGATCGGGCCGAAGTCGTCGCGCTCGGCCGCGGTGAGCTCCGGCAAGTCCGGCACGCGTCGCCGGGGATACAGGTGCACCTCCACCGGCCAGCGGGCCGCCGCGGGCACGAAGGCCGTCCAGTGCTCGGACTCGTCGACGATCCGCACCCCGGCGGAGCGTTCGCCGGCCACGAGGTCCTCGAACAGGTTGCGTGAGGTGCGCTCGGCGTACCGCTGGGCCGAGGCGAGCATCTGCCGGGTGCGCGGGGTCACGAACGGGTAGGCGTAGATCTGGCCGTGCGGGTGGCGCAGGGTGACGCCGATCTCCTCGCCACGGTTCTCGAAGCAGAAGACCTGTTCCACGCCGGGCAGGGAGCCGAGGCAGACCGTGCGGTCGACCCACGCCTCCATCACCGTGCGGACCCGTTGCGGCGTGAGCTGCGCGAACGCTGTGTCGTGGTCGGAGGTGAAGCAGACCACCTCGCACCGGCCCACCCCGGGACGACGGGCGAACAGGTCACGGGCGTCGATGAGACCGGTCGCCGCCTCCTGGCTGGCGCCGTCGAGCGAGCCGTCCACGAGGCCAGCACCCACGCCGGCGGCGAGGTCGGGTGCCGCGCCGGAGAAGGACGCGCCGGAGAAGGAGGGGAAGCGGTTCTCGAACACCACGACGTCGTAGTCGGACGCCGGGATCTCAGTCAGCCGGCCGTCCCGCGAGGGACACAGCGGGCACTCGTCAGCGGGCGGGAGGAAGGTGCGGTCCTGCCGATGCGACGCGACCGCGACCCACTCGTCGAACACCGGGTCGTAGCGGAGCTCCGAGCCCCCGGACCGCTCCGGCAGCGTGCGTTGGTCGAGGACGTCGCGGTCGGCGCTGTCACCCTCGTCGAAGTAGAGGAGCTCGCGTCCGTCGGCGAGCCGGGTCGACGTCTTCCTCATCGTGTGCTCGTCGTCTCCTGCGTGACCTGAGAGTCTCGGGCGCCGTCGGTGCCCGGAATCCTCTCGTCTGCCCTCGTGGCATGTCTCGTGCCGTCGGGTGGCCTTCGTCCGCTCTGGCCCGTCGCGCCCTTCCCGGAACCGGTCGTGCCCTTCGAGGACGCAGACACCCTAGCGTCGGACGGATGTCCCCGGCGCGGGCGTCAGCTCGCGACGGCCGGTCATGGGCCGTCCAGGACCGGCGCACCTTGCGAGGAGCTCGCGAGGAAGGTGCCGGCGGCCTGGACATCGCTAGGGTGGTGACATGGCTGCGAGCCCATCTCCGGCGAGCCGGCGGGCCGGCTCACCCTGGCGTGGGCTGCGGCTGCGGTGAGCTGGTGGTGCATCCTCGATGAACCATGTCCTGGCCAACATCGGACTGGCCTTGATCTTCATCCTCATCGGGGGCGTCTTCGCCGCCGCGGAGATGGCGCTGGTCTCCCTCCGGGAGGGTCAGGTCAAGTCCCTCGCCCAACGTGGCCGGCGGGGTGAGCGGGTCGCGCAGCTGACTCGCGATCCGAACCTCTTCCTCTCCTCCGTGCAGATCGGGGTCACCCTCTCCGGCTTCCTGGCCTCCGCCTTCGCCGGCGCCAACCTGTCGTCCGAGCTCGCCCCCGTCCTGCGTGACCTGGGAGTGCCTGCCGGCGCGGCCGATCCGCTGGCCCTCGTGCTCATCACCGTGGTCGTGTCGTACGTGTCGATCGTCCTGGGCGAGCTGGCCGCCAAACGGCTGGCCCTGCAAGGCGCGGAGTCCTTCGCGCTCGCTCTGGCGCCGCTCATCCACCGGATCGCGCAGGTCTCCCGACCGATCATCTGGTTCCTGTCCAAGTCGACCAACGTCGTCGTCCGGCTGCTCGGCGGGGACCCCAACGTCAGCCGGGAACGGATGACCGAGGAAGAGTTGCGCGAGCTCGTGACCGGTCACGAGACGCTCGGCCAGGAGGAGCGGGCCATCGTCGAGGAGGTGTTCGCCGCGGGCAGCCGGCAGCTTCGGGAGGTCATGCTGCCGCGGACGGAGGTCGACTTCCTCGACGCCGACATGCCGGTCTACAAGAGCGTGCGGTTCGTCAGCGACCGGCCCCACTCGCGGTATCCGGTCGTGCGCGGGTCGGCGGACGACGTCGTGGGCTTCGTCCACGTTCGTGACCTGCTCGACCCGGACGTGGCGAACCGGTCGGTCCGGGTCGGCGACCTGGCTCGCGAGGTGCTCTACCTGCCCGGTACCAAGCGGGTGCTCCCCGCGCTCTCGGAGATGCGCGCGCGGAGCCAGCACCTGGCGATCGTGCTCGACGAGTACGGCGGTACGGCCGGCATCGTGACCCTCGAGGATCTCGTCGAGGAGCTGGTCGGGGACATCAGGGACGAGTACGACACCGCCGCGCAGGCGGCCTCGAGACGACTGGTCTCCGGTGACGTCGAGGTCGAGGGCCGCCTCAGCCTCGACGACTTCGGCGAGGAGACCGGGGTGACGCTGCCGGACGGCCCCTACGAGACGGTGGCCGGTTTCGTCATCGCCCAGCTCGGTCACCTGCCCACGGTCGGCGAGCACGTGGCGTTCGACGGTCACGTGTTCACGGTGACCGAGCTGGATGGCCGCAGGATCGCCAAGGTGCGGTTCACTCCCAAGCCTCCCGAGGAGCCCGCGGCCGGCGAGCCGGCACCGCCGGAGGCGGCGTCGGGCCCACGGAGCGGGCAACCCGTCGGTGGCTGACGCCACCCACGTCGGTGACGGGTCAGCGAGAGTCGGCGAGAATCGGGCGATTCGGCACCTTCGGTCCGCGGCTCGTACGCCGTGAGGGCCGTGCGCCTCGCTGACCGGTGGGACCGATCAGTATGCCCCACCGGTGGCGTGCGCTCGGACGGAAGGGCGCTCAGCGCTGGGCGGGATTGCTGGCACAATTCTTGGCATGCCGCGACCGCGCGTGTTCTCGGGTATCCAGCCCACTGCTGACTCGTTCCACCTGGGCAACTACCTCGGTGCCATCCGGCAGTGGGTGGAGATGCAGGACACCTACGACGCGTTCTACTGCGTGGTCGACCTGCACGCCATCACCGTCGGCCACGACCCCAACCGGCTGCGGGAGCGGACCCTGCTGGCGGCGGCGCAGCTGCTGGCCGCCGGGCTCGACCCCGAGCGCTGCACGCTCTTCGTCCAGAGCCACGTCGCCGAGCACTCCCAGCTGTCGTGGATCTTGGGCTGCCTGACCGGCTTCGGCGAGGCGAGCCGGATGACGCAGTTCAAGGACAAGACGCAGCGGCAGGGCGTGGAAGCCGCGACGGTCGGGCTGTTCACCTACCCGGTCCTCATGGCGGCCGACATCCTGCTCTACGACACCGACCAGGTGCCGGTCGGCGAGGACCAACGGCAGCACCTGGAGCTCACCCGAGACCTCGCGCAGCGGTTCAACAACCGGTTCGGCGAGACGTTCCGGGTGCCCGAGGCGTACATCATCAAGGAGACCGCCAAGATCTACGACCTGCAGGAGCCGCGGGTCAAGATGAGCAAGTCCGCCTCGAGCCCCAACGGCATCATCGAGCTGCTGGACGACCCCAAGGTGTCCGCCAAGCGCATTCGCAGTGCGGTCACCGACTCCGGTCGGGAGGTGCGGTTCGACGAGGAGGAGAAGCCCGGCGTCTCTAACCTGCTCACGATTCTCTCCGCGCTCACCCGGCGTAGCATTCCGGAGCTGGAGGACGCCTACGCCGGCAAGGGGTACGGCGACCTGAAGCGAGACGTCGCCGACGCCGTCGTGGAGTTCGTGACCCCCTTCCGCGAGCGGACCTTCGCGTTGCTGGAGGACCGCGAGACCCTCGACGGCATCCTGGCCCGTGGCGCGGACCGAGCCCGGGCCGTGGCGTCGGAGAAGCTGCGTCAGGTCCACGACCGTCTCGGATTCGTCCCCGCGAAGCGTTGAGGTAGGCGAGCGTGCGCACGATCGGTGTCGCTATCGCCATCCCGGAGCCGTACGGCGGGGAGCTGCAGCGCTGGCGTGCCGCGCTCGGCGACCCGCTGGCCGAGGCCATTCCCACCCATGTGACGCTCATGCCGCCCACTCAGGTCGAGGACGACGTGCTCGAGAGCATCGAGCGGCACCTGCTCGCCGTCGCCGAGTCGGGCCGGCCCTTCACCATGCGGCTGCGTGGCACGGGCACGTTCCGCCCGGTGTCGCCGGTCGTCTTCGTGGCGGTCTCGGACGGCATCTCCTCGTGTGAGCAGCTCGCGAACGGCATCCGCAGCGGGCCGCTCGAGCGGGAGCTGGCGTTCCCGTACCACCCGCACGTGACGATCGCGCACGACCTGCCCGACCACCTCCTGGACAAGGCCTACGAAGCGCTCGAGGACTACGAGTGCACGTTCACGGTGGAAGGGTTCAGCCTGTACGAGCACGGTGCTGACTCGGTGTGGCGACCCCAGCGGGACTTCGCGCTCGGTGGACCTCTTCCCGGTCCCGTCCCGAACCGCCCCTCGTCCGTGGCCTCCCTGCGGCGCTGAGCGCGCCGAGATTCGTGGTACCCCGCTGTGGCGGGGTACCGACAGGGAGTGAGGCTTCGTGACATCAAGGATCGTGCCGAGGCGCTGTTTCGCCGCATCCGCCGTCGGTCCTTGTTCGTCGACCACCTCGTGCGCGCGCTGGTCCGCTACGACGCCGTCAAGGGCAGCCAGCTCGCGGCCTCGGTGACCTACTTCGCCTTCCTGTCCTTCTTTCCGCTCGTCGCGGTGACCTTCGCCGGCGTCGGCTACGTCGTGACGTACGTGCCCGGCGCGGACGAGGCGGTGACCTCGGCGCTGCGCTCGATCCTGCCCGGGCTCATCGGTGGCGGACCCGACCAGATCGACGTGCACCGCATCGCGCAGCGACGAACGGGCGTCGGCCTCGTGGGTTTGGTCGTGCTCCTCTACTCCGGGCTGGGCTGGGTGTCGGCCCTGCGCGACGCGTTGCAGGCGGTCTTCGAGCTTCCGGCCAAGGAGCGGAACGTCGTCGTCGCCAAGCTCGTCGACGTGGCGGCCCTCGTGGTCCTCGGAATCGTCCTGCTCGTCACCGTCACGGTTGGCACGCTGGTGACGGCGTTCACCGACACCCTCGTCCACCTGCTGGGTCTGACCGGACTGGGAGGCGCGCGGTGGGCGCTGTACGTCGCGGCGGTGGTGGTCGGCGTGGCCGTCAACACCTTGCTGTTCTTCGCGATCTACCAGCTGCTGCCATACCACGGGGTGTCCCCACGGGTGGTGTGGGAGGGTGCCTTGCTCGCCGGAGTCGGATTCGAGGTCCTCAAGCAGCTGGCCGGTCTCATCGTCGGACGCGTCCTCGACAACCCGTTGTACGGCGCCTTCGCGATCCTCATCGCCTTGCTCGTCTGGATCAACTACACGGCGCGCTTGGTGGTGCTGGGGGCGGCCTTGGTGGCCACGGACACGCGCTGGCGAGCCCAGGTGCAGGAGGCGGCGCCGGACGAGGCCGCCTTAGGGAGGGGCGCGTCCGTCCGTGCCGCGCCTCCTAGGCCTGCCGTGGGCCAGGCCGACCGGGCCTGCCGTCGCCGTGGTGCGCTGGCACCGACGCTCGGCGGGCTGAGCGGAGGGCTCGTGCTCGGCTGGCTCCTGGCCCGCAGGTGGTGTCGGCGCGAGCGTCACCGGAGGCGAGGGCTCCAGCGGAGTTCAGGGCACCGCCTGCGCGAGCGCTTCACCGAGGACGAGGTACCGGGCTAGGCCGGTGGCGAGGCCACCGCTCGTCGACGGGCGCGCACGTAGGTGTAGACCCGCAGGCTGGCCAGGACCACGAAGACCACCCCAGGCACCCACAGCCAGAGCGGCACGCGCTGCACCAGGGTGGGCAGCATCGCCACCTGCCGGGAGGCGATGGGCGCGGTCACGACGGCGGTCGGCGTGCCGATCGACGTGACACCCGCCGCCGACGGCGAGGCGACCTGGTGGGTGGTCGGTCCGGCTGTCGCGAGCCGTGCCGCGACGAGCGCCTGCCGAGCGCGCTCGACATCCTCCGGAGTGACGAGCGTGCCGACCGGCTCGACCTCCGCGCCGACCTCGAAGCCCCAGTCGAGCAGCTTCGCGACCTTCTTCCACGACGGCGCGTCGGTCTTCATGACGACGACGAGAAGCCGACGGCCGTTCCGTTCCGCGGCACCGATGAGGGTGTTCCTGGCCTTCGTGGTGTAGCCGTTCTTCACCCCGATCGCGCCCGGGTACTCGCTCAGCAGGTCATTGCCGTTCTGGATCTGGTAGGTCTTGCCGTTCCGCCCTGGGAAGTCGTAGCGGGGTGTGGTGGCGTAGCGACGGAAGTCGGGGTTGGCCATCCCCGCCCGCGCGAACAGGGCCAGGTCGTAGGCGGAGGACAGCTGGCCGGGCTCGTCGAGACCGCTGGTGTTGACCGCGTGGGTGTCGAACGCGCCCAGCCGGGCGGCCTCCTCGTTCATGAGGCGGACCGCGACCTCGGTACCCCCGCTCGCGTTCGCCAGAGCCTGCGCCGCGTCGTTTCCGGACGACAGGAACAGCCCGTAGAACAGCTGCTCGATCGTGTAGACGTGGCCGGCCTCGATGCCGACCCGGCTGCCGATCTGGTCGGCGTCCTCCCGCACCGCGGTGTAGAGCGCGCGCTTGTCGAGTCGGGGGATGAGCGTGATCGCGGTCAGCGTCTTGAGGGTGCTGGCCGGATACAGACGCTGGTGCGCGTTCTTGGCCGCGAGCACCTCCCCGGTGTCCAGGTCGGCCACGAGGTAGGACCTGACGTCGACGTCGGGCGGGGGCTTGGGCGCGTTGGGGTCGACGACCACGCCTGACCGACCGAGAGCGGCACCGCCGACCGGCTCGCTGAACGGATTGGCCGGGTGGTAGCGGCCGAAGGGCGCCGGAGTCTTGGTCGGGTGTGCGCTTGGGCTCCCGGTGGCTGTCGGCGCCGGCGTCGATGTCGTGGCCGACGTCCGCGGGAGCGTCGGTGTGGGCGTCGGGGCCGCGTGCCCAGCGACGGTTCCAGCCCTCGCCGACGTGGATAGGGTGGTCAGACCAATGGCCAGACAGAACGTGGCGACAACGAGTGTGACGACGATGGCACGTGGGACGTCGTCGCGCGACGTCGAGGATTCCCCAGGCATGGTGGGCGACAGACTAGTACGCCTCTCCGAACGGTTGGTTGGCCTCGTGTGATTGGGGAGTCGACCCAGCGTGACGGTGGACGCAGCGTGACGTCCGGACGCTCGAACCTGGAGAAGGTCGAACCTGGAGAAGATCGTGGCAACCGAGTCCATCGTGGTGCCGAGCGCGCCGGACCTGCATCGGGCGGCTGCCCGGCTCCGGGGCCACATTCGCCGAACCCCCACGTTCAGCCTCGCCGATGACGAGGTGGATGTGCCGTGGGCGGGTCGCGGGGTGCGCGTCGTGCTCAAGCTGGAGCTGACCCAGCACACGGGGTCGTTCAAGGCGCGCGGGGCCCTCAACACGCTGCTGGCTCGCCCGGTCCCCGAGGCTGGCGTCGTGGCCGCGTCCGGCGGTAACCACGGCGCGGCGGTGGCGTGGGCCGCCTCTCGTGTGGGCGTTCCCGCGCACGTCTTCGTGCCCGCCACCTCGCCGTCGGTCAAGGTCGAGCGGATCGAGTCCTATGGCGCGAAGGTGGTGGTGGTCGACGGCTACTACCCGCAGGCTTTGGCGGCGAGCCGTGAGTGGGCGGCGCAGCGGGAGGTGCTGGAGATCCACGCGTACGACACTCCAGAGGTCGTGGCGGGCCAAGGCACGCTGGGCTTGGAGCTGGTCGAGCAGGTGCCGGAAGCCTCGGCCGTGCTGGTGTCGTGTGGCGGTGGTGGCCTGTACGCCGGTGTCGCGCTGGCGCTCGGGGACTCGTGCGCGGTCGTACCGGTCGAGCCCGAGCGTTGTCCGACCCTGCACCTGGCCGTGTCGGCCGGTCGTCCCGTGCGCGCGCAGGTGGGTGGCGTGGCGGCGGACAGTATGGGCGCCGCCGAGGCCGGTCGGATCGCCCACGCGGTGGCGACAAGTCGAGGCACCCAATCCGTCCTGGTGTCCGACGACGCGATCGTGGCCGCGCGGACGTTCTTGTGGGAACGGTGCCGAATCCTCGCCGAGCCCGGTGGCGCGACGGCGTTCGCTGCGCTGCTGAGTGGCGCGTTCGTCCCGGAGCCCAACACCACCGTGGTGGTCGTGGTGTCGGGTGGCAACACCACGGACCTGCCCGTCAGTCGCTCCGGTGAGCTGCTCAGTCCACCACACGCCGCGTGACGGTCAGGTCGCTCGACGTGTCCTGCGGTGGTCGCGTCGAAGCGTCTGAGACGCGGATGCTCGGGCGCGACGATCGTCCAGGGACCTCACCGTGCGGTGGAGGTGTCGTCGGCGGTGGCGGCGCGCCACGCCCGGACCCCGAGAGCCGCGAGCACGACCGCGATCGCCAGGTTGACCACGATGAGGATCGCGTGGGCGACGTAGTAGCCGGTCGGCCGGCCGCTCGTGTTGGCCAGGTTGTAGGTGAAGTTGGCGTAGGTCGCGACGTTCCACACCGCGACCGCGAGCAGGAAGCCGGCGACCTTCCTCGTCATGCGCACGGGACCCAGTATGCGAGCGCTCGCGAGCCCGGTTCCTGGGCCCCTGCGCGCAGCCGTGCGGTCCCAGCCGCTGGGCCCAGCCCTCGGTGCCGGGTCCGGCGAGAGCCGGCGCCCCGGCGCTGGACATCCGTCTCGTCCTCGCAGCGGAGGCAGCTGGTGTCCACACCCTTTCGTCGCGGCGACCTCGACCGCCTGGCCGATGCGCTCCACGACGCGGTCGAGCAGGCCGTCACACCGGGCGGCGTCCTCGTGTGTCGCACCGTCGGCGTGACCCGCGACGCCGCCGAGCAGCACGGCGTTGTTCTCGACGCCGCACGACCTGGCTCGCCATGCCCAGCACCTGCTGGCCGTCCACGACCAGTCCGTGCTCGGTCGCTGGCTGCGCACCAGCCTGGCGCCCCATGCGACGATCGGGCCGGCCTGGAACGCGGTCTGGCGTGGGTCCTCGCCGACGCGGGACGGGTCGCCTACCACCATGGCTGGACGGGACGAGCCTCTACCTCGCCCCCATACCGGGCGCTACGTCGTGATCTGCACCAACGCCGTGTACTACGGGCCGTGCCGCGGACGGCTCACGTCACTGCGCGCGGTGGCGCTGCGGAGCGTCTCCGCCTGACCGGCGTGACCAGCGGTCCGTGATCACGTCCTGGACGTCCGATGTCACGGTTGGTGGTGGTAGCACTTCGAACAGTGGTTGACTCGCTCCTCGTCGAGGGGCGGGTCGTACGCTGACCGCGTCCGTACCCGCCACGAACTGGTGACGCCCCATGCACTCCCACCAAGGCGCACAGTCACAAGAAGGCGATGCCATGAACGACCGCGTCGAGCCGAGAGGGTCCGAGCGCGCCGCTCCGCGGGGGTCGGCTCAGGACGGGCCGACCCGAGCCGGACCCGACACGACCCCACGGCTCACCGAGTCCGGTCTGCCGATCGAGCCGGTCTACGGGCCTGAGCACCTCGCGGGGTGGGATCCGGCGAGTCAGCTCGGGTCGCCCGGCAGCTTCCCTTACACCCGTGGCGTCTATCCGACGATGTACGTCGGCAGACCGTGGACGATGCGCCAGTACGCCGGCTACGGGACGGCGGCGGAGTCCAACCAGCGGTTCCACCGGCTCATCGAGGCGGGCACGACCGGACTGTCGGTGGCGTTCGACCTGCCAACCCAAATGGGCTTCGACTCCGACGCTCCGCTCGCGCACGGCGAGGTCGGCAAGGTGGGGGTGGCGATCGACTCGATCGAGGACATGCGGCTCCTCTTCGACGGCATCCCGCTCGATCGGGTGTCGACGTCGATGACGATCAACGCGCCCGCCGCCGTCCTGCTCTTGCTCTACCAGCTCGTGGGCGAGGAGCAAGGCGTGCCCTCGGCGGCGCTCACCGGCACGATCCAGAACGACGTCCTCAAGGAGTACATCGCCCGCGGCACCTTCATCTACCCGCCGCAAGCGTCGCTGCGCCTGGTTTCCGACATCTTCGCGTACTGCCGGCGAGAGCTGCCGCGGTTCAACACGATCTCCATCTCCGGCTACCACATGGCGGAGGCGGGTGCCTCGCCGGTGCAGGAGGTCGCCTTCACCTTGGCGAACGGGATCGAGTACGTGCGCGCCGCACTCGACGCAGGGCTCGACGTGGACGAGTTCGCGCCGAGGCTGTCGTTCTTCTTCGTCGCCCGGACGACCCTCCTGGAGGAGGTGGCGAAGTTCCGGGCGGCGCGCCGGCTGTGGGCGCGGGTGATGCGTGACGAGTTCGGCGCCAAGAACCCGAAGTCGATGATGCTGCGGTTCCACACCCAGACCGCCGGCGTCCAGCTCACCGCCCAGCAGCCCGAGGTCAACCTCGTGCGAGTCGCCATCCAGGCGCTCGCCGCCGTCCTCGGCGGTACCCAGTCGCTGCACACGAACGCCTACGACGAAGCCCTCGCGTTGCCGTCGGAGAAGGCGGCCCGGCTCGCGCTGCGGACGCAACAGGTTCTGGCGTACGAGACTGACGTCACCAAGACCGTCGACCCGTTCGCCGGGTCGTACGCGGTCGAGACGTTGACCGACCAGATCGAGGCCGAGGCGTACAAGCTCATGGAGGTGATCCAGAGCCTGGGTGGCGCCGTGGCCGCGATCGAGCGAGGGTTCCAGAAGTCCGCGATCGAACAGTCGGCGTACCGCATCGCGCAGGAGATCGACGACGGCGAACGCGTCGTCGTCGGTGTCAACAAGTTCCAGACACCGGACGAGGAGCCGTACCAACCGCTGCGGGTGGACCCCCGCATCGAGGAGGAGCAGCGCGCCCGGTTGGCCAAGCTCCGGGCCGACCGATCGTCCTCGGAAGTCGAGCGGCACCTCGCCGCGCTCCGCCGGGCCGCCGCCGGGTCGGACAACGTGCTGTATCCGATGAAGGAGGCTCTGGCCGCCCGGGCGACGGTGGGGGAGGTGTGCGACGCCTTGCGTGACGTGTGGGGCGTCTACACGCCGCCGGACGCGTTCTGACACTCCGCGGGCGCGGGCCGGTGGGGCGAGCGTGCGGCACCCGTCGCCGGTTCGGTCCGATGCGCGTGACCCCCGGGTCGGCCGGGTAGGTCGGACAGTGTCGGGCCCGGAGCGGCGTCGGCTCCAGGGCGGGGCGACGCCGGGCGCGGCCCGGACCGGAACGCGGGATTGGCCCGAGAGAGCCCGAGCGAGTCCGAACGACTCACGCCTGGGTCAGTCCGCTCCTTTTCGTGCTCTCGGGGCAGGGACGGGGCGCGAGCCGGCGCCCGATCGTGGCGCGACTGCGGCTGAGGACGCCCGAAAGGGGATGAGATGTGAGTGGTGGAAGGGTGCGGGGCGGACACGAACCGGCGACCACGGAGCGTACAAGGAGGGGTGTCGTCGGTCACGAAAGTGGCAGGGTGGACAATCGAACGGTGCCACTCGACCCTGAGATCGTCGCCGAGGTCGATCGGCTCACCAAGACGTGGATCGATGAGCTGGTCGCCTTCCGGCGGGACCTGCACATGCACCCCGAGCCTGGTCGGGAGGAAGTCCGCACGACCAGCCTGGTAGCGGAACGGCTGGAAGCCGCCGGCCTGCGGCCCACCCTCCTGCCCGTCGGCACCGGTCTCCTCGCCGATATCGGCGAGCCGGCGCCCTTCACCGGCCGAATCGCGCTGCGGGCCGACCTGGACGCCCTTCGGGTGGCCGACGAGAAGACCGTGCCGTACCGCTCGCGGCGGCCGGGGGTGTGCCACGCCTGCGGACACGACGTCCACACCACCGTCGTGCTGGGCGCTGGCCTCGTCCTCGCCGAGCTGGCCTCCCGAGGGATGCTCACCCACGCCGTTCGTCTGATCTTCCAGCCGGCGGAGGAGCTGATCCCGGGAGGCGCGCTCGACGTGATGGCGGCCGGCGGACTCGACGGCGTCGACCAGATCTTCGCCCTGCACTGCGACCCACGCCTGGCCGTGGGCAACATCGGGCTGCGCCCGGGACCGCTCACCGCCGCCTGTGACCGTCTCCAGGTCCGGCTCACCGGTCCGGGTGGCCACACCGCGCGCCCGCACCTGACCGCCGACCTGGTGCACGCGCTGGCCACGCTGGTCAGCCATCTGCCCACGGCGCTGTCGCGCCGGGTCGATCCGCGTGCGGGCCTGTCCGTGGTGTGGGGGCGCGTCCAGGCCGGGGCGGCCGCGAACGCCATTCCGATGGACGGCGAGGCCGAGGGCACCTTGCGCTGCCTCGACCCACGCGTGTGGGAGCGGTCCGCAGAGCTCGTGCCCGCGCTCGCCCGAGAGATCGTCGCCCCCTATGGCGTCACCGCGCAGGTCGAGGTGCACCGTGGTGTCCCACCGGTTGTCAACGACGCCTTGGCGATCACCACGCTGCGCGAGGCGGTGGAGGCAACCCTCGGCCGGAGCGCTGTCGCGCCGACCGACCAGAGCCTCGGTGGTGAGGACTTCGCGTGGTACCTCACCAAGGTGCGCGGCGCCATGGCGCGGCTCGGGGTGCACACGCCGGGCAGCGAGACGATGTACGACCTGCACCAGGGCACGTTCGACGTCGACGAGAACGCCATCGCGGTGGGCGTTCGTGTGCTCACCGCCACCGCGCTGCTGGCCGGCGGTCACGACGGCCGGCGGTTCACCGAGTAGGCGGCCACGACGAGCGGTCACCGAGCCGACCGTCCGTTGGCGGTACTGAACCGATCGGTACTAGACCGATTGGGACTGAACCGATTGGCACTGAGCCGATTGGCACTGAGCCGATTGGCACTGAGCCGATTGGCACTGAACCGATAGCCACCGGATCGATCAGCACCGGATCGGCGCTCCACGGTGCGCTGTCCGTTCGTCCGTCGAAGCCCGTCGAGCGCGTATCGTGATCACGTGACGACGCACAGCAGCGGGGCTGGTCAAGGCAGCGTGGCCGATGGCGGCCGAAGCTCGTGTCCCGGCCGCTCTCGCTTCCGATGTGGCCGCGTTACGAATCCGTGTCAGTGCGAAGAAGTGTCGCCTGAGGTCTTCCCTTCGCCAAGGAGCGCCCTATAGTCACCCCTGCGCATAGTCACCCCTGCGCATGCGTCCGCGGGGGCGAGGTCATGGCGTGCGCGACGACCGACACGTGACGTGTCACGCCGAGAGGAGCTGCCTTGTCGAAGCTGTTGCGGACCCTGGCGATCGGGAGTGCGCTGGCGCTGGCTCTCACCGCGTGCGGAAGTAGGCCTGTGGACGAGTCGCCCGGGTCCGGTGGCGGCGGGAGTGCCGAAACCGCGGAGGCGAAGGACTTCCGAGCCTGCATGGTCTCCGACTCCGGCGGCTTCGACGACAAGAGCTTCAACCAGACCTCCTACAAGGGCCTCCAAGACGCCAAGGCCAAGTTGGGCATCGAGGAGTCCACGGTCGAGTCGAAGTCCGACAACGACTACCCGAAGAACGTCGACGGCATGGTCAGCGCCGGGTGCGACGTCATCATCACCGTCGGCTTCAAGCTCGGGAACCAGACGGCGATCAGCGCCGCGAAGAACCCCGACGTCAAGTTCGGCATCGTCGACTTCGACATCGGCACCGTCGACCTGGAGGAAGTCGGTCTCGACGAGGTGCCCGGCAACGTCAAGTCGCTGCTGTTCGACACCGCCCAGCCGAGCTTCCTCGCCGGCTACCTGGCCGCGGGCATGAGCAAGACCGGCAAGGTCGGCACGTTCGGCGGCCTGCCGATCCCGACCGTCACCATCTTCATGGACGGCTTCTGGGAAGGCGTCCAGTACTACAACGAGCGCAAGGGAACCTCGGTCCAGGTGCTCGGCTGGGACGAGACGACGCAGAAGGGCCTGTTCACCAACAGCTTCGAGAACAAGGCGCAGGGTAGGAACACCGCGAACAACCTGATCAGCCAGGGCGCGGACGTCATCTTCCCGGTGGCCGGTCCCGCGGGTCTCGGCGGTCTGGAGGCGGCCCGCGCCTCGCGTGGCAAGGTCGCGGCGATCTGGGTCGACACCGATGGGTGCGTGAGCGCGCAGGAGTACTGCGACGTCCTCCTCACGAGCGTCACCAAGGGCATGGATGTCGCGGTCGAGGAGGTCATCACCTCCGTCTACGAGGAGCGCTTCGACAACACTCCCTACGTGGGAACGCTCGCGAACGACGGAACCGGACTGGCGCCCTACCACGAGTTCGAGGACAAGATCCCCGACGAGCTCAAGCAGGAGGTCGAGCAGCTGCGCCAGGACATCATCGACGGCAAGGTCACCGTCAAGTCGACCGCGGTACCGAAGGCTCGGTGATGTCCGGACGGCACGCTGGCGCACGGCGACACCTGTCGCGGTGAGGCGGTTCCCATGAGGTTGGAACTGCGCGGGCTCACCAAGCGGTTCGGACCGCTCGTTGCCAACGACCACATCGATCTCACCATCGAACCCGGCGAGATCCACTGCCTGCTGGGGGAGAACGGGGCCGGCAAGAGCACGTTGATGAACATGCTCTACGGCCTGGTCCGTCCGGACGAGGGTGAGATCGTCATCGACGGCAACCCGCGAACCTGCTCCTCACCACGCGAGGCGATCGAGGCCGGCATCGGCATGGTGCACCAGCACTTCATGTTGGTGCCCGGCTTCACCGTCGCCGAGAACGTCATGCTCGGCCGTGAGACCACGCGGGGCCTTGGCCGCCTGGACTATGCCGCCGCGCGCGCCCGGGTCCGCGACTTGTCCGAGCGTTACGGCCTGGACGTCGACCCCGACGCGAAGGTGGACGACCTGTCGGTCGGCGTGCAACAGCGGGTCGAGATCCTCAAGGCGCTGGCGAACGAGACTCGGGTGCTCATCCTCGACGAGCCGACCGCCGTGCTCACTCCCCATGAGATCGACGAGCTCATGGAGGTGATGCGGGCGCTGCGCGACGCCGGCACCTCCGTCGTCTTCATCACCCACAAGCTGCAGGAGGTACGGGCGGTCGCGGACCGGATCACGGTCATCCGACGTGGCCGCGTCGTGGCGACGGTTGAGCCGACGGTCTCCGAGGCTGAGCTCGCCGAGCTGATGGTCGGACGGCCGGTGCAGCTTCGCCTGGAGAAGACTCCGGCGACGCCGGGCGAGCCGGTGCTCAGCGTCGAGAACCTTCGGGTCGTCGACGCGCAGGGGGTCGTCGCCGTCGATGACGTGTCCTTCGAGGTACGCGCCGGCGAGGTGCTCGGTGTCGCCGGTGTCCAGGGCAACGGGCAGACCGAGCTGGTGCGCGCTTTGGTCGGCCTCGCCGACGTGGCTGGCGGATCGATCCGCCTCCGCGGCCGCGACCTCGTCGGAACGAGTCCACGGGAGCGCCTCGACGCCGGCATCGGTCACATCCCTGAGGATCGGTCCCACGACGGTTTCGTCGGGTCGTTCTCGGTCGCCGAGAACCTCGTCCTCGACCTGGTGCACCGGCCACCGTTCGCCCGGCGTGGCACGGTCTCTCGCGCGGCCGTGCGCGCGAACGCCGAGCGGCGGGTCGAGGAGTTCGACGTCCGGACCCAGTCGGTGGACACTCCGGTGGCCGCGCTCTCGGGAGGCAACCAACAGAAGGTCGTGCTGGCCCGAGAGCTGAGCCGCCCTCTCGAGCTGCTCATCGCGGCGCAGCCGACGCGTGGCCTCGACGTCGGGTCGATCGAGTTCGTCCACCGCCGAATCCTGGCCGAGCGTGACCGTGGCACGGCGGTCCTCATCGTCTCGACCGCGTTGGAGGAGATCACCGCGTTGGCCGACCGGATCGCGGTCATGTACCGGGGTCGGATCGTCGGCATCGTCGATCCGGACACCCCGTGGGACCAGCTGGGCCTGATGATGGCCGGCGTCCCGCCGGCGGACGCGGCCGGATCATCGGCCGCGGATTCCACGGAGGTCGCGTCATGAGCGCACCGGCCGAGTCCGAGGCGAGCAAGCCGGCCCTGCGTGGCCATGTGGCGCAGTGGCTTCGGGAGGCGGCGGTGAGCCTGGCCGCTGTCGCGCTGGCGCTGCTGGTCGGCGCCGTCCTCATCGTGGTCAGCGACGCGGACGTGCTGGCCACCTGGGGCTACTTCTTCGCCTACCCACCGGACGCGCTCCAGGCGTCGTGGTCGGCGGTCGCCGACGCGTATGGCGCGCTCCTGCGTGGCTCGCTCGGCGGCTGGCGGCCGCTCACCGAGACGCTCGTCCAGGCGACGCCGCTCATCTGCGCCGGGCTGGGCGTCTCCCTGGCGTTCCGCGCGGGCCTGTTCAACATCGGCGCGCAGGGTCAGCTCATCGTGGGAGCGCTCTGCGCCGGATGGGTGGGGTTCACCCTCCACCTGCCGCCGGTCGTGCACCTGGTGGTGGCGATCGCCGCCGCCGTGGTGGGTGGCGCGGTCTGGGGTGGGATCGCCGGCGTCTTGAAGGCCCGGACCGGAGCCCACGAGGTGATCGTCACGATCATGCTCAACTACGTCGGGCTCTACCTCTTGCAGTGGCTGCTGACGACGGAGCCGTTCCAGCGACCTGGGCGCGACGACCCCATCAGCCCGGTGGTCGACCCCACGGCGCGGTTCGCTCGCGTGCCGGGGACGGACCTGCACCTCGGTGTCGTGCTGGCGGTCCTCGCCGCGATCGTCGTGTGGTGGGTCCTCACCCGGTCGACGACGGGCTTCCAGCTCCGCGCCGTCGGCGCCAACTCGGAGGCGGCCCGCACCGCTGGTATGAGCGTGGAGCGGGCCTACACGGTCGCGATGCTCGGCGCGGGAGCGCTGGCCGGTCTGGCCGGCGCGCAGCAGGTCCTCGGCACCGCCCACCCGTTGACCGACGGGATCGCCGGGGACGTGGGCTTCGACGCCATCACCGTGGCGCTGCTGGGCCGGGCGTCGCCCGCCGGCACGGTCGTCGCCGGCCTGGTGTTCGGCGCGCTCAAGGCGGGAGGGTTGCAGATGCAGATCCAGACCCAGACCCCGCTCACCCTCACGACCGTCCTCCAGGCGACGATCGTGCTCTTCATCGCCGCTCCGGCGCTGGTTCGGGCCCTCGTGCGGGTTCGCGGCCAGGGCGCCGGCTCCGTCCTCGCCAAGGGGTGGAACGCGTGAGCGCCTCGGACGAGACCGTGGAGAAGGCCGGAACGACGTCGGTGGCCGACCAGGCGCCTGGACGTGGGCCAGAGCAAGCACCCCCGCGCCGCACCAGGGGCTCCGTGGCATCGGGCCAGGAGACTCCGCCCGAGCGCCGGCGCCGGGTCCGTGCCGGCCTCGTCGCGCTCGTGCTCGCCGCTGTCGGTGGCGTGCTCGCTGTCCTGACCCGCCCCGAAGCCGTCACGTTCGCCCTGTCGGACCAGGTGGCCGACGAACGGCTTCCGGACATCGTGCTGCCGGCCCGTCCGGTGGCGGTGGCCCTCGCCGCCTACGCGGTCGTCGTCGCCGTGGCCCACGTCCTGCGCGGCGTGCGGGGCCGTTGGGCAGGGGTGGTCTGGGCACTGTTCGGCGTGGCTCTGGTCGTGGCGTTCCTGTGCTGGGCGGCGGCGGGGACGACGTTTCCGCTCACGAACCAGCTGCAGGGGACGCTCAACCTCTCCACACCGCTCATCCTCGGCGCCCTCGCCGGTGTGCTGTGCGAGCGTGCCGGCGTCATCAACATCGCGATCGAGGGACAGTTCCTCGCCGGGGCGTTCACCGCCGCGGTCGTGACGACGGTGACGGGAAGCTTCCTGGCCGGGACCCTCGGCGCCGTCCTCGCGGGCGTGCTCATCGCGGCGCTGCTCGCCGTCTTCGCGATCCGCTACTACGTCAACCAGGTGATCCTCGGTGTCGTCCTCGTGGTCTTCGCCTCCGGGATCACCGGCTTTCTGTTCGACCAGTTCGTCCAGGACGACGCCGCGGCGTACAACGACCCCGGGGTGCTGCCGACCGTCCCGATTCCGGTCCTCGCGGACATCCCGATCGTCGGCGCGACCCTGTTCGACCAGACCCCGCTCGTCTACGCGATGTACGCCGCCGTTGCGGTCGTGACCTACGTGCTGTTCAAGACGCGGTGGGGGCTGCGGGTGCGCGCGGTCGGTGAGCATCCCAGGGCCGCCGAGACCGTGGGCGTCAACGTGCTGCGCGTGCGCTACCAGGCGGTGCTCGCCGGGGGAGTGGTGGCCGGGCTCGGTGGGGCGTTCTTCACCATCGGATTCACCGGCAGCTTCGACAAGGACCTCACCGCCGGTCAGGGGTTCATCGCCTTGGCGGCCCTCATCATGGGCCGCTGGCACCCTCTCGGCGCGACCCTCGCGGCGCTGTTCTTCGGCTTCACCCAGCAGCTGCAGAGCCAGCTGCAGATCATCGCCACGCCGATCCCGGGCGAGCTGCTCATCATGGCGCCGTACCTGGCGACCGTGGTGGCGGTCGCGGGATTGGTCGGGCGCGTGCGACCGCCCAAAGCCGACGGCGAGCCGTACGTCACGAGCTAGCCTGGGCCGCCGGGGTGGAGACCATGCAGGTGGACTGGGAGGCGCTGCGGACGGCGGCGCGGCAGGTGATGACGCGGGCGTACGCGCCGTACTCGGGCTTTCCGGTCGGTGCCGCGGCGCTCACCGACGACGGTCGCGTCGTCGTCGGCTGCAACGTCGAGAACGCGTCCTATGGCGCGACCCTGTGCGCCGAATGCGGGTTGGTGTCCGCCCTGTATGCCTCCGGCGGCGGCCGTCTGGTCGCGTTCACCTGCTGCGACCGCGACGGTGCGCGGCTCATGCCGTGCGGCCGCTGTCGCCAGCTGCTGTGGGAGCACGGCGGGCCGGAGCTTCGCGTCGATACGCCGCGCGGGGTGCGACCCTTGCGCGAGCTGCTGCCGGACGCGTTCGGACCTGACGACCTGCGAGGACGACATCGTGGCTGAGCCTTTCGACGCCGTCGAGGTGATCCGTACCAAGCGTGACGGCAGGAGGTTGAGCGCTGAGCAGATCGACTGGGTGATCGACGGCTACGTGCGCGGCGTGGTCGCCGATGAGCAGATGTCGGCGCTGCTCATGGCCATCGTGTTGCGTGGCATGGACCGGGACGAGGTGGCCCGGTGGACCCACGCCATGGTGGCTTCCGGCGACCGGCTCGACTTTCGCAGCCTGGGCCGGCCGACGGCCGACAAGCACTCCACAGGGGGAGTGGGTGACAAGATCACCTTGCCTCTGGCTCCGCTGGCCGCGGCGTGCGGCGTGGCGGTGCCCCAGCTGTCGGGGCGCGGACTCGGCTACACCGGGGGCACGCTCGACAAGCTGGAGTCGATCCCGGGATGGCGGGCGCGCTTGTCCTACGACGAGATGCTCGCCCAGCTTCGTGACGTGGGCGCGGTGATCTGCGCGCCCACGGACACGCTCGCTCCGGCGGACCGCAAGATCTACGCGCTCCGGGACGTCACCGGCACGGTCGAGTCGATCCCGCTCGTCGCCAGCTCGATCATGAGCAAGAAGATCGCGGAGGGCACGCCGGCGCTGGTGCTCGACGTCAAGGTCGGGTCGGGGGCGTTCATGCGGCAGCTCGACGACGCCCGCGCTCTCGCCACCACGATGGTGGAGCTGGGCACCGACGCCGGTGTTCGCACGGTCGCGCTCATCACCGACATGTCCACCCCGCTGGGCTTGACCGCGGGCAACGCGCTCGAGGTCGCCGAGGCGGTCGAGGTGTTGCAGGGAGGCGGCCCGCCGGACGTGGTGGAGCTGACCGTGGCGTTGGCGCGGGAGATGCTCGAGCTCGCCGGCGCGGCGGGCGCTCCCGACCCCGCGGACGTTCTCGCGCGCGGGCACGCGATGGACGTGTGGCGTCGGATGATCCGCGCGCAGGGCGGTGACCCTGAAGCACCGCTGCCACGGGCTCGGGAGACGCACGACGTGCTCGCGCCGGCGGACGGCGTCCTCGTTCGGCTCGACGCGTTCGCTGTCGGCGTCGCGGCGTGGCGGCTCGGTGCCGGGCGGGCCCGCAAGGAGGATCCGGTGGCGCCCGCCGCGGGTGTCCAGATGCACGCCAAGCCCGGGGCTCTGGTCCGCGCCGGGCAGCCGCTGCTGACGCTGCACGCCGACGACCCGGCGAGGTTCCCTCGCGCGATGGAAGCACTGGAGGGGGCGTTCGAGGTGGCGCCGGTGGGATCCCGCCCAGCACGGCCGCTCATCATCGAGCGCATCGGGTGAACGACTCTCCTGGCGCGCCGGACACGCCGCCAAGGCCGGGCGGTGGACCACGGGACGTCGAGACGGCGTACTGTCGGGCCATGCGGATCACCCACGACGAGATCGCCCGCGCACCGAAGGTGGTGCTGCACGACCACCTCGACGGTGGCCTTCGCCCGGACACCCTGGTGGAGCTCGCCGACCGGGTGGGACACCAGCTCCCGGAAACCGACCCTGCCCGTCTCGGCGAATGGTTTCGCGAGTCGGCGGACTCCGGCTCACTGGAGCGGTACCTGGAGACGTTCGAGCACACGGTCGCGGTCATGCAGACCGCGGACGCGCTCCGTCGCGTCGCCGCCGAGTGCGCCGAGGATCTCGCGGCGGACGGCGTCGTCTACGCCGAGGTGCGCTACGCGCCCGAGCAGCACCTCCGGGCCGGGCTGACCCTCGACGAGGTGGTCCAGGCGGTCCGGGACGGGCTCGCCGAGGGGGAGAAGCGGGCGGCGGCCGCCGGCCGGGCCATCGTCGTGCGGCAGATCCTCACCGCGATGCGCCACGCGGACCGGTCGAGGGAGATCGCCGAACTGGCGGTGCGCTACCGCGACGAGGGCGTCGCCGGCTTCGACATCGCCGGCGCCGAGGCGGGGAACCCGCCCACCCGCCACCTCGCCGCGTTCGAGTACCTGCGACAGGAGAACGCCCACATCACCATCCACGCCGGCGAGGCGGTCGGGCTCTCCTCCATCGCCGAGGCGGTCCAGCGATGCGGCGCCGAGCGTCTCGGGCACGGCGTTCGCATCGTCGACGACATCACCGTGACACCGGACGGCGAGGCACGGCTGGGACGGCTCGCGGCGTACGTTCGCGACGCTCGGATCCCGCTCGAGCTCTGCCCGACGTCGAACGTCCAGACCGGTGCGGCGCCCTCGATCGCTGAGCATCCCTTCGGGCTGCTCGCTCGGCTGCGTTTCCGGGTGACCGTCAACACCGACAACCGCCTGGTGAGCGGGACGTCGATGTCGGAGGAGTTCGCTCGGTTGGCCCAGGCGTTCGACTACGACCTCGACGACTTCGCGTGGTTCACCGTCAACGCCATGAAGAGCGCGTTCCTTCCGTACGACGAGCGGCTCGCGCTGATCAACGAGGTCATCAAGCCTGGATACGCGGCCATCGCGGCCGACCGCGTCGTCGCGCGCATGCGGCGTCCACTCAGCGAGAGCGGGCGGTACAGGCAGGGCGGGCCCGGGACCACGCGTCCTCAGGCTCGCTCCCCGAAGGTCTCGGTCCCCACGACCTCGAGCAGGCGCAGCGCCTCCAGCGAGGGACTGCCCGGCAGGGCGGTGTAGATCACGAGCCGCTGCCCACGGTCGGGAATCTCCAGGATCTCGTAGGCGAGCTCCAGCTCACCGACCACCGGGTGCCGGAGTCGCTTGGTTGCGCCCCGCCGGACACTGACCTGGTGCTGCTCCCACCGCCGCACGAACTCCGGACTGTTGGCCAGCAGTCGGGCGATCAAGGCGCGAATCCCCGGGTCCGTGGGGTAACGCGCCGCCGCGGCTCGCAGGTCGGCCACGCACTGGTCGGCGAACGCAGCGGCGTCCTCAGGCGCGTAGAGCTCCGGGTAGCCGACCCCGCAGAACAGCTGCCAGACCAGGTTTCGCTCGCTCGGCGGCAGCCGGGAGAGGTCGCCGAGCAGGGCCGCCGCCATCGGGTTCCACGCCAGCAAGTCGTACTTGACATCGATCACGAACGCGGGAACGTCGTGCAACCGGTCGAGCAGGTGCATGATCCCCGCTGAGACGTTCGGGCTGGGTCCAGGCGGATCCGGCACCTCCCCGGCGAGGTGGAACAGGTGACGGCGCTCGTCGTCGGAGAGCCGCAAGGCGCGAGCGAGCGCGGCCAGCACCTGGCGGGACGGACGCGGGCTGCGCGCCTGCTCCAGCCGCGCGTAGTAGTCGACCGAGATGCCGGCGAGCTGCGCCACCTCCTCCCGACGCAACCCGGGCGCGCGCCGGCGAGACCCGGCGGGCAGCCCGACCTCGCTCGGACGGACGCGGGCGCGCCGGCTACGCAGGAACTCGGCGAGCTGAGCACGATCCACGCCGCCAGTGTGCCGCGGCGTCCCCGCCGATCCAGGGTCTGTCAGTCCGTGGATGAGCCGTCTCTGCCGCGGGTCCGCTGCCGGGCCCACGCTTGAGCCCATGAGTGACGCCACGATCGCCCTCGTGACCGGGGCCAACAAGGGAATCGGATACGAGATCGCCCGCCAGCTCGGTCAGACTGGCGCCGAGGTGCTGCTGGGCGCGCGCGACCTGGGGCGCGGCGAAGCGGCCGCGTCGACGCTGCGGGCCGAGGGGCTGACCGTCCGTCCCGTCCGGCTCGATGTCACCGACGCGGCCACCATCGAGGCCGCGGCGAAGTGGATCGAGCAGGAGTACGGGCGTCTGGACGTCCTGGTCAACAACGCCGGCACCGTTCATGAATGGGGCCTCGATCCGACCACGCTGCCGATCTCGGTGCTGCGCAGCACGTTCGAGACCAACGTGTTCGGCGTGGTGGCGGTGACGAACGCGATGCTGCCACTGCTGCGCCGGGCACCCGCGGCGCGCATCGTGAACATGTCCAGCTCCCTGGGCTCGCTGGCCCGGTCGAGCGACCCGACCTCGGACCAGCACCACGTACCTCTGCTCGCGTACAACTCGTCCAAGGCGGCCCTCAACCGCATAACCGTCCAATACGCGGCCGTCCTCGAGGGAACGCCGATCAAGGTCAACTCCGCCTGTCCCGGCTTCTGCGCGACCGACATGAACGGCCACCGCGGACACCGCACGCCGGCCCAGGGGGCCGCGATCGTCGTCCGCCTCGCCACCCTTCCGCCTGACGGGCCGACGGGTGGGTTCTTCGAGGACGACGGCCAGGTTCCCTGGTGAGCTCCGACTGCCGCGATGGGGCCGACCGGCACCGCGATCGGAGGCGGCCAATCGAAGGCGGCTCAGCCGAGGTGCCGAGCGGCCCCGTCCACACGACGCCGCATGACCTCGCCTAAGGCCCGACCTCGTGTCACACTCTCCCCTAAGGGCGAGATCCGAGGATTTCGCGGACGTGGACATCCCCATCCGGAGCGGACTGTCTTCGCTCAGGACGCAGCTTGTCGTCTGGCCCACGGCTCCTGGCCTCCGGCCCGCGGCAACGTCGCCCGGCCCTACGGCACCCGAGGACGTCCACAGCTCCGGGGGTCGACGGCACTGGGGAGGTCTGAAGCGATGGCGGGCGGCCGGGTCCTCGGCTGGCTCACGCAGGCGTTCCGAAAGGGCCAGCCTTGGCGGCGAGGTCCGGTCCTCGGTGTGGACGAACCCGCGATCGAGCCAGAGGCCGTCACGCCTCGCCCGATCGAGTTGCTCGCTGCCGACCTGCGCCGACTGGGCCAGGAGAGCGTCCGGCTGCACTCCGACCCGCGCGTGCCGGCACGGGCGTTCCGACTGCGCGCTGTCGAGCTCGCCTATGACGACACCCTGCTCATGGCCTGCCGAGCGCTGGAGGTCGAGACCGAAGGCGCGACCAGCCCGTTGCCGGCGGTTCGGCGGCTGGAGGTCGAGTGCGAGCTCGCCCGGCGTGGCCTCGAGTGGTAGGACGCTGGCCTCGCGTCGACCAGTGCGGGGTGAGCCCCGGGGAGACCGCGGGCGCGGGTGTGGGTCGGGTGCTCAGTCCTCGGCGGGGATGAGGATCCACAAGACGATGTAGCCCACGAACTGCGGGCCGGGCAGCGCGCACGAGAGCACGAACGCCAGCCGCACCAATGCGGGCGGCAGACCGAACCGTTCGGCGAGCCCGGCACAGACCCCGGCGATCCAGCGTCCCTTGCGCGGGCGGACGAGGCGAGCCATGTCTTCTCCCTCCGACGCCGGCTCCTCACCACGGCCAACGAACGGCGGCGCGAGGACGCTCCCTGAGCGGGACATCGGTGGATCGTGGAGGTCTGTCCCTGCCGGCGGGAATGTCTGGGTCGACCGGAGAGCGGCGGAGCCGCGGCCGTCAGCGACGGCGGATCTCGAGATGGGCTGTGAGCGCCGGGATGACCGCCCGCCACCCGGCCACGGCGGCGTCGACGTCCGCGGTGGTGAGCGCGCGTCGAGCGCCGGGCCGGTCCTGGGCGACGTCGATCGCGCAGGAGATCATGAACGTCCCGGCCGGTGCGACCGGCTCGAGCAGCCTGGTGACGTCGCTCCAGCCGCCCCACGCCGCGAGCCGGAGCAGCTCCGTCCACGCGCACACCAGCCGGTCGGCGGCGTCCTGGTCCATCGCGGGGTCGATCGAGTCCGCGAGCTCGACGAGGTCGAAGATGCAGTCATCGTGCGGGGTGAGGTCGACGTCAGCGCGCGCGGCGACCCCCGCCAGGTCGAGGACGCCGTCGGTGGACTCGTCGACCAGGCCGCCGGCGAGATCGGCCTTCATCTGGTCCAGGTCGGTCCACGCGAACAGCCGGGCCGGCGATCCCACGGTCCTGGTCCCGCCGAAGGCGGGGTGCTCGCCGTGGAGGGTCGTGCTGCGCACGACGTAGACACCCTCGTCGGCCAGCCCGAACCACAAGGTCACGGCGTCCGCGACGGTCTCGAGCGGCGTCGACTCGGCGTCATCGGCGTTCGTGTCGCCGTCGTCGCCTCGGATCATCCCCGCCGGGTTCCCCCACGGTCCTCCGACTGGTGGGTCCGCGGGGATCTCGGGGGTCGTGACGCGACGGGACACCTCCTCCACGCACGCCGACCAGTGGGCGCGGAGGAGGTCGACGACGTGCTGGCGGTGGTGGGCGGCCCGGAAGATCGACAGCACCTCGTCGCCGGACGCGAGCTTGCCGATGTCGTCGTCCTCGCGCAGCGCGTCGGCGTGCTCGCCGGTCACGTCGGTGTAGTCGAGCAGGTCGAGCATGACGGCGAGGGTCGACCCGAGGGAGGCCTGTTCGTCGGTGTCGAGCCGGTCGTCCCGCAGCTCCGGCAACTGGGCGAAGTCGTAGCTGCAGAGGCGGCGGGTGTACTCCTCGACCGTCCACGTCCGCAACGTCCGCAGGTGCGGGCTGCGGGTGAGGTCGTGCGGAGCGCCGGAGTCGACGAAGGCGACGAGGTCCTCCACGGTGGCGAAGCCGTAGAGGGTGCTGTCTCGGCCGAGGAACGCCCTCGAGCCGTCCGACGCGGTGAACCAACCGGGCTGGTAGAGCGTGACGTACCTCCGACCGCCGGGCAGTCGCAGCTCGAGCGGGACGATCGGGTCGTCGACGAACTCGATGGTCACGGTCTCATACCCCGATCGGATGCCAGACGGTCTTGGTCTCCACGAACGCCGCCAGCCGCGTCAGCCCAGGGTCCGCCGTCCAGTCCGGACGTCGGGCCGGCGGCTGGAGCACGCGCTTGAGGTTCTCCGCCGCCTCCCGCTCGAGGTCGGCGGCCAGGTGGGCGTCCGCGACTCCGGTGAGGTCGAGGGCGTCGACCCCCATGTGGCCGGCCAGCCACGGCGCCACCTCACCCACCCGGCCGGTCAACAGGTTGATGACGCCCGCAGGCACGTCGCTCGTCGCCCACACCTCGGCGAGCGTGACGGCTGGGAGCGGCGCGCGCTCGGAGGCGAGCACGACGCACGTGTTGCCGCTGACGACGACCGGGGCCACCACACTGACCAGGCCGAGCAGGCTGGAGTCCTGGGGCGCCACGACGGCGACCACCCCGACCGGCTCGGGCACGGAGAAATCGAAGAACGGTCCTGCGACGGGGTTGGACGACCCGAGCACCTGGGCGAGCTTGTCCGCCCACCCGGCGTACCAGACCCAGCAGTCGATGCTCTCGTCGACGAGCGACTCGGCCGCCGCTCGCTCCAGCCCTTCGACGGCGGCCACCTCGTCGACGAACTGCGCCCGTCGCCCTTCGAGCATCTCGGCGACGCGGTAGAGGATCTGGCCGCGGTTGTAGGCGGTCGCTCCGGACCAGCCCGGCAACGCCTTGCGGGCGGCGACCACCGCGTCCCGCGCGTCCTTGCGCGATGCGAGCGCCGCGTTGGCGAGGAACCGCCCCGACGCGTCGGTGACCGGATAGCTGCGGCCGGACTCACTGCGAGGGAACGCGCCGCCGATGAACAGCTTGTACGTCTTGCGCACCGCCAGCCGGTCAGCCGAGCTCACCGTTGACCTCCTTCGCGGCGTCGGTGTCGAGGTAGGCGGCGAGTCCGTGCCGTCCGCCCTCGCGGCCGTACCCGGACTCCTTGAACCCGCCGAACGGGGAGGTGGGATCGAACCGGTTGAACGTGTTGGCCCACACCACGCCTGCGCGCAGTCGCTCCGCGGCCCACAGTATCCGTGAGCCCTTCTCGCTCCACACACCGGCCGACAAGCCGTACGGGGTGTTGTTGGCCTTGTCAATGGCCTCTTGCGGGGTGCGGAAGGTGAGGACGGAGAGCACCGGTCCGAAGATCTCCTCCCGGGCGATGCGGTGCGCCTGCGTGACCCCGGTGAAGATCGTCGGCGGGAACCAGTACCCGCGCGCGGGAAGGTCGCACGGAGCCGACCAGCGCTCGCCGCCCTCGGCCTCACCCACCTCGGCGAACTCGCGGATCCGCTCCAGCTGGCGTTCGGAGTTGATCGCCCCGACGTCGGTGTTCTTGTCGAGGGGGTCACCGACCCGCAGCGTGCTCATCCGCCACTTGAGCCGCTCCAGGAGCTGGTCGTAGATGCTCTCCTGGACCAGCAGGCGCGAGCCGGCGCAGCAGACGTGGCCCTGGTTGAAGAAGATGCCGTCGACGATTCCCTCGACGGCCTGGTCGAGGGGCGCGTCCTCGAACACGATGTTCGCGCCCTTGCCTCCCAGCTCGAGGGTGAGGCGCTTGCGGGTGCCGGCGACCAGTCGGGCGATCTCCTTGCCGACCTGGGTCGATCCGGTGAAGGCCACCTTGTCGACGCCGTCGTGGCAGACCAGCTCCCGCCCGGTCGTCCCGTCGCCGGTGACGATGTTGACCACGCCTGGAGGCAGCTCGGCCTGCTGGCAGATCTCGGCGAAGATCAGCGCGGTCAGCGGCGTCGTCTCCGCGGGTTTGAGGACGACGGTGTTCCCGCAGGCCAGCGCCGGCGCCACCTTCCAGGCGAGCATGAGCAGCGGGAAGTTCCAGGGGATGACCTGGCCGGCGACGCCGATCGGTCGCGGGTCGCGTAGCCCTGGCACGGCGTAGGCGAGCTTGTCCGCCCAGCCGGCGTGGTAGAAGAAGTGCGCCGCGACGAGCGGGAGGTCGATGTCGCGGGACTCCCGGATCGGTTTGCCGTTGTCGAGGGACTCGAGGACCGCGAGCTCACGAGCGCGCTCCTGGATGAGCCGGGCCAGGCGGAACAGGTACTTGCCGCGCTCCCGGCCGGGCATCGCCGACCAGGCTGGATAGGCCTTCCTGGCCGCGCGCACCGCGCGGTCGACGTCCTGGGCCCTGGCTTGCACGACCTCGGCGAGGGTCTCACCGGTGGCGGGGCTCACGGTCTTAAACGGTTGCCCGTCGAGCGGCTCCACGAACTCGCCGTCGATGAACAGCCCGTACGACGGCTTGAGGTCGACGATGGCGCTCGACTCCGGCGCGGGCGCGTACTCGAACGTCGGCATGTGGGCTTCCTGCTAGTCGAGCGAGACGTGGTCGGAGCCGGCGTAGCGGCCGGTGCGCATCCTGCTGCGTTGCATGAGGACGTCGTTCAGCAGGCTCGACGCGCCCAGCCGGAACCAGTGCGGGTCGAGCCAGTCGTCTCCGGCGATCTCGTGGACCAGCACGATGTGCCGGATGGCGTCCTTCGCGGTCCGGATACCGCCAGCGGGCTTCAGCCCCACCTGGCGTCCGGTGGCGGCCCGGAAGTCCCGCACCGCCTGGGCCATGACGAGCATCACCGGTAGCGTGGCCGCTGGTGTGACCTTGCCGGTGCTGGTCTTGATGAAGTCGGCGCCGGCCAGCATGGCCAGCCAGCTCGCCCGCCGGACGTTGTCGTAGGTGGCGAGCTCACCGGTCTCGAGGATGACCTTGAGCCGAGCCGACCCGCACACCTGCTTCACCGCCACGATCTCGTCGTAGACCTGCCCGTACCGGCCGGCGAGGAAGGCGCCCCGGTCGATCACCATGTCGATCTCGTCGGCGCCCGCCTCGACCGCCGCGACGGTCTCCCGCAGCTTCACCTCGCGCATGGAACGGCCGGAGGGGAACGCCGTCGCGACGCTCGCGACCTTCACACCGCTCCCCGCCAGCGCCTCGCGGGCGACGGGTACGAGGTCGGGGTAGACGCAGACGGCAGCGACGGACGGACAGCGCGGATCGGTGGGGTCGGGACGCCGGGCCTTCGCACACAGCGCGCGCACTTTGCCCGGGGTGTCCTGGCCTTCCAGCGTGGTGAGGTCGATCAGCCGGACCGCCAGGTCGAGGGCGAACACCTTGGCGGCGCTCTTGATCGACCGTGTCGCGAGCCGGGCGGCCCGCGCCTCGGCGCCGACCTGGTCGACGCCGGGGAGACCGGCCAGGAAGCGGCGCAGACCCGCGTCGGAGCTGGTGATGTCCGCGACGCGCTCCGGCCCGAGGTCAGCCGTCGTGGTCACCGGGCCAGTCTAGGACGTTCCGGCCGCACGGGAACCGCCTCGGAGCCTGGCGCCATCGCGCACCGTCCAGCGCCCCCTGTCGGACTCGTCTGGTCCGTCAGCTCACCTGGGTGCGTGGGCTTGCTCTGACGACTAGGGGTGGGACGACTAGGGGTGGGAGAAGTCCAGACCGTGCTCGTCGGCGCGGACCTTCACGCTGCGGTGGTGGATGCTGTTGTCCCACTTGTAGTAGCAGCGGTAGGGGGTGTCGCCCACCTCCACGACCGTCGTCGCGGGGATGTCGTCGCAGCGCGGCTCGGTATAGCCCCTCTCCTTCCCGTAACGCCAGAACGCCGCGAAGACGCCCTCCTTCGTCAGCACGGTCTTCTTTTGGACGATCTCGAAGACGGACCGCCTTCTGCCGTAGAGATCCTCGCTGACGTCGAAATGGACCTTGAACGGCACCTCGACCCCGTCGTAGGTGACCGTGCAACCGTAGGTTCCCGAGCGGTCGGGGATGCCGTCGGTCTCGCAGTCGACCTCGGTCGGCTGGTCGACGCCGGCCGCGGCAAGCACTCGCCAGCGGAGCTCCTCGGTGAGCTCCTCGAAGTCTCCGGCGTAGGGATCGATCGTCGGCGTGGGCGTCGGTGCGGTCGGGGCGGTGACGGGGACGCCGGGTTCCTCCCACCGGTGTCGGTCGGCCCAGAGGGCGAGCGCGAGGAGCGCCGCCACCACGAGACCACCGACGACCAGAAGCCTTCGGCTCTCCTGACCCACAGCTGCCGTGCCGGACCTCGCCTCAGACACGACGTGACCCCCCTGCATCGCTACCCGACAGCACACTGGCCGGGCGTTCCGCGGCGGACGCCTGACCTAGTGGATCTCTAGACCGTTCTCGGTGACGTGGACCCGGGCGAGGTGGTAGTAGCGCGCGTCCTTGCTCCCCTTGGTCTTGTAGTAGCAGGAGTAGGGGGTCGGACCCAGCTCGACCACTTCCCTGGCAGGGATGTCGTCGTCGCACCGCATCTCGGTGTATCCCATCGTGGTGCCGCCACGCCAGAACTCCCCGAGAACGGCCTTCTTCGTCAGGACAGTCTTTTCGGGAATGACCTTGTACGTGAGGGATCGACGACCGTCCCTCGTGATGACGCCGATCCGCACCTGGAACGGCAGCTCGATTCCGTCGTAGGTCACCGTGCAGCGGTAGGTTCCCGGGCGGCTCGGAAACCTGTCGAACTCGCAGTCCGTCTCGATCGGCCGCTGCACCCAGGTCGTGCTGAGCACGTTCCGGTGGAGGCTATGGATGATGAGCTCGACGTCCGTGGTGGGCAAGGAGGGTGTCGGGCTCAGGGGCTCGGACGGCTCGGGGCCGCGACGGGCACACCTGGAACGCCCCAGCGGTCATGGTCGAGCCAGACGACGAGCCCGACGAGTGCCGCGACCACGAGCACCCCGATGACCAGCAGACACCGGAAGTCCTGGCGACCACGCCTCGGACACGGCACCACCTCCCTCGACCCGCAGCGTCGCTTCAGCGCATCAGGTCCCGAGAGGGGCTACTCCTTGCGCGGCTCCATCTCGCCCTTGTCGTCCTGGAGGAACTGCAGACCGTGGTCGGCCACGATCACCCGGGCACGGTGGTGGTCGCCGCGCTTGGACTTGTAGTAACAGAAGTACGGGGTCGGCCCCACCTCGACCACCTTCGTGGCGGGGATGTTGTCGTCACAACGCATCTCGGTGTACTCCGGAGCCTGGCCTTGACGCCAGAACTCCGCGAAGACGCCCTCCTTCGTCAGCACGGCCTTCTGCTCAGCGACCTCCCACTTGAACAACGCCATGCCGAGCGCCTTGGTGACGTCGGTGATCCGGATCGTGAACGGCACCTCGATCCCGTCGTAGGTCACCGTGCACGTGAACGTCCGTGGACTGTCCGGGACCTCGTCGATCTCGCAGTCGGCCTCGGTCGGCCGCTGGACGCCGCTCCACGCGAGCACCTTCTCTTGCAGGTCGTACTTGATTTCCTCGATTCCCCCGTTCTCCGGTTCCGGAATGGTGGGCGTGGGCTTCGCCGTACCCGACTTCGGCGCGGTGACGGGGACCCCCTGGTCCGCCCAGGGGTCGCGGCCCAGCCAGAGACCGAGCACGTAGAGCGCCGCCACCACGAGGACCCCGGAGACCAGGACCTTCAGGCACCCTTGACGGACCGAGGCCGCAGTCAGCTTCACGTCGGACAAGGCGCCGTACCCTCCCTGAACACGCACGTCATGGGCAGCAGCGCACCATCGTGATCGGTCGCCGTGTCGGCGAACCAGGTCTTTCAATCAGGGTCGAACGGCGCTCTCGAGCACGTTCCGGTCGGGGCCGGTGACGCGACCCAACAGGCGGGCGCCTGTCATGGTGAGGCGATGGACGACGGTGTTGCCCCTCCTCGCGGACGTGATCAAGCCCGCCTCTCGGAGCACCGCCGTGTGGTGGCTGATGGTGGCCGGTGAGACCCCGACCTGTGCCGCCAGTCGGCGGCCGGAGTAGCCGTCGGCGATCGCGGTGAGGATCACGGCTCGGGTCGCGCCCAGCAGGTCCGCTAGCGCCTCCTGCCGCACGTCGGACTGCGCGGCCATGGTCTCCACGGCCGCCGTCATGGCCGGATACACGAGCACCGGCTGCATGTCGGGATCGACGAGGGCGACCGGCATCCGCGTGCAGAAGTACGACGGGATGAGGAGGAGGCCCCGCCCATCGAGGTGAAGGTCGAGGTCGCATGGATAGTCGGCCACCAGCGTGGGCTCCTCCCACCGGATTCCCGGGCCGAGACTGCTCAGCAACCTCTCGACACCGCCGTCGGCCAGAGCTCGCATCCGAATCTCGCGGTCGACGGCCACGCACTGGGCGATGACGTCCATCCAAGGCGCCAACGCCGTCCGGTGGTAGGCGCGCAACGCGTCGGCCAGGGTCTCGCGGAGTCGGCGGTCACCATGCGCCAGCGCGCGGGTCCACCCCGGCACCGGAACGCGGGACGCCAACCGCTTGATCTGCTGGCGCAGCTTGCTCGTCGGAGTGGAGGCGACGGCGCGCACCCCCGCGTCGATCCCGTCCGCGCTCTCGCTCGGCGTCAGGAAGTCCGGAAAGTACGTCGCAACCGGAGCGAGTGGAAACAGCACGTGCTTGATCTGTGACGCCGTGCCAGCGGTCGCGGCCTCGGCTCGCACCCGCGCTCGCCAGTCGAGCGTGTGTGCTGGCGGGCGCCTGCTCTGCAGGACGTGCAGGCTCAGGACGGCTTCCCAGAGAGGGTCCGGACCTTTCGCCACCCGGGTACGCGCGAGGTCCGTCGCGGTGAAGTGGATTCGGAGCACCATCGTGGTCGTCGGGCAAGTCTAGGCACGTTCGACTGCGCCAGGTCTGGCCTCGCTGCAGACCGTCGCACGATCACCTCGCGCGGCGCCAGCGGCGCGATGACAGAGTGCGGGCTCGCCTGACACCGTGCCCCCGACACCGGGCGGTCGCGCGATCGAGCCCGGCAGGGCAGAATCGGGCACCAGTCGGTGTTCGTCCCCGCGGTAGGAGGTTGCCCGTGGCACGGTTGGCATGGTGGCGGACATCGAGGGTCATCGAGAGCTTCGCGCCGACCACGGGACGGGTCCTCGGCGTCATCACGCTGGTGATCGGGGCGGTCATCCTCGTCGACATCATCGTGGAGTGGCGGACGTGGCCGGGTCTCACGACGGCCGCGGTCGTGCTCGCGGTGTCCGCGTTCGTGTGGCTTGCCCTGGTACGTCCCTCCGTCGTCGCCTATCCCGACGTCATGGTGATCCGCAACATCCTGAGCGACGTCCACGTGCCCTGGCACCTCGTGGAATCCGTCGCCATCGCGCCGGTGCTGACGGTCGTGGCCGGCGGCCGTTCCTACCGCTCCTCGGCGATCGCGGTGAGCGGGAGCGACCGACGTGCGCTGCGGCGGGCGCAGCGCGCCTCGGTGGAGGCCGCCACCCAGCGGATCCCGACGAGCGCGGCGGAGCTGGTGAACCGGCCGACCACGCCAGCGGATCTGGGTCCCTCGCAGTACGTCGTCACGCGGCTCACCATGCTGGCGGAGAAGCACGCCGAGGACTCCAAGCACGTGACGGAGGTCCAGCGGCACTGGCGGTGGCCGGAGTTCGTCTTCATCGCGGTGATGGTCGCGCTCGCGATCGTGGCGGCGCAGCTGCGGTGAGACGTCACGCGCCGACGAGCTCTCGCACGTCCGCGCCGATCGCGGCGAGCGCGTCACGGGCGATCCGCTTCGCCGCGGCGAGGTCCTCGCGGGCGGGCACGATCACCTCGACGTAGCACTTGAGCTTCGGCTCGGTGCCGCTCGGCCGGATGACGACGCGCGCACGACCGGCCAGCACGAACCGAAGTCCCACCGTGGGTGGCAGACCATCGGTGGGTTCGGCCAGGTCGTCGGTGCGCAGGACCTCGCGACCACCGAGCGCGAGGGGAGGCCGCTGACGGAGCCGCTCGAGGACCGCGTCGATCTCGCTCAGGTCGCGGACCCACACCGCGTGCTGGGCGGTGGCGTGCAGGTCGTGCTCACGAGCGATGTCGTCGAGCAGGTCGAGCAGCGTGCGCCCCTCGCGCTTGAGCGCGGCGACGAGCTCGGCCATCCGGATCAGCGCGGAGATTCCGTCCTTGTCGCGGACCGCCTCTGGGTCGACGCAGTAGCCGAGCGCTTCCTCGTACGCGAACGCGAGGTCGGGCACCCTGCCCAGCCACTTGAAGCCGGTGAGCGTCTGCGTGTAGGGGACGCCGTGGGCGGTGGCGATGCTCGACAGGAGCGTCGAGGAGACGACGGTGGTGGCCAGCGTCCCGCGAGCGCCCGCGTTGAGCAGGTGGACGGCCAGGAGTGCGCCCACCTCGTCACCGGTGAGCCGCCGGAACCCCTCCTCGGTGGGAACGGCGACCGCGAGCCGGTCCGCGTCCGGGTCGTTGGCCAGCACCACATCCGCGTCGGTACGGCGGCCGAGCTCGAGTGCGAGGTCGAGGGTGCCGGGCTCCTCAGGATTGGGGAACGGGGTCGTCGGGAAACCCGGGTCTGGTGCGGCCTGCTCAGGCACGACGGCCGGCGGTGCGAACCCGGCGCGTCGGAGCGCCTCCTCCACGAGCGGGCCGCCCACCCCGTGCAACGGGGTGTAGACGATCCGCAGGTCGCGGAACGCCTGGGGGTCCGTGGCGGGGAGGGACGCCACGCGGTCGAGGTAGTCGTGGACGACGTCCTCGCCCACGACCGTCCAGCTGTCTCCGCGCGGAATCCGCGCGACCGAGCTGACCTCGGACATGGCCGCGGCGATCTCGGCGTCGACGGGCGGCACGATCTGCGAGCCGTCGCCGAGGTAGACCTTGTACCCGTTGTCCTGCCGCGGGTTGTGGGACGCCGTCACCATGACCCCGGCGGCGCAGTTCAGGCGACGAATCGCGAACGCCAGCACGGGCGTGGGCAGGGGCCGGGGCAGCAAGAGCGGGCGCAGTCCCGCACCGGCGAGGACGGCGACCGTGTCGGTGGCGAAGACGTCGGAGTTGTAGCGCGCGTCGTAGCCCACCACGACGGGAGCGCCACGGTGACCGTGCGCGAGCAGGTAGCTCGCCAACCCAGCGGCGGCTCGCGCCACCACGACGCGGTTCATCCGGTTGGGGCCAGGCCCCAGCGGTCCACGCAGACCAGCGGTCCCGAACTGCAGCGTCCCAGCGAACTGGTCGGCGAGGAGGGCACGTGCGCGCTCGTCACCGGACTCGACGGCGGTGAGGAGGTCGCTGAGCTCCGCCCGCGTCCGCGGGTCGGGATCGTCCGCGAGCCAGGCACGTGCCTGGTCGACCAATGCCGTGGGGTCGCTCACGTCCCCTCCTCACCACGCACGAGACACGCTCTCCACGCGTCCATCCCAGCCACGAGGCACCGATCGAGAGGAGCCAGCAAAGGCACCTGTCGAGGGGCAACCGTAGCGACGAGCGACCGTCGCGAGCGAGGGGTGACCACCGTGGCGGCGTCCAGGACGGTATGTCCCGCGCGCCTGGTGTTGGGCGCGCGTCCCGCGCTGGGCCGCCGACGGATCCGTCCGCGCGCCGAATCAGCCGCGGGCGCGCCGAAGCCTCACAGACGGGCGATGACCTGGGCGAGCAGCCGTCCCATGCGCTCGCCGGCGGCTCGGCCGGCCTCGAGCACCTCCTCGTGGCTGATGGAGGAGTCGCTGAGCCCTGCGGCGAGGTTGGTGACGAGCGACACGCCGAGCACCTCCGCGCCACGCTCGCGCGCGGCGATCGCCTCGAGAGCGGTCGACATCCCCACCAGGTCGGCGCCGATCGCGCGGAGGAAGCGGATCTCCGCCGGGGTCTCGTAGTGCGGTCCGGGTAGCTGGGCGTAGACGCCCTCCTCCAGGCTCGGGTCGATCGAGCGGCACAGGTCCCGCAGCCGGCGGCTGTAGAGGTCGGTGAGGTCCACGAAGCGCGGACCCACGAGCGGGGAACGACCGGTGAGGTTGATGTGGTCGCTGATCAGGACCGGCGTCCCGGGCGCCCAGTCGGTGCGCAAGCCTCCGCAGCCGTTCGTGAGGATCACCACCCGACATCCTGCGGCGGTAGCGGTCCGGACGCCATGGGCGACGGCGGTCACCCCATGCCCCTCATACAGGTGGGTACGCCCCAGGAAGACCAACACTCGCCGGCCGTCGATCGACACGCTCCGGATCCGCCCGACGTGTCCCTCGACGGAGGGCTTGGCGAATCCGGGCAGGTCGGTCATGGGGAGCTCGCTGAGACTGGTGCCGAGAAGATCGGCGGCGCGCCCCCAGCCTGAGCCGAGGACGACCGCGACGTCGTGCCGGGGAACGCCGGTGAAGTCGGCGAGCTGCTCGGCCGCCTGAGCGGCCAGCGCCTCGGCTCTGCGAACCTCGTCTCGTGCTGCGGGCTCTTCGGTTGCGACAGGCTCATCGGTCACATCAGGACCCTAGCCACCGGGTGGCGGATCCGCTCGGTTACCCCGCCGTGGTGCCGGCATCTCGGGCTCACAACCGCCTCGGTCGTCGCGTCCTGTCCGCCGCGGGCCACTCGCTGACCTCAGGGAAAGCCAGTGCTGCGGCAGGGGCGCTGGCGCAACCCTTCGGTGTAGTCGTCGGGGGCCCCGGCCGCCTCGGCCGCGTCGGCCAGCATGCCGAGGTAGCGCGCCGACGGCAGGCCGCCTTCGTAGGCGTCGAGGACATAGGTGATCGCGGTGACGCCGCCATCCAGAGTCTGGACTCGCACGTGGATCTTGCGGTACAGCCCGATGTCGGCCCCTTCCCACTGGTCGAGGAGGGGCTCGTCGGCTGGGGCGACGTCGTAGAGGGAGACGAAGACCTGCTCCTTCTCGTCCTCGACGACGGTGGCCAAAGCGCCGTTCCAGCCGAACTCCTCGCCGCCGAAGGTGAGACGCCAGCCCACCAGCCAGCCCGTACCGCGGAGCGGCGAGTGCGGGCATCGGCTCGCCATCTCCCGAGGATCCAGGTTGGCCGCGTATGCGGCGTACAGGGTCACGGCTCCCGAGAGTAACGTCCTGCCGGTCCCCGTGGGGAGCGAACCACAGGTGATGAGGGAGAATTGAGCAGCGTGACCCGAGTCGTGATCGTGGGTGGCGGGCCCGGAGGCTACGAGGCAGCGCTCGTCGCCGCCCAGCTCGGCGCCGAGGTCTGTGTCATCGACCGTGATGGCCTCGGCGGGTCAGCGGTCCTCACCGACTGTGTGCCGAGCAAAACCTTGGTCGCCACGTCCGAGGTGATGACCCAAGTCCGGGACTCCGGCGAGCTCGGCCTCCGGATCGGCCGCGCCGCGCCGAGCTTGGGCGGCGTGACGGTCGATATCGCGAAGGTCAACGCCCGGGTCAAAGCTCTCGCTCGGGCGCAGTCCGAGGACATCGAGCGTCAGCTCCAGCGGGAAGGCATCCGGATCCTGCGGGGGACCGGCCGGCTGGAGGGACCGGACCAGGTCGTCGCGACGCTGACCGACGGCGGAACCGAGGTCCTTCCCGCGGACGTGATCCTGATCGCGACCGGGGCACATCCCCGTGTGTTGCCCCACGCGCAGCCGGACGGGGAGCGCATCCTCACCTGGGAGCAGGTCTGGGACCTCGACGAGCTTCCCCAGCGTCTCGTCGTCGTCGGGTCTGGGGTGACCGGCGCGGAGTTCGCCGGCGCCTACAACGCGCTCGGTGTCGACGTCGTGCTGGTGTCGAGCCGTGACCGCGTGCTCCCCACCGAGGACGCCGACGCCGCCAGCGTCATCGAGGACGTCTTCACCCGTCGTGGGATGACCGTGCTGTCCCGTTCTCGCGCCGAGCGGGTCGAGCGGCGGGGGGACGGTGTGGTCGTGACGCTCACCGACGGTCGAGTGGTCGAAGGCTCTCACTGTCTGCTCGCGGTCGGCTCGGTGCCGAACACCGCCGACATCGGGCTGGAGAAGGCGGGTGTGGCAGTGGACGAGCGCGGCTTCGTGGAGGTCGACCGGGTCTCCCGGACCAGCGCCCGTGGCGTCTACGCCGCAGGGGACTGCACCGGCGTCCTCATGCTCGCGTCCGTCGCGGCCATGCAAGGACGCATCGCCATGTGGCACGCGCTGGGCGACGCCGTGCAGCCGCTGAATCTCGAGGAAGTAGCGGCGACTGTCTTCACCTCGCCGGAGATCGCCACCGTCGGCTGGTCTCAGGCTGACGTCGACAGCGGTCGCGTCCAGGCCGTGGGCGTCAAGCTGCCCTTGCCGCGCAACGCGCGCGCGAAGATGCAAGGGATCCACGAAGGCTTCGTCAAGCTCTTCTGTCGTCCGGGAACCGGCATCGTCGTCGGCGGCGTCGTGGTGGCGCCCAGGGCTAGCGAGCTCATCTACCCCGTCTCGCTCGCGGTCTCGGGGCAGCTGACGGTCGACCAGGTGGCGCACGCGTTCACCGTGTACCCGTCGCTGTCCGGTTCGATCGCGGAGGCGGCCAGGCAGCTCCACCGGCGCCAATGAGCGTGCCAGCCCTGTGAAGGCGGCCGTGCGCACCTTGACGACAGTTGTCCCGGGCACCGGGCCAAACATGTGCGGGGCCGCACCTACTCGCCGCGTAGGTCCGGCCCCACTTCGGCGCTGACCCCGTCTTTTCTCCTTAGCCTCGGCGCGCCACGTTGCCGAGCACCGCCAGTCCGAGCAGTGTCATCACCGCGCCAGCGACCACGTTGGTCACGATGCTGCGCGTTGTCTCCATCGTCCCGGCGACGAGCCACGGCGAGATGATCGTCCAGACGCCCAGGATGGGAACCACCCAGCTCAACCCGTGGGTCGAGCGGAAGGTCGAGGCGTATCCAAGGGCGAGGCAGGCGGCGGCCAAGCCGACCACCAGGTTGTTGATCGCGAGGGATGGCTGATCGGCGGCGAAGCCGACGATCCACGGCGACAACGCCACGAACAGGCCGGTGATGAGCGTGAGGCCGGCGGCCATCTGAACAGCCGGACGCTCTCCGATTCGTTCATATCGGCCTTTGAGTTCGGCGATGTCTGGGTGCTCCTCGAGACGGAGCTTTTCCGTCGACATTCGGGCTACCTCCCATCAGTGGAAGGGATTCAATCCCTCAGCCCGATTCAATCGCGGTACGGCTGCCGTCCCTGCCCGCGAAAGACCACTGAGGAAGGGGTCCTTCGCCCTATGGGAAGCGACGAAACGCACCAACTCCCGACGGTTGCCTGAGGTGGGCGAGCGGCGTCTTAGAAGCCGAAGTCACCGCCGCCGAAGTCACCGCCGAAGTCTCCGCCGCCGAAGTCGTCACCACCGAGGTCACCGCCGGCGTCGACGTCTCCACCGGCGTCACCCGCGTCGGCGTCGGCGTATCCACCGTCGCCGTAGCCGCCCCACGCGCCGCCCATCATCGAGGTCATGAGGAACGCCGGGAGCAACGCGGACGTGGCGTAGCCGGCGAAGTAGCCCTGCATCCACGGCGCGTAGGCGGGCCCGCCCTGCCAGTAGGGCACGCGTTCGCCGTCGACCGTGGTGACCTTGCGGATGTCGGGCTCGGCGCCGGCACGAACCCGCTCGGCGTCGGCCGGGCAGACCGGCACACGGCGGTAGGCGCCGCCCGGCGGAGCCCACTCGACATCCTCGGTGGAGGGGCCATGCTGAGGGTTGAAGAAGCACGGTGGGCGCCGTTGCGGCAAGGGCTGGCCGTTGATTCGCGCCCGGACACACGCCACGGCGTAGCGACCGTCCTCGAGGATGGAGGCGATCTGCTTGATGTCCTCGGGGCGCTGGGCGGTGTCGATGGCCTTCTTGGCGCTGTCGTACTCGTCGAGCGCGCGCTCGTAATCCTGCCGCGTGGCCTCGTCGAGTTCACGGCCGGCGACGTCGACGTCGAGGCGCTGCAGCTCCTCCCCGAACTTGGTGACGTCCTCGGCTGCGAAGGCCTTCACCTTCTCCAGCTCAGCTGCTTCCAGCTGCCGACGTCGGGTCTGAGCACGCTGCTGGGCGACGACCGCGACCACCACGACCGTGGCGATGAGGACGAGTAGCACGATGGACACGCCGGCCTCCCTCAGCTGACCTCCTCAGTCTAAGGGGACGTCCGACAACCTCGGCATGTTCCCACCGCGCTCACCGCGGACGCTGGTGGACCCGGGGGACCCAGGGCCGGCCACCGATCGCACTGTCGAACCGGTTGTCGCCTGCGGCCGGTCGATGTCGGGCCGGGTGGGGTCGCCGTCGACTGCCGCTCGCGGCGGGTCGTCGCTCTACGTGACAGGATTGGCGCGATCTGCACCCAATCGGCGGTGCTGTGCCCGAGGCGCTACTACCGTGAGGGCATGCGGGAGTCGGCTCGACCGTCGCCTGGATCCGCTGGGAATTCCCCGGTGGACCCATGGCATCGGCTGGACGATCCGTCCGAGGCGAACGGCCAGAGCCGGTCGGACGACCCGTGCCGGCCGACCGCCGGGCAGCCGGAGGAGGCGCAGCCGGGGGGTGACTGGCCGTGGGGCGACGATCACCGGTTGGGCCAGGAGCGGTACGCCGCCGAGCTCCGTGCGGAGACCGCGAGCCTCGGCGCCTTGATCCGTGACGCGGATCCCGCACAACGGGTGGTCACCTGTCCGGACTGGTCCTTGGCGGAGCTGGTCGCGCACGTCGGTCGAAGTCACCGCTGGGCGGCGACGATCGTGGCCCAGTGCTCCATGGCGTTCGTGCCGTTCGAGACGGTCGACAATCTTCTGCCGCCGGAGGCCGGCGCCGAGCGCGCCGCCTGGCTCGTCGAAGGCGCCCGCGCGCTCGTCGACGCTGTGGCGGCGGTGGGCCCGAACACACCGGTCTGGAGCTGGACGCATGAGAAGCGGGCGGGGTTCTGGACGCGCCGGATCCTGCACGAGACGGTGATTCACCGCGCCGACGCGGCTCTCACCGTGGGATGCCCGTTCCTCGTCGCCGCCGACGTCGCCCTCGACGGCATCCTCGACTGGTTGGGGCTGCTCACCACCCCGCGCAGCGGTCCGGTCGCCGACGCACTCGCCATGCTCAGCGAGGGAGCGACGCTGGCATTCGAGACCGCCGACGTCGGTCTGGAAGGTCGCGGCGCGCGGATCCGCATCGCTCCGGATGGCGCGCACCTCGAGCCGGTCGGCGACGTCGCCGACGTGACAGTACGAGCGCCGGCGGCGGACCTGTTGCTCGTCATCATGCGGCGCCTGCCACCGACCAGCCCTGGTGTCGAGGTCTCGGGCGACGTGACGCTGCTGGAGCGCTGGCTGGCCCGCACGGCGTTTTGAGCGCCAGCTCTCCGCGACCGAGCCGTCAGTCCTTGATCTCGCAGATCACGGCGCCGGCGGAGACGGTGGAGCCCACGGCGGCCGACAGCGACGTGATCTTCCCCGCCTTGTGCGCGTTGACGGGCTGCTCCATCTTCATCGCCTCGAGGACCACCACGAGGTCGCCGGCTTCGACGGTCTGCCCCTCCTCGACCGCGACCTTGACGAGCGTGCCCTGCATGGGCGCGGTGAGCGCGTCACCCGACGCGGTGGGCACGGCCTTGGTGGGGTTGGAGCGTCGGGGCGGTTTCCGCCCACCGCCAGGGTTCCGCGAGCCGCCGGCGAGACCGAGACCGGCCGGGAGAACGACCTCCAGCCGCTTGCCGTCGACTTCGACGGTGACCTTCTCCCGCTCCTGCGGCTCGGCCGCCTCGACGGCTCCCTCGTAGGGCGGGATCGTCTGGTCGAACTCGGTCTCGATCCAGCGCGTGTGCACGTCGAGTCGACCCTCCGGGGCGGTGAACGCGGGGTCTTGCAGCACCGCCCGGTGGAAGGGGAGGACGGTCGGCATGCCCTCGATCTCGAACTCCTCGAGCGCCCGACGGGCCCGCTGCAGCGCCTGCGCGCGGTCGGCCCCCGTGACGATGAGCTTGGCGATGAGCGAGTCGAAGACGCCGGGGACCGTCTCGCCCTCCTCGTATCCGCTGTCGAGCCGCACGCCTGGACCGGTCGGCGGCCGCCAGCGGACGAGCTTGCCGGGCGCCGGGAGGAAGCCCCGGCCGGGGTCCTCGGCGTTGATCCGGAACTCGATCGAGTGCCCGCGGACCGGCGGCGCGTCGTAGCCGAGCGGTTCACCAGCCGCGATCCGGAACTGCTCCCGCACCAGGTCCAAGCCGGTGACTTCCTCGGTCACCGGATGCTCGACCTGCAGGCGTGTGTTGACCTCCAGGAAGCTGATCGTGCCGTCCTGCCCGACCAAGAACTCACAGGTGCCGGCTCCGACGTAGCCCGCCTCGGCGAGGATCGCCTGGCTCGCCTGGGTGAGGGTGCGCACTTGCTCGTCGGTGAGGAACGGCGCCGGGGCCTCCTCGACCAGCTTCTGGTGCCGACGTTGCAGGGAGCAATCTCGGGTGGAGACCACCACGACGTTCCCGTGCCGGTCGGCCAGGCACTGGGTCTCGACGTGCCGAGGTCGGTCCAGGTAACGCTCGACGAAGCACTCGCCGCGCCCGAACGCCGTGACCGCCTCCCGGACCGCGGACTCGAACAGCTCCGGGATCTCCTCCAGCGTTCGGGCGACCTTGAGACCTCGGCCACCGCCGCCGTACGCGGCCTTGATGGCAACGGGGAGACCGTGCTCGCGGGCGAAGGCCACCACCGCGTCGGCGTCGGCAACAGGCTCGGTCGTCCCGGGGACGAGGGGGGCGCCCACCTTCGCCGCGATGGAGCGGGCGCGCACCTTGTCGCCGAGCGCGTCGATCGCCTCCGGAGGTGGACCGATCCAGGTCAGGCCGGCCTGCGTCACCGCGCGGGCGAACTCGGCGTTCTCGGCGAGGAAGCCATAGCCGGGGTGGACGGCGTCTGCGCCCGAGCGCCGTGCGACGTCGAGCAGCTTGTCGATCGCGAGGTATGTCTCGGCTGGGGTGGTGCCGCCGAGGGCGTAAGCCTCGTCGGCGACCCGCACATGCAGGGCGTCGCGGTCGACGTCCGCGTAGACCGCCACGCTGGCCAGACCGGCGTCCCGGCACGCGCGCGCGATCCGGACGGCGATCTCTCCGCGGTTGGCGATGAGCACCTTCGCGATGGTCGACACCCTGCTTGCACCTCCACGGTCTGGTGGCGTGGCTTCCCGGAGTCTAGAACCCCGGGCTCGCCGGTGCGCCGAATGCGGGGCGAGCACCCCTCCGGCGATGGCACACCGTCAAGAGCTCGTCAGCTCGGCGTCGCGACGGTTGACGCGCCGGCGGCGCCAGGACGAGACACCGGTCGCGGCGAACAGGACCGCGACGACAGCGCTGAGGACGCCGACCAGCACGGCGCGCGGCCCGGAGAGCTGTCCCCGTGGCGCCTCGGTCCGTTGGTTCACGAGCGGATCGCCGTCGAGTACGTTCCCACGTGGGCCAGCTCCACTATCGCTGCCGCTGGTCTCGTCGTCACTCCCCGTGGGATCGCCGGTGGAATGGGGGCGGAAGGTCGTGGCCGCCCCGTCCGGGCCCGGTACGAGGATCCCGAGGTCGTCGACGTACGGAGGGGCGCCGTCTCCTCCGCGTCCCTCGATCCCGATGAGGATCTCGATCGGCAGCAGGTAGGTCTCCCCGTCGCGGTCGTCACCCAAGCCGACCGCCACCACGTAGTCGCCCGGTATCACCGTGCTCGTCTGTGGCGCGCCGCCGGCGTCGCGATTGGCGTAGCGGACCTCGACGGTCGTGGCGCGGGCGTGCGAGCTCGTGGTGGGGCTGAGCAGCACGTGGTCCTGTCCGGCCACCTCGCTGAGCGTCGCGACCGCCTCCCCGCGGGTCGGCCCGATCAGCGTGAGGTCCAGGAGGTGCGGGGCGTCGAGGAGTCCCGCCACCTTCGCCGGCGGTCGTGGGACGCGGACCTCGGCCTCCAGCCGCTGTCCCCAGTCCAGGCGCACGCGGACGAACTGCACCTCGCCGGGGAACAGCGAGGTGCGGTACCGGCCGGGGCCCACCAGGGGCGCGTCGGAGAACGACGCGCCTGGCGTCACCTCGGTGGCCGCCTCGCCGGTCGGACCGCGCCAGGGGGGACGGATCGGCGCCGGCGGGGGAAGGTCGTCGCGCGAGGCGACGGGTGGCTCCTCGAGGATGACGATCTCGATCGGTACGCCGTCGAGTGTGGACTGGGAGCCGCTCCGCCGGCTGGCGTGGTCCGCTGCGCCCGTGCTTCCCGATTGCCGTAGTGCGAGGACCAGCTCCCGTCCCCGCTGGCAGTCCCGATGGTGCGCGGTGAAGGGGTCCCAGCTGGAGACGGACGCGGTGACCACCGGGTTGGTGCGCGCGTAGCTGACGCCGGTGCCGAGCCCGTACCCGCAGCCGTCGCCGTCGGGTGTCCGGAGATCGAGGTGGATGGCGGCGATCGCCTGACTCGGAGCCGGTCGCGCGCTGGCTCCGATGTACAGGGTCGAGCTGTCCATGGAGCGGCGGAGCCGGTAGTAGCGCGTCTCGCCCTGACGCGGTGCGGTGTCGACGTACTGTCCCGCCCGCAGGACCGGCGCCGAGTCGACGGTGGATGTCCCGGAGACCGGTCGCCCGGCCACCCGGAACGGCCGGAATGCTCGGACCGACAGTCGGTGCAGGCTGACCGCGAGGTCGTTCGCGTCATCGGCCTCGTAGAACGTGCCGCTTCCGGCGTCGGCGATGCAGCGCAGCTGCTTCCTGGCTTCGGGGTCGACGCGGTAGCCCACGACGTCGATCTTCACCTCGATGCCGAGGCCGGTGATCTCCCGCGCCGTCGCGCACGGGTCAGGGTCGCAGGTCTCCTCGCCGTCGGACACGAGCAGGATGGTGCGCCGGCCGCTGGTCCCGAGGTCCTTCGCCGCTTGTCGGAGGGAGTAGGCGATCGGGGTCTCGCCGTAGGGGCGGAAGCTCGCCAGCGCTTGCGTGAGCGCGGGTCGGTCGACGCGCCCGACCGGCACGACGAGCTGGGTGTCGGTGCAGGCGCGCGGATCGGACGGGTCGTAGACCGTCGCCCCGTACACGCGCAGTCCCACGAGCGCGTCGTCGGGCAGGCGGGGAATGAGGTCACGAAACGCCTGACGAGCTGCCTCGATCTTCGTGCCGCCGTCGTCGTCCGGCTCCTCCATCGACCCGGAGGAGTCGAAGAGCAGCAGCAACTTGCCGTGAGCAGAGTCGTCCGTGCCGGCGTTCATGTCGGCCGGGCCCGTGCCGTCATCGGTGGTCACCGAGGTCGCGATGGATTCCGTGGTCGGTGCGGCGGTGGTCGGCGACAGGTTCGACCGTGTGCGGTTCGGTGGGTTCGACGGCGTGACGTCCGACCATGGTGCATTCACGTGAGCCCCATCCGCGTGGTTGCCCTTCGCGTGGGCGGCGGCACTGGGACCGGCGGTGATGGTGGCCATGAGGAGGGCGGGGAGGGCCACGGTGCGAAGGAAGGTGTGGAGAGCGCGCGACCGGGTCGGCATCGTCCTCCATGTCTCGCGCCAGCGGTCGCCGGAGGGCGCCACGGCGCATCCGATGATCACGAAGGGGCGCCGTGGAGCTTGCCACATTTTCTCCCGCTTTGCCCAGGTCGCGACAGGATCCGGACGCCCAACAGCTCGGGTCCGGCTTGGCGGTCAGCCCCGTCGGCGCGCCGAGCGGCCCTGTCGTCCTGCGCTGTCCGTCGAGCGCTTCCGTCGTCCCGAGCGGTCCTGTCGCTCCAGGCGCCGCAGGTCGGCGCGGCACCGGCGTTCGACCTCGTCGAGCTCGGCGAGGGTGGCCTCGATATCCCGACGACGTTGCTCCAGCTCGGCACGGCGGACCGCGATCTGGTCCAGCAGGTAGCGCAGTTGCCCGACCTCGCCGGGTTCGGCGTCGTACATGTCGAGGATGTGCGCGATCTCCCGGAGGGAGAAGCCCAGCCGTTTGCCTCGCAGGATCAGCCCCAACCGGACCCGGTCACGGGCGTGGAAGACGCGTTGGTTGCCTCGCCGCTCGGGGGAGAGCAGCCCTTGGTCCTCGTAGAAGCGAATGGTGCGCAGGCTCACCGCGTACTCCTGGGCGAGCTCGCTGATCGTCCAGGTCCGTTGGGCTTGGCGGGAGGCTGTCGTCATTCGGGATTCCTTGCGCCGCTCGACGAGTGGTGCTTACGTTTACGTAAGCGTAAACAGGCCGGCGTGGCCAGAGCGGCGGAGGCTCCGATGGCGTTCGAGCTTTCCCCAGAGCATGAGGCGTTCCGCCAGGTGGTGCGTGACTTCGCCCAAGCCGAGATCGCGCCGTTCGCGGCCGACTGGGACGCGCGTCGCCACTTCCCGGTCGAGACGGTGCGCGCCATGGGCAAGCTCGGGCTGTTCGGGATCACCGTCCCGGAAGAGTACGGCGGCTCGGGCGGTGACTTCGTGAGCCTCTGCGTCGCGATCGAGGAGATCGGCCGCGTGGACCAGTCCTTGGGCATCACCCTCGAAGCGGCGGTGGGTCTCGGTATCGGCCCGATCATGGCGTGGGGGACGCCGGACCAGAAGAGCCGCTGGCTGCCCGCGTTGGCGGCGGGGGAGGCGCTCGCCGGCTTCGGGCTCACCGAGGCGGAGGCGGGATCCGACGCTGCGGCCACCCGCACCCGAGCCGTCCTCGACGGCGATACCTGGGTGATCAACGGCTCCAAACAGTTCATCACCAACTCCGGAACGCCGATCACGTCGCTCGTCACCATCACCGCGCGCACCGGCGAGACTCCGGACGGGCGCCCGGAGATCTCAGCGATCATCGTCCCTTCCGGAACGCCTGGCTTCATCGTCGAACCCGCCTACGACAAGCTCGGCTGGCACGCCTCCGACACACATCCGTTGACGTTCGACAACTGCCGAGTGCCGGCGGATCACCTGCTCGGGGAGCGAGGAGCTGGGTTCAAGCAGTTCCTGTGCGCCCTCGACGAGGGCAGGATCGCCCTCGCCGCGCTGTCGGTCGGTCTAGCGCAAGCATGTCTTGACGCAGCGACGGAGCACGCCCGAACCCGGACGGCTTTCGGCAAGCCGATCGGCGCCAAGCAGGGCATCGCCTTCCAGCTCGCCGACCTCGCGGTGGCGGTGAAGGCGGCCCGTTTGCTCACCTACCAGGCCGCCGCCGCCAAGGACGCGGGTCGACCGCGGTCGGAGATCAGACAGGCGGCGGCGATGGCCAAGCTGTTCGCGAGCGAGGCCGCGGTGACGGCGACCCGCATCGCCACCCAGGTGTACGGCGGGTACGGCTTCATCGAGGAGAACCCGGTCGCCCGCTTCTATCGGGACGCCAAGATCCTCGAGATCGGCGAGGGGACGAGCGAGATCCAGCGCGTGCTCATCGCCCGCGGCCTGGGTCTGCCGGTCGAGTAGATCCCGCCCGGCGCGCCCCGAGGCGGGACGCGGACGACGTCGGAGAGCCCGCGCGGAGAGCGGAGGAAGGTGGCGCGATGGTGGCCGAGTCGGTAGGCGATCCGGTGAGCCGGAGCGCTCGCGTCGAGCACGACGTGGGCCAGGCGCGCGACGTCGTCCGGGCGGTCTCCGCCGCGCGCGAGGCGACGCTGCGCCCGACGGAGCGGGGTGCCGCGAGGCTGGCGAGCCAGAACAAGCTCTACGTGCGCGACCGTATCGACTTGCTCGTCGACCCGGGAACCTTCGTCGAGGACGGTCAGCTCGCCAACGCCCTCGCCGAGGGGCTGCCCGCGGACGGGGTGGTGACCGGACGCGCGCTGGTCGACGGCCGACCGGTCCTGGTCGTGGCCAACGACCCGACGGTCAAGGCGGGCTCGTGGGGCGCGCGCACCGTGGAGAAGATCATCCGGATCACCGAGATCGCGCTCCGTGACGAGCTGCCGATCTTCTGGTTCATCGACTCGGCGGGCGCGCGGATCACCGACCAGGTGGAGCTGTTCCCCGGTCGTCGTGGTGCCGGCCGCATCTTCGCCAACCAGGTGGCGCTCTCGGGCAAGGTGGCGCAGGTGTGCTGTCTGTTCGGGCCGTCGGCGGCGGGTGGCGCGTACATTCCGTCGTTCTGCGACATCGTGATCATGGTCGACGGCAACGCGTCGATGTACCTCGGGTCGCCGCGGATGGCGGAGATGGTGGTGGGCGAGAAGGTGTCGCTGGAGGAGATGGGCGGCGCGCGCATGCACGTGACCGTCTCCGGGTGCGGTGACTTGTTGGCCGCCGACGACGCCGAGGCGATCGAGCTGGCGAAGGCGTACTTCTCCTATGTGCCGTCGACCTGGCGCGAGCGTCCCCCGTCGTTCGACCCCAGACCGCCGGCGCGCGAGTTCACCGCTGACCTGGTGCCCGAGCAGGAGAACGCCGGGTACGACATGCACCAGGTGCTCGACGCGCTGCTCGACGCCGAGACCTTCTTCGAGATCAAGCCGTTGTACGCGCCGGAGCTCATCGTGGGTTTCGGCTGCCTCGAAGGCCAGGTGGTCGGCGTCGTCGCGAACAACCCGGCGGTCAAGGGTGGCGTGCTCTTCGTCGACAGTGCCGACAAGGCGGCCAGGTTCATCTGGCTGTGCGACGCGTTCAACGTGCCGCTGCTCTACCTCGCCGACGTGCCGGGTTTCATGATCGGGAGCGAGGTGGAGCGGCAGGGGATCATCCGCGCCGGCGCGAAGATGATCACGGCGGTCGCGGAGGCCACGGTGCCGACGGTCTCGGTGATCGTGCGCAAGGCCTACGGTGCTGGGCTCTACGCCATGTGTGGTCCCGGCTTCTCACCTGACTCCTGTATCGCTCTGCCGACCGCGAAGATCGCCGTCATGGGACCCGAGGCGGCGGTCAACGCCGTCTACTACAACCGGATCGCCCAGATCGCCGATCCCGAGGAGCGAGCCGCCTACGTCGCGAAGCTGCGTCGGGAGTACGAGCGGGACATCGACATCCTCCGGCTGGCCTCGGACCTCGTCATCGACGCGGTCGTCGAACCCGAGCGGCTGCGCGCGGAGGTAGTCGCCCGGCTGGCCGCCGCCCAGACGAAGGAACGCCGCACGCCGGACAAGCGTCACGGTGTTCCTCCGGTCTGAGCGTGTGGTGTCGGCCGGCCTCGCTGGGCACCCGACCGGTGACCACGCATGTGAACCGGTCACGTCATCCGGAGCGGTCACGCACGCGCGGCGGTACTCACCGGGGAGCGGTGGCGTCCTGGGCGGGTGGGGACGGCTCCATCGCGGCCGCCTGCCGAGAGGCGTCGCTCGCAGGACGACCGCCGCCGAGCGTGCCCGCTCCTCCGCGCGACCGTGACGGCCGGTGGACACAGGTGGTGCGCTCCTCGACACGCTGCATGTCCTTCGGCGGACGCGACGTCTTAGCTCGTGGGACGGTGCGAGGCGGCGCGAGCGGCTACGGCAGGATGGCCGCGATTGGCACGTGCCCGGTCGAGGGGAGCGCCACCCCTCGACGGTACTGTGCAGACCGATCGCTGGCTCATGACGATGGAGCGGAGAGACGATGGCGACACCCCTCGCCCTGCAGCTCTACACGGTACGTAACGCGCTGGCCGAGGACCGTGCGGCGGCGCTCGCCCGGGCTGCCGAGAAAGGTTTCCGGGCGGTCGAGGCGTTCGGCATCGGGGACCCCCAGCGCGACGTGTCAGAGCGACTCGCCGACGCGCGCGAGTTCCGCGCCCAGCTCGATGCCGCCGGCCTTCGGGTTATCGCCGCGCACGGATCGGTGCCCGAGGGGGACGACGCGGAGGCGGTCTTCGACGAGCTGGAGATCCTCGGCACCGACCGGCTGATCGCGCCGGCTCCGGGTGCGGTGGCCGGCGTCGGTGGCGGCTGGGGTCCGGACGTCCTCGCCAGCTCCGACAAGGCCAAGCTGCTCGCCGACAAGCTCAACGCGGCCGCGGAGCGCGCGCAGGCGCGCGGCGTCCACATCGGGTACCACAACCACGACTTCGAGTGGCGGCAGGTCGAGGACGGCACGCCGGCCTACGACGTCCTCGTCCGCAACCTCGATCCCCGCGTCTTCCTCGAGGTGGACGTCTACTGGGCGCACACGGCGGGCCAGGACCCGGCCAAGGTCATCGCGTCGTACGCGGACCGGGTCTACACGCTGCACGTCAAGGACGGCCCAGGCGTCCGTGGACAGCTGCAGACGGCGGTGGGCGAGGGCTCGGTCGACAACGCCGCCGCCATCCGGGCCGGGACGAACGTCGCCTACCACGTCATCGAGCTGGACGAGGCGGCCGGTGACCCGTTCGACGTGGCCAAGGCCGGCGCCGAGTGGCTGGTCCGCAACGGCTACTCGACTTGGACCGTCTGATCTGATCGGGTAGACCGGCAGTCCGGCTCACCGGCTCAGGCACGGTCACTCGGTGGCCGACCCGTTCCACGGATGCCCATCGGGATGCAGGAGGCGGACACGTGCAGCTACTGCGTTTGGGAGACCGAGGCGCGGAGCGTCCCGTCGCCCGTGCGGACGACGGGACGCTGTACGACATCTCGTCGATCACACCTGACATCGACGGTCGCTTCCTCGCCAGCGATGGCATCGCGCGGGTCCGCGACGCCCTCGCGGCGGGCGGCCTGCCCCGGGTGGACGATCCTGCCGACGGGTCCGGCCTCCGCGTGGGTGCCCCGATCGCCCAGCCGGGCGCCGTGCTGTGCATCGGCCAGAACTACGCCGCCCACGCGGCGGAATCGGGGTCCCCACCGCCGGAGACGCCGATCCTCTTCTTCAAGCACCCCAACACGGTCGTGGGCCCCTACGACGACGTCCTCATCCCGCGCGGCTCGACCCGTACGGACTGGGAGGTCGAGCTGGGCGTGGTGATCGGCAAGCGAGCCCGCTACCTGGACTCGCCGGAGGCGGCCCTCGACCACGTCGCGGGATACGTCGTGTCCAACGACGTGTCCGAGCGAACCTTCCAGCTCGACCAGTCCGGCGGCCAGTGGTCGAAGGGCAAGTGCGCCGAGACGTTCAACCCACTCGGCCCATGGCTGGTGCCGGCCGACGAGGTGCGGCCCGACGATCTGGGTCTGCGGTCGTGGGTGAACGGCGAGATCCGCCAGGACTCCACCACCGCCGACATGATCTTCGACGTGGGCTACCTGATCTGGCACCTGTCGCAGTACATGGTGCTCGACCCGGGTGACCTGCTGAACACGGGTACGCCGCAAGGGGTGGCGTTGTCCGGACGCTTCCCGTACCTGAAGGCCGGCGACGTGATGGAGCTGGAGATCGACGGTCTGGGCCGGCAGCGTCAGCGTCTGGTCCAGGCCTGAGCGGGAGGACGACGCCTCATGGGGGACTTCGACGGATTGGTGGCGCTGGTCACCGGTGGCGCGTCTGGCATCGGGCTGGCGACCGCGACGCTGCTCGCGGAGCGCGGCGCTCAGGTCGCCTGCCTGGACCTGCGAGCGGACACGGTGCGGGAGCCGCTCGTCGGTGTCCCGTGTGACGTCACCGACGACGCGTCGGTGCGCCGTGCGGTCCAGGCTGTCGTCGACCGGTTCGGCCGCCTCGACATCGTGGTCAACAACGCGGGCATCGGCGCGCAAGGCACCGTTGCGGACAACGACGACGCCGAGTGGCATCGGGTCCTCGACGTCAACGTCGTCGGTATCGCGCGGGTGAGCCGGGCGGCGCTGCCTCACCTCCGGCAGTCACCGTCCGCCGTCATCGTCAACACCTGCTCGGTCGCGGCGACGGCAGGTCTTCCGCAGCGCGCCCTCTACAGCGCGTCCAAGGGCGCGGTGCGCGCACTCACGTTCGCGATGGCGGCTGACCACGTGCACGAGGGGATCCGGGTCAACTGCGTCAATCCCGGGACGGTGGACACGCCGTGGGTCAGCCGGCTCCTCGAGCGGGCCGACGACCCGGAGGCCGAGCGCAAGGCGCTGGAGGCGCGCCAGCCGATGGGGCGGCTCGTGTCCCCCCGCGAGGTGGCGGAGGCGATCGTCTACCTCGCCTCGCCGACGGCTGGGGCGTCGACCGGTGTCGAGCTCGCCGTCGACGGCGGGATGCAGAACCTCCGGCTACGCCCGCGCGTCACCTAGCGGTTCCACAGCTCGGGCCACGCGACGCCGAGGTCGGCGAGGAGACGACGGAGCAGCGGGAGCGACAGGCCGACCACGTTGTGGTGGTCTCCCTCGACCTTGTCGACGAACGGGCCGCCGAGGCCGTCGATGGTGAACCCACCCGCGACGGAGAGGGGCTCGCCGGTGGCGACGTAGGCGTTGATCTCGTCGTCGGAGAGGTCGGCGAAGTGGACCACCGTCGACTCGACGCCCTCCACCTGGTGTCCGGAGCCGGTCTCGATGACGCAGTGCCCGGTGTGGAGGACGCCCGCTCGCCCACGCATCATCCGCCAACGGCGGACCGCCTCGTGGGGAGTTCCGGGCTTGCCGTACGTGACGCCGTCCAGCTCGAGGACGGAGTCGGCGCCGATCACGAGCGCGGCGGGCCCGCTCAGCGTGGCGGCGACCGCCTGGGCCTTTCGCCGGGCGAGCACCAGCGCGTGCTCGGCGGCCGAGGCGGCGGGCACGTCGTTCTCGTCGACCCCGGAGACGACGACCTCCGGCTCGATGCCGGCGGACCGGAGTGTGGCCAGTCGGGCGGGAGATGCCGAGGCGAGCACCAGTCGGCGCCCGCCGGATCGCACTGCGTCGCGCACCCGCGCATTCTATGAACGCAGCTGGCGGAAGCCTTTCGTGTCAAGGACGTCGCGGTAGGTCACTATCGTGGGGGTCTGTATGGTCACCTCGGTGTCATGCGCGTCATCGACGCCGTGCGGGGGAGTAGCGACGCCGGCAACGCACACCTCGGAGGAGACCTGTGACCATGGAGCCGTCCGACCTTCCGGCGGTGCTCGACGACGAGCTCCGGCAACGACGCGAGGCGGGTTACGACGTCTCACCGGTGCTCGACCAGCTCGACCGGCCACCACGTGAGGTCTCGCCCACACGCGCACGAGCCCTCCTGGACCAGCTGGAACGGCTTCCCCGTCGGCCCGACTGGCCCTACGTCGAGCCCTCCGATCGGGAGGGGATCGAGGCGGAGCTGCCGCCGGCGTCGCCGCCTGCCCGGCCAATCGGCAACGCGGAGCTACGTGACCGCATCGAGGCCGCCTGGCTCGGCCGGTGCGCGGGCAACTGCCTTGGAAAGCCGGTGGAGAACGGCGCGTTCTGGACTCCCGAACGCCTGCGGCACTACCTGGAGCTGTCCGGGAACTACCCGATCAGGGACTACATCCGCCGGCTCGACCCGATGCCCGAGGGCTTCGAGCTCAACCCCTGCTGGACCGAGACGACCAAGGGCCGGGTGGTCGCCGCGCCGCGTGACGACGACCTGGACTACACCCTGCTCGGCCTTCACCTGCTGGAGACCCGAGGTTTCGACTACACCTGCGCGGACGTCGCCGAGGAATGGCTGCTGCGTCTGCCGTACCACCTCACCTACACCGCCGAGCGGGTCACCTACCGCAACCTCGTCAACGGCGTCGAGCCGGAGCGCGCGGCGGTCGTCGACAACCCCTACCGGGAATGGATCGGCGCGCAGATTCGCGGTGACGTGTTCGGGTACGTCTGCGCGGGACGGCCGCGGGATGCCGCGCTCCTGGCCTACCAGGACGCGGTGCTGTCCCACCGGGGCAACGGCATCTACGGCGAGATGTGGGCGGCGGCTCTCGTCGCGGCCGCGTTCACGGCGACCACGCTGCGCGACGCGGTGGAGGAGTCGCTGCGGCACGTGCCGGCACGTTCCCGACTCGCCGAGGCGCTGCGCTGGGCGGTCGAGGTCTACGACAGCAAGGTGACGTGGGAGGAGGCCCGCGCCCGCCTGGACGAGCGCTACGGTCACTACCACTGGGTGCACACCATCAACAACGCCGTCGCCTGTGTCTTCGGGCTGCTGTACGCCGAGGACGACTACACCAACGCGATCGGTCTCACAGTGCAAGCTGGCCTTGACACGGACTCCAATGGCGGAACGGTCGGCTCGGTCGCGGGTGCGTTCGCGGGCCGGGGCGGCATCCCACGACACTGGACCTCGCCGTTCTCCGACACCCTGCGCAGTGGTCTGTTCGGCTTCGACCACAGCAGCATTCGTGACCTCGCCGAGCGCACGTTCGCGCTGGCGCGGACCTACGCCTGCCAGCGCGCGCAGCCGGTGTCCCGGCTCGACCGAGGCGACTCGACGTCCTCGCGGTCGTGAGCGGCACCGGCTTCCGCTCCTGAGCGGGATGAGTGGCGCGCGTCAGCTGACGCCCTCTGTCACGCGTCCTCGAGCAGGAGCCGGTGCGCGAGGGGGAGCAGGCCGACGCGGGCCAGCGGTGCCAGGGGGTCGTCGACGGCGTGGGTGGCGCGGTAGACCCGCGGTGGTACGCCGTACGCGTGACGGAATCGTCGCGTGAAGTGGAACGGGTTGGCGAACCCGCACGTCGTCGCCACCGCGGCCACGGTCAGGTTGCTTCGTTGGAGGAGCGTGGCGGCTCGGGCGAGTCGGACGAGCTCGATCGCGGCGACTGGCCCGATGCCGTACTCGCGTCGGAACAGCCGACACAGGTGACCGGGTGAGACCCGCGCCGCCGCGGCAAGCTCGCGGAGCGAAGGCGCGCACGTGCCGTCCGACCGCCAGGATGTCCGGAGCCGGTCGGCCAGTCTCGCCAGGTGAGGCGGGAGGTCGCCGTCGTCGTCGCTGGGGAGCGGGCCCCGGAGGAAGAGGTCGAGCAGCCAGCTCAGGACGTCGGCTCGTCGCGCGACGGCGTTCGCCGAGGTATGGCGACCCAACCACAGGGCGTACCTGCACAGCGCGCCCAGCGGATCGGCGGAGCTGAGCTCGCGGGTGAGCGGCCACATGTCCGGCTGGCGCATCGAGGCGGGGAGCTCCCCGACGAGGCTGAAGTGGACGTAGGCGTGGACCGACGCGCGATGTCTGTCCCAGGAGAACTGGTCCCGCATGCCCGGGCGGGCGAGGAGCAGAGTCCCGGGTCGCAGGTCCAGCGACGTCGCGCCTTCACACCACCGGGCGCTCCCGCGCAGCAGCCACACGAACTCGAAGTCGCGTAGGGTGCGTGGCCCGAAAGTCGCGCCCGGTGGGTAGTGCGCGACGTCAGGACCGGTGCGAACGATCACCCGGTAGGTCACGAACAGACAGGTTATGGACTCGTCGGGGCATGGTCTGCCCCGAAGCGGCGGGTGATGCTGGCCCAGAGGGGTCGACGAGCCGAGGAGTCAGACATGACCACGGTCAGCACGCCAGAACGCACGAGCTCGGTCCGTCTGCACGAGAACGTGACAGACGAGTTCGTCGAGCAGGTCCGCGTCGACGGCTACGCGGTGCTCGCCAACGCGATCTCGTCAGCCGAGGTGGCCGAGATCAACGCCGAGGCCGCCAGGCTCTGCAGGGGCGAGCTCGGCCACGTGGAGGGAGACTTCCAGGTGGATCTCGACGCCTCGGACGAGGAGGCGATGCGCCGGTACCTGTGCATCCACATGCCGCACAAGGTGTCGCCGGTGATGGAGCGGGCCTTGCGCGCGCCACGGATCGTCGAGGCGTTGACCCGGGTGATCGGGCCGAACGTCAAGGCGATGCAGTCGATGATCTTCATGAAGTCGGAGGGCAAGCCCGGCCAGGCCTGGCACCAGGACGAGTTCTTCATCCCCACCAGGGACCGGTCGCTCACCGCCGCCTGGATCGCGCTCGACGACGCCACGGTCGAGAACGGCTGCCTGTGGGTGCTGCCCGGCTCGCACGCGAGGGGCGTGATCTACCCCGACCGGGAGCACAACGACGAGCGCTTCGACTGCACGGTCGAGGCCTACAACTTCCCCTACAAGGACGAAGACGCTGTCCCCGTGGAGATCCCCGCGGGCGCCGCGATCATCTTCAACGGCTACCTGCTGCACCGGTCGCTCCCCAACACCGGCAAGCACGGCTTCCGACGGGCGCTGGTCAACCACTACCTGAGCGCGGAGTCGCTGCTGCCGTGGCGCCCGGTGCCAGGTCAACACGTCGCCAAGTGGGACTACCGCGACATCGTGATGGTCGCCGGGGAGGATCCTTACGCCTACAAGGGATACGAGGACATCGCGCGGCCGCACATCCGGCCCGATGGCGAGGGCGGCTGCGACCGCTGAGCTGTCGTGGGGCCCTTCGCGCTGCCGAAGGGCCCCACGACGGGTGAGCGTGGTCGCTCATCGGCCACCGCTGCGACCTACGCCCGCCGGCCGAGTCAGCGGGCCGGGGCCGGGGCGGGGTGGAGCGTGGCTCGGACCCGGCGGGCCGCCTCCACCATGGCGCGCAGCGCCGGCACCACCTCCTCGTACCGGCGGGTCTTCAAGCCACAGTCCGGATTGACCCACAGCTGCGCGGGATCGAGCGCTGCCAAGGCCAGCCGCAACGCGTCTTCGATCTCCTCCACGGTCGGGACGCGTGGCGAGTGGATGTCGTAGACGCCTGGCCCGATACCGCGCCGGTAGCCGGTGCGCGCCAGGTCGTGCACCAGCTCCATGCGAGACCGTGCCGCCTCGACGCTCACCACGTCGGCGTCGAGCGCGTCGATCGCGTCCACGATCTCGCCGAACTCGGAGTAGCACATGTGCGAGTGGATCGTGGTGGTGTCGGCGACACCCGAGGTCGCCAGCCGGAACGCGCCGACCGCCCACCGCAGGTACTCCGGCTGGTCGGCCGAGCGCAGCGGCAACCGCTCCCGCAGCGCCGGTTCGTCGACCTGGATGTGCCGGATCCCGGCCGCCTCCAGGTCACGGATCTCGTCCCGCAGCGCGAGCGCGACCTGGCGTGCCGTCTCCGCGAGGCTCTGGTCGTCCCGGACGAACGACCACGCCAGCATGGTGACCGGCCCTGTCAACATTCCCTTGACCGGCTTGGTGGTGCGGGACTGGGCATAGGTCGTCCACTCGACGGTGATGGGCTCCGGCCGAGCCACGTCGCCGTAGAGGATCGGAGGACGGACGTAGCGGGTGCCGTACGACTGCACCCAGCCCGACTCGGTGCACGCGAAGCCGGTGAGGCGTTCGGCGAAGTACTGCACCATGTCGTTGCGCTCGGGCTCGCCGTGGACGAGGACGTCGAGGCCGATGTCCTCCTGCAGCGCGATCACCTTGTCGATCTCGGCGCGCATACGGGCCTTGTAGGTGGCCTCGTCGATCCGTCCGTGGCGCAGGTCGGCCCGGGCAGCGCGGATCTCCGACGTCTGGGGGAACGACCCGATCGTCGTCGTGGGTAGCAGCGGCAGCGGGTTGGTCGCGGACCGCGCCCGCACCCGGGACGCGTAGTCGCCGCGCGGGGTCCCGTCACCGAGTGCCGCGAGCCGCGCCCGCACCCGGGCGTCGACGGTGCCCGGCGGCCGTCGCGTCCTGGCCGCTTCGGCCTGCGCGAGCTCGTCCGAGATCTGCTCCCGACCCTCCCGGAGCGCCCGACCGAGCAGGACCACCTCGTCGACCTTCTGGCGGGCGAAGGCCAGCCGTCCTCGCAGCTCCTCCGGCAGCGACGTCTCCAGCGAGACGTCGAGCGGGACGTGCTGGAGAGAGCAGGAGGTGCCCACCATGAGCTCGTCCACCGAGCCGAGGAGCGAGGCGGCCACCGCCAATGCCTGCGGGAGGTTCGTCCGCCACACGTTGCGGCCGTCCACCAAGCCGGCGACGAGCCTGCGGCGCGACAGGCCGGCCGACGCCACCCGCGTGGCGTCCTCAGCGCCCGCGACGAGGTCGAGCGCCAGACCGTCCACCGGGGTGGCCGCGAGGACGCCCAGCGCCTCGCGGATCGGTCCGAAGTAGGTCGCGACCAGGAGCTTGGGGCGTCGGGGCGACGAGCCCAACCGGTCATACGCGGCCCGGAGCAGGGCCAGCTCCTCCGGGGAGCGGTCGGCGGCCAAGGCGGGCTCGTCGAGCTGCACCCAGCTCGCTCCGACGTCGGCGAGCCGACCCAGCAGGTCGGCGTAGACGTCCAGCAGCGGCGAGAGCAGGTCGAGCGGGCGGAAGCCCTCGGGTGCACCCGGCGCCGGCTTGGCCAGCAGCAGGAACGTGAGGGGACCGAGGAGCACCGGCCGGGTGTCGAGCCCCAGCGCCGCGGCCTCGTGGTACTCCTCGACGGGTTTGACGTGCTCCTCGTCGAGGCGGAAGACCGTGTCCGGGCCCACCTCCGGAACGAGGTAGTGGTAGTTGGTGTCGAACCACTTGGTCATCTCCAGCGGCGGAGCACCGGTGACGCCGCGCGCCATCGCGAAGTAGCGGTCGAGGCCGGTCAGCTGGCGGAAGCGGGGTGGGACCGCACCGACCAGCACCGCGTGGTCGAGGACCTGGTCGTAGAGCGAGAACGTGTTGGAGGGGATCTCGTCGAGGCCGGCGTCTCGGAGGGTCTCCCAGGTCTGTCGGCGAAGGCTCGCCGCGGTGTCGAGGAGCGCGGTGGCGTCGATCTTTCCGGACCAGTAGGCCTCGGTGGCGCGCTTGAGCTCTCGTCGCTGCCCGATCCGGGGGTAGCCGAGCACGGTCGTGCGTCCAGCAGCCATGAGTCCTTCCCTCGCGAACTCATCGTCGGGACCGCGTGCCTTCCTGGCATGCGGGCAGCTGGCAGGTCTTCGGACTCGTGGGCTGGCGTGGCCCCGGCTCACGGCACCGGAGGCCGACGGGTTCCTACTGGCCGTCGCTTCCCAGGAGGCTCATGCCGCCCAGTGCGTATGACGGCGGTCGTTCCCACTCACCGCTGCGGGGCAGTCCCGGACTCTCACCGGGTTCCCTCTTACCTCTCCCCACCGCGCGGGTCCGCTCGGCGAGGAGAACCAACTGCGGCTTCGACCCTAGCCCGTCGTCGGAGCGCGCCACCACACCGGGCGGAGAGTGTCGGCGCGGTTGGACACCGCGGCCGGCTACCGCGGGAGCGCACTGGCTCGCCAGGCGTTCGGACCCGGCCGCAGGGGTTGCCGCGCGCGGCGCCAGTAGACCGCCCACGGCGACGGCCCGCGTGTGCCGCTGGGCTGGACGCTTCGCGCCGCGCGGAGCTTCGCGGAGATCACCGCGACGAGTGCGGCGAACTCCTCCGGCGTCGGCGTCCCCTTGACCACCCGGAGCAACGCGTCCCTCTCGGCCTCCGCCGGCGACGTCGGGACCTCCGCCGTGACGCCGGCGTCACGCTGACGCGGCTCCCCACGGCGCGGCTGGCCGGTGGGTCGTGGTTCGTCGACCGCCATCAGTTCGCCTCCTGGCACGAGGTCACAGCGGGATGTTGCCGTGCTTGCGCGGTGGCAAGGTCTCCCGCTTGTTACGGAGCAGGCGCAGCGCACGGATCACCTCGACGCGGGTCTCGTGCGGGTAGATCACCGCGTCGACGTAGCCGCGCTCGGCCGCGATGTAGGGGTTGAGCAGCGTGTCCTCGTACTCCTGGATCCGTCGCGCGCGCACCGCCTCGGGGTCCTCCGCGGCCGCGATCTCCCGGCGGTGCAGCACCTCCACGGCGCCTTGCGCGCCCATGACCGCGATCTGCGCCGTAGGCCAGGCCAGGTTGATGTCCGCGCCGAGGTGCTTCGACCCCATGACGTCGTACGCGCCGCCGTAGGCCTTCCGGGTGATCACGGTGACGAGCGGCACGGTGGCCTCGGCGTAGGCGTAGATGAGCTTGGCGCCACGCCGGATGATCCCGTTCCACTCCTGGTCGGTCCCCGGCAGGAACCCGGGCACGTCGACGAAGGTCAGGATCGGGATGTTGAAGGCGTCGCAGGTGCGGACGAACCGCGCGGCCTTCTCCGAGGCGTGGATGTCGAGGCAGCCGGCGAACTGGAGGGGTTGGTTGCCGACGACGCCGACGGTGCGCCCCTCGACGCGTCCGAAACCGCAGACGATGTTCTGCGCGAACAGCGGTTGGATCTCCAAGAACTCACCGTCGTCGAGAACGTGCTCGATGACCGTGTGGATGTCGTAGGGCTGGTTGGGTGAGTCGGGGATCAGGCTGTCGAGCTCGCGGTCGCTGTCGTTGATGGTCAGGTCCGCCTCGACGTCGTACGCGGGCGGTTCTTCGAGGTTGTTCTGCGGCAGGTACGACAGGAGCGCCTTGACCCAGTCGATCGCGTCGTGCTCGTCAGCGGCCATGTAGTGGGCGTTGCCGCTCTTGGTGTTGTGGGTCAGGGCGCCGCCCAGCTCCTCGAAGGAGACGTCCTCGCCGGTGACGGTCTTGATCACGCCGGGGCCGGTGATGAACATGTGCGAGGTTTGGTCGACCATCACCGTGATGTCGGTGAGGGCCGGCGAGTACACGTGGCCGCCGGCGCAGGTGCCCATGATGAGGGAGATCTGCGGGATCACACCGGAGGCGAGGATGTTCCGACGGAAGATCTCGCCGTAGAGCCCGAGCGAGACCACGCCCTCTTGGATGCGGGCGCCGCTGCCCTCGTTGATGCCGATGATCGGGCACCCGGTCTTCAGCGCGAGGTCCATGACCTTGAGGATCTTCTCGCCGTACACCTCGCCCAGGCTGCCGCCGAAGACGGTGACGTCCTGGCTGAAGACACAGACCTGACGGCCGTTGACGGTGCCGAAGCCGGTCACGACTCCATCGCCGAGTGGCCGGTTACGGTCCAGCCCGAAGTTGGCCGACCGGTGCCGGGCCAGCTCGTCGAGCTCGACGAACGACCCCTCGTCCAGCAGCAGGTCGATGCGCTCCCGAGCGGTGAGCTTGCCTCGGGCGTGCTGCCGCTCCACCATGCGCGCCGACCCGGCGTGGATCGCCTCGTGGAGGCGCCGTCCGAGGTCAGCGAGCTTGCCGGCGGTGGTGTGGATGTCCGGGGACGGGGCTGGGTCTGGTGTGGGAGGCGTCGGCGGCTGCGCGCCATCCGTGCTCCGCGGGCCGCCTGACGATGCGCTGTGCTCGGCGCCCGACCCGGTTGCGGTGTCCGGCTGCCTGGCTTCCATCTGCTTCCTCCCAGTTCGTGCTGCGGGCGCGAGCCTACCCGCCCCGTCCGGTACGACCGGGCTCGTGGGGCACGTGCCGGGCGTCGGAAGCCCGGCACCGGCCGCCGGGCGCGGTCTCGCGCCCGGCGGGTTCCGATCCCACCCGACTACCCTTGCCAGCATGCCCACCACTCCACCGTCGCGGGTGCACGCGCGCTTCGAGGTCCCGGCCCCTCTGCGGGCCGACGTCCGCCTGCTCGGGGAGCTGCTGGGTCAGGTGCTACGGGAGTACGGTGGCCCGACGCTGCTCGCCGACGTCGAACGGCTCCGTGAGCTGACCATCGCCGCTCACCACGACGACCCGGCCCGCGCCGAGGAAGCCGCCCAGGCCAGTGAGGCGCTGGTCGCCTCGTGGGACCTGGACCGGGCCGAGGAGGTCGCCCGGGCGTTCACCTGCTACTTCCACCTCACCAACCTCGCCGAGGAGCACCATCGGGCCCGGGTGCTGCGGGAGTACGACACCGGCGACGCTCCGGTGCGCGACTCGCTGGCCGCCGCCGTGGCGCAGATCACCACTCAGTACGGCGAGGAGCACGCGTTGACCCTGCTCTCTCGCCTGGAGTTCCGTCCGGTGTTGACCGCCCACCCCACCGAGGCGCGTCGACGGGCGGTCGCCTCCGCCATCCAGCGCATCTCCGCCCTGCTCGCCGAGCGGGACAGCCCCAAGCTGGGCGCCGCCGACCTGGCCGAGAACCGCCGCCGGCTGCTGGAGGAGATCGACCGGCTGTGGCGGACCTCCCAGATCCGGGTCACCAAGCCGAGCCCGCTCGACGAGGTCCGCACGGCCATGGCGGTCTTCGACGACACGCTCTTCCAGGTCCTGCCCCGCACCTACCGCCAGCTCGACAACGTGCTGGCGGGAGAGCGCGCGGGGACCGAGCCGCCACGGGTTCCGGCGTTCGTCCGTCTCGGGTCGTGGATCGGTGGCGACCGGGACGGCAACCCGTATGTGACGTCGCAGGTCACCCGGACGGCGATGGCCATCCAGGCCGACCACGTCCTGCGCGCCCTGGAGCGGGTCTGCGAGCGCGTGGGACGGGCGTTGACCGTCGACGAGGAGACGACCCCAGCCAGCCCGGAGGTGCGCCGGCTGCTGGCCGACGCCCGGGCCATCGCGCCCGAGGTGGTCGAGGAGGTCGCGACCCGCTCGCCGGGCGAGCCGCACCGGCAGGTGCTGCTCCTCGCGGCCCGCAAGCTGTCGGCGACCCGGCAGCGGAACGCCGACTTCGCCTACGGCAAGGCCGAGGAGTTCCTCGCCGAGCTGCGCGCCGTCCAGGCGTCCCTGGCTGCTGCCGGGGCCCGTCGCCAGGCGTACGGCGAGCTGCAGGAGCTGATCTGGCAGGTCGAGACGTTCGGCTTCCACCTGGCCGAGCTGGAGATCCGCCAGCACTCCAAGGTCCACGCGCGGGCGCTGGCGGAGCTCGCCTCAGGGGAGACCTCGCCGGAGACCGAGGAGGTGCTCTCGGTCTTCCGGGTGATGGCCCAGGTTCAGCAGCGCTTCGGCCCGGACGCCTGCCGACGGTACGTCGTGTCGTTCACCCAGTCCGCCAACGACCTGGCGGCCGTCTTCGAGCTGGCGGAGCGGGCCCTCGACGGCCGTCCGCTGGCGCTGGACGTCATCCCCCTGTTCGAGACCGAGGACGACCTCAAGGCCGCCGTCGGCATCCTCGACGAGGCGCTGAGACTGCCGCAGATCCAGCGACGGCTGGAGGAGACCGGCCGCCGGTTCGAGGTGATGCTCGGCTACTCCGACTCCGCCAAGGACGCCGGGCCGCTGTCCGCGACGCTGGCGCTGTACGACGCGCAGGCGGCGCTCGCGGCCTGGGCCAAGCGCCACGACATCCGGCTCACCCTCTTCCACGGCCGCGGCGGCGCGCTCGGCCGGGGTGGCGGTCCGGCGAACCGCGCGGTCCTCGCCCAGGCGCCGGGGTCGGTCAACGGCCGGTTCAAGCTCACCGAGCAGGGCGAGGTGATCTTCGCTCGGTACGGCAACCCGCTGATCGCGCGGCGGCACATCGAGCAGGTGGCGGCCGCGACATTGCTCGCCTCGACGCCCACCGTGGAATCCCGGGCGGCGAATGCCGCAGAGAAGTACGCCGACCTCGCCGCCACGATGGACGACGCGGCGCGGCGCGCCTACCACGGGCTGGTTCGCAGCGAGGGCTTCGCCGAATGGTTCGCGAAGGTGACGCCGCTGGAGGAGGTCGGTCAGCTGCCGATCGGCTCCCGTCCCGCCCGGCGTGGGCTGTCGGTGTCGTCGCTGGAGGATCTGCGCGCCATCCCGTGGGTGTTCGCGTGGACGCAGGCGAGGGTCAACCTGGCGGGCTGGTACGGCGTTGGCTCCGGTCTGGAGGCGGTCGGTGATCTGGACCTGCTGCGCCAGGCGTACGCCGAGTGGCCGTTGTTCACCGTGACGATCGACAACGTGGAGATGTCACTGGCGAAGTCGGACGCTCGGATCGCGCGACGCTACCTGGAGCTCGGTGACCGGCCGGACCTCACCGAGAAGGTGCTCGACGAGCACGCGCGCACCACCCGGTGGGTTCTGGCGGTGACCGGGCACGAGCGCCTGCTGGAGAACCGCCGCGTCCTCGGCCGCGCCGTGCAGCTGCGGAACCCGTACGTCGACGCACTGTCCTACCTGCAGCTTCGCGCGTTCCGCGCGTTGCGGACCCAGGACCTGCCGGAGAGCGAGGCGAACCGGCTTCGGCGCCTGGTGCTGCTCACGGTCAACGGCATCGCGGCTGGCCTCCAGAACACCGGATAGACCTACGGCTCCGTGCCGCACCGAGATCGTCGGCGTAGGGCCCGAAACGCTTGGAGGGCGGGACACCGCGGTGTCCCGCCCTCCCGTACGTGAGGTCGCTCTACTGCTTGGCGTACAGCTTCGTGTAGTCCGGCCCGCCGCCGTAGACGTCGAGGACGACGCCACCGACCTTCGAGCCGTGCAGGAAGTTGGTCTTGCCGTAGTGGGTGGGGATGACCGGGAGGTACTTCTCCATGAGCATCTTGTCGAGCTTGGCCCACTCAGCGGGCTGTTCCTCGATGGGCAGAGAGCCGATGCGGTCGATCTCGGAGTTGACCTCAGGCTCGTTGAGGAACGACTTGTTCGGCGCGCTGTTGGGGTTCAGCTCGATCAGACGCCCGTCGAAGATCGCCGGGAACACCGTGGTCGCCGACGGCCAGTCCAGGCACCAACCCAGAATGCGGATGTTGGTCTCGGAGTTCGGGTTGTCCATGTCCGCCCGGCGCTGGTCACGCGGCATCGGGATGGCGCGGGTCTTGAAGCCAGCCGCCTGCAGCTTCTCCTCCCGCACCGCCGACACCTGAGCCGCGATCTCGTCGTCGTTGGCGTAGGACCAGACGATCTCGAAGCCCAGGTGACCGGACTCCTCCAGCATCTTGCGGGCCTTCTCCGGGTCACCATCGCCCTTGGCGCCGTTGCCGATCACGTCGAAGTTCTGCCAGCCGGGGGTCACCTTCGGCAGGATCGTGGTCGCCGGCTCGTAGGTGAACGGGCTGTCACCCGCGGCCTTGTGCAGCGCGTCGTGCGGCCAGGCCACCGCCAGCGCCCGACGCACCTCCAGCGGGATCCGACGGGTGTCGAGGTAGACGAAGAAGGTGCAGGTGCCGGGTCCCGTGAGCATCCGCTCCTCGGGCTCCTTGTTCTGGATCTTCGGCAGCAGCGAGGCGTCCACCCCGTCGTAGGTGATCGCGTACTGGTCCGGGCCCTTGTCAGCGATCAGCTGCTCCTGCAACTTGATCGGGTCCTGCCCGAACTTGAACACGAACTTGTCGACGTACTGGTGACGAGCCGGGTCGGTGTTCGGGTCCCAGTGCTCGTTCCTGGTGAGCACCAGCTGCTTGCCCTTCTGGTAGGACTCGAACTTGTACGGACCGGTCGCCAGCGGGTGGTTGCCGTAGTTCTCCTTGGTGTCCTTGTCCTCAGGGATCGGGGTGAACACCGGGAACGTCGTGTAGAACGGCAGGTCCGGGAACGGCTTGGCCATCTTCAACACGATGGTCTTGTCGTCCGGGGTCTCCACCCCGGCGTAGTCCGGACCGCCACCCTGCTCAGGCGACTTGAACGGACCCTTGTACTTGTCACCGTCGAGGAAGTACGTCTGCTGGTACGTCGGACCCGACGGCAGCTCCTCGGTCGCAAAGGAGCGCTTGACCGCGTAGGCGATGTCCTTCGACGTCACCGGGGTGCCGTCTTCGAACTTGATGCCGTCTTTGAGAGTGAACCGCCACTCGGTGAAGTCCTCGTTGTGCTGGCCCAGGTCCGTCGCCAGGTCCGGCACCAGGTAGTACTTGCCGTCCTCGCGCAGCTCCATCGCCGTCAGCGTCCGCGCCGTCAGACGCAGAACCGCCAAGACGTCGATGTAGTAGGCCCTGGTGGGGTCAAACGTCTCCGGAGCCGCCGACGTCAACGTGGTGATCGTCCCACCGCGCTGCGCGCCAGGAACGTCCTTGGCCGGACCCTTCGCGTCCGGGTCCAGCAGCACCTCGTACCCACCACCAGGCGAGGGGCTCGCGGAAGCAGCCTTCTGCTCCTGCTGCTCCTTCGCCCGCTCCGATGGGGTTGCCCCACCACCACAAGCGGCCACACCCAGCGCCACAACGCCGGCCACGGCCGCTAGTCGTCTCCAACGCATCGAATCTCCCCTCGACCTGCGCCACACGCGCGACACCGCATGCACGGCCCACGCTGTTCCAGTAGCGGGACTCGCTGTGGCGCCGTCGGTCGTTTCCCCGTGATTCCGTTGGTGGTTCTGATCGCTACTGGTGACTGCTCCGTCGATGTGGTTGTCGCCATGTCACGACGTCTGGTGCTCGACCTTAAAGGACGAGATCGTCTCGTTACAGGCCGCTGGATCACAATTCGCCAACGCTTGCGTCACTATCCACATCACATCGGTGCGGTCCTCCTCGCCGTGTCGTAAGACCACCCGGACGACAACCGTGCGGACGACAACCGTGCGGACGACAATCGTGCGGACGACGTGGCGAGTGATCGGCGTGTGGAGTCGGCGCGTGAACGAAGGGAACGCGGGAGCGCGGAAGGGAGGGATGGCGGGCCGCCTAAGCTTTCGACGTGCCGCCGAGTGACGACCCAGCGGGCTCGCACGTGCCGTCGAGGAGCACGCCTCCCGAACGCGCGCCGCTCACGGTGGACGACGTTCGCCGTGCCTTGCTCGGTGCCGACGGTCTGGTGACCGAGCTACGGGTGGTGGAGGAGACCGGATCGACCAATGAGGACGTGCGTGCGGCGGCCGTGGCCGGCGCGCCCGAGGGGACCGTCGTGGTCGCCGAGCACCAGACCGCTGGACGTGGCCGACTCGATCGACGGTGGGTCGCTCCGCCGCGGTCGGGACTGACCTTCTCGCTCCTCCTGCGACCCACGACCGTGCCAGCTCGGCGCTGGCCGTGGCTTCCCCTGCTCGCCGGCCGCGCCGTCGTCGACGGGCTCACCGCGACAACCGGCCTCACCGTTCGTCTGAAGTGGCCCAACGACGTCCTCGTCGACGAGCGCAAGCTCGGCGGCATCCTTGTCGAGCGGGTGGAGACGCCGACCGGGCCGGCCGCCGTGGTCGGCATCGGCCTCAACGTCACGATGACCGCGGACGAGCTTCCCACGGCCCGGGCGGCCACGGGCACGGAGACCGCTCTCATGCCGACGTCACTGCTCCTCGCGGGAGCGCGAACGACGGACCGAGCGAGCCTGCTCGCCGTCCTCTTACGCGCCCTCGAGGCCCGCTACCAGGCCTGGCGCGCCGTTGGGGGCGATCCCGACGCGGGCCCGGGTGGCGGGCTCCGCGCCGACTACCGGGCCGTCTGTGCCACCCTCGGCCGTGACGTCCGGGTCCAGCTGGCTCCCGACCAGTGGATCTCCGGGCGCGCTCGCGACGTCGACGCCGACGGCCGGCTGGTCGTCCGCACGTCGGCGGGTGACCGCGCGTTGGGCGCGGGCGACGTGACGCACCTGCGCTGACCCACGCACCGGGGACCCCAGCGCACGACGAGCGGGCGTGGCGCACGACGGCGAGTTCCTCGCCCGTCGCCGACCGCGTCGCGTGCGATGTCCAGAGCCGGTCGGGCATGATCTGCGTGACGGCGAGCAGGCACGAACAAGGAGCACGGATGGGCATCCCGGCCAAGCTGCTCGGTGCGGACGAGCGGGTCGTCCTGAGCATGCGCACCCACTGGAAGGTCACGGTGGTACCCGTCGTCCTTCTCCTGCTCACGGTGGCCGCGGCGGTCACGATCGTCGTGCTGATTCCGCCCGGGCAGTACCAGCAGCCGGTGCGGATCGCGGTCGCCGTTCTCGCCCTGCTGGGTGTCTGCGTCTACTCGCTCTGGCCGTTGCTCAACTGGCTCGCCTCCACGTACGTGCTCACCGACCGCCGGCTCATCACCCGCCAAGGCGTCTTCACGCGGACTGGTCGGGACATCCCGCTCACGCGCATCAACGACGTCTCCAGCGAGCGAGACGTCCTCGACCGCATCCTTCGCTGCGGCACGCTCGTGGTCTGGTCAGCGGGCGAGCAGGGCAAGATCGTCTTGCACGACGTCCCCCGCGTCGAGACCGTTCAACGCACGATCGCCGAGCTCATCTTCGCCGCCGAGGACGACGACGGGGAGACGCGTCGCGCGCCCGCACGGTGACGTCGCGCACTCGAAGCGAAACCCGACCGCTCGACGAGTCGCCGCCTACGCTAAGGCCATGGGGCGGTACGACGGGCTGGACGTGCGACGGGTGGACCCAGAGGGCCAGGTCGTCGAGCTGGTGCTCAACCGTCCCGAGGCACTGAACGCATTGTCGACCGCTCTCGCGGACGCGCTGGGCCGAGCCACCGCCGACGTCGCCGCCGATCCAGCGGTCCGCGCGGTCGTGCTCTCCAGCGCCTGCGACCGCGCGTTCTGTGTCGGCGCTGACCTGAAGGAGCGCAACACCTTCAGCGACGACGACCTGTGGAGACAGCGCCCGATCATGCGGCGGGCGTTCGGCGGGCTCCTCGACCTGCCCATGCCCGCGATCGCCGCCGTCCACCGCTACGCGCTGGGTGGTGGGTTCGAGCTGGCGCTGTCCTGCGACCTCATCGTCGCCGACGAGACGGCGGTCTTCGGGGTGCCCGAGGTCTCGGTCGGGCTCGTCCCCGGCGGTGGCGCGACCCAGCTGCTGGCCCGCCGCGTCGGCTGGTCCCGCGCCAGCGACCTGCTCTTCACCGGTCGACGCGTGGAGGCCAGCGAGGCGGATCGGCTGGGCTTCATCGACCGCCTGGTGCCACCAGGTCGGGCCCGCGACACCGCGCTCGACCTGGCCCGCCAGATCGCCCGGAACTCACCCATCGCCGTCCGCCACGCCAAGCGGGCTCTGCGCCAGGGCTTCGCGCTCGAGCTCGGGCCGGCGCTCGACGTCGAGGACGCGGCCTGGCGGGCGGCGGCGTCCTCTCCGGACCGCCATGAGGGAATCGCGGCCTTCGTGGAGAAACGTCCGCCGGTCTGGCCGGGTGAACGGCCTCGGTCGTGAGTCGCCCGCCGACGACCAGCCGGAGGGATACTGCCGGGGGAGGTGAGGCCCATGCGGTTGCCCAGCCGAGTCCTCCTGCGCGAGGTCGGGCCCCGGGACGGCCTGCAGAACGAACCGCCCGTCCCGACCGCCGGCAAGGTGGCGCTCATCGACGCGTTGTCCAAGACCGGGCTGCAACGCATCGAGGCGGTCAGCTTCGTCCACCCGAGAGCGATTCCGCAGATGGGCGACGCCGAGCGGGTCTGGTCGGAGATCACCCGCCACGAGGGCGTCGAGTACTCCGCGCTGGTGCCCAACCTCACCGGCGCGCGGCGGGCGCTCGACGTGGGTGTCCGGTCGCTCGAGGTGGTCGTGTCCGCATCGGAACGACACAACCAGGTCAACGTCAACCGGTCCACGGCTGAGTCGCTCGCCGAGATCGAGGCGGTGGTCGACCTCGCCCACTCGGTCGGCGCCACCTGTCAGGTGATCATCGCGACCGCGTGGGGCTGCCCGTACGAAGGGGACATCCCGGTCTCGCGGGTGGTGTCCATCGCCCGGGCCGCGCTCGACGCGGGCGCGGACACGCTCGCCTACGGGGACACCACCGGTATGGCGACCCCCACCAGGGTGGAGGAGCTGGTCGAGACCACGCGGGCGAGCCTGCCGACGGTCCCGTTGGCTCTGCACTTCCACAACACGCGGGGCACCGGGCTGGCCAACGTGCTCGCCGCCCTCCAGCTCGGCGTCACCGAGTTCGACGCCAGCGTGGGTGGGCTGGGTGGGTGCCCCTACGCCCCTGGGGCGAGCGGCAACATCGCGACCGAGGAGGTCGTCCACATGCTCGAGGACATGGGGGTCGAGACGGGCGTGGACCTCGACCTGCTCCTCGACGTCGCGGCCCAGGCCGAGCGGTTGGTCGGACACCAGCTGCCGTCCCAGGTCCTGCGCGCCGGCCCGCGGACCCGCACCGTCGCCAGCTGACGCGGGACGGTCAGGAGCTGGCCTGCTCGCTGTTGGTGGTGGGGCTCGGGCTCTCGGTCGGGTGAGGCGGAAGCGCACCAGTCGCGGTCACCACACGCCAGGTGAAGCTCGAGCCGGAGAACGACACCGTCACCCAGTTCCCCGCGGCCCTGCCGGGCTCCTTGTCCTCGACGTAGGCATAGAGGGGACGACCGGTCAGCGCGAGCTGCCGGGTGCCGTCGGGTCGCTCGACCACCGAGAACGTGCCGTTGATGCCCGGCAACTTCGACGGCACCGACTCCGCGCTGATCTCGAAGGGCCGCCAGGTGACCGAGCAGGCGCCCGCGCACCGAATCCGCCCGGCGGTGTCCACGTTGTTGACGTACAGCGGCCGACCGTGGGCGTTCACCAGGATCTTGCCGAGGCCCCGGACGTCGCGGACACGGATGTCCGGCGTCTCCACCGAGGCTCGGGTGCCTTCGCCGTCCTCACCGTTCGACCCGCCGGACGACCCGGAGCCGGTGCAGGCCGCCGCGGCGAGCGCCAGCGCTCCGAGGAGAGCGGCACCCACGCGGACACACCGGCCGGGAGACTGTGCAGAAGCGGATGTCCACACGGCGTCACGACCTCCCCCGTCGCCGACGTCGGAAAGCCGGGTGACCCACGGCGTCCTGTGCTGGGAGCTACCCGGGAGCCGCGTCGTTCAACCTCAAGCGCTGATCGGTTGCTCCGAGCGCCGACTCGGTTCGACGGGGCCACCCTGAGCGCTGACTCGAGCCACGTCGAGCGCCGCGGCGTCACTGCGAGCTCCGGCGTGGCCACCCTGAGCGCCGACCGGGTCGGGCCGACCGGGTCGGACAGATCGTCCCCGGACCGCCGTACGATCGGGCCATGACATGGAGCGGCCCGGTGCGCAGCGAATCCGACGGTCGCCGAGGGCCGAGTCGAGCCCAGACCGACGTCGCTGAGCCGGTCCATAGCATCCTCCTGGCCGAGGACGACGCGGCGATCGCCGACCCTCTCGCTCGGGCGTTTCGCCGCGAGGGCTACGAGGTCGCCATCACCTCGGAGGGCGAGGCGACCCTGAATCGCCTCGCCGAAGGCGGTGTCGACCTGCTCGTCCTCGATCTGGGGCTGCCCGACATCGACGGCCTGGAAGTCTGTCGTCGACTCCGTGCGGAGGGCAACCGGGTCCCGGTGCTCATCCTCACCGCGCGCGCCGACGAGGTGGACACCGTTGTGGGACTCGACGCCGGCGCCGACGACTACGTGACCAAGCCGTTCCGGCTGGCGGAGCTGCTCGCGCGGGTGCGTGCGCTGCTCCGTCGGGGCGCCCTGGAGGTGCGGGCCGAGTCGACGGGGGAGACCGAGGTCGCGGGCGTCCGCATCGACACCGAGTCCCGCCGCGCCTGGCTCAACGGCAAGGAGCTGCAGCTCACGGCGAAGGAGTTCGACCTGCTGCGGGTCTTGGTCAGGGAGGTCGGTCGGGTCGTGACGCGGCAGCAGCTCATGCGGGAGGTCTGGGAGACCACCTGGTGGTCGTCCACGAAGACCCTCGACATGCACATCTCCTGGCTGCGTCGCAAGCTCGGTGACGACGCGTCGCACCCTCGGTACATCACGACGGTTCGGGGTGTCGGCTTCCGGTTCGAGCGCGGTTGATCCGTCATGCGCCGTCGACTCGTCGTCACGACTGTGGTCATCGCCCTGGTGACGGCCACGCTGTTCGTCCTGCCGGTCGTCATCTTCCGGTGGCGCTACGTCGGGAGCGCGTGGACCGAGACGCTCGCCCTTCTGGGGTTCGGCGTCGTGGCGACGTTGGTCGCAGTGGCGATCGGCGTGTGGCAGGCGCGCCGACTGTCTCGCCCGCTGGTCGAGCTCGCCGCCGCGGCCGAGCGCCTCGGGTCAGGCGACCCTCGACCACACCGCCAGCGGTACGGCATCCCCGAGCTGGACCGGGTCGCCGAGGCGCTCGACACGAGCGCCGGCCGGATCAAGGAGGCGCTCGCCGCCGAGCGCCAGCTCTCCCAGGACGCGTCCCACCAGCTGCGGTCGCCGCTGACGGCGCTGTCGATGCGGCTGGAGGAGATCCTCTCCACCCGGGACCCGTGTGTGGTTCGGGAGGAGGCGGCGATCGCGCTCAGCCAGGTCGAACGCCTGTCCCACGTGGTGGATCGGCTCCTGACACGCACCCGGGACAAGCACGTGGCACGGCTGACGCTCGTGGACGTCGACCAGGTCATCCGCCAGCAGATCGCTGAGTGGCGTCCGGCGTTCGACGGCGCCAACCGGCGGGTCACCGTCACCGGCGAGGCTGGGCTCACGGTCGCGGCGACCCCTGGGATGCTCGGGCACGTGCTGGCGACCCTGCTCGAGAACGCCCTGCACCACGGCGGCGGTACCGTGCTCATCCGTCGTCGCACCACGGGCACGCCGCCCGGCGGGTCTGTGGTGATCGAGGTCTCCGACGAGGGTCCGGGCATTCCCGAGGAGCTGGGGGCACGGGTCTTCGAGCGGGCTGTCAGCGGTCGCAGTGGTACGGGACTCGGCTTGGCCCTCGCTCGCGACCTCGCCGAGGCGGGCGGCGGCCGGCTGGAGCTGATCTCGCGCCGGCCGGCGACATTCGCGGTCTTCCTGCCACGGGTGGAGGACGCCCGCCAGCTCGAGGGCGAGCGTGGAGCGGCCTCGGGCGCTTCGGCCGGATCGGACGGCACCGGCTCAGGGACGGCGGACGCCCGCGCCGCCTCCGGTCGCTCAGGCCGGGGTTCGTCCGGCCGCACCGCCTTGGGGCTCGGCCGGCGCGGGAGGAAGTGAGACCGCCGGCTCCTCGGCGCCCTCACGAGTCGTAGCGCCAGCAAACGAGGCACCGTGGCCCCGTCAGCGCCCCGGATAGGCGTCAGCGCCCTCGGACGCCGCGCTTCCGGGGGACGTCTCGCCTAGGGCATGGGGCAAAGGCCTCGAGGTCAGCGATCAGGTCGGCCGCTGGGTCGAGTGCCTGCAGCACCCAGCCTCGGTGCTTCTTGCTCCAGATCTTGTGCGCGGCTCGGTGGATGTCGGGGGCGGCGTCCTCCGACGGCCACAGGACGAGAGAGTGGGAGGGAAACGGAGGCTTGGGCACGAGCCCCCAGCTCCCGACGGCCGTCCACGGGATCGAGAAGGCTCGGCCGAAGCGGAGGGTGACGTGGAGTCCTTCGGTGTCGATGCGGACTCGTCCTCCGACGGTCGGGAAGGAGAGCGCGTAGATCCCAAGCGGGATGAGCACCAGACCAACCAAGCCCTGGAGGAAAAGCTTCGTGGCAGGACGCACTGCCAATGGGGCGAGGTCCTCGAAGAAGAGGGCTCGGCCAGCGCCGATCGTCGCTGCTGGACCATAGGCCAGGCCGAGGACCAGAAAGAAGATCCCCGCCGAGAGCTGACCCGCGTCGAGCCGGTGAGTCCGTGCAGAGTCGGCCATGGTCGAGCCCTTTCCTGGTCGGTGCCTGGTAGCCATGGTAAGGGCCCAAGATCGGCTGTCGCGTCACTCGGAGGCTCTCCTGCGTGGCAGTCGCGGCGCGTGATCGCGTGGCCGTGGCAGCTGCATCGTCCACCCTTCTGCCGCCGGTCCGAGGAGCTTCCGAGGTTATCCACAGGTTCCAGGCCGTCTGCTGACGCTGGGCCCGAGACTCTGTTGAATGCCCCTATCCTTGTCCTCTCGTAGAGATCAACAAGGGGGACGTGATGGTCGAGTTCGATCCCGAGGCGTTCGGTCGAGGCCTCAAAGGGCTAGCGGAAGGTGAGGACTCTCCCTACATCTGTATAGCCAGGGCCAAGGGGCTCATCGAGGCGGCCGAGCTGCATCCGCTCGCGTTCGGGTTGATCTGCTTGCCGATCGTCAAGGGAACGTACGACGACTCACGAGAGTTCCTGGCAAAGAACCTTCGTACCGGCACGGAGAACATGCATGCGGTTCTCGCCGGACTCAACCGGGTAGCGGCCAACTACCGAAACGCCGAGCAGGCGAACCTCCTTCTTCCAGAGAAGGTCGACTTGCCGGAGATCAAGGTAACCGCGACGAACGCCAAAATCATCTTTGAGGCAGCTGTCGTCTACTGGTGCAAGATGGGCCTTCTCGCGATGCTGGCTCAGAAGGTCAGCGTCGAATGCGCTCGCCTGGCTGTCAGCGCCGGGGTCGCCGCCGCCTTGTGGTTGGGGTTCATGCCCGATGATGTGGCGCTTAGCCGAGCGCACGGCCAGTGGCAGGAGGCCGCGAACCAGCTTGAGAAGTTCAATGATGACATCCTCGTCAAGATGAACGCCCTGAACGCAGCGTGGAGCGGAAGTGAAGCGCAGGAGGCGTTCACGCGGTGGATGGACAACTTCCGCGAGGAAGTCGAAGAGTGTCGAGACGCCGTTGCTAAGGGTGCCGACTCCCTGAAGGATCTTTACGACACACTCAACTCGGAATGCTATATGGCCTTCGTTGCGACAGTTGCGAACCTCATCGTCCTCGCCGCCATGGCGTGTCTGAGTTTGTCGTGTCCGCCACTTTGGAAAGCGGCGATGGAAGCGGTCGGGGCGGTCCTGTCGATCAACACGGGCACTCGGATCGCCTATGCCGCTGCTGCGATCAAGACTGTGCTGTTAGCGATTCGTGGGATCGTGGGGACGACGTTTGTCACGAAGAAGGAGAAGGGCGATGCCGGGAACGGCGTTGACTTCGAGGAGGTGGCGCTGAGCAACGAACAGATCGAGGCCCTCGTACGCGGTGTGAACTCGTAGCAAAGGAGCTTGTAACAAGGGAGGTAGGATGAGCGCGGATCTTGAGGATCACGAGCGGCTCCTCAAGGAGGCGGCCGACCGCCTGGAGCGCATTCAAGCGATGGGCACTCAGCTCACCGAGGTTCGAGGCGAGGCCGAAACCGCGGACGGCAAAGTGCGAGCTGTGGTCCGACCAGGTGGCGCGTTGGAGTCACTCACCCTTGATCCACGCGCGATGAGGATGGCGTCGGAAGACCTGGCTGCGGCGATCGTTGAGGCCGTTGCCGCTGCGACAGAGGACGTCACGGCGAAGGTGGCCGAAGCTATGGAGTCCGTGCTGCCTGGTGTCGGTGCCTCGATCGCCGAGCTGGCTGATCCCGCTGCGCTTGCGGAGGCGCAAAGCCGCTCGGAGCAGCAGATCAACTCGATTGTCGAGTCGCTTCGTCGAGGCTTCTCCTGATCGGTCGGTCAGTGCCGCCTCTTCTGGCGGCGGAGGTCTCGCCGTGGCGGTGGTGCCAGTGCCTCGAGGTCGGCGACTAGCTGCGGTCCTGGGTCGATCGCTTCCACGACCCAGCCTTGGTACTTCTTGTTCCAAAGCTTTCTGGCGGCGTGGCAAACCTCTGGGGAAGCATCGGGTGATGGCCATAGGACGAGAGAGTTCGTCAATCGCCAGAGGCGCGGGGCGAGCCCCCAGCTGCCGACGGCACTCCATGGGATGGAGATGGCCTTTGCACGTCGGAGGGTGAATGCCAGGCCCTCGGAGTCAATGCGCACGCTCGCTCCCGCGGTGGGTAGGCGTAGTGCCCAAACGCCAATCGGGATGCACAGAAGGCCGGTGACGCCCATGAGGAGGAATCTCGCCGCAGGGCGAGCGGCCGCAGGATCTACTCCTTCCGAGAAGGCCTGAATACCTGTGATCGTTCCAATGGGGCCAAAGAGCAGTCCAAGCAGTAGGAAAACGCGACCACCGTTGAGCGAGTCGACATCGAGCTTGTGGGTCCGTGGAGCGTCGGCCATGGTAGGTCCATCTACGTCGTCAGCTGGTCTTGCCATAGTCGCCATGCTAAGGCTTTGATCGAACAACACCTCTCCCGAAGTCCTAGTGTGAGCTGGCGGCCCGAACGTCATGGTGGGTTGTCAGCTGACGGCATTCCCACGGATCCGACCCCGGTGGTGAAGCCGCTCCGCCACCGATTGAGTGCCGTGCCCTGCCCCGCTGGGGTATCGACGCTCTCGGTCTGGATGGGCTGTCTCGTCTGGGGCAGGGTGCGAGTCTCTCGAGATCGGCGATAAGGGCGGCATTAGGCCACAGCGTCTCGAGGACCCAGCCTTGGAGCTTCCTGCTCCAGAGTTTCTGGGCTCTTTGTTGGAGTTCCCGGGTGGCGTCCTTCGATGGTCACAAGACAAGAGAGTTCGCTCGTCCCCAGAGTCTCGGCGCGAGCCCCCAGCTGCCAACCGCGTTCCATGGAATGGTGATGACGGAGCCGCGTCGGAGAGTGACAATCAGCCCATCGGAGTCGATTCGCAGTTGTGCTCCAGCGGTGGGGACGAAGAGGAGGAAACGTAGCCCCAGGAAGAGGCTGGCTAAGCCGAATACCCCCATCCAAAGGAGGTTCCCCACCAAGTGTGCGCCCAATGGAGTGCGGATGCCCCGGAGGAGCTCCCACACCCCCGTGATCGTTGCGTACGGACCGACCATGAGCCCGATGATCAGAAAGGCACGGCCTCCTCGGACCGAGTCGACGTCGAGTCGATGGCTCCGTGGAGAGTCGGCCACGGCGGGTCCCTCCGGGTCTTCGGCTGGAGTCGCCATGGCTGCCATAGTAGGAGCCAAGATCGGCCCGTGTCCTTCCACGAGGTTTCGTCGGGGCGGCGGGAGTCGTGACGGGAACGTCCGACGTGCCTCGAAGCTCTGTGAGGCGATCGGTTAGCCTCCGACGCGTGTCGAAGCTCGTCGGCGTTCCCACGGTTGGCATGGTCGGTGGCGGCCAGCTGGCTCGGATGACCCATCAGGCCGGAATCGCCCTCGGCGTCCAGTTTCGTGTGCTCGCCGAGGGGCCTGAGGTGTCGGCGGCGCGGGTGGCGCGCGACGTCACCGTCGGCGACTATCGCGATCTCGACACGCTGCGGGCTTTCGCGGCCGGCTGCGACGTGGTCACCTTCGACCACGAGCACGTGCCGACCGACCACCTGGTGCGGTTGGAGAAGGATGGCGTCGTCTGCCGCCCAGGTGCGGACGCGCTCGTCCACGCCCAGGACAAGGCGGTGATGCGGGAGCGGCTCACCGCGCTCGGCATCCCGTGTCCGAGGTATCGGCTCGTCGCCGGCGTGGACGACCTCGCGGCGGCAGCGCGCGAGCTGGGGCTGCCACTCGTCCTCAAGGCGACCCGTGGCGGCTACGACGGCAAGGGCGTCTGGGTCGTGGACGACCTCGACGGCGAGGACGTGGGCCGGCTGCTGTCCGCCGACGTGCCCCTCCTCGCGGAGGAACGCGTCGACTTCGTCCGCGAGCTGTCCGCCGTCGTCGCGCGTTCGCCGTCCGGTCAGGCGATCGCGTACCCGGTCGTCGAGTCCGTCCAGCGGGACGGCATCTGCCACGAGGTCGTCGCCCCGGCGCCTGGTCTCCCGGAGGACCGGGCACTCGACGCGCAGGGCATCGCGCTCAGGATCGCCGGCGAGCTGAACGTGTTCGGCATCCTCGCGGTCGAGCTCTTCGAGACCCAGGACGGGCGCGTCTTGGTCAACGAGCTGGCGATGCGGCCGCACAACACCGGCCACTGGACCATCGACGGCGCGGTCACCAGCCAGTTCGAGAACCACCTGCGCGCGATCCTCGACCTTCCGCTCGGCTCGCCCCGGCCGCGCGCACCGTGGACGGTCATGGTGAACGTGCTCGGCGGCGACTACCCGAACATGCACTATGGGCTCCTGCACTGTCAGGCCAGGGACCCGGCGATGCGCGTCCACCTGTACGGCAAGGAAGTCCGGCCCGGGCGCAAGGTGGGCCACGTGACGGCGTACGGCGACGACCTCGACGACGTACGTGAGCGCGCCCGCCACGCCGCCGCCTACCTCACGGGAGAGATCGATGAGTGACGCCTCGTCCGCCACCCCCGTCGTCGGGGTCGTGATGGGATCCGACTCCGACTGGCCGACCATGGAGGCCGCCGCGCAGGCGCTGGAGGAGTTCGACGTCCCCTACGAGGTGGGCGTGGTGTCCGCGCACCGCATGGCGCGGGAGATGCTCGAGTACGGCGAAACCGCCGCTGCCCGAGGGCTTCGGGTGATCATCGCCGGCGCCGGTGGCGCCGCCCACCTGCCCGGCATGCTCGCCAGCGTCACCCCCTTGCCAGTGATCGGGGTACCGGTCCCGCTGCGCCACCTCGACGGCCTCGACTCGTTGCTGTCGATCGTCCAGATGCCCGCGGGGGTACCGGTCGCCACGGTCGCGGTGGGCAATGCCCGCAATGCCGGCTTGCTGGCCGTCCGGATCCTCGCCGCCTCCGACCCGGCTCTCCGGGAGCGCATGGAGAGCTTCCAGCGCGACCTCACCGAGCAGGCGCGCGCAAAGGGGGAGGCGCTGCGGCGGCGACGCCGGACCGCCGGTTTCGGCTGAGGGACGGCCCACCCGCTCAGTCGGTGGACGGGCCGTGGCGTGGCCACTCGATGGCGGGGCAGCGGTCCATGACCATCGCGAGGCCCGCGCGCGTGGTCCGGTGGAAGGCGTCCTCATCCACCACGCCGAGCTGGAACCAGACCGCCTTCGCCCCGATCGCCACCGCTTCGTCCGCGATCGCGCCCGCCAGCTCGGACCGGACGAAGACGTCGACGCAGTCGACGGGGAACGGGATCTCCGAAAGGCTGGCGTATCCCCGCTCGCCGTGGACGGTCTCCGCGCGTGGGTGAACCGGCACGATCCGCTTACCGCGCTCCTGCAGGAAGCGCGCGACCCGATAGGCGGCGCGGTCAGTGTTGGTGGACAGGCCGACGACCGCCCAGGTCTGGCAGTCGGCCAGGATGGATCGGATGACGCGGGGGTCCGCCCACGGCTGGCTCATACCCCGATCATGCCTCGCGCCGTCGCCCTTGCCCACTCAGCGGCGGCCGAGGCCACGGTAGGTCCAGCCCGCCGCCCGCCAGGTGTCGCGGTCGAGGCAGTTCTGGGCGTCGAGCACCTGCCGCTCGGCGACCACCTCGCCGAGCACCGCCGGGTCGAGCTCCCGGAACTCCTGCCACGCCGTCAGGTGCAGCACGAGGTGAGCGCCCCGACAGGCGTCCATGACCGAGTCGGCGTAGCGGAGCGTGGGGAAGACGCGACGAGCGTTCTCGTTGGCCTTCGGGTCGTAGACGCTCACCAGCGCTCCGTGCAGGTGGATGCGACCGGCGACGTTGAGCGCGGGCGAGTCACGGATGTCGTCGGTGTTGGGTTTGAACGCCGCGCCCAGCACGGCGACCCGCTTACCGATCCACTGGTTGCCGAGCAGCTCGCCAGCCACGTCGACGACCCGCTGACGTCGGCGCATGTTGATCGCGTCGACCTCGCGCAGGAAGGTCAGCGCCTCTTCCACGCCCAGCTCGCCCGCCCGCGCCATGAAGCCACGCAGGTCCTTGGGCAGGCAGCCGCCACCGTAGCCGAGGCCGGCGTCGAGGAACTTGCGCCCGATCCGGTCGTCGTAGCCCAGGGCGTCGGCCAGGAGCGTGACGTCGGCGCCTGTGGCGTCGCACAGCTCGGCCATCGTGTTGATGTAGGAGATCTTGGTCGCGAGGAAGGAGTTGGCCGCCGTCTTCACCAGCTCCGCGGTGGCGTAGTCGCACACGACGACGGGTGTGCCCCTCTCGATGATGGGCGCGAAGATCTCCCGGAGGATCTTCTCAGCCCGCTCGCTGCGCACCCCGAACACCAGCCGCGCCGGGCGCATGAACTCCTCGACCGCGAACCCCTCTCGGGTGAACTCCGGGCTCCAGGCGAGCTCGACCTGCGAAGGGTCGGCAGCGAGCTCCGCGATGCGGTCGGCGAGCCGGCTGGCCGTGCCGACGGGCACGGTCGACTCGCCCACGATGAGCGCCGGCTTGCGGATGCGCGGAACGAGCTCCTCGATCGCGGCCTCGACGTACGAGGTGTCCGCCGCGTACTCACCGTCACGCTGGGGCGTGCCCACGCAGATGAGGTGGACGTCGCCGAACTCGGCGACCTCGTCGTAGGAGGTGGTGAAGCGCAGGCGACCGGACTCGACGTTCTTGCGCAGCAGCGGCTCGAGCTCCGGCTCGAAGAACGGCACGCGTCCTTCGGAGAGCGCGGCGACCTTGGCCGGGTCGACGTCCATCCCCAGGACCTCGTAGCCCAGCTCCGCCAGACAGGCGGCGTGGGTGGCTCCGAGGTAACCGGTTCCGATGACGGTGATGCGGTACGTCACGGGCTCAGGCCTCCAGCGTTGTCGCGGGCGCGCGCCAGGGATGGCATCGCCCGCCCAGGAGTCTTCACTTGTGGGTGCACAGCGGGTCAAACCGGCGCGCTACCCCGCGAGCCGCAGAGTACCGCACAGGTCCGGCGAGGCCGCCTCGCTGGCGCGGTGAGGAAGAGGGGTGGCGCGTCGGCCCACGTGTTGTGACCGAATGGCCATCGAGGTACACCTTCGACGAGAGCCAGGCACAGCTCGCATCCGTAAGTTACCTGACAGTAGTATCGCTGACGTCAGCCGGTGGTGTCCCACGAATCTCGGGGGACGAGCCGCCCGCCGAGCTAGCCCGGCGCCAGCGCGACCCGAAGGAGGCGGTCGTGAGCGACATCCCACTGTTCGCGCCCAGTGAGGAGCACGAAGCGATCCGGGAGGCGTGTCGGGCGGTCTGCCGCGACAAGGTGGCGCCTCACGCCGCCGAGGTCGACGAGCGGGAGATCTTCCCCCAGGAGTCGTACGACGCGTTGCGCGCCGCGGACTTCCACGCTCCGCACATCCCCGAGGCCTACGAGGGTGTGGGGGCGGACGCGCTCGCCACCGCCATCGTCATCGAAGAGATCGCCCGGGTGTGCGTGTCGAGCTCGCTGATCCCGGCGGTCAACAAGCTCGGCACGATGCCGCTGCTGCTGGCCGGGTCGGAGGAGCAGAAGCGCCGCTACCTTCCACCGGTCGCGCGTGGCGAGGCGATGTTCTCGTACTGCCTGTCCGAGCCGGAGGCGGGCAGTGACGCGGCGGCGCTCCGCACCCGGGCCGTTCGGGACGGCGACGGGTGGGTGCTCAACGGCGTCAAACGGTGGATCACCAACGCCGGCGTCTCCGACTACTACCTGGTGTTCGCCGCCACCGGCGAGCCGGCCGCCGAGTCGTCGTCCCGCCGACCGATCTCGGCGTTCGTGGTGGAGAAGTCCGACCCGGGAGTCAGCTTCGGCAAGCCGGAGAAGAAGCTGGGCATCCGCGGCTCTCCCACGCGTGAGGTGTACTTCGACAACGTCCGTCTCCCGGCGGACCGTCTGGTCGGAGCCGAGGGCGAAGGCTTCAAGCTGGCGATGCGCACGCTCGACCACACGCGGGTGACGATCGCCGCCCAGGCCGTGGGCGTCGCGCAAGGAGCTCTTGACTACGCCACGGCCTACGTCAAGGAGCGCCGACAGTTCGGGCAGCCGATCGCCGACTTCCAAGCTGTGCGCTTCATGCTCGCCGACATGGCGATGCGCCTGGAGGCCGCGCGTCAGCTCACCTACGCGGCCGCGGCCCGTAGCGAACGCTCCGATCCGGACCTGACGTTCTTCGGTGCCGCCGCGAAGTGCTACGCCTCCGACGTCGCCATGGAGATCACCACCAACGCCGTGCAGCTGCTCGGCGGGTACGGGTATACGCGCGACTACCCGGTCGAGCGGATGATGCGCGACGCCAAGATCACCCAAATCTACGAGGGCACCAACCAAATCCAGCGATTGGTGATGGCGCGCCACCTCCTCGGATGACGTCACGCTCGGGGTCACGCGAGGTTGTTCCCCTGATCTCCATCGACGACCGCGCCTGTGGAGAGCGCGCGGTTGGGGAGTCCTCGTGCCAGGATGCGGGCGTGGAGCCGAGGCTGATCAAGCTGGTTGGTGCGCGATAAAGGGTCTCCGGGCTCGTCGTGGCTGCCCTTCTCGCGATGTTGTCCGCACTGTTCGTCGCACTGCTTCCGAACCCGATCGGGTTCGGCGGCCTGGCGTTGCTCGCAGTGCTGGTCTTCCTCTGCCTCGCGCTCCTCTTCGCGCGGCCCGCTGCCTACCGGTTCGACGAGAGAGGCGTCACGGCGATGGTCGGCCGGCGACGCGTCACCTGGGCGTGGCAGGACATCGCGGCGATCGGTGTCGCGGTCGACAGCAAGGGGCGCGAGTTCCTGGGGTTCCGGTTCGTGGACGGTGTCGCGCCTCCGAAGCTCTCGTTCTGGCTGTACCCGGCGTGGTCCGCTGAGCTCGGCGCGCTCATCCTCGCTCAGCTCAGCGACGTCCCCTTGCTGCGCCCGCTTCGCCGGGGACCGGTGGCGGGAGAAGATCGCCGTCGGATGAGTGACGCCGCGCTGGCGGCCTACTGGTCGTCCTCGGGCAGGAGGCTCGGGGGAACTGGGTTGCCGTCCCGCAGCGCGCGGAACAGCGCCAGGGCCTTGCTCGAGTCCCACTTGACCGCGCTCCCGACCGGTGTTCGGTAGGCCGGGTTCTCGATGGGCACGGTGAGCGTGACCCCCTTGCCGGAGGAGATCGTGCGCATCGCGAGAGCGAATCGCGCGGCGTCGACGATCCCGGTGTCCTCGCCGACGGTGAGCGCGTCGCCCGTCGCCAGGCCGACGCTCGTGTAGCGAATCGGGTTGAGGATCGTGGACGGGCTGAGCGTCTTCGCCATGACCGCCGACAGGAACTGCCGCTGCCGTTCCACCCGGCCGAGGTCACCCTTCGGGTCGAAGTAGCGGGCGCGGACGTACCCCAGCGCGTTCGGGCCGTCGAGGTCCTGGCAGCCGGCGGGGAGGTCGATGTGGGCCTTCTCGTCCTTGACCGGCTTGGGCAGGCACATCTCGACGCCGCCCAGGCTGTCGACGACCTCGACGAAGCCGCCGAAGCCGATCTCGATGTAGCCGTCGACCCGGAGGCCGGTGACGTTCTCCACCGTCTCGGTCAGGAGCTGGGGGCCGCCGTAGGCGAAGGCCGCGTTGATCTTGTTTCGCCCACGACCTGGGATGGGGACGTAGGAGTCCCGGGGGATCGAGATCAGGACCGGCGGCCCGCCGAAGCTCGGCACGTGCAGCAGCATGATCGTGTCGGTCCGTCGGCCGCCGGCGCTACCGGTGCCGAGGCGGACGCGTTCCTCAGGTGTGAGGCCCTCCCGACTGTCGGACCCGACCAGGAGGTAGTTGGTTCCGGAGCTGTCGGCTGGGCGGTCGCCCGTCGGTGCGAACGGAACCTTGTCCACCCGGTTCCACGCGAGGATGGGGACGGCCACGAGCACCACGAGGTAGGTCAGCACCAGGAGGGTCAAGACCCGGAACCACGGGATGCCGCGCCGACGGCGGGGGAGTCGAGGCGCCGGTCGGCTGGGGCGCACCGGTGAGCGGGGGCCGCTCGGCCGTGTCGGGGCGCCCGCACCGTCACGGAGGCGGACGGTGTCGTGCGGGTAGGTCCGTCCGTACGGGTCGTCGTCGCCCGCGTAGGGGTCGTGACGGCTGGCGTAGGGGTCGCGGTACGAGCCCCGAGCGTACGGGTCACGGGTGGACGTGTACGGGGTGTTGCCATACGACCGCGAAGCGTATCCGTCATCCCAGTCCGTGGCGGCGTACCGGTCGCCAGCCGCGTAGTGGCCCCGCGTCGCACCAGCGGGACCGTGCCCGTACGGCGAGCCGCCCACGGTCGGGAGAGCGCGCGTGGCCTCCTCGTCCGGGCTGTACGCCTGGCGGGCGCGGCGACCGGATGGCCGGCGAGGCTGGTCAACCTCGCCGTACAGCCACTCGTACGACTGGTCGTCTCCCCGGTGCGGGGAGCCGTCAGGGTCGTGGGGATAGCCGCGGTTCGGCATGTCGGCACGGTACAGGCTCGCGTCGAGATCCTGTGGCGGCCGCCCGCCGAGCGTGCGCCGTCCGCACCCTGGACGACCGCTCACGGGCGGGCGTAGGAGGAGGCTAGCGGGCAGGGTGACATCGAGCGGCCCCGGCGTGGCATGGCCGGAGGATCGCGCCCGATGTGTTGGTATTCCGGCTATGACGCGCGCGCCACGGGGACAGGGAACGCAGCGTGGACGAGGGGCACAGCCGCGCCGGCCGAGCCTCCAGCGATCGGAGCGCCGGATGTTTCGGCGCGCGGTCACGTTGCTGCTGCTGACCCTGGTCGCACCCGGCTCCGCCCAGCTTCTCGTCGGTCACCGCGGAGTCGGTCGCGTCGCGCTCAAGGTCGCGGGCGGTGTCGTCGGGCTGGCCGTGACGTTGGCCCTGCTCGGTCTGGTGTCGCCGGGCACGCTCGTCGGTCTGCTCGCCAACCCGGCCGTGCTCAGAGTCGTTCACGCGACCTTGATCGTCCTCGCCGTGGCGTGGGTGGCGTTGTTCATCGACGCCTGGCGGCTCGGGGTGCCGTTGGCGTTGCGACAACGACAGCGACTGGTGTCGACGATCGTCACGGTCGTGCTCGCCACGGTCGCGATGAGTGCCGTCCTGACCTCCTCGCACTACGTCACGGTGGCGCGCCAGTCGTTGTCGACGATCTTCGCCGGCACGGAGCCGAAGGACCCCTACGCCGGCCGCTACAACATCCTGCTGCTCGGGGCGGACGCGGGTCCGGGTCGCGTGGGCCTACGACCGGACAGCATCACGCTGGTCTCGGTCGAGGAGACCTCCGGGCGGACGGCGATGTTCAGCTTCCCACGCAACCTTCAGCGGGTGAGGTTCCCGGCGGGCACGGTGATGCACCGACAGTTTCCCGACGGCTTCAGCTGCGGTGACGACTGCCTGCTGAACTCCATCTACACCTGGGCCACCGACCACAAGGAGCTCTTCCCCGGGGTCGACGACCCCGGGATCGAGGCGACCAAGGACGCCATCCGGGGTCTGACCGGGCTCACCGTCCACTACTACGCGCTCATCGACATGGCGGGCTTCGAGGAGCTCGTGGACGCCGTGGGCGGCATCACCATCGACGTCGGACGGGACGTTCCGATCACCGGCCCAGGTGGGGTGCACCGGGGGACGATCAAGGCCGGTCGCCAGCACATGGACGGCTACACGGCCCTGTGGTTTGCCCGCTCGCGAGCCGGCACCAGCGACTACGACCGCATGGCCCGGCAGCGCTGCGTCCTCGGGGCCATGCTCGACCAGTTGGACCCGGCCACCGTCGCGTTGAAGTTCCGCCAGATCGCGGGCGCGGGACAACGCATCGTCTCGACCGACATCCCCGCGAGCAAGCTCGGCGCGTTCGTGGACTTGGCGTTGAAGGCGAGGAATCATCCCATCGTCTCCGTCCAGTTCGTGCCCCCGCTGATCAAGCCGGCGCGGCCGGACTTCGACCTGATCAAGGAGAAGGTGCGGGAGGCCATTGAGGTCGCGACGACACCGGATGAGTCCGAGACGCCCTCGACCGGGACGACGGCGAGTGGAGGTTCGTCGACCTCCGGCAGCTCCGCGGATCCAGCGAAGAGCACCGGCGCCGGCACCCCCGCATCCGGCGAGAGCGGCGAGCGGGACGGGATCGACACGCTCGGGAGCGCCTGCGCGGTGAGCCGCGACTGAGTGGTGTCCAGGATCGGTTGCGACGGCCGGATCGGTCCCCGCTCCTGGGCGCGATGGAGGTCGGTAGGTTGGGCTGCCATGGAAGCCGAGGCAGCGACCTCAGCGGAGGGATGACGTGGTGAACAAGCCATCCGAGGCTGGCGAGGAGGCCTGGCCGCCGGTCTCGGTGGTGATGCCGGTCCGCAACGAGGAGCGTCACCTGCGCGCCGCGGTGAGCCAGGTGCTCGCCCAGGACTATCCGGGCCCTCTGGAGCTCGTTCTCGCGGTCGGGCCGTCGGAGGACCGTACGGAGGAGATCGCGCGCGAGATCGTGGCGAGCGACCCGCGCGTCCGCCTGATCCCGAACCCCGCCGGTATCACGCCGAGCGGGTTGAACGCCGCGATCAGGGAAGCCAAGCACGACATCATCGTCCGCGTGGACGGTCACGGCATCCTCTCGCCCGGCTACATCCGGCGGGCGGTGGAGGTGCTCGACGCCACGGGCGCCGACAACGTCGGCGGGATCATGGCGGCCGAGGGCGAGACGCCCTTCGAGGAGGCGGTCGCGCGCGCCTACCGCAGTCCACTCGGCCTGGGAGGCGGCCGCTTCCACGTGGGTGGCGAGGCCGGTCCCGTCGACTCGGTGTACCTCGGTGTCTTCCGCCGCAAGACCCTCGAGGCGTTGGGCGGCTTCGATGAGACGTTCGTGCGGGCTCAAGACTGGGAGCTCAACTACCGCATCCGCGCCGCGGGCGGAACGGTGTGGTTCACCCCCGAGCTGCAGGTGACGTACCGTCCTCGGTCCACGCTGCCGGAGCTGGCCCGGCAGTTCTACCTCACCGGTCGCTGGCGCCGGGTGATCGGCCGACTGCACAAGGGCACGTTCAGTCCGCGCTACCTGGCCGCGCCCGCCGCGACGGTGGCCTGTGCCGCTGGTCTGGTCCTCGGTTTGGCGGGTCTCGTGGCAGGGCAGCCGCTGCTCCTCGCTGGTTTCGCGGTCCCGGGTACGTACGCGCTCGGCGTTCTCGCCGGCTCGCTCGTCGTCGGCCGCGGGCTGTCCTGGCGGGCGTGGCTGTGGCTGCCGGTGGTCGTGGCGACCATGCACATGAGCTGGGGCGCCGGCTTCTTGCTCAGCCCGGCGTCGTTGGCGCGGTCGGCGGGCTCACGCGCCATGGCGCGCCAGGCGTGACCGACCTCAGCGCGCGGTGGCCTTGGTGTAGGCCTTGACGACGGTGTCGGCGTCACCGTCCATTTTGATGATGCCTTTGTCGAGCCAGATGGCGCGGGTGCAGGTTTGGGTGACGACGTCGAGGCTGTGGCTGACGAGGAAGACGGTGCCGGCTTCTTCGCGGAGTTGGCGGATGCGTTCTTCGCTGCGGCGGCGGAATTCGGCGTCTCCGGTGGCGAGTGCTTCGTCGATCATGAGGACGTCGTGGCTTTTGACGGCGGCGATGGCGAAGCGGAGGCGTTGGGCCATGCCGGAGGAGTAGGTGCGCATGGGCAGGTCGATGAAGTCGCCGAGGCCGGAGAATTCGACGATGTCGTCGTAGTGTTCGCGGGCTTGGGCGGGGGTCATGCCCATGGCGAGGCAGCCGAGGATGATGTTGCGTTCGCCGGTGAGGTCGCTCATGAGGGCGGCGTTGACGCCGAGGAGGGTGGGTTGGCCGTCGGTGTAGACGGCGCCGCGGGTGGGGGGTAGGAGGCCGGCGATGGCGCGGAGCAGGGTGGACTTGCCGGAGCCGTTGCGGCCGATGAGGCCGATGGATTCGCCGCGGTGGGCGGTGAAGGAGATGCCGCGGATGGCGTGGACTTCGCGGACGTTCGGCGACTTTTGCCGTTTCAGGATGCGTCGGAACGCTGCGGGGGCGTTGCCCCTGGTCCCGCCGGCGCCGTACACCCGGTAGACGATGTGCAAATCGTCCACGATCACCGTCGGCGGCGCCTCCGAGGCGCGTTCACTGGGTCGGTCGTGAGCCGCGGTGGGGGAGGACGCGCCACCCCCTTGCCCGTTCACCCGCGAGTCCGCCTCGGCGCGGGTGTTCGCGGCTTGCGCGCGGTCTTGGTCAGCCACGGCCGTACCTTTCCTCAGCCGCCCAGAAGAACACGAAGCCCCCGAGCAACGCCGCCACCGCCCACGCCACCGCCAGGTACCACGTGTTCGTGGGCGTGTCGTGGGTGGCCATGAGCCCGTCACGGACCAGCTCGATGTAGACGGCGGCGGGGTTGGCCAGCATCAGGTCTCGCAGCGGACCGGGGGCGAGTCGGTCCGGGATGGAGTAGAGGACGCCGGACAGGTAGAGCCAGGTGCGGGTCACGAACGGCAGCAGCTGGGTGACGTCCGGGATCCGGGCGCCGACGCGGGCGATCGCGAGCGCCAGACCGGTGTTGAACATCGTCTGCAGGGCCAGCGCGGGCACGACCAGCAGCCATCGCGGGGTGAGCGGCTCCCCGGTGAGCAGCACGATGACGCACAACACGGCCATCGACACGAGCAGCTGCTGCAGCTCGACGATCGTCGACGCCAGGGGCAGCGACGCCCGCGGGAAGTGCAGGGCGCGGATGAGTGACAAGTTCCCCGAGATCGCCCGTGCTCCCGCGGTCACCGAGCGCTGGGTGAACGTGAAGACGAACACGCCGGTGACGAGGAACGCCTCGAAGTTCTCGATGCCTCGCTGGGTGTCGAACAGGATGCCGAACACCACGTAGTAGACGGCCGCGTTGAGCAGCGGGGTCAGCACCTGCCACAGCTGTCCCAGCCGCGCGCCGGAGTACATCGACACCGTGCGGGACGTGGCGAACGCCACGATGAAGTGCCGCCGCTGCCACAGCTTGCGCACATACGTCGCCAGCGGGGGCCGCGCCGAGCTCGGCCGCAGACCGTAGCGGGCCGCCAGCTCCGAGAGGGTGGCCGCACCGGTGGCCGTGCTCACCGACGACCTCCGCGGGGCACCCAGCTCATGCGAGGAGCGTACGACAAACCGTCCAGCGGGTTCGGCTTTGCGTCAACCGTGCCGTGATCGATACGCAGCGCAACCTGCCCGGGCGAGAAGGCCGCGGTGAGGTCGGCGCCTACTCACTCGCCGTGGGCTGGCGTCGACGGCGGTTCGCTCGTCGGGCACCCGCGGCCTGGATGGCTTTGGTGTAGGCCTTGACGACGGTGTCGGCGTCACCGTCCATTTTGATGATGCCTTTGTCGAGCCAGATGGCGCGGGTGCAGGTTTGGGTGACGACGTCGAGGCTGTGGCTGACGAGGAAGACGGTGCCGGCTTCTTCGCGGAGTTGGCGGATGCGTTCTTCGCTGCGGCGGCGGAATTCGGCGTCTCCGGTGGCGAGTGCTTCGTCGATCATGAGGACGTCGTGGCTTTTGACGGCGGCGATGGCGAAGCGGAGGCGTTGGGCCATGCCGGAGGAGTAGGTGCGCATGGGCAGGTCGATGAAGTCGCCGAGGCCGGAGAATTCGACGATGTCGTCGTAGTGTTCGCGGGCTTGGGCGGGGGTCATGCCCATGGCGAGGCAGCCGAGGATGATGTTGCGTTCGCCGGTGAGGTCGCTCATGAGGGCGGCGTTGACGCCGAGGAGGGTGGGTTGGCCGTCGGTGTAGACGGCGCCGCGGGTGGGGGGTAGGAGGCCGGCGATGGCGCGGAGCAGGGTGGACTTGCCGGAGCCGTTGCGGCCGATGAGGCCGATGGATTCGCCGCGGTGGGCGGTGAAGGAGATGCCGCGGATGGCGTGGACTTCGCGGACGTTCGGCGACTTTTGCCGTTTCAGGATGCGTCGGAACGCTGCGGGGGCGTTGCCCCTGGTCCCGCCGGCGCCGTACACCCGGTAGACGATGTGCAAATCGTCCACGATCACCGTCGGCGGCGCCTCCGAGGCCGCCGTGCTCTTCACGTCCTGGTTCTCGGTGATCTCGGCGATCTCGGTGGTCTCAGCCACGGCCGTACCTTTCCTCAGCCGCCCAGAAGAACAAGAACCCCCCGACGAGGGTCACCAAGGCCCAGGCGACACCCAGCACCCACGTGTGGGAGGGCACGTAGTGCCCCTCGAGCAACAGCCCTCGGGTGAGCTCGATGTAGACGGCGGCGGGGTTGGCCAGCATCGCCTCCCGGATGGGTCCCGCCGGCACCCGGTCGTAGATCGAGAAGAACACACCCGACATGTAGAGCCAGGTGCGGGTCACGAACGGCAGCAGCTGGGTGATGTCGGGGATCTTCGCGCCGACCCGGGCGATGGCCAGGCTGATCCCGAGGTTGAAGAGGGTCTGGAGAGTGAGCACCGGGATCACGAGCAGCCACCGCCAGGTGAGCGGCTCGCCGGTGAGCAGCACGATGAGGCCCAGCACGCAGACCGAGATCAGCATCTGCTGCAGCTCGACCAGGGTGGACGAGATCGGCAACGCCGCTCGTGGGAAGTGCAGCGCCCGGATGAGCCGGAGGTTCCCGGAGATCGCCCGCGCGCCGGCGGTGACGGACCGCTGGCTGAAGGTGAACAGGAAGACGCCGGTGACGAGGAAGGCGGTGAAGTTGTCGATGTTGCGGCGGGTGCCGAGGAGGACGCCGAAGAGCAGGTAGTAGACGGCCGCGTTGAGCAGCGGGGTCAGCACCTGCCACAGCTGTCCCAGCCGCGCGCCGGAGTACTGCGAGACGGTCCGTGAGGTGGCGAACGCCACGATGAAGTGCCGCCGCTGCCACAGCTGACGCACATACGTCGCCAGCGGGGGCCGCGCCGAGCTCGGCCGCAGACCGTAGCGGGCCGCCAGCTCCGCCGCGGAGAGCGGCTCAGAGCGGTGGGCGGTCTCTGCGCTCACCTGGCAGCTCCTTGGCGGGAACGTTCCGGCATGCCGAGGGTCGGGACGTCCGTCGGCGTCCCGGCTCGGTGCCACGCGAGCATCGTTGTCATACGACCGGAGGCCTTCCTAGACGAGTCATGCGCCAGACCGTCCGCCAGGCGATGGGCTGGCGCCGGCCGCACGGGGTGCGGAGTCCCTCGAGGAACCCTCGCCACCATGCGGCCAACCCGTTGAGCGTACGGACTCGGGCGACGGTCAGCACGATCCAGGTCAGCAGATAGGGCACGGCGATGGCGACCGGAAGGTTGCGCTTCGCCAGCCACACACGGTTACGGGCGTTCAACCGGAAGTACGTGGGGTGTCGGGTGGGCGAGGTCGCGGGGTGGGCGAGGACGCAGGCGGCGTCGTATCTGATGCGCCAGCCCGCGTCGAGGGCGCGCCAGGCGAGGTCCGTTTCCTCGTGGGCGTAGAAGAACTCGTCCGGGAACTCGCCCACGTCGTCGAAGACCGCGCGACGGATCGCCGCGGCGCCGCCGAGGAAGGTCGTCGCCTCCGACGAGGTCTTGGGGTCTCCGACGCGGATGCGAGGCACGTGGCGGCGCTGGGTACTGCCGGTCTCCGGGTCGGCGATGCGGAAGGAGACCACGCCGAGCCGAGGGTCGGCCGAGAAGAGCTCCCGAATTCGCTCGGCCGTCGTCGGGAGGGGGAGCCAGCCGTCGTCGTCGACGAACAGGATGACGTCGCAGTCCAGGGCACGCATGCCGGCGTTGCGTCCGGCGGGGATCCCGACGTTGGACGGGAGCTCGATGACCTTGACGTCCGGGGGCACCGTCGGCGCCGGGACGCCGTTGGCGACCACGACGACCTCGATGGGGTCGCCCGCCTGGTCCTGCACGCTTCGGATCGCGCGGGCCAGCTCCTGGTCCCGGTCGCCCATGGTGAGCAGGACACAGCCCAGTCGGAGGGTGGCCGCCGACGTGCTGGCGGCCTGGTCCCGCAAGCCGGTCACCTCGTCACTCACACTGGCCTCCGTCTCACCCACGCCCGTCGCCTCACTCAAGCCAGCCGCCTCGAGGCAAGGACACTGACCAGGTGGAGGACGACCTGGACGCCGGCGACCACGGCGGTGGCGACCACCAGGACACGGGTGGCCGCCAGGTCCCCGCGGAAGGCGTCGACGACCGCCGCCGCGACCACCACGAGGGACAGCTCGATCGCCAGGATCAGCCGGTAGAAGCGCAGAACCAGGCCGATCCGGCGTAGACGGGCGAGCGTCGGGGCCCGTGGCTCGGCGTCCTCCTCGGTGACGGCAGCGCGACCGGACCGCGCCCTGGCGACGTCGACGAGATCGGTCTCGGCCTTGATGAGGATCGCGCCCAGGGCGGCGGCCAGTCCGAGGACGGCGTACCCGGTCGGCTCTCCGCTGGCGGCACGGAATCCGAGGCCGACCAGCAGCGCGGCCTCGCTGAAGTAGTGGCCCACCCGGTCCAGGTAGACGCCCGTCACGCTGGTCTGTCCGGTCCAGCGGGCGAGCTCACCGTCACTGCAGTCGAGGAGCAGGTAGAGCTGGACGAGCAGCGCCGCCAGGATCGCCCCTGGCAAGCCGGGCCACAGCAGAGCGACGCCGGCGGCCAGCCCGGCCAGGATCATCAAGCCCGTGAGCTGGTTGGGGGAGAGCCCGAGCGCGAGGAAGACGCGCGTGGCGTACGGCGAGAGGCGCCGCATGTAGAGCCGGCCGGCCCAGTGCTCCCCACTACGTCGCTCGAGCAGGCCGGGCGGATGAACCTTCGCGCGCAGCTCGGCGATGGACGGCAGCGTACTCATGAATGGGTTCCGGGTCTCCTTACTCCCCGTGCCTGGTCTGCTGCGTGACGCACACGTCCTCCTGGAGGAGTCCACTCGACGCCGTCAACCGGCGCCGATGTTGCGGGCGTAGCTTCGCACGGCTTCCATCACCGCGTCCTTGTCCAGGTCACGATGCTCCAGGATGGTGAAGCGGCCGGGTCGGGTCTCGGGCGCCCGGACGACCGCGGCCGCGAACTCCTCGAGGGTGAAGCCCAGGTGCTCCGGCGCCACGGGAAGCCCGTGCCGCGCGAGGCACTCCGCGATACGGCGTCCTCGCTCCCGGCTCTCCGGATCGTCCCACAGTGTCGAGGCGAACGCCGCACCGACGCCCACCTGTTCGCCGTGGTAGCCGGCCCGCCCGGCGTAGAGCAGGTCCAGGGCGTGGGAGATCTCGTGACAGGCGCCGCTGCAGGGCCGGGAGGTGCCGGCGACCACCATGGCGATGCCGGAGAGCACCAACCCCTCGGCCAGGACGCGAAGGAAGCCGTCGTCGTCGACGGATCCGGGGTGGTGGAGGACCGCCTCGGCGGCGGTGCGAGCCAGGGTGACCGCGAGCCCGTCGTACGCCTCCCCGCGCAGGTCGCGGGCGAGCTCCCAGTCGGCGATGGCGGACAGGTTGGAGACCACCTCGCCGATGCCCGCGCGGATCGAGCGCGCCGGGGCGCGACGGATCACGGTGAGGTCGACGACCACGGCGATCGGGGCCGGGACGCCGTAGGAGCCGCGCCCGGCGTCGTTGTCGAGGATGCTGACCGGCGAGCCGATCCCGTCATGGGCGAGGTTGGTCGCCACCGCCACCATGGGCAGCCCCAGCCGGGCCGCCGCGAACTTGGTGACGTCGAGGACCCTGCCGCCGCCGATCCCGACGATCGCGTCGTAGGAGGTACCACGCGCCTGCGCGGCCAACGTCAGGGCGGCGTCCACCGTGCCGCTCTCGACGATGTAGACGTCGGCGTCGCGCAGGGACGGGGCGAGGTCGGCGGCGATGCGCGCGCCGGACCTGGGCCCGACGGCGAGCGCCACGCGACCGCCGGTGGAGATCCGCTGGTCGGCCAGGAGGTCACGAAGACCGGCCAGCGCGTTCTCGCGGATGTCGACCACCACCGGCGTGGTGATCATCCGAGCTAGGAGCGGCATCCTGGCTCCTCACTCGCGCGTGAGGCGATCCCCGCTCGGACGGATGCTCGGTGCCCGATGAGGGCGGCCATCACCTCCGCGGCCCGGGCCAGGTCGGCGTGGTCGTCGATCTCGATCCACGGCACGTCGCCGATCGGGCGAACGTCGATCCATGCCGCCTCTCGGTCGATGAGCTCCTGGAAAGCGTCCTCGTAGTAGAGGTGGGGGTCCCGCCGCCAGGTCACCTCGAGTGCTTCGACGAGCGCCGGGCCGACGCTGGCGGGCACCAGCGCGACGCCGATGTACTCGCCGTAGGCCTTCTCCGGGTCCAGGCTCTTGCTGATGCGGGTGACGCCCTCGTCCTCGGTCCAGGCCAGCTTCATCTCCTCGGCCCCGAGGCTCTTGACCGTGTCGACGGCGAGGAGCAGGGGCGAGGACCGGCCCGGGGTGTGCTCCAGGGTGGGCGAATCGTCGGCCAGGACGGGCGGGTCGTCACCGAGGAGGAGGCGTTCGACGGAGACCGGGTGGACCGTATCGCCGTTGGCCAGCAACACGTCCTCTCGGTACAGGTGGTCCCGGGCGCACCACAGCGAGTAGCAGTTGTTCCACGTCAGGGCGCGGTCGTTCGGGATGAGGTCGAGAGTGACGCCGTGCCTGCGCTCCAGTCTGCGTCGCCGCGACCGCACCGCGTCCGCGGCGTAGCCGACGACGACGGCGACGTCAGTGACGCCGCTGGCGGCGAAGTTGGCGAGGATGACGTCGAGCGGTGTGAGGGGCTCACCGTCGCCGTGGGCTGGCAGCGGAACCAGCGCCTTGGGGAGGGTGTCGGTGTACGGGCGCAGCCGACGACCGGTACCCGCTGCGAGTACCAGCCCGATCATCCCGCGGCTCCCTGAGCTGTCCGGCCCTCCGCCACACGCGCCGCCTGGAGCGTCGCGTGGACGCTCTCCCCGACGAAGAGCACGGCGAGCACGGCGGTGAGGACGATCAAGCCGAGGTAGAACGCGCTGTCCCCAAGCAGCGCCAGGAGGGCGACGACCAGCATGCGACCGTCGTGGCCACCGGTGGCGATGACGAGCCAGCGCGGCGGGACCTCACCGTCGGCCCGGAGCCGGTAGACGGCGTCGTAGTGGTGGAACGCGCACACGGCGACGTAGAGGAACGCCACCGGGAGGGCGCGGGGTTCCAGGAGCGCGGCCAGGGCGAGGACGAGCGTGTACTCGGCTGAGCGGAACGAGGGCGGCAGGACCCAGTCGGCCCATCCATTGAGCGGCTGCCGACTGGCGAAGCTGACCAGCAGGGCGTACCACAGCACCCCGACGATGACCCACGACCCGCCCACGGTGGGGACGACCGCCAGCGAGAACGCCAGCACGATCAACGCGATGAAGGTCGTCAAGGGCGCGGGCAGGGAGCGACCGGGCAGCGCGTTGTGGACGATCCAGCCGACCGGTCCGACGTCGACCATCGCACCCAACGAGCGGCCGGCGGTCTTGCTCCACGGGTTGCGGACCCTGCGCAGGCTCCGGAGCAGCCGGCCCAGGAAGGCGTAGGCCGCGGCGAGCACTCCCACCGCGAGCAGGACGACGAAGACCGTGCGTGGTGTGGTGAACGCGACGAGCAGGCAGATCAACGCGGAGCGTTCACCCTGGGGAAGGACGATGGCGCGGCGCAGCCACACCTTCCACCGGCCGCCGTGCAAGCGGGCCTGCACCTGGGCGGCAAGGGGCGGCGCCTCGTCGAGGCCCGCGGTGACCGCGTCCCAGGCGAAGTGCATGTGGTGGCGGAGCGTCTGGAGCGCCATCGCCGCTCCAGCCAGCCACCAGATGGCTCCGTCGGTCGAAGCGACGCCCAGCGCCAGACCGGCGAACAGGGCGTACTCCTTGATCCGGTCGGCGGTGAGGTCGAGGCGCGCGCCGAGCTGGCTGAAGCGGACCGTGTAGCGGGCCAGGTCGCCGTCGACGCAGTCGAGAACGAAGGAGAGGTGGAACAGCAGGGCGCCGAGGACCCAGCCGAGGCGAGTACCGGTGGCGCAGCTTGCCGCCGCGCCCAGCGCCACGAGGAGGGACGCCACCGTCACCTGGTTCGGCGTGACGCCGAGCCGTGCCAGCCACCGAGCGATATGTCCGGAGTAGGGACGGACGGCGAAGGTCGTGAAGGCGGTGTCGCCGGATTTCACCGAGGTCGTGAGCCGGACGCGCTCCTCGTCGACGGCGGCCATCCGGGCCTGCAACGCCGCGCGTTCCTCCGCGGTGTCGGCGAGGCCCGCGACCAGCGGGGCGGGGTCCAGGCGGGTGACGTCGATCCGCCGAGCGAGGACGTCGGCGAGCTGGCCAACGTCGATCGCGTCGCCTGATGGGCGGGCGCCACCGCCGCTGGACGCGGCGGGGACGCTCGTGAGCGCGGTCACCAGCTGAGGGCGGGCGCGATGAGCCACCCTGAGGGTGCCTGGGCCGGCGAGCGCATCGGGTCGAGAGTCGCAGACCGCGCGGCGGAGGGCATGCAGGTGGCCGACGTAGCGGCGGTCGACGAGGGCGACCGGCCCGGCGGGTGCGGCGGAGATCGCGGTGACCAGGTCGGGCGCGGTGCTGGTGTCGACCACGTCGTACCCGAGCGCGCGTAACTGCCCCGCGACGGGCTCCTCACCCGGCTCAGCGGATGCGACCGGTCCGACGAGGAACGCGGTAGGCAGCGCCATCACCCCTGTCTGGTCAAAGCGGCTCAGTCTGGGCGACCGGCGGGTCGTCGGTGATCCACCAGCCGTGGCTGTATCGAACCACCGCCGAACTCCCGCCGGACGTCGGGATACCCCACGGTGATCATCACGCTGCGAGGCGTCCCCCGACGTTCGCCGTCCCGACCGTAGCGGTCCCGCGCCCGCGTCGCATCCTCCCTCCGAGAACTTTGATGACGACACAGCAACGCCGCGTGTGTCCGAATAGCAAGAAGGAAAGGTGATCTAATGACGTTCTGCGCCGTTACGTGTACGCACTGCTGATCGTTAGAGGTGTGTGGCCCGAGCCGGGCGGGTCACGACCACCAAGATCTGACAAGGCACCTGGGAGGTCGTACTCGATGGCGACGTCGGTGACGACGCCGTCGACCACACGGGAGAAGCCCGTGTTCGTTCCCGGCTACGGCTGGGTGCGGTGGTCGAAGGCCCTGTTGGACGCGCAGGCTCGCTACCTCTTGCTCCTCCACCAGCCAGACCAGCGTTGGACGCGCCTCCGGTTCGTGGGCGGCAGGAGAGCCTCCGACAAGACGCGCTGCCTGTACTGCGGGCAGGAGTGGACGTGCCCGGAGGCGGCCTGGGCGGCCGCGTGGGTGTCGCCGCTGGCGCGCGTGCGTGGACGGCCGGCGAGGAGGCGAGGGGGCCGGCACCGCGCACCCGGGTCCCCGCGGGTCGTCTGGACCGGCCGTCGGGGCGCGACACGTCGGGTGGCCGCGGCGGCCGCCAAGGTCGGCTGAGCTCGGCCGAGGTTCGACCGGCGGTCAAGCAAGGTTCGCCGGAAGAGGGACGTCCGGCAGGACGTCGACCGCCCAGCCACCCTCGACGTGCCGACGGGGCGTGACGGGAATCACGACATCCCACCGTCGTCGTCGCATGGCCGCGTCGTGAGGCCAGTCAGGCCCTAAGGTGGGCGTCCATGACCTGGCTCGTCACCGGAGGTGCTGGCTACATCGGCGCGCACGTCGTGCACGCCCTCCACGCCGCGGGGGAGCGGGTGGTGGCTCTCGACGATCTGTCGACCGGGGTGCCGGAGCGCCTCGCCGACCTCGAGGACGTTCCGCTCGTCACCGGCGCGGTGCAGGCGACCAGCCTGGTGGCGAAGGTGCTGCGCGAGTACGAGATCGAGGGCGTCGTCCACATCGCCGCCAAGAAGCAGCCCGCGGAGTCGATCGAGAAGCCCTTGTTCTACTACCGCGAGAACGTCGGCGGGCTGGAGTCGCTGCTCCGCGCCATGGACGAGACCGGTGTCGACCGCCTGGTCTTCTCTTCGAGCGCGGCCACCTACGGCAACCAAGACACCGACGTCCTGACCGAGGACGCCGTGTGTCGGCCAGAAAGCCCGTACGGCGAGACCAAACTGGTCGGGGAGTGGATGATCGCCGATGTCGCTCGCGCGACCGGCCTGCGCTACATCAGCCTGCGCTACTTCAACGCCGCGGGCGCGGCACGTCCGGAGCTGGCGGACACGGGCGTGTTCAACCTCATCCCGATGGTGTTCGAACGGCTCACCGCCGAGAAGCCGCCGTTGATCTTCGGCGACGACTACCCCACCCCCGACGGCACCACGATCCGGGACTACGTGCACGTCGCCGACATCGCCTCGGCCCATGTGGCGGCGGTCCGACACCTCGCCAGCGGGGTGGAGGCCCGTCATGTGCTCAACGTCGGCACCGGGCGTGGCACGTCCACCCGCCAGGTGGTCGAGACCATCCTCGAGGTGACCGGACGGCAGGACCTGACGCCCGAGGTGCTCGGACGACGTCCCGGAGATCCCGCGATCTCGATCGCGTCCGCGGAGCGCATCCGGCAGGTGCTCGGCTGGTCGGCAGCCCACGACCTGCGCGCCATCGTGACGTCGGCGTGGGAGGGTTGGCTCTACCACCACCCGGAGGCGCGGCGTGTCGCGACCACGCCCGGCGGCTAGCCGGTCGGGGTGAGGCGAAGCGACGACGGACGAAGGAGACTGGGGCGAGCACACCCACGCCGGAGGAGGAAGGGGGCGGGCCAGGATGACGAGCGCAGGCACCCTCGTATGGACACCCCCGGCGGATGTCCGCGAGCGCACGAGAATCGGCGACTATCTCCGCTTCCTCGAACGGGAGCGCGGTCTCCACTTCGACGACTACGCCAGCCTGTGGCGCTGGTCGGTCGATGACCTGGCCGGTTTCTGGTCGAGCATCTGGGACTTCTTCGACGTCGGTGCGGGAACAGCCGCCACGCCGCCCCGGACCGTCCTGGGGCGTGCCACGATGCCGGGCGCGGAATGGTTCCCCGGCGCCACCCTCAACTACGCCGAGCACATGCTCGCCCACGCTCCCACGCGCGGACCGGCTGTCGTGGCTCGGTCGCAGACCCGCGGGCCGCTGGAGCTGACCGCGGCCGAGCTACGGGACGCGGTGGCTCGCGCTCGTGCGGGACTGCTGCGGCTGGGCGTCCGCAAGGGTGACCGGGTCGCGGCGTACCTGCCGAACATCCCCGAAGCCCTCGTGCTCCTGCTCGCCAGCGCGAGCCTGGGCGCGGTGTTCTCGTCCTGCGCGCCGGAGTTCGGGACGCGGAGCGTGGTCGACCGGTGGAGCCAGATCGAGCCCACTGTGCTCGTCGCCGTCGACGGCTACCGGTACGGCGCGAAGGAGGTCGACCGCACCTCCGAGGTGGCGGCGATTCGAGCCGCCCTGCCGACGCTGCGCCACGTCGTCGTGGTGCCCTACCTGGCAGACGAGGTCGCTGCCGATGCCGGCGCCCTCACCTGGAGCGAGCTGCTCGCCGACGCCGGCGCGTTGGCGTTCGAGCCCGTGCCGTTCGACCATCCGCTCTACGTGCTGTACTCGTCGGGGACGACCGGCCTGCCCAAGCCGATCGTGCACGGCCACGGCGGCATCCTCCTCGAGCACGCCAAGACGCTCGCCCTCCACTTCGACCTCGGGCCAGGCGACCGCTTCTTCTGGTTCACCACGACCGGCTGGATGATGTGGAACGCGCTGGTCTCGGGGCTGCTCGTCGGGTCCGCGGTCGTTCTCGTCGACGGCGACCCCTCCTATCCCGACCTGGGTGCCCTGTGGCGGTTGGCCGAGGAATGCGGCATCACCTTCTTCGGGACGAGCGCGCCGTACCTGATGAGCTGCCGCAAGGCGGGTCTGGTTCCAGCCCGGATGGCGGACCTGTCCCACATTCGAGGGGTCGGCTCGACGGGATCTCCGTTGCCGCCGGAGGGCTTCACGTGGGTGTACGAGAACGTCAACCCGACCTTGCTCCTGCAGTCGTTCTCCGGCGGAACCGACGTGTGCACCGGCTTCCTCGGCGGCTCGCCGCTGGTGCCGGTGTACGCGGGGGAGATCTCGTGCGCGTGTCTGGGGGCGGCGGTGGCGGCGTACGACGCCTCGGGACGACCCGTGACCGACGAGCTGGGCGAGCTGGTCCTGGAGCGTCCGATGCCGTCCATGCCGGTCGGGTTCTGGGGCGACGAGGACGGCTCGCGGTACCGCGCGACCTACTTCGCGGACTTCCCCGGCGTCTGGCGGCACGGTGACTGGGTCAAGGTCACGCGGCGTGGAACCTACGTCATCACCGGCCGATCCGATGCCACGCTGAAGCGGGGCGGCGTCCGGATGGGCACCGCGGAGTTCTACTCGATCGTCGAAGGCTTTCCGGAGATCACCGACAGCCTCGTCGTCCACCTCGACACGGGCGACGGCGTCGACCAGCTGCTGCTGTTCGTCGTTCTGGCCGAGGGCGTCACGCTCGACGACGAGCTTCGGTCCCGGATCTCCGCCGAGCTCCGCATGCAGCTGTCGCCGCGGCACGTGCCCGACGAGATCGTCGCCGTCCCTGCTGTTCCACGCACGCTGTCGGGCAAGAAACTCGAAGTGCCCGTCAAGCGCATCCTGGAAGGCCGTCCGGTCGAGGAAGCGGCGAGCACGGGCGCGCTGCAGAACCCGGAGGCGCTGCGGTCCTTCGCCGCGTTCGCGACGTCGCGTCGCACCGCCGTCAGCTCTGGCCCGACCGCAGCCGGGTGAGCGTGACCTTCTCCTGCCGCACGCGGCGTTCGAGCGTCGCGGGGTCGAGGTTGCGGACCAAGACGACGGACGCCTGGCGGGCGAGCGGTGCCAGCAACGCGTCCAGGTAGCCGTCCGTCGCCGCGGGGTTGGCGTCGGTCAGCAGACGCTCGCCTGGTTGGAGGCCGAGCTCGTCGGCACGCCTGGTCGCGAGCTCGACGAGGGCGCCACCGGCGAGGACGTCGCCCTGGGGGGTGATGAGCGCCGGGGTCGCCTCGTCGGGTGGCTCGTAGGGGGTGAACACGTCGGCGTGGGACAGCACCTCCACGCCGTAGTCGAGGACACCCGGGGGAAGCGGCTCGGTGAACCCTCGGCCCAGCGGCGCGAGCGAGACGGCGACCGTGTCCCGCCCGCCGGCCCCCAGCGCCTCGGTGAGCCGCTCCGGTGCCGCGACGATCACCTCCGCGCCCGTCGGGTCGGCGAGGTCCACGACCAGCCCCGCCGTCCACGCCGCGAGAGTCCAGACCGCACCCAGCCAGTGGGTCGGGAGCAGGAGAGCGACCCGCTCGCGGGACTGCGTTCCCAACGTGTCCTGGAGGAGGTTCGCGGTCTTCGCCACCCAGTTGTCGAGCGTTGTGTACGACAGCTCCACGCGCTCGCCGGTGGCGTCGTCGTAGAAGGTGAGGAAGGGACGCGACGGGTCGCTGGCGGTCGCCAGCAGCTCGGCCGGTGTCCGTGGGCTCGCCACGTCGCACGAGCATAAGGCCGGCTTCGCCCCGCTGTGCGCGAGCGTGTCGCACCCGTCCGGCTTGCGCCTCGAGACGACGAGCCTCAGGACCACCGCGTCTGACGACAGCGCAACCCGTAGGCTCCGGTGACATGCGCTACGCCGTCATCGTCGCCGGGGGCGCCGGCACTCGACTGTGGCCACTGTCTCGCGCGGCCCACCCCAAGCAGCTGCTCAGTGTGGTCGGCGGACGGAGCCTGCTTCGGCTCGCCTTCGAGCGGCTGGTCGGCGTGGTACCACCCGAGCGGATCTTCGTGTGCGCTGGTTCGGTGCATCGGGACGCGATCCTCGAGCACCTGCCGGAGCTGCCGCACGACAACTTCCTCGGGGAGCCGCTCGCTCGGGACACCGCCAACGCGATCGGGTTGGGCTGCGCCCTGCTGGCGCGCCGCGACCCCGACGCCACGGTGGCGTTCGTCACCTCCGACCACGTGATCGAGCCGATCGACGAGTTCCACGACGCGCTTCGGACGGCGTTCGACGTGGTCGAGCGGGACCCGCAGGTCCTGGCGACGTTCGGGATTCCGCCATCGTCACCTCACACCGGCCTCGGCTACATCGAGCGGGCCGAGCCCTACCGTCCCGGCGAGCCGCTCGCCGGCGGCGAGGTGTTCGCGGTGTCGGCGTTCATCGAGAAGCCCGGACTCGAGGCGGCACGGGAGTACTACGCCTCGGGCCGGTACCTGTGGAACTCCGGCATGTTCGTGTGGCGGGCCGACACCCTGCTCCGGGAGCTGGAGACCTTCCTGCCCGCTTCCCACGCCGGGCTGACGCGGATCGCGAAGGCGTGGGACACCCCAGAGCGGGACGCCACGTTGCGGGAGGTCTACACCAGTCTCCCCAAGATCAGCATCGACTACGCGGTGATGGAGCCGGCGGCGCGCGGCGAAGGCGCGGCGCGGGTGGTCGTGGTCCCCATGGCGGTCGACTGGCTGGACGTCGGGTCGTGGCCAGCGCTGGCTCGCACCTTGGAGAACGACAGCTCCCAGAACGCCGCCAACACCGTCACGGTGCTGGTCGACTCCGAGGGCAACATCGTGGTGAGCGACGACCCCGAACACCTGGTCGCGACGGTGGGTCTGCGGGACACGATCATCGTCCACACCCGCGACGTCACGATGGTGTGCCCGAAGAACTCCGCGGAACGGGTCAAGGACCTCGTCGCGCGCGTCCACGACGCGCATGGCGGTCGCTACTCCTGAGTCTTCCTGGGTCTCGACCGGCCGCAGGCGGTCCGGTCGGCGCGGGCTCGGGTCCGTGCGGTGAGCCGGACGTGGGGCCGCCTCATTCCGTGTCGGCGCGGGCGGTGAGACTGGTCGGGTGCCTCCGTTCACCGTCGCCTCCCCCGCCACCGCCGGCTCCGGCCGTCCCGTCACCACCGCCCCGGGACGCCCTGCCGCCATCACCACCGTGAGGCGCACGATCACCACCGAGCACCCCCTCGATCCAGTGGTGACGCTGGCCTCACTCCAGCGTGGTGCCGGCGACCCGACCCACCGGGTCACGCCGGACGGCACGGTCTGGCGGGGAACGCGGACACCGGACGGGCCAGCCACGGTCCGGATCAGCGCCGACGCGGCGGCCGGTGCCGTCCACGCCGAGGCCTGGGGGCCGGGCGCGACGTGGGTCCTCGATCGCCTGCCAGCGCTCGTGGGCGCCGAGGACGACCCGAGCGGGTTCGAGCCAGGACTGCCGCTGCTCGTTCGGCTGGCGGCGCGGTTCGCGGGGTGGCGGGTCTGCCGGACCGGCCTGGTGATGGAGGCGCTCGTGCCTGCCGTCTTGGAACAGAAGGTCACCTCGCGAGAAGCCTGGCGGTCGTGGCGAGAGCTGGTGTGGCGGTTCGGGGAGCGGGCCCCCGGCCCCGTCCCGTTCTCCCTGTGGGTTCCGCCGGATCCCGCGGTTCTCGCGCGGCTGCCGTCGTGGGAATGGCACCGGGCCGGTGTGGGGCCCCAGCGGGCGCGGACGATCGTGCGGTGCTGTCAACGGGCGGCTGCGATCGAGCGGACGGTCGGCCTGCCGCCGCAGGAGGTCGAGCGTCGGCTGCGAAGCATCCCCGGAATCGGCCCGTGGACGGTGGCGGAGGTGCTCCAGCGGGCTCACGGATGCCCGGACGCGGTCTCGGTCGGCGACTACAACCTGCCCAAGGCGGTGGGCTGGGCGTTGGCTGGTCGGCCGTTCGACGACGCCGCGATGCTGGTGGCGCTGGAACGCTGGCGAGGTCACCGATATCGGGTGACCCGGCTCATCGAGCTGGCCGGCATCATGCCGCCGCGTCGGGCGCCCCGCGCTCCGGTGCGTGACTACCGCGCGATGTGACGACGACCGGCGGGCTCACGCCCGTGTCTCAGCCGCCGCCCCGATCGCGAGGAGACCGACTGGCTCGACGTCCCGGCTCGGCAGCAGGGTCATCAGCGCGGCGACGTCCAGGCGCTCAGCGGGGAACCAGCGGGTCGCCAGCCCTTCGACCGCGCAGGCGAGGACCAGACGCTCCCGCACACCACCCAGGTCGAGGAGCGCGGCGGGCGTGGGCGCGTTCGGGCGCAGGTACGGCACGACCAGGGCGGGTAGGGACGCCGGCAGGCTGAGCGCGTCCAGGAGTGGCTTGCGCGCGGGCACGTCGTGAACGCGCACGAGCCCCCACCACGGGGTCTCCGTCTCGGCGACCGCCTCGAACGCTCTCTGGAGGGCGACCGGGTCCACAGTGCCGTCCACGAGCTCGCGTGGCGCGGGCCGGAGAGCCTGGCGGGCCGCCTCGCGGGAGCCGAGCCGGAACAGGTCGTCCTCGGCGGACCGGACCAGCGCCTGGACACCAGGTCCGTCGTCGGAGGTGACGAGCGCCGCGAGACCGCGCACCACCGCGACCGGGACCTGCCCGAGCTTGCCCTTGACCAGGTCCGCCGCGGACGCCAGCTCGTCGGCGAGGGCGGGCGCCGTGACGACCAGCTCGTTGCCGTGCACGTCGCGTCGACCTCGGTAGTCGTCGAGCACGCGGACGCCGGCGGCCCCCACAGCAAGGTCGGTCTGCCCGAGCCGCCACGGCCGACCGAACGTGTCGGTGACGATCACCCCCACCGTGACGCCACGGCGTCGGGCGAGCCCCCGGCGCAGCGCTCGCGCGGAGGCGTCGGGGTCCACCGGCAGCAGCACGACGCTGCCCGTCGCGACGTTCGAGGTATCGACACCGGCGGCCGCCATGACGAAGCCGTGCCGGGTCTGGACGATCCGGGTCGTGCCGCGCTCGGCGACCACGCGAACCGTCTCGGCCTCGACCGCGGCCGCCCGGTCACCGGTCACGACGCGACCCTCGGCCTTGCTCACCACCTTGCTGGACACGACGACGATGTCGCCGTCGCGCAGGTCGGTGGCGTGCTCGGCGACGAGCGCGGCGAGGTCGTCCCCAGCCCGGACCTCCGGCATCCCGACCACGGGGGAGACGAGGACGGCGCTGGTGGGAGGCTCGGTGGTCATCGACGTACCGCCGCGGCGAGGTCGAGCGCGGCAGCGGCCATCGCCGCCGTCGCCTCGACGCTGGACATCAGGAGGGGGACCGCCCGGGCCGCGATGCCGGCGGCGGTCACCTGGGGGACGGCCGGCGCGTCGCGCTCGTCCACCAACCACCCGTCGAGCAGGCCACCGTCGCGTCGAGCCCCGAAGTGCAGCGCGACGCCGGCGGCGGAGGTGTCGACACCGATCGCGGGCAGCAGCTTGTCGGCCATCCCTCGGACTGGCGCGCCGCCGATGATCGGGGAGAGGCCCACGATCGGCGCGGACGCGGCGCGGAGTGCTGAGCGGATCCCCTGGACGGACAGGATCGGCCCCAGGCTCACCACCGGGTTCGACGGCGGGAACAGCAGGACGTCCGCGGAGGCGATGGCGTCGAGCACGCCAGGCGCCGGCGTGGCGTCCTCGATGCCGACGAAGGTGATGTCGACCACCGGCAGCTCGGCGTGGTGGCGCACCCAGTACTCCTGGAAGTGGAGGCGACGGTGACCGCCGGGCGCGGCGGGATCCTCCACGACCACGTGCGTCTCGACGGACTGGTCGGTCATCGGCAGCAGCCGAACGGGGAGGCGCCAGCGGGCGGTGAGGAGCGCCGTGACCTCCGTCAGCGACCGGCCCTGGGCGAGCAGCTCGGTGCGGACCAGGTGGGTGCCGATGTCCCGGTCCCCGAGGCCGAACCAGGAGGGGACGGCGTCGTAGGCCCGGATCTCCTCGAGGGCGTGCCAGGTCTCGTTGGCGCGTCCCCAGCCTCGGCCCTCGTCGTTGCCGCCGCCGAGGGTGTACATGACCGTGTCGAGATCGGGGCAGACCCGCAGACCGTAGAGCGTGAGATCGTCAGCGGTGTTGCCGATGACCGTGATGTCGGCATCGGGCGCGTGGGCGACGAGGCCGCGCAGGAATCGGGCTGCGCCGATGCCGCCGGCGAGAACGGTGATCCGCACGCCGACTAGTCTGCCTCCCCCATGCAACTCGCCGTCGGCCGACCAGCCTGTCAAGGGCTCACGGACGCACCGGACCCGACGAGGAGGGATCCGACGGGGGCCGGACTGCGTCGATGGGGGGCGAGAGCGACGATCGTCTGCCCGATATGGGAGGCTTCCGTCCCGACATCACCACCATGAGGGGGTAGCACCGTGGTTTCGGAGAAGACCAAGCCCCATCGCGAGCTGCTCGCGTGGGTGCTGGTGGGGGCCAGTGTTGTCTTAGGTGGGGTGGCCGTCTCGCGACTGTTCCTCGATGGCGACTTCACCGACAAGGCGTACGTCTTCCAGGACTGGTTCGCCTCACCCGTCCTCGTGGGCATGCTCGTGGTGGCCGTCGTCGTCGTCACCCACCTCGGCGAGCCGACGCCGAACGGACGCGTCCTCACGCTCGTCGCTCTCGTCGTCCTGGCCCTCCTCGGCGTCTTGGCGCTCGTGACGGCGGGTGTCGCGCTTGGCGCCGACGTCGCCGACATCTCCAACAGCAATGGTCTCGCGGTGTTCCACCGTGGCGCGGGCAAGTGGGCGGCGTTCGTCCAGCAGCTCGGCTACCTCGCCGTCCTCGGCGGTGCTGGATTCTTCATCGTGACGACGTACCGAGCGCTTCCCGCGCCGACGCCGCAGACGCCGGCGATGCCGCAGGGCGGCCCGGCCGGTCAGTTCGGCTCCTTCGGCCAGTTCGGCGGGTTCGGCGCCGCTGCCCCCGACCAGGGCCGGCAGCCCAGCCCGACCGACTACGCCGCGAGACAGCAGCAGGGGTACCCACAGCCCGACTACGCCCAGCAGGGGTACGCGCAGGGTTACGCCGCGGGCACGCCGGGCCAGGAGTCGTACGGCGCCGGCCAGGGGTACGGCCAGCCGGCCCAGGGTCAGCACGCCGGGTACCAGCAGCCCTACCCCGGTCAGGACTACGGCCAGCAGGCCGGCTACCAGCAGCAGCCGTACCCGGGTCAGGAGTACGGTCAGCCTGACTACGGCCAGCACCAGCAGTACAACCCGTACGCCGGCTACGACCAGACCCAGCAGGTCTACAGCCCGGACCAGAACCAGCAGCCGTACGGCCAGGAGCCGACCCAGAGCTTCGGCCAGTACGCCTACGGCGGCGCGAGCTTCTCCTCGCCGAACCAGCCGTACGGGCAGCCGGCGGGGCAGCAGTACGCCGGTGGGCAGGACTTCGGGACCTACGGACAGGCGTACGGCCAGCCGCAGCAAACGGACTCCGACCAGACGCAGTTCCTGCGCTCGGACGCCGTGCCCGGTCAAGGTGAGGGCGACCGTGCGGGCGACGACAACGCCCTCGGGCGGGAGCTCTCGGCCTCGGAGCCGCACGGCGACTCGACCCGTTCCGCTGACAGCGAGTCGTCAACGGGGGACCGTGGTAGCGGGGACACCAACCAGAGTTGGTGGTCTCAGCCTCCGCGCTGATCTGTCAAGGTCGCGTTGCCGCCGCTCGGTGGCCGTCGACCTGGATGTGGATCAGCGAGGGTAGCGGCGCTGGCTTCGCGGGCGTTCGCGTCGAGGAGACGCGGACGCCCGCGCGTCGTATTGGAACCTCCTGGCAGCCTTCGACGTTTCGCAGTGTGGTCGGATCCGGACGGATCGCCTATAGCAGACCCCGAGTTGACGAAGGAGGATTCCACACATGTAATTTCGTTGGTGTCATTCACCCCGATCCGGGTAACACCCCGTCGATGAGACATCAGGAACTCTCGGGGGCGCGACGGGGGACGGCGACGCCGACCCACGGGGTGGCCGACCGAGCGGTGAAGTTAACGGGGATTCACTCCACGCGTACGTGGATCGAGGAGGCGAGGACCGTGGCAGAACCCATCCTGCTGCACGGCGGCGCCAAGGAAGAGCTCAGGTGGCAGGAACGCGCTCTGTGCGCGCAGACCGATCCAGAGGCGTTCTTTCCGGAGAAGGGTGGCTCCACTCGGGAAGCCAAGAAGGTCTGCATGGTCTGCGAGGTCCGGGCCGAGTGCCTGTCCTATGCGCTGGAGCATGACGAGCGCTTCGGCATCTGGGGTGGGCTCTCAGAGCGGGAGCGCCGCCGGCTGAAGAAGCGCGCGGTCTAGGGGATCACGCGGGGGTCTCCTAGACCAGCGACCGGGCCGGTACCGAGGCCACGTCGGCGGGTCTGTCGTCGTCGCCCACCGCGGTTCGTCAGGCGCTGTCCTGTGGGCTTGGCGCGCCGCGGCGGGTGACGCCGCTGGTCGCCCACGCTGGTTGCCAAGAGTCCTGGTCTCCTCGCGCCGCGTGCGCGGACGATCGTGCACGTCCCTTCCGGCGGGCCGACGCCGTGGGGTCGCACGTGAGGCTCCACCCGGTCGGGCCCCATCCGCTCAGGTCGGTCGAAAGCGTCGCGTAGTGTGTGGCTTCACACCACATCACCCACTGCGTGAGGTCCTCGTCAGGCATGAGCGCGCACCCCGGACCCCAGGCGCTGGCGCCTTCGGTCGTCACCGCGGTCGTCGTCGCCCATGACGGCGCTCCGTGGATCGGTGAGCTCATCTCCGGTCTACGAGCCCAGCGGCGAGCGCCGAACCGGCTGATCGTCGTCGACACGGGAAGCCGCGACGAGTCCCGTGCCCTGCTGGCCGGCGGGCTACCTGGAGCCCACATCCTCGACGCTCCGGCGGTCACCGGCTTCGGGGCGGCGGTCGCGAGGGCGGTTCAGACGCTGCCGCCGGGTCAGCCTGGTGAGTGGCTGTGGTTGTTGCACGACGACTGCGCGCCCGATCCGGAGGCGCTCGCGAGCCTGCTCCGGCTCGCCGAGGCAGGGCCAGACGTCGCCGTGGTGGGCCCCAAGCTGCGCGACTGGCCTCGCGGTCGCCGGCTGCTCGAGTTCGGGGTCACCATCGCCGGCAGCGGCAACCGGGAGACCGGGCTGGAGTTCGGCGAGTTCGACCAGGGCCAGCACGACGCCGTCCGTGATGTTCTCGCGGTGAGCACGGCCGGGATGCTCGTGCGCCGTGACGTCTTCGAGCGTCTCGGTGGCTTCGACCAACGCTTCGGCCTGTTCCGCGACGACGTCGACTTCGGCTGGCGGGTGGTTCGAGCCGGCTACCGTGTTCTCACCTGTCCGGAAGCCGTCGTCTTCCACGCCGAGGCCGGCCTGCGCGGTTACCGCGAGCTCCACGCGGTCAACGGTCGTCCCCGCCGGATCGATCGCCGCAACGCGCTCTTCACCCTCCTCGTCAACTCCCCGGCGTGGAAGGTGCCGTTCCTGCTCGTCCGCGCGGTGTTGGGCTCGCTTCTGCGCGTCCTGGCGCTCCTCGTCGCCAAGTGGCCCGACGCGGCCTACGACGAGTTCCGGGCGTTGCTCGGCGTGCTGGCCCGCCCGGACCGCATCGTCGTGGGACGGCTCCGGCGCGCCAGGTATCGCAGGGTGCCGCACCGTGTCGTCCGCCGCCTCCTGCCCCCACCGTGGATCGGCATCCAGCACACCGTGGACGCGCTCGCCGCGGTGCTGTCGACCCGAAGCGGCGAGCACGCGGGGCCGTCCCGGCGAGCGCGTCGACCAGTGGAGACCGGCCCTGTGTCGGAGGAGGTCGAGGAGCTCACCACCGAGGGCTTGGGCATCTGGCGCTGGCTGGCGACGCGGCCTCCCATCGTCGCCCTCCTCGCTCTCACCCTCCTGACGCTGGTCGCGAGCCGACACCTGCTCGGCGGCGGCTCCTTGGCGGGCGGCGCGTTGCTGCCGGCGCCCGACAGCGTCCTCGACCTCTGGCGTCGCTACGTCGAAGGGTGGCACCCGGTCGACCTGGGCAGCGACCGCCCGGCACCGCCGTACCTCGCGGTCGTCGCGGCACTGGGCACCCTGCTCGTCGGCAAGGCCTGGTTGGCGGTCGACCTCCTGGTGCTCGGCGCCGTGCCGCTCTCCGGGCTCACCAGTTACCTCCTCATGCGGACCCTCGCGAGGTCCCGAGCCCTTCGGATCTGGGCCACGGTGACGTACGCGCTCCTGCCCGCCGTCCTCGGCGCGGTCGCCTCGGGACGGCTCGGCACGTGCGTGGCGCTCATCGTGCTTCCCTTGCTCGTCCTCGCCGCGGCTCGGATGGTCGGGGCGGGTCGACCTGGCCCTGGATCGTGGAGCGCGGCGTGGACGTCTGGTCTGCTGCTCGCTGTGCTCACGGCGTTCGTGCCGATCGGGTACGTCGGCGCGCTGGTCGTCGCCGCGGCGTCCCGCGTCGTCCCCCCACTGCGACGACCAGGGACGGGAGCCAGGGTGGCGGTCGCGTTGATCGTCCCGCCGGTGCTGCTCCTGCCGTGGCTCCCGGTCGTCGTCGCCAACCCGAGCCTGCTCCTCGGTGAGGTCGGGCTGGCGACGCCCGCCGTGGTCGAGCCCAGCCACCTCCTGGCACGCCTGCTGGTGGCGAGCCCGGGAGACCCCACAGCCGCCCCCGCGTGGATCTTCGGTCCGCTCGTCGTGGTGGCCGTGGCCGCACTTCTTCGTCGGGAGCCGGGACGAGGCGTGCTCGTCGGCTGGACCGTGAGCCTGACCGGGTTGGCGCTCGGGCTCGCCCAGACTCGGCTGACCGTCGCCACCGACTGGATGTCGACGCCGACGTCCGCGTGGCCGGGCTTCGCCTGCGCCGTCGTGTGCGCTGGCTGGATCATCGCTATCGTCTGCGGCGCCGACGGCGCGGTCCGCGACTTCAGCGAGCGCAGCCTCTCCTGGCGGCAACCCGCCGCGGTCCTGCTCGCGTGTATCGCGGTGCTCTCGCCCCTCGTGGCCACTGGGTGGTGGGTGATCCGCGGCGCGGGTGAGCCGCTTGCTCGCGACGCCGGCAGCGCCGTTCCCGCCTACATCCGCGACGCACAGCGGTCAGGCGCTCGGCCACGTGCTCTGGTGATCGAGGGCGAGAGCGGCCGGGTGCGCTACACCGTCCTCCGCGGCGCCGGGACCCGACTGGGCGACGCCGAGACAGGTGCCGCGGCCGCGACGCTGGCCAGCCTCGACGCGACGGTGGGAGACCTGCTCAGCGACGTGCCGGACGAGAGCACCGCCGCCCGACTGGCGACGTACGGGATCGGCTACGTCTACCTTCCGTCCCCCGCCGACCCGAGGTCGGTGGAGCGGATCGACACCACCCCTGGGCTCACCCGCACCAGCGCGCCGGAAGGCTCGGCAGCCTGGCGGGTGGACCTGCCGGTGGGCCAGCTTCGCGTCCTGCCGCCCGGGAGCTCCGACGAGACGGCGGTCGAGAGCGCCGAGGTGCTCGAGGTCGACGCCGGCGGGGCGGCGGTCACCGTGCCGAGCGGCCCGCCGGGTCGTCTCCTGCTGCTCGCGGAGACCCACAGTGACCGGTGGCGGGCCACCATCGACGGACAGCCGTTGCCGAGCCGTACGTTCGCCGGCTGGGCGCAGGCCTTCGAGCTGCCCACCACGGGTGGCCGGCTGGTCCTGTCGTACGCGCCCGGCATGCACGGGAAGCTTCTCGGCGTGCAGGCCGTCCTCTTCGTCGTCATCCTCGTCCTTGCCTTGCCGACGCGTCCGCGCCGGGACGGCGACGGTCCCGGCGCGGCCCAACGCCCGGCGGGAGGACGGCACGGTGCCGCAGCCCCGCGGCCACCGGGGCGTCGGGCCGCCGGGGCGGGCGCCCCAGCGAGCGGCGCCTCTCGTCAGCCCGTTCGCGGCCCACGTGACGGGGCCCCACGGGAGGGGGCACGGTCATGAAAACGGTCATGAAAGGTGTCGCCCTCCGTTTCGGTGCCGTCGCCGCCGTCGCCGGCGTTCTCGTTGGCGTCGCGAGTGTCGTGCCGCCCCGGGTTCCCGAGGCCGGCCGCCCTCCCTCCAGAGTGGCGCTGGAGCGGGCGACGCTGGTGTGCCCGGAACCCTCCTTCGTTCGCGGCGTCAGCAGTACCGACGTGGCGGCCATCTCCGCGCTCACCGAGGCCGACATCCCGGGCCGGCGGTCAGGTCGTCGATTGGAGCCCGCCCTCGACATCGCGCCCCTCGGCCAGACGAAGGCCGTCGCCTCGGGTACGCGGCGCCACGAGGTCGTGTCCTATTCGGTCCGTACGTCCGAGGTGCCTCCCCTCCTGGTTGCGGCACGTGGTGATCTCGCGCCCGGGGTCACCGCCGGTCAGCTCACCCGCACCGACGAGGGTCCGCTTCGAGGCCTCGCCGAGGCGCTGTGTGTGGCTCCCGCCTCGGAGTTCTGGTTCGTCGGCGCCGGGAGCGAGGTGGGGCGCCACGGCCGGGTCTATCTGACGAACGCCGACGAGGGTACGGCCCACGTCGACCTGTTGCTCTTCGACGAGAAGGGGCCGGTCGCGGCCGAGACGGGCCGTGGCTTGGCGATCAAGGGCGGCTCGCAGATGGTCGTCGAGCTCGACCGGTTGGCGCCCACCAGCAAGCGCCTCGCGGTCGCGGTCCGCACGCGACAGGGTCGGGTGACGGCCGCGCTACGGGATGACGCGGTGCAGGGCGAGACGCCCCAAGGGGTCGACTGGATCCCCGCCGCGGTGCCGCCGGCGAGGGACGTGGTCGTGCCCGGCATCGCACCGGGCTCCGGTGAGCGGGTCCTCAGCATCGTGGCTCCGGGCGACTCCACCGCTACGGTCGAGGTGTCGATCCTGTCTCCCCAGGGCAGCTTCCGTCCGGCTGGCCTGGAGCGGGTCGAGGTCAAGCCAGGGGCGGTCACGCAGATCCGCCTCGACGAGGTCACCCAGAAGAGCGCTGCCGCTGTGCGACTGACCTCCGATGTGCCGGTAACCGCCAGCGTCCGAAGCGTCGTCGGCGCCACCGACGGTCCCCGAGACGTCGTCCACACCGCCGCGACGCGCGCGGTCGCCGGGACCGCGGTCGTGCCGCTCACCTTGGGCGGTGCCCGGCGGAGCGCCACCCTGCTGTTGTCGACGACGTCCCAGCGATCGGCCAGCGCCACGATCACCCTGCACGCGCTGGACGGACGGCCTCTGGACAAGACCGAGACAACCGTGCGGCCCGGCAGCACGGCGGCGGTGAAGCTGACGGCGCCGGCGCGCGAGAAGCACTACGTCATCACGGTGCGGTCCGACAGCGGAGGGCCGCTGTATGGCGCCCGCCTGCTGGTCGAGAACGCCCCCGACGGCCCGCTTGCCTCAGCGTGGCCGTTGTTCTCGGGAGCGACGACGGCGGTTCGGCCCGTCGCTCGGCCGGATCCCACCGCCGGGATCGGGTCCGAGGAGCCACGGGACGCGATCTTCGGCTGACCCGCCTCGCCACCTCGGCCAGGCGGGTCAGCCTGGTGCCCAGGCGGTGGGGTAGGGGCCGCTGTCACTCACCGTAGGTCGGGTCGATCTCCTCCGGCGTTCGTCCGAGCAGCTCCGCGACCTGCTCGACCACGACGTCGTGGACGAGAGCGGACAACTCGCCCGCATTGGTCGCGCGTAGCTCGATGGGTCGACGGTAGATCACGATGCGGGGTGGCTCGCCGTGGCGCGCGTCGATCACGGTGCCGAGCGGCACCTCGTCGTCGGGGTAGGCCAGACGCGGGTCCGGCACCTCCTCGACCGCGAACTCCACGCGGTCGAGCTCCGTGGCGAACCGGCGCTCGAGCTGGTCGACGGCGTCCAGCACGAGCTCGTCGAAGCGCTCGGCGCGGCTGCGCGCCACGGGGACCCCGCGCGGCGCCAACGGTCCACGGACGGCGAGCGGACCCCGCATGCCCCGGCCGTGACGGTCACGGCGGCGAGTGGGCCGACCGCCACGCTCCGCCGGTGGGGACCCGGATGTCTCGGTGAGGGGCGGAAAGCCGCCGTCGCTCGCGTTCGGTCCGAGCACGTTCTCGAGCTTAGCCAGGCGACGGGTGCGCACCGAGGAGCGAGCGGCGAGGTCGCGGACGGCATCCGATGGAGCCGCCGCCAGCCGCGTCGATGCGCCGTCTTCGGCCACTTGGTCATGATCGCGCGTGTTCACTACGACCGAGCCGACAAGGGCGCTACGATCCGGTTCGTGGGTTCGCTGCGGAAGTGTTCTCGGACGGCCTGTACCAGGCCGGCCGTGACCACGCTTACGTACGTCTACGCCGACTCCACTGCCGTGCTCGGACCGCTGGCGACCTACGCGGAGCCGCACTGCTACGACCTGTGCTCGGAGCACTCCGAAAGGCTCACGGTGCCACGAGGCTGGGAAGTCATTCGGCTGGCACCCGACCCGGAGGCGCTGCGACCGTCCGCCGACGATCTCGAGGCGCTCGCCAACGCCGTTCGGGAGGCGGCCAGGCCGCAAGAGGGCACGTCTGAGGGCATGACAGAGGTCGGCCGGCGCGGTCACCTGCGTGTTCTGCGCAATCCGGACATGTAGTCGGTGAGCTCTACGGCCTCGCCGTGGAGTTGGCGCCGTGGTCGCGTGCCCGCGTCGCACCGAGCGAAGGCCGCTTCGCGGATAGGGTGAGGTGGTGCGCGATCTCGGAGCCATTGTCAAGGCGTACGACGTTCGTGGTCTGGTACCCGACGAGCTTGACGCCGGCATCGCCCGAGAGATCGGTGCGGCCTTCGCGGAGGTTCTCGGGTATCCGCGTGCGGTCGTGGTGGGCCGTGACATGCGCACGTCGTCGCCCGAGCTGGCGGCGGCGTTCACCGATGGGGTGATCCATCGTGGCGTCGACGTGATCGACCTCGGCCTGACGTCGACTGACGAGCTGTACTTCGCCAGCGGCTGGCTGGACCTGCCAGGGGCAATGATCACGGCGAGCCACAACCCTCCCCAGTACGGCGGGATCAAGGTCTGCCGGGCTGGAGCGGCCCCCATCAGCCGTGAGACGGGCCTGGAGGAGATCCGCGCGCGTGCCGAACGCGCGCTCGCTCGGCGGGGTCAGCCCGATGGCGCGGGAGGTGGTCGCCGTCTGGGCACCGTGCGGCGTCGGGACGTCCTGCCAGACTACGCCGCGTACCTTCGTCGACTTGTCGACGTCTCGCCCACGCGCCGGCTCAAGGTGGTGGTCGACGCCGGCAACGGGATGGCGGGGCTCACCGTCCCCGCTGTCTTCGCTGACCTCCAGGTGGAGCTGGTGCCGTTGTTCTTCGAGCTCGACGGCACCTTTCCGCATCACGATGCCAACCCGATCAAGCCGGAGAACCTCCGCCACCTGCAGGCCACGGTGCGCGAGACGGGCGCCGACGTGGGGCTGGCCTTCGACGGTGACGCAGACCGGTGCTGGTTCGTCGACGAGCACGGCCGGTCGGTCTCGCCGTCGACGATCACGGCCCTCATCGCCGTCCGAGAGCTGGCGCGCGAGCCCGGCGCGACGATCGTCCACAACCTCATCACCTCGCGCTCGGTACCGGAGATCGTCCGCGAGCACGGCGGTGTCCCGGTTCGCGAACGTGTGGGGCACTCCTTCATCAAGGCCACCATGGCCCGGACCGGAGCCATCTTCGGCGGCGAGCACTCGGCGCACTTCTACTTCCGAGACTTCTGGCGAGCCGATTCCGGCTTGCTGGCCGCGCTCCACGTCCTGGCGGCGCTGGGGTCACAGGACCGCCCGCTGTCAGAGCTGCTCTCCGCGTACGAGCGCTACGTGCACTCCGGAGAGATCAACAGCGTGGTGGAGGACCAGGCCAGCACCTTGGCCCGGATCAAGGACGCCTTCGTCCGCCGCGGCGGTATCAAGATCGACGAGCTGGACGGGCTGACCGTCGAGCACGACTCGTGGTGGTTCAATGTGCGGGCCTCGAACACCGAGCCGGTCCTTCGGCTCAACGCCGAGGGGACGGATCGGCCCACCATGGAGCGAATCCGCGACGAGGTACTAGACATGGTCCGGGCCGGATGAGGCACGCTCGTAGAGTCAGGGCAGCTGGTCGTGCTCAGCCATGCCGGCCGCGTAGCTGAAGGGACGTCTCCCGTGAACCTCGACCCCGCGCTCCTGGAGATCTTGGCGTGTCCCGCCTGCAAGTCGCCGCTCCGACAGGACGACCTGGCGGCCGAGCTGGTCTGCACCAACGCCGAGTGCGCGCTGGCGTACCCCGTGCGTGACGACATCCCCGTCCTGCTCGTGGAGGAGGCGCGCCAGCCCGGGCCTCCCTCTGGCGAGGAGGTGACGGGGACCGCCGTGGGAGAGTCAGGCGAGCGTCCCGAGGCACGTGAGGAGTCCGGCGCGGACGGCGCCGACGCGAGCGCGCGCACCTCAGATCGACCCGACAGTGGTGAGTGACGGGCTGGCCGCTGTGAACGCCGAACCTTTCGACGAGACCCTCCTCGACGACGAGGAGGCGCTTGCTCACGCGGACGAGACACTCAGGGCACTTGCCGAGTCCGGCGCGCGGGTGCGTCGAGAGGCGTATGCCGCGAAGCAGGTCGAGCGCGGCTTGGTCGAGCTGGACCGACCGCGAGCGGTCGTCGCCGCGGGCGCCGACGCCCGGCTGCTTCGCGCGGTGCTGGAGCCGTGGTGTCCGGTGCCGTTCGTCGCCTGGCCGGGCCCGGGTTTGCCGGGTTGGGTGGGCGCCCTCGACCTGGTCGTGGTGCTCGCGCCCACCGGCGGTGACCCGGAGACTGCGAGCGCCGTCTACGACGCGGTTCGACGGGGAAGCGCCGTGCTGCTCGCCGCGCCGGAGAACTCCCCGTTGGTCGAGGCTGGTCGTGGTCGCGACACCGTGGTGGTGCCCGCGCAGACGGGGGACCCGCTGGCGCTCGCGGTGGTCGTCCTCCAGGTGTTGCACACGCTGGGGATCGGACCGGAGCTGTCGGCGGAGACGGTCGCGAGCGCGCTCGACGAGGTGGCCTCGCGGTGCTCGCCGTTCCTGGACTTGTCCGCCAACCCGGCCAAGGACATCGCGCTGGTGCTCGCTGACGCGCTGCCGCTGCTGTGGGGTGGCTCGGTCTTGGCGGCGCGGGCGGGGCGTCGGGTGGCGGAGACCCTCCGACGCATGACGAACCGCCCCGCGCTCGCGTCGGAGGCCGACCACCTGCTGCCGGTGCTGGAGGGAGCGCCACCGCGAGACCTCTTCGCCGACCCGTTCGCCGATATCGAAAGCCCGCCGCTGCGGCCCGCGCTCCTCATCTTCGACGACGGCGCCGAGCAGCCCGTCATTCAGGAGTCCCGACAGCGGCTCCTCGACATGGCCGAGTCACGCGATGTCCGCGCCAAGATCGTGAGTTGGACCGAGGGTCCGGAGGTGGCGCGGTACGCGGCCTTGCAGGCGCTCGGCACCTATGCGGCGGTCTACCTCGCCGTGGGTCTTGGCCGCTTCCAACCGCGAACCTGACGTCAACACTTCGCCGCGAAGGAGACCATGCACCTTCTCGACAACCCGATTCGCTTCTACCCCTGGGGGTCGCGGACCGCGATTCCGGAGCTGCTCGGCGTGGAGCCGACCGGTGACCCGCAGGCGGAGCTGTGGATGGGCGCCCATCCCAGCTCGCCGTCCAGGCTGGTCGGTGACGACGCCTCGCTGCTCGAGGTCGTCCAGGCCGACCCAGCCACGCAGCTTGGGCCGGCCTGCTTGGCGGAGTTCGGGCCGCGACTGCCGTTCTTGCTCAAGGTGCTGGCGGCGGAGGAGCCGTTGTCGCTGCAAGTCCATCCCGACCCCGAGCAGGCCAGGCTGGGGTTCGAGCGGGAGAACGCCGCGGGCATCCCGCTGGATGCCCCGCACCGCAACTACAAGGACCCCCATGCCAAGCCGGAGGCGATGTGCGCGCTGACGGCGTTCGAGACGTTGGCCGGCTTTCGCCCACCGGAGCAGACCCTGGAGCTCGTCGGACTGCTGGGTGCTCCGGCGTTGGACGAGCTGGTCGCTCCCTTGCGCGTGGCTCCCGACGCCGCGGGTCTGCGCGAGGTCGTCACGAACCTGCTGACCGCCCCGGCCGACCGCCGACGCGTCCTCGTCACGCAGGTGCTGGACGCGTGCAAGCACGTCGACCACCCCGTCGCCGCCGTGCTGTCGCGGCTCGGACAGCGGTACCCCGACGACGCAGGCGTGGTCGCGGCGTTGCTGCTCAACCACGTCCGCCTGGCGCCGGGTGAGGCGCTCTATCTCCCGGCGGGCAACCTTCACGCCCATCTCGGCGGTGTCGGGGTGGAGATCCTGGCCAACTCCGACAACGTCCTGCGCGGGGGCCTCACCGGCAAGCACGTCGATGTACCCGAGCTCTTGAAGGTGCTCGACTTCACCCCCACGACGCCGGAGATCCTGCGCCCCGACCGTAACGGCGTCTACCCGACCCCGGCGAAGGAGTTCCGCCTGGCCCGCCATGACCTCACCAGCTGGGACGAGCTCCGGCTGGAGTCGACGGGTCCGCAGATCCTCCTGTGCGTGGAGGGTCAGGCGCTGGTGCGCAGCCAGACCGGCAAGGTGACCTTGACAAAAGGCCGCTCGGCCTACGCCGGCGCTCACGACGGCGTGGTGCACCTGTCCGGGCAGGGCGTGGTGTTCCAAGCCACGGCCGGCCTGGGCTGAGCAGCTCGGGGCGCGGCCTGGCCTCGAAACTCGGCGCGGCAGGATGAACGTCGACGTGTCCGGGTGGGGCCAACGGCCCCACCCAGTGAACGCCCAGTTCCGATAGAGAAGGGGCCAATGAGCGCAGAAGGGGGCATGAAGGCCGTCCTGGCCGCCTTGTTCGCCAACCTCGGCATCGCGGCGACGAAGTTCCTGGCGTTCCTGCTCACCAGGTCGTCGTCGATGCTCGCCGAGTCGATCCACTCGCTCGCTGACTCGGGCAACCAGGTGCTGCTGCTCGTGGGCAAGAAGCGGGCGGAGCGGCCGGCGACGAGCCTGCACCCGTTCGGCTACGGGCGCGAGCGCTACGTGTACTCGTTCATCGTCTCGATCGTCCTGTTCTCCGTCGGTGGGCTGTTCGCGCTGTACGAGGGCTGGCACAAGATCTCGCATCCCGAGGGCCTGGACAGCTGGCAGTGGGTCCCGGTCACCGTCCTCGTCGTCGCCATCGTCCTGGAGTCCCTCTCCTTCCGGACGGCGATCCGCGAGGCGAACCAGGTGCGCGGGAAGACATCGTGGATCAGCTTCATTCGGAGGGCGCGGAGCCCGGAGCTCCCGGTCATCCTGCTGGAGGACTTCGCCGCGCTCATGGGCCTGGTGCTCGCGCTCCTCGGTGTCTGCCTGACCCTCGCCACCGGGAACGGTATGTGGGACGGTATCGGGTCGATGGCGATCGGGGCCTTGCTCGTGGTCGTCGCGGCGGTGCTCGCGGCGGAGATGAAGAGCCTGCTGATCGGGGAGTCGGCCACACCCGAGCTGGTCGAGCGGCTCGAGCGGGCGATGCTCGCCGAGCCGCTGGTCGACCGGATCATTCACATGCGGACGCTCCACCTCGGCCCAGAGGAGCTCCTCGTGGCCGCGAAGATCGCCGTGACCTCCCACGACACCGCGGCCGAGATCGCGAAGGCGATCGACGCGGCGGAGCGACGGATGCGCGAGGCGGTGCCGTTGCGTTTGATCATCTACCTGGAGCCTGACCTGGACCGCTCGGCCGGCTCGGTGGCAGGCCAGACAGCCTGACCGGGTAGCGGCGTACCGGTCGAGGAGGGGGAAGGACACCACTGCGTCCGAGCCACCGCAGCGCGCGTTCCCGCTCGGTCTCGTCCACCCGCGTGGCGGGAAGCCGACCGAGCGCCTCACCGAGTCGCCGGACCGCGGTGGCGACGTCGGGTTCGGTCATCGCGCGAAGAGCGAAGGCCAGGGCCGCCGGGCTGACGTCGAAGCGGTCCTCGAGTTCGCGGGCGAGCTCGATGGCCCGCAGGTCCTCGGGTGTGTACTGACGGTGTGTGTTCGCGGCGCGTCCTTCTCGTCCGCGCACGCGGGGAACGAGCCCGAGCCGCTCCCGGTATCGCAGCATTCGGGGGGACATGCCGAGAGCACGCGCGGCCTCCGCGATCCGCATGGCGGTATTTTGACATTCTCGCGTCAGAAACGGCCGCCTTGGCTGTCGGTAGCGGAGAGGTGGCTCTAAGCTTCCGATTCCGGCGCTATCCGATGAAGAGGAGCACGTAGCCCATGACGTTCGATTTCAAGGTCAAAGACCTCAGCCTCGCGGAGTTCGGGCGGAAAGAGATCCAGCTCGCCGAGCACGAGATGCCCGGGCTCATGGCCCTGCGGGAGGAGTACGCCCCATCCCAGCCGCTCGCCGGGGCGAAGATCATGGGCTCGCTCCACATGACGGTGCAGACAGCCGTCCTCATCGAGACGTTGGTCGCCCTCGGCGCGCAGGTGCGCTGGGCGAGCTGCAACATCTTCTCGACCCAGGACCACGCCGCGGCCGCGGTCGTCGTAGGCCCCAACGGCACCCCCGACAACCCCGCTGGCGTCCCCGTCTTCGCGTGGAAGGGCGAGACGCTCGAGGAGTACTGGTGGTGCACCGAGCAGGCGCTGACCTGGCCGGACGGTGACGGTCCCAACATGCTCCTCGACGACGGCGGAGACGCGACCCTGCTCGTCCACAAGGGCCTGGAGTACGAGCGTCAAGGTGCCGTTCCCGACCCCTCGACGGCCGACAGCGAAGAGTGGGCGGTCGTCCTGCGCCTGCTGAAGAAGTCGATCGCCGCCGAGCCCGGTAAGTGGACGCGCATCGCGTCCGGCATCAAGGGAGTCACCGAGGAGACCACCACCGGCGTCCACCGGCTCTACGAGATGGCGAAGGCGGGCACGCTCGCGTTCCCCGCCATCAACGTCAACGACTCGGTCACCAAGTCGAAGTTCGACAACAAGTACGGCATCCGCCACTCGCTCATCGATGGCATCAACCGGGCGACCGACGTCCTCATCGGGGGCAAGGTCGCGGTCGTCTGCGGCTACGGCGACGTGGGCAAGGGTGCCGCGGAGTCGCTGCGTGGCCAGGGCGCGCGGGTCATCGTCACCGAGATCGACCCGATCTGCGCGCTCCAGGCGGCGATGGACGGCTACGAGGTGACCACGGTCGAGGACGTCGTCGAGACCGCCGACATCTTCATCACCGCCACCGGCAACTGCAACGTCATCACCGTCGACCACATGCGACGGATGAAGCACCTCGCGATCGTCGGCAACGTCGGCCACTTCGACACCGAGATCGACATGGCCGGCCTCGCCCGCGTTCCGGGCATCGAGAAGATCGAGATCAAGCCGCAGGTGCACGAGTGGCGGTTCCCGCCCGACCAGAGCGCGTCCGGTGGCCACTCGATCATCGTGCTGTCCGAGGGGCGGTTGCTCAACCTCGGCAACGCCACGGGCCACCCCAGCTTCGTCATGTCGAACAGCTTCACCAACCAGGTGATGGCCCAGATCGAGCTGTTCACCAAGACCGACCAGTACCCCGTCGGTGTCTACGTGCTGCCGAAGCACCTCGACGAGAAGGTCGCCCGTCTCCACCTCGACGCGCTCGGCGTCAAGCTGACCAAGCTGACGAAGGAGCAGGCGGCGTACATCGGCGTGGACGTCGAAGGGCCGTACAAGCCCGACCACTACCGGTACTGATCCCGTCAGGGGAGCTCCCGGCGGAGGAACCTCTCAGCTGGTTCTCTCGGGGACTCCAGGAAACACAGACGTCGCGGCGGCTGGGCTCGAGCGACGGGGCCCAGCCGCCGTCGCACGCTCACCGTCGTGTGGGGAGGCCGCCTGGAGGCAGCCCCGGAGGTAGCTGGGAGACTGGGAGAAAGGTGGGCCTGCCACGCGCAACCCACTCAGCGGGGGAGGGCAAAGCCGCCGCCAGGCGGCGTCCGTCCATCTCCCGGCTGGTCTCCGGATGGGTTCGCCTCGGGCGACTGGAAAGACGTGGTTGACGGCGGGGGAGCTGGACTGTCACGCCGTGGGCCCGGGGCGCTGTCGGGGCGCGGACCGCCGAAGGCTCGTCGACGACGCTCACCCAAGATCGCGGCGAGGTAAGCCCAGGCGGGAACCCCCTGCGGGGGAGGCGGGGATACGTACTCGGCCATCGCCGCGGCCAGCTTGGCGCCCAGGGCGTCGCGGGCCGCTGGAGCGAGGTCGTGGTAGCGGCCGAGGTAGGAGCGAGCCGAGAGCGCGAGCTGATCCGGAATCCTGGACAGGTCCGCCCGGGCGGCCCAGGACTGGAGCGGTGCGGGAACCTCGGGGATTCGCTCGATCTCACGCGGTGCGCGCTCACGGATGACGACGGTTCCGGCCAGCATGTCGCCGACCCGCTTGCCCCGCGGGTTCAGCATCGCGGCCAAGAAACCGACGCACCCGGAGCTGACGAAGAAGTCGACGAACACGCCGCTGAGGGCACGAACCAACGCGTGTCGGAAGTGCACCGGGCCACCATCGTCGCGGACGACCCGAAGGCCCAACGCGTACTTGCCGACCGTCTTCCCGCGCGTGAGGGTCTCCATCACGGTGGAGTAGCCGACGAACGTCGCGACCGCACAGGCGATGGCCAGCCCGTTGATGAGCGACTCGCTGGCGTCGTCCGCGGCGACGAACACGACCGGGACCAACAACAGGAGGAAGAGGACGATCTCCAAGGCGAGGTCGATGAAGAAGCCCAGCGCGCGGGTGCCGGGCCGCGCGTACCGCATCTCGAGGACAACGGCCTCACCTGTGACGAGCTCGCTCAACCCATGTCCTCCTGGTCCGGCGCGCGGCTGCGGGCTCCATTAGTGTGCCAGCGTGGATCTCGACGCGTACGTGGCCGCTCATCAGGAGCAGTGGAGACGCCTGGAGGCGCTCGTCGCGCGCCGTGGTCGGCTGACCGGGGCCGAGGCGGACGAGCTGGTGACGCTCTACCAGCGGGTCGCCACGCACCTGTCGGTGGTCCGGTCGAGCGCCCCGGACGCGGTCGTCGTCGAACGGCTGTCCGCGCTCGTCGCCCGCGCGCGCAGCGTGGTGGCCGGAGCGCACACCCCGATGTGGCGCGACGTCGCTCGGTTCTTCCTCGTCTCCTTCCCAGCCGCCACGTACCGGAGCGCGGTCTGGTGGGTTCCCACCGCGGTCGCGTTCTTCGCCGTCTGCTGGGCGATCGGCTGGTGGGTGGCTGGCGATCCCGACCTGCAGGCCAAGCTCGTGCCCCCGCAGGCGGTCAAGCAGCTCGTCGAGCACGACTTCGTCGACTACTACAGCTCCGAGCCCGCGGCCGAGTTCGCGTTCGGGGTCTGGACCAACAACGCGTGGATCGCGGCTGGCTGCCTCGTCCTGGGGGTGCTGCTCGGGGTTCCGGTCGTCAACATCCTCTGGCTGAACGCCCTCAATGTCGGGGTGGCTGGCGGCCTGATGTGGGCGCACGATCGAGCTGACGTCTTCTTCGGTCTCATCACCCCACACGGGTTGCTCGAGCTCACGGCGGTCCTCATCGCAGCCGGCGCTGGCCTCCGCTTGGGCTGGACCGTGGTCGACCCGGGTCCGCGACCCCGGCTGCGGGCGTTGGCGGAGACCGGTCGCGCCACGGTGGGAATGGCGCTCGGCCTGGCCGTGGTGCTGCTGGTCTCTGGCGTCATCGAGGCGTTCGTCACCCCGTCCGGGCTTCCCACGTGGGCGCGGGTCGGCATCGGCGTGGTCGCGGAGCTGGCGTTCCTCGGCTACGTCGTGGGCTTCGGGCGGCGCGCCGTTCGAGCCGGCGAGACCGGGGACGTGAGCGAGGCCGAGCGCGGCGACGTGCTTCCAACGGCCGCGTGACCCGTCGACGAGCCCACCTTTTCACCCTCTTCATCCAACACTGGTCCACTCGCCCGCCGCGCTCTGGCGGTGTGCCGGCGACGTGTGTCGTGTGACGCGGGCACCGCGCGCTGTGACCGGTGAGGCCGGAGGACCTGGCGTGTTCGCGACATGTCGCGAAGACGGCAGCGCTGAGGTGGTGACCTGTCCGTCTTCGCCGACGACCATCCCTTTCCGCAGCGACTTCGGAAAGGACTGGTATGCGGGGAAGGTTCCGGACGGCGCTCGTCGCGGCCGTCATCACGCTCGCCGCCCCGGCGGGGGCGGCGGCGACCCCCGGGACGCAGCGGTCACCGGGGGAGGTGCCGTCGACGACGGCCGACACGGCGACCGGCTCGACGACGTCCGTCACGCTCATCACCGGTGACCGGGTGGTCCTCCAGCGGGTCTCGAACGGGAAGCAGGCGGCGACCATCGAACCCGGACCCGGGCGGGAACGCGTCTCGTTCCACCAGCTCGAGCGGGACGGTGAGCTCCACATCATTCCCGCCGACGTGGTTCCCTACCTGGCCGCCGACCTGCTCGACCCGAACCTGTTCAACATCACCGCGTTGATCGAGCAGGGGTACGACGACGAGGGCGCGTCGGCGCTCCCGCTCATCCTGGGCTACCGGAACGGCGTGGACGCCGCGCGCTCGAAGAGTCGAAGCCACCTCGCGGCCGTGTCCACCGGGCCGGTCCTGGAGAGCATCAACGCCCTCGCCGTGGCGGCCGACAAAGCCACCGTGGGGACGTTCTGGGAGTCGATCGACGACGACCGCGTCTCGACGAGCTCCGCCACCACCCCCAGGTTGGCCGGCGGGATCGAACGCATCTGGCTCGACCGGCGAGTGCGCGCGACCCTGGACCGCAGCGTGCCGCAGATCGGCGCTCCGCACGCGTGGGACGCCGGGCTGGACGGCACCGGCGTCACGGTCGCCGTCCTCGACAGCGGGGTGGACGCCGACCACCCGGATCTCGCCGGAGTCGTCGTCGCCGAGAAGGACTTCACCGGCGGCTCCTCCCCCGCCGACACGTTCGGCCACGGCACGCATGTGGCGTCGATCGTGGCCGGCAGCGGCGCCGCGTCCGGCGGTGATCGTCGAGGCGTCGCGCCGGGGGCGCGAATCATCTCCGGCAAGGTCCTGGACGACACCGGCTTCGGGCTGGAGTCCTGGGTCCTGGACGGGATGGAGTGGGCGGCCGACTCCGGGGCGGACGTGGTGAACATGAGCCTCGGCGGACCGTCGACGGACGGGACCGACCCGCTGAGCCAGGCGCTGGACGCCCTCACCGAGCGGACCGGCGTGCTCTTCGTGGTCTCGGCCGGCAACAGCGGCGAGGCGGGCGAGTTCACGGTCGGCTCGCCTGGCGTGGCCACCCGAGCGCTGACGGTCGGCGCGGTCGACCGCGACGAGTCGTTGGCACCGTTCTCCAGTCGTGGGCCGCGCTGGGGCGACCTGGCCGTCAAGCCGGACATCACCGCGCCCGGCGTCGGGATCCTCGCCGCCCGGGCGGGCGGCACCGAGCTCGGTCAGCCCGACGGCGAGTACTACACGGCCCTGTCCGGCACGTCCATGGCGGCGCCGCACGTCGCAGGCGCGGCGGCGATCCTCGCCCAGCGGCACCCGGAGTGGACGGCGGACCAGCTCAAGGACGCGTTGGTGAGCACCGCCGCGCGCAACCCGTCCTTGACGGTGTTCGAGCAGGGCGGGGGGCGCGTCGACGTCGCCCGCGCCGTCCAGCAGGGCGTGTACGGCACCGGCACCCTCGACCTCGGTCTCTACCCGGACGAGCCGGACGCGCCCGAGGTTCGCAAGAAGGTGACGTACACCAACGTCACCGATCGGCCGGTGACCCTCCGGCTGGACCTCGCGCTGCGCGGCTGGACCGGTGACCTCCCCGAGGGCGCTGTCCGGCTCGATCGCTCCGAGGTCCAGCTCGCGCCGCACTCCACCCAGACCGTCACGCTGATGTTTGATCCCGACGCGGTGCCGCGAGGACGCTACGCCGGCTACCTCACCGCCACCGGGGAGGACGGCGTGGTCGTCCACACCTCGCTCGGCCTGGTGAAGGAACCGCCGCGCCACACGGTGACGATCAGCGCTGTCGGCAGGGACGGCGAGCCGACGTTCGTCAACACCGCCTTCCTGGTCGGGGAAGACCCGCGCTTCGACGTGCCGATGTTCCTCGAGAAGGGCCAGTCCCGCACCTTCGAGATCGCGGAGGGGACCTACATGGTCAGCGCCACGATCGTCGGGCAGACCCGGCCGGGCCAGGAGCAGGCGTACCAGATCGTCGATCCGGCGTTGGAAGTCGACCGTGACCGCACCATCGTCCTCGACGCGCGGAAGGCCACCGAGGTCGTCGTGCGGACGCCCGAGCCCGCCCGCCAGGAGGGCATCCTGAGCCACTACGTGTACCGGAAGTTCCCAGGCCGACAGGTCTCGATCCACACCATGCACTTCGACGTGACCGAGCGCGTCTACGTGACGCCGACGACGCGGCTGGAGGCGGACGCGTTCGAGTTCGGCACTCGATGGTCGCTGATCGCGCCCCCGCTGACCGCGCGGGTGCTTGGGCCGCACGGCGGACCGATCGACATGTACTACATGGCGACGTCGCAGGTGGTGGACGGTCAGCGCACCCTCCAGGTCGTGGACGTCGGGGAAGGTCGGCCAGCCGACTACGTCCGGCGGGACGTGCGCGGCAAGGCGGCGCTCATCCACTCCGACTGGGAGTTCGAACAGCGGGCCCGTGACGCCGCGGCGGCCGGCGCGGCGATGGCGCTGCTCATCGTCCCCGAAGGCCACCCGGCCTGGTCGAAGCTGGATCCCGTCGCGCCGTATCGTGTGCCGATCCCGGCCGTCTTCCTCCACCACGACCAAGGCGAGGAGCTGGCCCAGCTCGCCGCACGTCGCGCGGTGCGGCTCCGTGTCACCGGAGTCCCGGTGAGCCCGTACCTGTACGACGTGCTGCAGGTGTCGCGCGGCCAGGTGCCCGCGCGGGTGGTCCACACCGTGAGCCCCGCCAACTCGGCGACGGTCGAGACCACCTACCACGAGTCCGGCGGCGGCCACTGGTCGAAGGAGCAGCGGTTCGGCTGGCGGCCCTGGCAGGAGGCCGCGGTCCTGCAGTACCAGCGGGCGGTGCGCACGCCATTGACCCGGACCGAGGTCGTCAGCGCCGGCGACACCTGGTGGCAGCACCGGGTCAAGCACCGCTACAGCTGGGAGAGCATGAGCCCGCTCGGCGGAGGCATGACCGAGGAGCCTCGGACGTATCGGCCCGGCGAGCGGCTGGAGGAGCGGTGGTTCGCGCCCGTGGTCCGGCCGGCGATCCCGCGCGGCCTCGGCGGCCCCAGCTCGTACCGGGACGGCGACTCCCTCCGCATCCGGGTCCCGGCGTTCGGCGACAGCGACCCGCGGCACTACGGGTTCCCCGAGGGCGACGTGGACGTCGAGCCGGACCAGGGCAGCGCCCGCCTGTACCGCAACGGTGAGCTGCTCGCCGAGTCCGACTTCGCCTGGGACGACTACCCGGCCGGCGGCGAGGAGGGCGACTACCGACTGGACCTCACCGTGCGCCGCGAGGGTGAGGACTGGGCGTTCTCCACTCGGACGGACACGTCCTGGACCTTCCGGTCCAGCCGCCCGGCTCCAGGACAGCGCGCCCCGCTGCCGCTGCTCCAGCTGGACTACGGCATCGAGACGGACGCCCTGAACCAGGTTCGCGGTGGGCGCGCTTACGCCCTCGACATCACCGTCCGCCACCAGGAGGGACTGCCCGCGCCGGCCAAGCCGCGCGTCACGGTGTGGATCTCCTACGACGACGGCGGCACCTGGCACCAGGTCAGCACGGTGCGAGACGTGGGCCAGGGTCGCTTCCAGGCGCGGCTGCGGCTGCCGGCGAGCAAGGACACCAACGGCTTCGCCGCCCTGCGGGTGTACGCCGAGGACGGCGCCGGCGCCACCGTGACCCAGACGGTGCGACGGGCCTTCGCCGTGCGGTAGCGCGGGCGAGGACGAGCGCCCGTGGACCGAGCGGGGCACCAGGGCGGCGCCGCCGCGCCTGGTGCCCCGCGGCGCTCGATGAGGTCCGGCGTCGATGAGGTCCGGCGCTCGACATGGTCGACGGGCGGCCTCAGTCGTCCAGCCAACCCAGCCGTGCGGCCTGCCACGCGAGCTGGGTCCGGGTCTCTGCGTTCGCACGCCGCATCAGCTCGTAGATGCGGCGCTGCACGGTTCGCTGGCTCAGGCCGAGCTGGGAGGCGATCGCCTTGTCGGTGACGCCGGCGACGAGGAGGGAGAGCAAGTACCGCTCATCGTCGGCGAGCGGTCGTTCGACCGCGACCTCCCGCACCGAGCTCTGACACCTGGCGTCGCTCAGCCGCAAGGGGGAGGCTCGAGACCAGTAGCTCTCGAACAACGCGAGGAGACCGGCGAGCAGCGTGCTGTCCCGGATCAACGCCGCGGTCGGTTCACCGCGCCCGTCGGCGACGGTGACGAGCGGGCACACCGCCAGCGACCGGTCCGCGATGGCCAACCGGATCGGCAGGGAGGCGATCGTGCGGGCCAGCTCACCATGTCGGAGGCCGAGCGCGACGTTGGCGAGCATGCCGGGCTCCTCGAGCAGCGCGCGCTCGTAGATGACGCGGTAGCGAACGCCGCGGGCGAGCGCGGCGAGCTCCTCGGTGTTCTCGGTGGACGGCAACGCGACGTGCCCGGCCTTGCACAGCCAGACGATCTCCTCGCGCGCGCCGCGCTGGAGGTTCTCGAGGTGCTGGCGGATGGTCGCCTGACCGGTGATGATCTCCACCAGGTGGGCGACGTCCCGGCGGCGAACACCATGGCGGTAGTCCTCGGTGAGCCGCGCCACCTCCCCGCGGGCCCGTTCCAACTCTTCCTGGCTACGCAGCAGAAGGGGAGCGAACGCCACGTCCGGCGGCGTCGGCGCGTACCGCGGCGGGCTCCCGGACAGGCGGCTCACCAGACCCTTGGCCCTCAGGGCTTCCAGGATGCTGACGGCATTGTCGGTCGCCAGGCTCAGCCGTTCCGCGATCCGGTCCGGGCAGCCGTCGAACGTCTCGACCAGCAGCCGGTACACCCGCTCCTCGTCCGGCTCGATGCCGACGGCCTCGAGCATGCTTGCCCTCCCGTGACACGTGGTCGACGCGCGACCATGGACAGCCGCGCATCGGTCCCGCGCGGATTCTCCTGGCCGGCGTCGGCGAGCTCGAGCCTGTCTCGCTCTCCGGGCACGCGGGGCACGGACCGAGCGCCCGATCGCGGGGCTAGAGCCGACCCGCCTTCTTCAGAGCCAGGTAGGTGTCAGCGAGCGCGGGCGCGACCCGGTCCGGTGGCTCGTCGACCACGGTGACGCCGAGCCGTTCCAACAGCCCGGTGATGCGACGGCGTTCCGCCAGCGCCCGCTCAGCCGCCGCCGCCGCGTACACCGCCTGTGCGTCGCCGCGCCCGTGGCGCATCTCCTCGACCCGTGGGTCGGCGACCGCGGCGAGGCAGACCACGTGACGACGGGTCAGCGGTCTCAGGACGGGGAGCAGGCCTTCCTCGATGACGGCGGCGTCCAACCCGGTCAGCAGGACCACGAGCGAACGCTGGGTGGCGCGGAGCGCGATCGCGGTCGCCAGTCCTCGGTGGTCGGTTTCGACGAGTGCGCTGTCGACCGTCGCGAGCGCCGAGGTGAGTCGGGGGAGGACGTCGTTCGGTCCGGTGCGGCTCACATCCGCCCGGATGGTGCGGTCGTAGGCGAGCAGATCGACCCGGTCGCCGGCCCGGCTGGCGAGCGCGGCCAGCAGCAAGGCGGCGTCCATCGCGTGGTCGAGTCGCGGCGCGTCACCGACTCGACCCGCTGACGTCCGCCCGGTGTCGAGGACGATGAGGACGTGACGGTCGCGCTCCGGGCGCCAGGTGCGTACGACGACGCCCTGGTGGCGCGCGGTGGCCCGCCAGTCGATGGAGCGGACGTCGTCGCCGACCACGTAGTCGCGGAGCGAGTCGAACTCGGTGCCTTGGCCCCGGACCAGGACGCTGGTCCGGCCGTCGAGCTCGCGGAGACGGGCGAGGCGGGACGGCAGGTGCTTGCGTGCCTCGAACGGCGGAAGCGCCCGCACGGTCCACGGAACGTGGTGAGAGCTCTGTCGGGCGGCCAGACCCAACGGACCCACCGCGCGCACCGTCACCCGGTCCGCGTGCCGGTCACCGCGGCGCGTGGGGCGAAGCACGGTCGTGACTCGACGTCGCCCGCCCGCGGGGACGTCAACAGGGTGCCGCTGGCTCGCCGCCCCGGCCGACGGGGGCCAGGCGTCCCGGAGCTGCCCCCGCACCCGACGCCGACCGTGGTTGGTGACGAGGAGGGAGACCCGCGCCTCGCCGCCCAGGCGAACCATCGTCATCCCGGCCACCGAGCGCTCGCCCGACCCGGCGGTGTCCTCGCGGGTGAACGAGAGGGACCGCGGTGATCCGGCGAGCGCGAGGTCGAGGAGAGCGAGGCCGAGCACGACACCGGTGACGGTGACGACGCCGAGGGGGGACGGAGCGAGGAACGCGACGACGAGTGCGCCCGCGAAGGCGAGCAGCGCGGTCCGGACGGTGAGCGCCATGGTCGCGTCTACCGAGGGACGGGGACGCTGGCCAGGATGCCCTCGATCACACCGTCGGCGGAGACGCCCTCCAGCTCGGCCTCGGGCCGGAGCTCCACTCGGTGGCGCAGGGTCGGCAGGGCCAGGGCCTTGACGTCGTCGGGTGTGACGTAGTCGCGGCCGGAGAGCCACGCCCACGCTCGTGCGGCGCGCATGAGCGCGGTCGCGCCACGCGGTGAGACGCCGAGTCGTAGCGAGGGCGACTCCCGCGTCGCGCGGCACACGTCGACGGCGTACCCGATCACCTCCGGGCGGACGGCCGTTCGCTCGACGGCCGCCTGGGCGGCGGCGAGCGTCTCGGGCCCGGCGACCGGTTGCACGCCGGCTGCGCTCAGGTCGCGGGGGTCGAACCCGGCGGCGTGCCGAGTGAGGACAGCCACCTCCTCCTCGCGGCTGGGGAGGGTGAGCTGGAGCTTGAGGAGGAACCGGTCGAGCTGGGCCTCGGGGAGTGGGTAGGTGCCTTCGTACTCGATGGGGTTCTGGGTCGCCGCGACGACGAAGGGCTCGGGTAGCGCCCGCGCGACGCCGTCGACGGACACCTGACGCTCCTCCATCGCCTCCAAGAGGGCGGCCTGTGTCTTGGGCGGGGTGCGGTTGATCTCGTCGGCCAAGAGGAGCTGGGTGAAGACCGGACCCTCGCGAAACTCGAACGCCGCGGTGCGGGTGTCGTAGACCAGCGAGCCGATGACGTCACCGGGCATGAGGTCCGGCGTGAACTGGACGCGCTTGGTGTCGAGTCGCAGGCTCGCCGCCAAAGCCCGGACGAGGAGGGTCTTGGCGACGCCCGGGACACCTTCGAGGAGGACGTGACCGCGGCACAACAGCGCGATCAACAGTCCGGTGACGGCGGCGTCCTGGCCCACGACCGCCTTGGCGACCTCCTGTCGAACGGCGACGAGCGCCTGCCGCGCCTCGTCGGCGGACGGGAGGGCGGGGTCGAACATGGTCGCCCGGTCGATCACGATCGGCGTACCTCCTGCTCCAAGGTGTCGAGGTCATCGGCGAGGCGGACGAGGGCCGCGTCGTCGGTGACGGCGTGGTGGACGGTGCTCGGCGGCGTCGTGGGACGGCTCGACTCGCCGGTGGTCTCGTCGACGGTGCCGCCCAGCAGGCGCGCGACCTCCGTCGGTGGACGACCGGTGCGAGCGGCGGCGGCCCTCGCCACCGCGTCGAGGTCCGCCTGCCGGGGCAGACCCAACAGGGTCGTCAGCCTGGCCCTGGTGGCGCCCCGCAGCGCGGCGGCCGCCCGGTCGCGGGCTCGGGCCCGATGGTAGAGGCGGGCCAGACCCTCGACCGTCTCGGAGGCCCGGACGACGACGGGAAGGGGCTCGGTCACGACGGGGCCGAGCCGGCGTGCTCGGGCGAGCATGAGGAGAGCGATGGCGACCACGCCTTGCGCGAGAGCGAAGCGGAGCGGCTCGGGCAGGAGGTCCAGGACGTCGGGAGGCTGCTCCGGGCTTGCGGACCCCGGCGTCGGCAGGTCGGCGGGCGAGGGGACGTACCACACCAGCTGTTCTCGTGACCCGAGCAGGTTCAGCGCGAGCGCGGCATTGCCCTCCTCGGCGAGGTGGGCGTTGGTGAACGACGAGGCGCTTCCGACCGCGTCGACGATGCGGGTTCGCGTCGACCCGGGGATGGGAGCGTCGGACAGGCGGACGAGAGCGCCACGCGTGCCGTCGCCGTAGCAGACGACCGCGCGGGAGGCCGCGGGGGCCCGATAGGTCGATCCCTCGGTCCGAACGCTGCCGGCCCGTGTGGCCGCACGCAGAGCGCACCCGGGTTCGCGTGTACGGGGGAAGGCGTCGCCAGCGGGCACGACGTCAGGGGCGAAGACCGTCAAGGCGTCCTCGTCAGGCTCGAGGAGGACGACGTGCGGTGACGGTGCACGAGCGAGCGTCCGCAGCTGAGCGTCGGTCAGCATCGAGGGATGCGTGACCACGAGGGTGGTGTCGTCGTCCAGCCGGTCCAGGGTGCTGGCCAGCGTGCGCGTGCGGGTGACGTCAACGCCGCGGTCCTCGAGCAGGACGGCGAGTGCCCGCGTGCCCGGCCGTTGGGCGGACTGCGGATCCAAGGGACCCCCGCTGGAGCGGCCCTGGAGGACCGCGAGCGTGATGCCGCCGAGCACGATGACGAGCGCGATGGCGACGGGGACCCGCCACCGTCGCCATCGCTCGACGACTCCAGGATCGGCCGACCAGCTGGTCATGAGGTGCTCACCACCGCCGTCCGGCGAATCCGGCGGACGGCCTCGTCGGCCGCCCGCACGCGCGCGTCGGCTTCCCGCGTAGCCCGTCGGCCGCCGTAGCAGACGTCGTTGAACGTCCGCGCCGCCGCGCGCAGAGGCTCGGCCGTGTCGGGGGCGACGGCCGCCACCTCTCGGGCGAGCTCGTCGGCGGTGCGGGCGGGGCGCTCGTCGAGGATGGCGCGTTCCTCCAGATCGCGGGCCAGGGCGCGGAAGCGTTCCCGGACGGCGGTGGCGTAGTCGCCGCGTGCTGCCGCGGCGTCCGCGGCGGCCCGGTACTCCCCCGCCGTCCGGATCCGAGCCTCAGCGAAGACCGCCGGCGGGGACGTGGCGCCGCTTCGAGCCAGGGCGCCGGCTCGCCAGCGGATGACCACTGCCACGAGAACGAGGAAGAGGAGCAGGGCGAGCAACCCCCACCAGCCGCCCGGTGACAGCGACGCGATGGTCCCGAGCAGCTCGAGGAGTTCCCAGTACAGCCAGCGCAAGAGCCGGGAGATGACGCCGGGCTCGTCCCGGTGGTAGATGGCCTTGGCGAGCTCGTCCCGGGCGGCGCGGGCCGCCTCCTCGCGGCCCACGTCGACAGGTGGTTGGGCGAGCGCCGCGACGGCGGACAACGCCTCGCGAGCCGGAGCGAGCCTCGTCGCGCACAGCGCTGTCACGGCTGCTGTCCAGCTCTCGTCAGTTCAGGGCTCATCGCGTGCTCGTCGACCTCACCGCGTCGTCCACACGGTTCCGGAGTGGTGCCCGGCAGCGGCCTGGGCGAGCTCGATGTCGAGGCCCTCCTTCCGCATGCGTGCGTCGACGTACAGGAGCGCGTTGACGCCGGAGAGGAACGCGACCTGGAGGACGGCTGAGGCGACGTAGCCGATGCTCATGATGGCGAGCGGCAGAAGGCCGTACTCGAGCGAGAACGGGTCCGCGGTGGTCGCCTCGTCGATGCCGGCCCCGACGCCAGCGGAGAGAAAGCTGAACGCCGTCTGGACCACCGTCCCGACGATGCCGGCGATGATGCTCGCGACCAGCAGGGTGCCGAACGTGCGTCCGGTACGCCCCTTGATGAGAGTCCAGGAACGCTGGAGTGCCGCCACGATGCCCAGGCGTTGAGGTGCTTCACCGGGGTGCTGCGGTGGCCTGATCTCCAGCACGAGCGCGGGCACGGCCGCGGCGGTGCGGGCCCAGACCACGATCCCGCCCCAGATCCCCACGCCGAGCGCCGCGAGAAGCAGGACAACCCCCAGTCCCACCTGGATAGCGAAGCCGAACGCCACCACGACGATGAGGAGGATGATGGCGAGGGCGACGGTGAGCCCGAGCACGAGGCTGAGCCCGAGCAGCCGAGGGAGATGAGGCCGGCACCCGTCCCACGCCTCGCGGACGGTCATCGACTGGCCGAGGACGCCCCGGGCGACCGTGACCGTGATCATGCCGGTGAGGATGATGCCACCGATCCAGCTGGCCAGGAGAACTCCGATCGTCGCCGCGAAGACGCCGAGCCACGCGGCGTCGCTCATCCGCGCGATCTCCTCGGGGGTGGCGTTGGCGAAGGACGTGAGGCCGGCGACGGAGAACGCGAGAAAGCTCAAGAGGGTGACGGCGGTCATGACGATCGCCGACATCCCGAGCATGATCTTGGGATAGCGCTGGATGGTCGTGAAAGCGCCGTCGATGAGCTCGCCGAGGTTGAGCGGGCGGAGCGGCACGACGCCTGGCTTGGGCGCCTGCGGCGCGCCCCAGCCTCCGCCGCTCCACTGGGGCGAGGTGTGCCAACCGCCGGCCTGGCCACCCCACCCGCTCGCCGGCTGACCCGACCACTGGGGTCCCGATGGCCCCGCCGGACCCGCCGGTGCGGCGGAGCCCCAGGCAGGTCCGGCCGCGTGACCGCCGGGGTGGACGCCAGGCGGCATGGCTCCCGGCCCGGATGCTGAGCCAGGGCCGGCACCCGCCGCTGGCGTCGGGTTCGCACCCCAACCGGTCCCCTGCTCGGTGGAGTCGCCGGATCCCGACCAACCGGTCGGCGGAGTCCAGCCGCTGCCCGGTTGCGATCCGGACGGGCTCCCAGCGTCAGTCATCTCACACCTCGCGTCAGATCCGGACGGTCCCCGATCCGCCCATCGATGGCCGGATCGCGAAGGCCTCAGGGGCGTGTCGGGCCATCGTGCCATGGCCGGTGGGACGATGGGCACATGAAAGGTCGCATTCTGATCGTCGACGACGACCCGGCACTGTCGGAGATGCTAGGGATCGTCCTGCGCAACGAGAACATGGAGGCGCTGTTCTGCGACTCCGGGGAGGCGGCGCTCGCCAAGGTGCGCGAGACGAAGCCTGACGTGGTCCTGCTCGACCTCATGCTCCCCGGCAAGGACGGCATCGAGGTGTGCCGGGAGATCCGTGCCGAGTCGGATGTCCCCATCGTCATGCTGACCGCGAAGACGGACACCGTCGACGTCGTGCTCGGCCTGGAGTCGGGTGCCGATGACTACGTCGTCAAGCCGTTCAAGCCGAAGGAGCTCGTGGCCCGCATCCGGGCCCGGTTGCGGCGGGTCGACCAGGCGATCCCCGAGACCTTGCGCATCGGGGACCTGGTGATCGACGTGCCGGGTCACTCGGTGAAGCGGGACGGCGTACCGATTCCGCTCACCCCGCTGGAGTTCGACCTGCTCGTGTGCCTGGCCCGCAAGCCCTGGCAGGTCTTCAACCGGGAGGAACTACTCGAGCAGGTCTGGGGCTACCGCCACGCGGCTGACACCCGACTGGTCAACGTCCACGTGCAGCGGTTGCGAAGCAAGATCGAGAAGGACCCGGAACACCCGCAGATCGTCGTCACAGTTCGGGGCGTGGGGTACAAGGCCGGACCGCCGTGATGAGGCGTGTTCATCCGGGTTCGACTGACCCGGGCGCGGCGGCGCCCGGGGAGCCGCACGCTGGTGCGCCCGGGTGGCGTCGGCGAGGCGAGGAGCCGGCCTCGTCACCGGCGTCTCCCATCGCTTAGAGTCTGGTCCTCACCTACCCAGCCCCCGGGACGACTCGGCACTCCTCGGTCCGAGCCGCGCTCTCGGACCCGACGGCGCGGACGCCGAGGACGGAGCTGTCGAGGTCGTCGACCTTCGTCGAGTGGTGACGCTCTCCCTGACCCCACGTCCGGACACATGCGGATCATCAGCGCGGTGCTCGCACCGCCCCAGCGCCTCGCCAGGCGGGTCGTCGCCGTCTGGCGGCGTTCCCTGCAGGTGCGGGTGGTCACCGGCACGCTCGTGCTGTCCGCGGTGGTCACCGCGTTCGCGGGGTGGATCCTGCTCCGCCAGGTGACCGAAGGACTCCTCGACGCGAAGATCGCCGCGTCGTTGGCGGAGGCCTCCGCTGGGTTCCGGACCGCCCAAGCGGCGATCGACGCCGCCGAGCCGACAGGCGACCCGAGCGAGCTCACCACGCAGCTGGCGGAGGACATCGCCTCGCGGGGCGCTTCCGGCGGTCTCTACGACGTCGTCCTGGACGTGATCCCGACCGAGGGCGGCTTCCGGACGGTCGCGCGGTCCAGCCGGCGCACGGTCTTGAGCTCGAGCGTTCCGGACGGGCTCCGGCAGCGGGTGCGCGAAGACGAGATCGCCTACCAGTACACCCTGATCCACCGGGGCGGCGGGGAGACCTCGCCCGGGCTGGCGGTGGGCTCCAGGCTGCGGGAGCCGCGTAGCGGGGCGGCGCTCGACCTGTACTACCTGTTCGACCTCCAGCAGCAACAGCAGGTCCTCACCCTGCTCACCCGGTCGTTGGTCGCGGTGGGAGCGCTGATCGTCGCGCTCCTGGGGGGTGTGGCGTGGTTCGTCACCCGGCAGGTCGTCACGCCGGTGCGACAGGCGCGCCAGGTGGCCGAGCGTCTCGCCGCCGGTCTGCTCGACCAGCGTATGCAGGTCCGGGGCGAGGACGACCTGGCGCGCCTCGCGACGTCGTTCAACCAGATGGCGGCGAGCCTGCAGCGTCAGATCCGGCAGCTGGAGGAGCTCTCCCGCGTGCAGCGCCGCTTCGTCTCCGACGTCTCCCACGAGCTGCGGACTCCGCTCACCACCGTCCGCATGGCGGCCGACGTCCTCCACGAGTCCCGGAGCGAGTTCCCGCCCGCCACGGCCCGCGCCGCGGAGCTGCTGCAGACCGAGCTCGACCGCTTCGAGGCGCTGCTCAGCGACCTGCTGGAGATCAGCCGGTTCGACGCCCACGCCGCCAGCCTCGAGCTGGAGGACGTCGACCTGCGCGACGTGGCGCGTCGGGTCGTCGAGGCTGCCCGGCCACTCGCCGCCCGCAAGGGCAGTGAGATCGACCTGCGCCTGCCGGCCGAGCCCAGCGTGGCCCAGGTCGACTACCGCCGGATCGAACGGGTGCTGCGCAACCTCGTCGTCAACGCCATCGAGTACGGCGAGGGACGGGACATCATCGTCCGCGTGGCGGCCGACGAGTCGGCGGCCGCCGTCTCGGTGCGCGACTTCGGCATCGGGCTCAAGCCCGGTGAGGCCGCCATGGTCTTCGAGCGCTTCTGGCGAGCCGACCCCGCTCGAGCCCGCACCACCGGCGGAACTGGCCTGGGCTTGGCGATCGCGATGGAGGACGTCCTCTTGCACGGCGGCTGGTTGCAGGCGTGGGGTGAGCCGCAGCGAGGCGCACACTTCCGGATGACGCTGCCGCGCAAGGCGAAGGCGCCGCTCGATCACTCACCCATTCCGCTCGTCCCCGACGAGAGCGGCACGGTCGACGCGGACCACGCCGGCGTGCAACCGCACGAATCCGCTGCCCTCCCGGGCTCGGGACAGCCGTAGGGGAGAAGCGATGAGAAGACGGGCCATCGTCGCCGCTGTGCTCGCGCTGGTCGGCGTGCTCGCCAGCTGTGCCCGTGTCCCGACCAGCGGTCCGGTGCGTTTCGAACCCATGGGCACCAGCTCACCAGGACGAACCTCCATCCCGGTGCTTGTCAGCGGACCCGATCCCGGCGACAGCGCCCAGCAGGTGGCCCGTGGGTTCCTCGACTCGATGGCCAGCTACCAGGCGGGTCAACCGATCTCCCGCAAGTACCTCGCGCCGTCGGTCGCCGAGCGTTGGCAGCCCAGTGGTGTCTTCGTCTACGACAGCGCCGTGTGGCCGCTGTCGGAGCCTGAGCCGGGTCGGGTGCTCATCGACGTGCCGTTGGTGGCGCACGTGGGACCTGGTGGCGCGTGGACCTCCGCGCACCCGGGCGAGAGGGTCAAGCTCGACCTGGGGATGACGAAGGTCGACGGCGAGTGGCGGATCAGCAATCCTCCCGACGCCCTCATCATGTCCACCTTCAACTTCAACCGCGAGTTCGCGCAACACAACCTGTACTTCTTCGACCCCAACTTCGAGATCCTGGTCCCGGATCCGGTCTACCTGCCGATTCGGGGCCACCTCGAGACGCTCTTGGTCAACGCGCTGTTGCGGGGTCCTTCGCCGTGGCTGCGGCCCGCCGTCCAGTCGGCTCTTCCCGCTGGCACACGGTTGGCGACGCCAGCGGTCACGGTCGAGGACTCCGTGGCGAGAATCGACCTCACCGGCGACATCGCCAACCTGTCCGACTCCCAGCGGCGGTTCATCCTCGCCCAGCTGGCATGGACGCTGGGTCAGGTGCCGGGCGTGCGCAAGGTGGAGGTGACCTCCGACCGGGTCTCCCTCGGTGTCGAGGACGCGGGCGTCCGACCGGAGAGCGAGAAGTGGCCCATCTACGACCCCATGGTCGCGGGCGCCGCCCGCGGAGCGTACGCCCTGTCGAAGGGGCGACTCGTCATCCTCGGTCCGGACCGGACGGTACCTGTGCGCGGCCCCCTGGGGCAGGTCGATCTGGACGCCCGGTCCATCGCGGTGAGCCTGTTCGCCGAGCGTGACGTGGCTCAGCCGCGGGAAGGCGACAAGCCGGCGTCGGCGCACTGGCTCGCCACCGTCTCGAGCGACGGCACGACGGTGCGGGTGCACAGCTCGGCCGGAGAGACCCGGACGGTGCTGCAAGGCACGGACATCGTCGAGCCGTCGTGGGACCGCACGGGCCAGCTGTGGATGACCGACCGTCGGGGCGGCCGGGCTCGAATCCTCGTCCGCGACTTGTCCGAGCGCCTGTTCCAGGTCGCCGCCCCCGGCTTGACCGGCAAGGACGTCCGCGCCCTCAAGGTTTCTCGCGAGGGTGCGCGGGTGGCAGCCTTGGTCGAGGAGTCCGGCCGCACCAACCTGTACGTGGGTCGAATCGAACGTGGGGACGCGATGAACGCGATCCGTGGGCTGCGCCAGATCCGCGTCCCCTTGACGTCGATGACCGACCTCGCGTGGGCTGACCTGGATCGGATCGTCGTGCTCGGCCGGGAGGGCGAGTCGCCGGCGCGTCCCACCCTGGTCTCCGTCGACGGCTCGCAGGTGGAGTTCCTCGGCAGCGGCCCGAACGCACACGCGCTGGCGGCGGCCCCCGGCCAGCCGGTCCTCCTCGCCGCCGAGGACGGTCGGCTGTACGTCGAGCACAGCGACTACCGCTGGGCCGTCAGAGGAGAGGGCACGTGCCCGGCGTACCCCGGATGAACCCCGGCCCCACGTCCGGGGGGTACTCCGCACCCGGAGCACCCGGAGGGTCCCCCACCTCCGGGGGATGGCGGAGATCCGCGTGGTCGGGTGTCGTGGCTGGCCTTGGGGCGCGCGTCGACGACCTTCTCGACCTCGTGCTGGGCGGTAGGTGTGCCGGGTGTGACCGACCGGGCCGTGCCCTGTGTCGGGACTGCGCGCGAGAGTTCGAGGGCCGGGTGTTCGCGGCGCGGCCCGACCCGGCGCCTTTGGAGCTGCCGCCGGTCTTCGCGCTCGCTCGGTACGAGGGTGTCGTCCGGTCTGTCCTGCTCGCCCACAAGGAGCGTGGTCGAACGAGGCTCGCCAAGCCACTGGGCGCGGCGCTCGGTCGCGTCCTCGCGACCACCGCGGGCCCCGGAGACGTCGTGGTGATGGTGCCCTCCAGGAGGGCGGCGATCCGGACACGGGGGTATGACCCGCTCGCGCGCATCGCTCGCCACGCGGTCGCGAACAGCCGACTCCTGGGTCGACCTCTCCGGATCTGTCCGGCTCTGGCGCTGGCCCGTCCCGTCGCCGACCAGGTGGGGCTCAGCGCCGCCGCACGGGTGGCGAACCTCTCGGGGGCTATGACCGTTCGGCGAGGTTTCGCGAGCTATCTGGCCGGCCGCACGATCGTGCTCCTCGACGACGTGGTGACGACGGGCGCCACGCTCGCCGAGGCGGCGCGGGCGCTGCGTGATGTCGGCGGGAGGGTCCGCGCGGCCGTCGTGGTGGCGGCGACCAGCAAGGGCCCGGACTCTTCGCTCGCCCGGGTTTTCGGACCGGCCTGAGCGGGCTAGCGTTGCCGCATGGCACCCGCCCGGGTCCGTGGTTGCGCTGGACGTCGCCCTCGGGTCGGCGTTCAGCAAGCCGATGCCAGCCGCAGGCGAAACGGCCCACGTAAGGCGACTTCTCGTCGACCGATCACGGTGCGGCTTAGAGGTAAGCCCTGCCTCGCCCGAAGGTCGGATGCCTTCTGGTGCGGGAGAAGGGGGGTAGTGGCGCAGAGCGCACCCGCTGCCGCGAGACCCTCGGCAGGCGAATGTGGGGACGAAGACCAGGTCGGCCGGGCGGGTGCCACCCATTCCGTGGTCGTCCTCAGCCCATGCCTCTCCCGGGCTCATGCCCGCCCTTGTGCTCAGGTCCGTCTTTGCGCGCATGCGACGCACATCACCGGGGCCGGATGTCTCGTCGGCGAAGAAGTGGGGTACGACCCAAATACGCCTTCTCGGCTCCCGCGGAGGTGGTCGTAGGCGTCATCGGCCTCGAGATCCGATGTGGAGGAGGTTCAGGTGGACGTCGTGGTGCTGGGTCGCCACTGTGAGGTGACCGAACGCTTTCGCCGGCACGTCGAGGACAAGATGGCCCGGCTGGAGAAGTTCGCTTCCCGACTTCACCGAGTCGAGGTCGTGGTCTCCAAGGAGAACACCAGGGACGCCTCTCAGTCCGAGCGCGTCGAGCTGACCGTGATCATGCGCGGCCCGGTCGTTCGGGCCGAGGCGGCCGCGGTCAACCGCTACGTCGCTCTCGACCTCGCGCTCGACAAGCTGATCAGCCGCCTTCGCAGAGCCATCGACCGGCGACGCGTGCATCGCGGTGCCCGCGCTCCCATGTCGGTCGCCGAGGCGACCTCGGGTCCGCTCAAGGACGCCACCGCTCCGGCGGAGGTTGTCCGCGGCGAGACGGAGCCGGCCGAGACGGAGGAGTCCACGACGGGCGCCGCCAGCACGGTGGCGGGCATGGAGGTGGTCGGCGAAGGGCCGCTCGTCGTCCGCGAGAAGACCCACGTGGCCGCTCCCATGACGCTCGACCAGGCGCTGTACGAGATGGAGCTCGTCGGCCACGACTTCTACCTGTTCGTCGACGCGGACACGCACCAGCCGAGCGTCGTGTACCGCCGGAAGGGCTACGACTACGGCGTGATCCGTCTCGAGACCCAGGCCCGACCGGCGGCGGCGTCCGGGGGAGGAGGGTGAGCGGGGCCCACCGGGAGTGGGTCGGCGAGCCACCGTCCTGACGGAACGCCTGGCAGATTCAGGTGTTTTATCCAGGTTTGTGTGGGTCAGGATGTGTGTCGTCCGAGCCTTCGGACGCCGAACTTTCGGACAGGCCATCTTCCGTGGGCTTGGACATACTCCGGCGAGGCCACGCCGCTCGTTCCGGCCCGCGCTCCACGCGGCGGCGAAGGCCACCGGGGTTCGGAGCGGCTGCCCGGCGTGGGAGGCAGCCGCCCCTTTCCGGTGGGCGTGGGGCTTCTCGGATCCGGTCAGGGCTTTCCGGAGACCTGCTCCGTTCGAGCGCCTGCGTCGACCCAGCGGACTGGGCGGCTTCGCTCAGTCAGTCGATGTCGTCCCTCAGCCAGTCAGCCGACGTGACGTCCTCGGCGAGCAGGTCGAACACCACCATGTCGGTGAAGCTGCCGTCGCCCAGTTGCTGGGCCGCTCGCCAGACGCCGGCCGGACGCAGCCCGGCACGTTCGGCGACCCGCTGGGAGGCCACGTTCTGTGCCGCGGCGCGGAGCGTCAGTCGGCGCAGGCCCAGGCCACCGTCGTCGACGGGGATCAGGGCGTGCCGCACGATCAGGCGGGCCGCCTCGGTGGCCACGCCTCGGCCCCGAGCTCCCGGGTGCACCCAGTAGCCGAGCTCGGCCGTTCCGGTGCTCTGGTCGATGTCGTTGAGCCCGAACGCGCCGATGCACGCGTCCGTGTCGGGGTCGGCCACCGCCCAGTGGACCCCGCGGCCGGACGCGTGCGCCTCCTCGCGGCCGTGGATGAAGGAGAGCGCCTCCGCTGTCGTGTAGGGGTCGGGGAGGTGAGTGAGCCAGTGCCGGGTGAGCGGGTCGGTGCAGCCCTCCACGACCGCGTCGGCGTCGGACTCGCGGAACGGACGCAAGACGCACCGCCTGCCGCGCAGGACGGCCGCGGTGTACCACGGGTTCGTCGGCTGACGAGGATCGTCGGCGAGGAGGGAGGCCAACCAGCAGTCGGCACGGCCTTGGTCCGCGAGGACGCCAGCGCGGAGGACGCCTTCGATCCGGAACCCGACGCGCCACGCGACCCGTCGGGCTGCCCAGCTGCCCACCGGTGCCTGCCAGTGCATCGCCGACAGACCCGGGCCGGCGTCGGAGAAGGCCCAGTCGACGAGTGCTCGGAGGGCCTCCGTCATGGCGCCACGACCTCGCGCGGAGGGGCGGAGGCCGTAGCTCACGTCGGCCGCGCCGCCCGGCTTGACGCGCAGGGTGACGACGCCGAGGTAGGCGTCCGAGCTGGCGTCGGCGACCGCGAGAGTGAGGTGGTCGCCGTCGCGCCAGCCACGCGGTACCTGGTCGAGGAGGAAGCGCTCGGCGTCGGCACGGGTGGCGAGGTCGGGGAAGATCATCGAGGTCGCCGGATCTCGACCGTGGTCGAGGACGTCCTCGACGTCACCGGCCCGCGGCGGTCGCAGGGCCACGGGGCCGGCCGGAAGGCGGGGAGGTTCCATGTCGGAACATCCTGCCGTGACCGTTGTGTCGCGGGCACGGGCATTGTCTTGGGGGTGTCGCCTACCATGGCCAGAGGCGTGTCGTGAACCTCGTGTACGTCCGCGACACGACCCTCTCACGTTAGGTAGTCGCGACCTGTACGACGAGGAGCCGAGAGTCCGTGCCCGCCCTGCTCGACAAGATCCTGCGTGCCGGTGAGGGGAAGACCCTCAAGAAGCTTCAGGCCATCGCCAGGCAGGTCAATGCCATCGAGGAGCACTTCACGTCCATGACGGACGAGGAGCTCCGCGACATGACCCAGGAGTTCCGGGCCCGGTACGCCGACGGCGAGTCCCTCGACGACCTGCTGCCTGAGGCCTTCGCGACGGTCCGGGAAGCGGCGAAGCGGACGATCCTGCAGCGACACTTCGACGTTCAGATCATGGGTGGCGCCGCCCTCCACATGGGTCACATCGCGGAGATGAAGACCGGTGAGGGCAAGACGCTCGTCGCCACGTTGGCGGCCTACCTCAACGCGATCGCGGGCAAGGGCGTCCACGTCGTCACCGTCAACGACTACCTCGCCCAGTACCAGGGCGAGTGGATGGGGCGGATCTACCACTTCCTCGGCATGTCGGTGGGTGTGATCCGCTCGGACTCGAGCATCCCGGAGCGGCGCAAGGCCTACGCCTGCGACATCACCTACGGCACGAACAACGAGTTCGGGTTCGACTACCTGCGCGACAACATGGCCATGAGCCTGGACGGCTGCGTCCAGCGCGGTCACCACTACGCCATCGTCGACGAGGTCGACTCCATCCTCATCGACGAGGCGCGGACACCGCTCATCATCTCCGGCACGGTCGCGCAGAGCTCGAAGTGGTACGAGGAGTTCGCGCGGATCGCGGCCCGGCTGCGGCCCGACGTCGACTACGAGGTCGACCTGAAGAAGCGCACCGTCGGCATCCTCGAGCCGGGGATCGACAAGGTCGAGGACTACCTCGGCATCGACAACCTCTACGAGCCGGCGAACACCCCGCTCGTCCAGTACCTCAACAACGCCATCCGCGCGAAGGAGCTGTTCAAGCGGGACCGGGACTACGTCGTGCTGGACGGCGAGGTCCTCATCGTCGATGAGCACACCGGTCGCATCCTGCACGGTCGCCGCTACAACGAGGGCCTGCACCAGGCGATCGAGGCGAAGGAAGGCGTTCCGATCAGGGACGAGAACCAGACCTTCGCGTCGATCACGTTGCAGAACTACTTCCGTCTCTACGAGAAGCTCGCCGGCATGACGGGCACGGCGATGACCGAGGCGGCGGAGTTCAACAAGATCTACAACCTCCAGGTGACGCCGATCCCGACCAACCGGCCGATGATCCGCATCGACCAGCCGGACCTGGTGTTCCGCACCAAGGAGGCGAAGTTCGCCGCCGTCGTCAACGACATCGCCGAGCGCCACGCGAAGGGCCAGCCGGTGCTGGTCGGGACGACCAGCGTCGAGCAGTCGGAGCTGTTGTCGTCGCTGCTGAAGAAGCGCGGTATCCCGCACGAGGTGCTCAACGCCAAGAACCACGCGCGGGAGGCGGCGATCGTCGCGCAGGCCGGCCGGAAGGGCGCCGTGACGGTGGCGACGAACATGGCCGGTCGAGGCACGGACATCATGCTCGGTGGCAACCCGGAGTTCCTCGCCGACCAGGAGCTGCGGGAGATGGGGCTCGACCCGGTCGAGCACGCCGAGGAGTACGAGCGCGCCTGGCCGGCCGTGCTCGAGCGGTGCAAGAAGGCCGTGGCCGCGGAGCACGACGAGGTCGCCGCTCTCGGCGGCCTGTACGTCCTTGGCACCGAGCGCCACGAGTCACGCCGGATCGACAACCAGCTCCGTGGTCGGGCGGGACGTCAGGGCGACCCGGGCGAGAGCCGGTTCTACCTCTCGCTCGAGGACGACCTCATGCGGCGCTTCAAGTCCGACTGGGTCGACTGGGTGCTCACGAGCCTGAAGATCCCCGACGATGTCCCGATCGAGAACAAGCGGGTCACCGGGGCCATCGCCTCCGCGCAGGCGCAGGTCGAGGCGATGAACTTCGAGCTGCGGAAGGACATCCTCAAGTACGACGACGTCCTCAACAAGCAGCGCGAGGTCATCTACGCCGAGCGCCGCCGGGTCCTGGAGGGCCAGGACATCCACGAGCAGGTCAAGTCGATGATCGACGACGTCCTGGAGTCCTACGTCTACGTCGCCACGGAAGGACCTCCGGAGGACTGGGACCTGGAGAGGCTGTGGGCTGACCTGAAGACGGTGTACCCGGTCGGTTTCTCCGTCGCCCATGCGGAGGCCGAGGTCGGTGGACGGTCCCACCTGACTCGCGAGGACCTGCTGCGGCGTTTCCGCGAGGACGCGCACCGTGCCTACGAGCGTCGCGAGGCCGAGCTGGGCTCGGACGTGCTCCGTGACCTGGAGCGCCAGGTCATCCTGCGGGTGCTGGACGACAAGTGGCGTGACCACCTCTACGAGATGGACTACCTGCGGGAGGGCATCGGCCTGCGCGCGATGGCGCAGCGCGACCCGCTGGTGGAGTACCAGCGGGAGGGCTACGACCTGTTCATGGCGATGATGGACGCCATCAAGGAGGAGTCGGTCCGCCAGCTGTTCTACGCGCAGGTGCAGTTCGTGCCGGCGACCATCCCAGGTGCCGCGCCCGCGGGGGTGCCGGCGTCCGCCGCGGCCGGGGCCCAGGGGGCAGCGGCGCAGCCGGAGGGAGCACCGGCGCCGCCCCCCGTCCAGGAGCGTCCTCGGGTGGTGGTCCCCGGGCTGGGCGGCCCGCAGCTGAGCCGGCTCTCGTACTCCGGTCCCTCGGTCGACGGCGCCGGTGGCGTGGTGCAGCGCACGGAGCGTCCCGGGACCGGGATCGGCGGTCAGACCGCCGCGCAGGGCGCCGACGGCGACTACTCCGGGACTCCCCGCAACGCGCCGTGCCCGTGCGGGTCGGGTCGGAAGTTCAAGCGCTGCCACGGTGACCCCAAGGCGCGGGCCCGCATGTCCGGCTGACCGGTCGGTTCGCCGGTGCCGATCGGAGACGAGGGTCATGAGCCGTCCGGACGGAAGCCGGTCGGGAACCGACATCTGCAGTCAGCCGCGAGCGCTGTCAGAGACGACGCCGCCGCCCCACCTCGGGACGGCGGCGTCCGTGTCGACGACGGGTTCGCTTCAAGCTCAGCCGAGGACGAGGGCCGTGCAGCGCCAGCGTCCGTCGAGCCCTTCCAGGCGCAGCGCGATCGCTCGCGAGCGACCGCCCTCTTTGACGTGGACGGCCGCCTCGACGACGCCGTCCCGAGGCTCGCACAGGTGCACCGACCGAACCAGCGCGCGTCCTCGACCACGCCGCGCGCCTGGGGCGAGGCGTCCGAGCGCCCGTGCCCGGCGGGTGACGTCGGCGTAGACGCCCTCGTTGGTCCAGCGCAACAGCTGCGTGACCGGCCGCTCCCCGGCGAGCACCTCGACCACCGCCTGAACGAACCGACCGGTCCACGAGTAGGGATCGGGCAAGGCCACCCGCGGCGTGGGTTGGGGAGCGAAGAACGAGTCCTCCGTGCGCGGCTTCGGCGGCCGGCTGCCGACGACCGTGAGGTGTCGCTGGCCCGCGCTGTCGCGTGCCGCTCGCTCCGGAACGGTGACGTCGTCGGTCAGGTCGAGAGCCAGTGCCCCGTCGGTGAGGGGCGTGCCGTGTCCTCGCTCGTCGTCGTACGGAGGCTCGGCCGCCGGCGCGGGTACACGGCGGGGCAGTGCGCTGACGCTGAGTCGCGGAGAGGACTGCGGCGTGGTCCAGGTTGCAGTCATCGGTGCATCCCCCGATTCGGTGAGTGTTGTGGCCGGTGCGGTTGTGGAGACGTCAGCGTTGCGGTGGCGGAGGGGTGAGGATCTGGCCGGGCAAGATCAGGTTCGGATCGTCGCCGATGACCTGCCGGTTCGCCTCGTACCAGCGCTGCCACTCGCGATGGATCTCGGCGTTGCTCGCCCCGGGGCCGAGGTGACGAGCCGCGATGTCCCACAGCGTGTCGCCGCGTTTCACGACCACCTGCTGCTGGACATCCCCCAGGTCGCGGACCGGCGCGCGGGTCACCGGGTCGCTCGTCTGCGGGCGCTCGGGGTTGGGCAGGTCGGCCTGACCGGTCACCGGAGCCTGGTCGGCGACCGGCCGGTCGGGCATCGGCAGCCTTGCCACGATGTCGCTCGCGACGACGTCGCTCGTGACCACGTCAGACCCGCTGGGCCGGTCGAGGCTCGGCAAGGTGACGCCGCTGGGGAGCCGGCTGTCGATGGTGCCCGGCCGGTCGAGGCTCGGCAGCATCTGAGCGGCCGCGGCGGCCGCCTGGGTGGGCTGGTCCACCGTGGCGGCGTTCGCGGGCAGCGCCCCGAACATGGGACCCGCGGCGACGGAGATTCCCAGGGCGATACGCGCGATCCGTCGGTACGCCGCGGGTGTCACGCGCTCGGCTAGCTCGCCGCAGGCACGACCCAGCGCACCTGGGAGGACGGAGAGCGCCATGAGGATCGTGCCGAACGCCAGCCAGGCGTAGCAGGCCCAGGCCAGGACCGCGACCACGAAGACGAGAAGGGCCTCGAACGACGGATTGCCGTCGCGCACCCCACTCCAGCTGCCGGCGGTGAGCCACCGGAGGAACCAAGCGCCCCACGCGAAGGCGAGGAGGACGCCGATCGGTGAGAGCACTCGGCGGGCGGTCCGCATTGGTTGGCCTCCGAACCTTTCGATTGCTTGCGTTTGCTTTCATACTCTGCGGTTCGATGCGCTGTCAACCGAATGTGGTCTCTGATGCTTTGATTCGTGTTCGTCCGGCTTCGCACGTTCGCTCGCGAGGTCGCCTGACCGCGTTCGCTCGCGAGGTCGCGTGACGATGTAACGACCGACCGTGGCCGCGAGTGAGCAGCGACCAGACGGTGTCGTCGATCACTCACGCAGTACGGTGGCCCGGTGCGTTGGGAGAGCCTTTTCGCCGATCTCGATGCTCAGATGGAGGAGCTGGAGGCCGCCGAGCTCGCCTCGGAGGTCGCTGATCGCACCCGTCGTGAGGTCGCGCGGTTCCGGCTCGTCGACCGGCTGCGGCCGATGCGCGGCTATCCCGTGGTCGTCTACGTCCTCGGCGCCGGCAAGGTGGCGGGACGGATCTCCAGCGTGGGAGCTGACTGGCTGCTTCTCACCGAGGAGACGAGGTTCGAGGTGCTCGTTCCGCTGGACGCCATCACCGGGATCACCGGTCTCGGCGGACTCACCGCCGCGCCCGGCAGCGAGGGACGGGTCGCGGCGCGGCTCACGCTGGCGTACGCGCTCCGCGGCATCGCCCGCGACCGATCCTCGGTCGCGGTGGCCATGCGGGACGCCAGTGTCGTGACCGGGACGATCGACCGGGTTGGCGCCGACTTCTTCGAGATGGCCGAACACGCGCCTGGCGAGGTACGTCGAGCCCGCGACGTCAAGGGGATACGCACGGTGCCCTTCGCAGGCGTCGCATTCGTGCGGCGCTCCTAGGTCGGCACCGTGGTCGTCCGTGAGGCCGGCCACGGGGAGTGGCGCTGAAAGGCTCTGCCCCTCGGCGACCAGCCTCACGCTCGGCGACAGCTCGTCACAAGGCGTATGCCGACGCGGTTCGCTCCCGGCCCCTCGCTTCGTCGGGGCCGGGACGCGAACCCACGACCGAGCTGGGTGCCTCGGCGGCGCCGTCGTCGGGGCGGCTCAGAGGTCGTCCGCCTTGTTCGAGGTGTAGGGGTGCGCGGCGATGAACTCCCGGGTCTCGGAGTACATGCGCTGGATGTACTCCTCCAGCGCGCTCGCCTCCACCCGCCACTGGCCGCGCCCACCGATCTTGATCGCCGGAAGTTCACCGCTGCGGACGAGAGCGTATGCCTGTGCCGCCGAGATATTGAGCACCTCCGCGACATCAGCCAGCTGCAGGAACCTTGGCGTGCCAGGCAAGGTGGTCTCCTCTCTCGACGTACCCCAGCCTCAGTTTGCCACGCGTTTGCTTGCGGTTGCCTTCGCTTGTCCACAGGTTCCTTGACTCGGTTCCGTCCACAGGACGACGCCAGGACACCAGGGCCGGCTCAACTGTCGTACTGTTTTGGGCGCCCGCGACCATGAAGCCCAGCGACCACGACGCCTGGTGATCGCGAACCGGAGGAGTGAGACCTTGTCCGAAGTCCCCTCGCCGAAGGCCACTCGGCAGGCTCGGCCGCGCTGGCTCGACCCCAAGCTCTTCCTCGGCATCCTGCTCGTGCTGGCGTCGATGGCCCTCGGTGCCCGGGTGATCGCCCAGGCGGATGCCACGGTCGAGGTGTGGGCGGTCAAGGACGACGTCGACCTGGCTCCCTCGGCTCCGCTCGACGAGAGCGTGCTCGTGGTTCGCAAGGTGCGCTTCACGAGGCAGGAGGACGCTGACCGCTACGTGTCGGCGCGCGAGAAGATCCCCGAAGGGGCACGCATGGTCCGAGCGGTGGGTGCCGGTGAGTTCCTGCCCCGCAACGCCTGGACCACCAAACCGGACAGGCAGCTGCGGGACGCTCCGATCCCGGTGGAGGCCGGGCTCCTGCCGAAGTCGCTCCGCCAGTGGGATCGTGTCGACGTCTACTTCATTCCCGCGAACGACGACTCCTTCCCGCCGAAGAAGGGTGTGCTCGGCGCCAGCAACGTCATCGTCACCCAGCTGCCCTCCGGAGGAGGGCTCAGTGGCGGGGACGGCGGCGCCACGATCCGGATCGCGCTCGACGAGATGAGCGAGGGCTTCTCCCTCGAGCAGCTCGTCGCCAACGCGGGCAACGCCAGGGCCGTCATCGTCAAGCACGTCGCGCCGGAGTCGAGGTGAGACCGTGACGCTTCCCGTCCTCACCGCTGTCACAGGGGCGCGATGGGAGTCCGATCTCGTCGCCGCTCTCGAACGCAGCTCGCTCGGACTCGATGTCGTTCGCAGGTGCGTCGACCTTCCCGACCTGCTCGCGACCGCACAGTCAGGTCAGGCGCGTGCCGTCCTGCTGTCGGCCGACCTGCGACGACTGGACCGGGACGCCGTCGCCCGGTTGTTCGCGGAGGGAGTCGCGGTCGTCGGCGTGGTGACCCCTGGTGACCGCCAGGGAGAGGAACGACTACGGCGGCTCGGCGTCGCCACCGTGGTCCCGGCCGACGCGCCCGCTGACGTCCTCGCCAACGCGGTCGCGGAAGCCGTCGAGCTGTCCCAGAAGACGCAGCGGGTGCCGGACTTCGCGGTGGCCAACCCTCGCGCCGCGATGCCGGTGCCGCCGCCGATGCCGGAGCCGCCACCCTACGAGACGGCGACCGGGACGGGTCAGCTCATCGCGGTCTGGGGCCCCGCCGGCGCGCCCGGCCGCACGTCGGTCGCGGTGACATTGGCCACGGAGCTGTCGCTGTTCGGCGTCCCCACCTTGCTCGCCGACGCGGACGTCTACGGCGGCGTGGTCGCGCAGGTCCTCGGCATCCTCGACGAGGCGCCTGGCCTGGCCGCGGCCTGTCGGTCGGCGAACAACGGCACCCTCGACCTGCCGGCCCTCGCCCGGCACGCTCGCGAGGTGATGCCGCGCCTGCGCGTGCTCACCGGCATCCCGCGGGCCGACCGTTGGCCGGAGCTCCGGGCGAGCGCACTGGAACAGGTGTGGGGTCTCGCCCGCCAGCTGGCGGCGGCGATCGTCGTCGACTGCGGGTTCTGCCTCGAGCAGGACGAGGAGATCTCCTTCGACACCGCGGCTCCGCGCCGGAACGGCGCGACGCTCACGACCCTGGAGGCGGCGGACACGGTCATCGCAGTGGGTGCGGCCGACCCGGTCGGGCTCCAACGACTGATCCGAGGCATCGAGGAGCTGCGCGAGACCATCCCCGGTGTCAACCTCCGCGTGGTCGCGAACCTCGTCCGCAAGGGGCCGGTCGGTGGCGACGCCGAGAGCCAGATCCGGGAGGCGTTGCGTCGCTACGCCGGGGTCGAGGGCGTGGTGTGCGTTCCCTACGACCGCGCGTCGTTCGACACCGCGCTCGCCCAGGGACGCACGCTCGCCGAGGTGGCGCCCAAGTCCATCGCGCGTCCCCCGCTCCGGGCCTTGGCAGCCGAGCTCATGGGCATCACCTTGCCCCGCCAGCGGCGTCGACGCCGCCGCTGAGACGTCACCAGATCCGTCGCACGCGCTGGCGCTCCCTGGTCACGGAGCCCCGTCCCGCGGACGGGGCCGCCGTCTTCCAGGTCGAGCGCGGAGCGGTGCCGCGTCCTCCGCGTGTGAGGCGGTGCCCCACAGAATCCTCCGGCCCCGTCGATCAGCGGCGGAGGGTCGCGCGGTGGGTGGCACCGGCCGATCCCGTCACAGCGACCCGCAGCCGCACAGTGGGGGACGTGGACAGCACGGTGACGGTGTCGTCGGCCTCCACGGTGTCGTACCCGCGACGGTCGAGCGTGACCGTGACGGAGGTGCCCTCCTGCGTCGGGTCGGCGACCGCCACCTCCAGCGTGCCGGCGCGCTCGCGCACGAGCACGGCGCACGGCTGGTCCACCGTGATCCGGCCGATGCTGCCCGGCTGCCAGAAGTTCGCCGCGACGACGCCCAACCGAGGCGCCCGGATCGCCTGGACGGCCGCGGTATTGGCGAGGATCTGGAAGCCCGGAGCGTCCGCGAGCTCGGCGGTACGGGCTCGCGAGGCGCCTGGCACGACCGCGTAGGCGTACGTCGCGTCCGTCGGGTCGACGCCGTGGTCGAACCAGAGCGTGACGTAGCGCCGGGTGAGCGGCGTCGTCGGGCCCCCGGTGTTGATGTCTCGCCAGGCGCCCGTGCGCTCCTCGCGAAGAACCCGAAGCGAGCCGCCGGCGGGGAACAGGTAGCCGGCAACCCCCTCGAGGTGAGCCCACCGGACACGCTCGACGGTCTCCTCCGCGCCCAGTGTGGTCGCGCGGACGCGGCCGTTCACCGTGAGCTCGTTGGTCCCGTCGGCATGCAGGTTGCGGTTCTCGACGATCGACTCGACCGCGTGACCCGAGGAGCCGGTGATCCCAGCGCCGAGCGCGACGACGTACTCGTCCAGGCAGAACCACGACTTCAGCGCGCGCATGGGGGACTCTGGTCCCTCCAGGTGCTGCCCGACGGTGGCGTAGCCGTCGAGCGTGGCGCCGCCGACCCAGGTCGCGGTCGGGGGGCGCGCCTCTCCCCACTGTCCACCGGCCCGATCCGGCAGCGGCTTCTTGTCGACGGTGATGCCGGGCAGACGGTAGAGGTCGACGGTCGGCCAGAAGGCGTCGGTGTACTGCCCGTTGTCCGCGTCGTAGAGGTAGGTCATGCCGGAGCCGGTGTGGTACCCGCGGTCGTTCTCGCCGTTCCCGCACTCGTAGTACGCGATCCGCGTCGACGCCATCGAGATCGCGAAGGCCCACCCCGGCCGGCGGTGCACCGCGCGCGCCATGCCGGGGAACAAGTTGTGGCCGACGGGCTCGGGGGCGGGCTCCACACCCGAGCGGCGCAGCTCGGTGACCAGGGCGGCCGCCGGCACGGACGCGTTGGCGAGCATGTCGCCGAAGGCGTCACGCTCGAGCCAGCCGGCCACGCGGGCCCGCCATCGGTCGGCGACCGCGGACTCGACGCCCAACGCCAGGCGCAGGATCGCCTCCACGGCTTGGTAGGCGTTGGTGTGGTCGGTCTCGTTCGCGCGGGAGATCGCGCGGCCCCGCACGAAGTCCATCATCCGCGCGTCGTGGATGACGGGCGCGTAGGTCCGCTCGACGGCGTCGACGAGGTTGTGCCGGCTCGGGTCACTGACCTCGTACGGCGAGTCGGCGAGCAGCGCGAAGAGCTTGCTCAGGCCGCCGAGCAGCACCACGCCGTAGGTCCCCGTGTAGGCCACCCAGGTGTGCTGGATGAACGAGCCGTCCCGGTAGAAGCCGTCGCCTGTGGTGACGTACTGCCAGACATCGCTGAGGCCGTCGCGGGCGCGAATCACCTTGTCGGCGTCCTTCAACGCGATCCCGCGAACCGCTACCGCTTGACACAGGTCGACCCGGTTGGCGCCGGTCGACAGACCACGACGGTCCCCGTGCATCATGTACCACGGGTCCGGCACGAACCAGTCGATCGCCGCGGCGTACCGCTGCAGGGCGTCGGGGCTGAGGTGGTCGTACAGCAGGCACATGGCGTCCGCGAGAGGCCGGCTTGCCCCGATCTCCCACGACCACCAGTTGCCGAACTCCTCCCTCCCGGCGTAGTAGCCCAGCTCGTTGACGGTCTCCAGCCCGGCGAGAATGTCGGCGAGGAGGTCCTCGTCACCGTAGAACCGGTTGCCTCTGGTCGCCCACGCCGTCGCCATCCGCGCGAGGTTGACGAGCGTGCTCGAGACGTGGGCGTCGTTGTCCATGCTCAAGTCGGCGAAGACCCGGTCCCGGTCGGGCGAACGCACGAGGTTGTCGAGATGGCCCTGGACGGTGTTCTCGAGACGACGCAGCGCGGCAGCCACCGCCGGCTCGTTCGGGTCGAGGTCGTCGCCGCCGGTCAGCAGCCTCACCCACGTGCGACGCAGCGAGTCGAACACGTCCCCGTCGTCAGCGACCGCCGGCCCGGCGCGGAAGCCTTGGTCGGCGAGGACCGCGGCGGCCGCGGCGCCGAGGAGCACCTGACGCCGCGTGGGTGCCCAACGGTGGAGCCCGTCGTGTGCGGGAGCGTCGTGGGGAGCGGGGCGCGTTGCCACGTCGGCACCTCCAGCGCTGATCGTGATCAAGGCAGCCGGACGCTACCAAGATCAGGTGCTGGCCGCCGACACCGCCGCCGATCTTGGTCGTCCGGTCGTGCCCCTCGACACCGGTGGGCGTGGCGAGGACCGGCGACCTCCGGCGGTCCGGCGAGGTTGGACCGTCGGGTCTGCGCGCAACGGTTGGGGAAATCGACGCTGGGGGAGTGCCTCGTCTCGATCGGCCGACCGTGGCCCGTGGGTGGGGAGGGGCGCCGGCGCGTCGGACGTGACACGATGAGGCTCCGGGCGGTGAGCGGAGCGGAGGTCAGGAGATGCCGGACCGGCTGAGCGCGCTGGACGTGTCGTTCCTGTACCTCGAGGAACCCACCACGCCCATGCACGTGGGCAGCGTCGGGGTGTTCGAGACACCCGAAAGCGGGTTCGGCTTCGACGACCTCGTGGACGTGGTTCGGGAGCGCCTGGCCTATGTCCCGCGCTATCGGCAGCGGGTTCGGTGGGTGCCGGGCAACCTCGCCCATCCGGTGTGGGTGGACGACGAGGACTTCGACCTCACCTACCACGTCCGTCGATCGGCTGTTCCGCGTCCCGGCACGCCCGACCAGCTACGGGAGCTCGTCGCGCGCATCATGAGCCGGCCGCTCGACAGGTCCCGCCCGCTGTGGGAGATGTACCTCGTCGAAGGTCTGGAAGGCGGCCGCTTCGCGCTGCTGTCGAAGACGCACCAGGCGATGGTCGACGGGATCTCCACCGTCGACATCGGCCAAGTCGTCCTTGACACCACACCTCACCGACCCGAGGCGCCGGCCGACACGTGGACGCCCTCGGCCGAGCCGTCCTCCATCGAGCTGCTCGCCGGGGCGCTCGTCGACGTCGTCCGGCGTCCGGGCGACCTCCTGGAGTCCGCCCAGCGGACACTCACCGACCTTCCGCGCGCGGCGGCCCGGGCGGTGCGCCTTCTCGGTGGGGCGGCCGGCGGCGTCGCGACCGCCATGCGGACCGCCGCCCGACCGGCCCCGACGAGTCCGCTCAACGTGTCGATCGGCGCCCAGCGGCGCTTCGCGTCGGTCGACACCAGTCTCGACGACTATCGCGCGGTCCGTCGGCGGCGAGGTGTGGCCATCAACGACGTCGTGCTCGCCACGATCGCCGGTGCTCTCCGGTCCTGGCTGTTCACCCGCGGTGTGCGCGTGGTGTCGACGACGACGGTGCGCGCGCTGGTGCCCATGAGCGTGCTGACCGACGACAGCTCTCGAAGCCACGTCGCGGAGTACATCCTCGACCTGCCGGTGGGTGAGGCGAATCCCGCCATGCGTCTCCAGCAGGTGGCGTACGCGACGAAGGCACACCGGGAGGCCAGTCACGCGGTGCGAGCCCGCGCGCTCGCCGGCATGGCCGGCTTCGCTCCACCGACGCTCCACGCACTGGGCGCCCGGGTGGCGAGCTCCCTGTCCCGGCGGGTCTTCAACCTCGTCGTCACGAACGTGCCGGGTCCTCAGACCACGCTCTACGTCGCCGGTGCTCCCATGGTGGCGAGCTATCCGGTGGTGCCCCTGGCGAAGGGGCAAGCACTCGCGATCGGGCTCACGTCGTACAAGGGCAAGGTGTGCTTCGGCCTCAACGCTGACCGGGACGCCATGCCCGATCTGAACGTTCTCGCCCAATGCATCCCGGATGCCCTGACCGAGCTCGTGGAGGCGGTCGAACAGATGCCAACACGGCCCGACCGACGCGCTCGCAAGGCACACTGAGAGTCAGGAGGACCAGGAGTCGAGGACGCCAGGAGGACCCTGAGCCCCCGGTAAGGAGGGCGGAATGAGCAGCCCGCGGCGTGGTTTGGTACTCGGTGCGGGTGGTGTCCTTGGTGCGGCTTGGATGATCGGGGCACTCTGCGCCCTCGAAGAAGAGACCGACATCAACACCACCAAGGTTGACCTCCTCGTCGGCACATCCGCCGGGTCCGTCGTGGCGGCCCTCCTGGCCGCGGGCGTGTCCCCCGAGGAGCAGCGGGCACACCAGCTAGGGGAGAACCTCGACGGAAGCGTTCTCAACGGGGTGGAGTTGGACTATGACGCCCTCGGCGGGCGTCCACCGACGCCGTGGCCGGGTGTCGGCTCGGCTCGGCTGCTCGCCGCGATCGTCCGTGACCGGCGGCTGCTCAGCGCGCCGCTGGTCCTGGCCGGTCTGCTGCCTCGTGGCCGAGGATCGGTGGACACCCTCGTCAACCTCATCGACCAGATCGTGCCGCGCTGGCCGAAACACCCGGAGTTTCTCGCCGTCGCCATGGACTACCACGCGGGGGAGCGGGTCGCGTTGGGGCGCAAGAGCGGCTCGTCGGTCCGGCCCTCCCAAGCGGTCGCCGCGTCGTGCGCGATCCCGGGGTGGTTCGCTCCCGTCGAGATCGACGGCAGGGTATACGTCGACGGTGGCACCGCGTCGATCGCCTCGGCGGACTTGGCGGCTGGGCGGAACCTCGACGAGGTCTACGTGTTCGCTCCGCTGGCGTGGTTGGCGTCCCCGGAGTCGATGAGCCCGTCGTTGTGGATGCTGCAGCACTGGCGACGTGCGCTGACCCGCCAGCTCAGCCGTGAGGTCGACGTGCTGCGCGCCGAGGGCACGAAGGTCACCGTCATCGCGCCGACGGCCGAGGACCTGATCGCCTTGGGCACCAACCCGATGGACCAGCAGCGCCGCCTGCAGGTGCTGGAGACGTCGCTGCGCACGAGCCGGGCCGCCTTCCGAGGGATGCGCCGCCGTCGAGTTCGCCAAGGTGTCCGGGTGCGGCAGGGTGGACGCGCTGTCTCAGACCATCGCGACGTGCGCCATCATGCCGACGTGTCGCACGCGCGCCGGCGAGGCCGCTCGTCCTGAGCGCGAGCTCGCGCGCGCGTACACGGGGCAGTGTGAGGTTCGGGAAGGACGCAGCATGCGGGTCTACCTCGGTGTCACCATGACCGAGCTCGCGGCCGCCGTCGCCCACGGTGGGTTCGGCCCCCCGCCGCTGACGGCGCACGCCGTGACCCCGGCCTTGCGGGAGTGGCTCGTCGACGGCGACCAGGAGGAGTTGGAGTACGCCGCGACGGAGGGTGCGGCGCACACCTCGTTGCAGAAGGTGAGCGCCGATCCGCGCGCGCCTCGCCGACGGGTGGTCGTGGCCGCGGACGTGCCAGACGCGATGGTGCGGCCGGTTGCCGGTCAGACGCGGTCGACGGTGGAGGTCCAGACCGCGGTTCGGCTGTCGGATGTCGCCTCCGTCCACGTCGACGAGCCGGCCGCCACCGAAGCCGTCGAGGCGGCGGTGGCCGCGCTCGCGCGAGCGAGCGAGGACGACACCGTCACCGACGAGCTCGCCGAGCGTGAGCTGCTGTGGTACGCGCGGCAAGAGATTCCGGACCTGCTCGCCGAGGTGACGACCTAACGGGGGCCGGGCTACCCGGCGTCGAGAGAGTCGTCGAGTTCCTCGGCGGCGCCGGCCGCCTTGACCACCGCCTCGAGCTTCGACCGTGCGTCCAGCTTCTCCAGAATCCTTCGGACGTGGCTTCGAACCGTCGGGTAGGCGATGTTCAAGCGGGCCGCGATCTCGCGGTTGTCCAAGCCTTTCGACATCAGCTGGAGAATCTCTCGCTCGCGGGTGGTGAGACTCTCCAACGCCTGCGCCCGATCCGACTTTCTCCGGGTTTCCTCCCGGCACTTGCTCAGCAGCTCGGCGAGCCGCTGGGCGGGGATGAGCATCTCCCCGTCGGCCGCCCGGCGTACTGCGTCAACGATCTCTTGACTGCTCGAGGTCTTGCACAAGTAGCCTGACGCGCCTGCCTCGACGGCGGCGATCATCGCTTGGTCGCTGTCGTCCGCGCTGACGAAGACCACCGTGGTGTCGGGCCGCTTCTCACGGATGCGACGAGCCGCGTCGACACCGCTCCCGTCAGGGAGCCAGTAGTCCACGACGAGCACATCGACTCGTTCTTCGTCGGCGATCCGCACAGCGTCGTCCACGGTGGACGCCCAACCGAGGACGGAGAGGTCCGGGTGCTCGTCGAGGAGGGCGGTCATGCCCTCCGCAACCACAGCGTGATCTTCCACGACGAGTACCCGAATCGGGCCGGTATCGGGTGGTGTGGTCACTCCTCGCCTCCGCGCCGCAGTCCCCCCTCGTGCGGAATCCAGAACTCCACGGTAGTACCAGCCCCGGGGGCGCTTTCGATCCGGCACCAGCCGCCGACGATGTCGGCGCGGTCCCGCATGAGGGTTAGCCCCAGATGTCCCGGTCGTCCCTCCACCGAGCGTACGTCGAAGCCGACGCCGTCGTCGGTGATCTCCACCAGAGTGCCTCCCTCGACCCCAACCAGCCGCACGTCGACTCGCCGTGCCCGAGCGTGCTTGCGCACGTTCATCAGCGCGTCTTGGGCGATGCGGTAGATGAGAACCCGAGTCTGTCGCGGTGGCTCCTCCTCGAGGCGATTGTCTAGATGGCACTCGATGCCCGTCTCCGTCTGGAGTTGTTCGAGGTAGGCCTTGATGGCGGCGACGAGCCCCTCGTGCTCCAACGCCGGTGGGCGGAAGTCGAAGATCAGTCGACGCAAGCGGTCCGCGGCGAGTCGGATCGTCTCCTCGAGCTTGGCGAGAACCCGCAGGTCCTCAGGGTCGCTCAGGCGTCGACGGAGCTGCTGGAGGCGGAGCGCGGCGGCCGTGATGACCTGGAGGCTGTCGTCGTGGATGCCCGCCGCGATCCGCCATCGCTCGCGCTCCTGCGCGCCCACGAGGTCAACCAAGACGTTGCGATGGGACTGTCCCGCCGCCCGTAGCGTCTCGACGCTGCGCTCCAAAGCAGCGCGCGATCCGGCCATCTCGGTCATGTCCCGCATGGCCAGGATGACCTGGACACCTTCATCAGTCCGGATACGACCGATGCTCACGCTGACGGGAAAGTCGCTCCCGTCGCGCCGCCTGGCGGTCAGCTCCATGCTGACCGGCGTGAGGTCCTGCGCGCCGCGGGTGTCGTCGGCCTCCCGCCGATAGATGGTCACCGGGTGCTCGGGCAGCAGGACGTCGACCTCCTGGCCCACCAAATCCTCACGGGCGTAACCGAACAACTGCTCGGCGGCGGCGTTGACCAACTGGATCGTGCCGTCGGTGTCCACCAGGACGGTCGCGTCCGGGAAGGCCTCGAACAGGCGCCGGAAGCGGGCCTCGGTGAGGCTGAGCTCGCTCACGTCCCGGAGGAACACCGCGACTCCGCGTTGCCCGTGCGGCATGGGTGTGGCGGAGACCTCGACCGGAAACGTGGTCCCATCCTTGCGTCGTCCGGTCGCGGTGAAGTGGACCGCGGGTTCCTCGTCGGGCGGCTCCCGACGAACCAGCCGGTGAAGGAGCTCGTCCGCCGGTTCGCCGTACTTCGACGTCGGCACGAGAGTCGTCACCGGCAGGTCGATGAGCTCTGTGCGTCGGTACCCGAACAGTCGCGCCGCCCTGGCGTTCACGAGCTCGATGCTGCCGTCCGCCGCCACGAGCACGACAGCGGCCTCCACCCGGTCGAGCAGCTGTCGGAGGAGGTTGGCGTTCTGCAAGGCGACGGCGCCGGAACGACGCTCGTTCTCCAGCTCCCGTCGAAGCAGGAAGACGCACTCGCGCGCCAGCGCGGCCGACATGCTGAGCTGGCCACGTGCCGCACGGGCGATGGCCTCCAGCAGCTCCTCGTCACGGCTGCCCTTGACGAGGTAGGCGGACGCTCCCGCGGCCAGGACCTCGATCGCGTTGCTGGCGTTCTCGTAGGCGGACAGGACGATCACAGCGGTCGTGGGCGAGCGGTCCTGGATCGCCTTGATCGTCGCTGGAGCGGTGCCACCCGGCATCCGGATGTCCAGGACGACGACCCGTGGCCGATCTCGGGCCGCGAGCCGGATGACGTCGTCGTGGTTGACCGCCTCCCCGACCAGCTCGAGCTCAGACTGGCTCGAGATGAGGTCGGCCAGGGCGTCGCGCATCGCCCGGTCGTCATCCGCGATCACCACGCGGATTCGTGGCTCAACCATGCGGTGCTCCGACCCGTGCGAGCGCGGCGTGTGGGCTTGCTACCTGCACCTGGAGTGGAATGTCGTGGGTGATCCACGGCAGGGCGTGCGCGACCGGACCCACCAGGGTCTCGTAGTGGTCGGCGTCAACCCGGCCGCACAAGGCGACCGCGATCGCCGCGTCCCAGGTCGCGGCCCAGAATGCCCAGTCGGCGGTGTGGGAGCGGTTGGCCACGTCTATCGCCTTCTGGCGAGCGAGCGCGGCCGCGCCCAACGTGGCCAACCGCTCCCTCGGCGTCATTGCCTGCCCGATGGCGGCCCAGGCACTCGCCCGGGCTCGTGGCGACTGACGCCGCCGGTGGGCCGCCACCGCCTCGACCTGCCCGACGTCGAGCTGGTCGAGCGAGGAGAGCAGGTGCAGGACCCCTCGCGTGTTAGGCCCGAGGAAGTCGGTCATCGCGAGGCTCCTTCCTGGTCTCGCGCCCGGCTCGAGTCCTCGTCAGCGGCGCAGGTCCTCCGGCAGCTTGAACTTCGGCTGCGGCGGGATGTTCACCGGACCCTCGGGCTTGTCGACCTTGACAGTGACCGTCCCCGTGCCGCCGCTTCTCGCGCCGACCAGCCTGAACGTCACGGACTTCTGCGCGTCCGCGGGGATCTGGTACTGGCCGGCGGCGGCCGCGTTACCTCGGGCGTCGACGCGGAAGGCGGCCACGAGTTCGTCCTCGACGTAGACGTGTACTGCCTCGTTAGGCGCGAAGCCCTTGGCGTAGAAGTTCAGAACGGTCCCCGGAAGTCCGCCCCACGTGCTGGTGCGCACGACGGGCGTGTAGGGCTGGGCGAGGAAGCCCGCCTTGGCGGACGCGCGGCTCTGCTCGCCGACGAACACCAACGTCTGCCGGCCCTTGAGGCCGTACGGCACCTTGAACGCGACCCCGCCGATTGTGCCGTTCTCCGCCGCCCGCATGGTGATCACCGGCGGACCGGAGACGTCGCCGAAGTAGCCGAGCACTCGCTCGTTGGGTGCGAAGCCCTTCCCGGTGAGCGAGATGAGCTCCCCCGCTCGGGCGGCGAACGGCTTGGTCAGAACCGAGGGGTACTGCCGAAGGAGCTGGAACGGTGCCATCGCGGTGGCCTTGCTCTTCGTTCCCATCAGGATGACGGTGTTGTGGCCCACCGGCCCGACGCCGACGCGCAACGGCTCGGCCTGAAGCTTGCCGGTCTCATCCGCTCGCAGCACGGCTGACGGCGTTCCGGTGATCCGTCCCCAGAAGACGTGAATCTTCTCGTGGGGCATGAAGCCCTCGGCGTCGACGGTCAGCGCGGTGCCGGGCTGGCCGACGTCCTTGCTGAGCTCGGCCGTCGCGACACCGGCCTGAGAGATCAGCTCGGCCCGGGCGGACTTCTTGCCGTCCTCCTGGACGACGGTCACGAACTGCCGGCCGCCGGAGTTGGCCGCGCCCCACGGGTAGGTGAAGGACGTGTCGACCACGCCGTATCGGTCAACCCTGTCCGTGGCCATCACCTTGGGCTTGTTCTTCCCGATGGTCAACAGGACCTGCACTTGCGCGCCCTTGTCGAAGCCTGTGGCGTTGACGTTGACGGCGCTGCCCGGCCTCGCGAGTCCCGGGTTGAGAGTGGCGATGGGGCCGGTACCTACCGGAACCTTCTTGCCGTTGAACTCCACCACGCGCCGTGGCGTCTCCTTCCTCGGAGGGGCCTCTGCGGCAGGGCCTCCCCGGCCGGTGACGTCGAGGGCGTTCCGTGCGGACCCGCCGAGGAAGGACCGACCCAGGGAGACGACGACCAGCAGGGCCACCATCGCGATCAGGATCCGTTTCCACGACCAGTAGCTCTGGTTCGTCCATGTCGGCATCTTCATCATGTGCTCCTTGCCCCACACCCGTGCCGTCGAGGCGTGCTCCTCAGTCTCCGATCTTGTAGACCTGCAGATGGATGTCGCCGCGGTGCAGCTCCCAGACCACCCGTCCGTGCAGGTCGATCGCGTCAAGAATCCATTGCTCCTGACCTCCGGCGTTGTTGCGCTCCATCGCCGCGCGCATCTTGTTGGAGACCACGACGTAGTCGATGTTTCGCCAGCTGCGCCGAAACAGCTTGTCGCGCACGTCGGGGTCGGACGCGGCCTTGAAGTGGGAGTGAGCGCGCGGGAAGTACGGCTCACGGTCGTGCAGCGCGGTCCATATGTCGTCGTCGATGATCAGGCGAGAGTTGGTCGGGATGTTCTCCCGCACCCACCGAATCTGCTCCTCCTGGAGGGGCGTCACCGCCAGGTGGTAGAGGTCGTGGGCTTCGAGCTGCCGCTCGGTGTTGCGGGTGATGAAGTACCCACCGGGGATGAGAAGCGCCGCGCTCACCACCCCGACCGTCACCGCCGTTCGGGCCGACCGCGGTACCCGTTTCATCAGCGACCCGTACAGCAGGCCGATGTTCATCGCCAGGACCGGAATCAGCGGGACGACGTAGAAGTCGAGCAGGATGCTCCCGCGCACCATGTAGAAGCCGTAGCCCAACGCCATCAAGGCGGCGACCAGGTAACCGGTCCGGCGCTGGCGGTCCTGTGACCACAGCATCAGGACCCCCACGACGGCGATGGCGCCGAGAACCAGGATGTACGGGTCGCGGGCGAGCCAGCTGTTCTCCATGAGCCGGAGGAACAAGTTCCGACCCTCCGGACCGCTCCGGTTGATCTGCCACCAGATCGTGTAGAGCAGCGACACGTGGTTCGCCGGCGGACTGTCGAGGTCGAAGTTGAAGCCGCTGGGGATCAGCTCCTTCTTCAGCTGCGCGAACGCCAGGTACATCGCGATGGGGGCGGAGAGGGCGAACCACCAGAAGCTCGTGACGAATCGACGGTTGCCACGTCCGCGCGCGTAGCGGTGCACCATGTACGCCAACGCGGGCACGAAGAAGATCGCGTTCTCCTTCGTCACGATCGCCAGCCCGAACGCCAGTCCTGCCGCCATGGCCGTCACCACCCGCTCCCTGGAGCGGGCGACGAGCCAGACGGCCAGGAGCAGCCACATGACCATGAGGTTGTCGAGAAGGACCTGGCGCTGGTAGTAGACGGCCAGGGGCGAGACGTTGAACAGGAAGCAGGCGGCGAAACCCCCGAGCGCCCCACCGCCGAAGCGACGGACGATCCCGAACAGCAGGCCGGAGCTGATGACGTGGGCGATGAGCATCAGCACCCGCATCGTGTTGATCTCATTGCCGAAGGCCTGGAACTGGCCGGGGAGGACGTTGGCCCAGGCCGCCATGAGCAGCCATCCGGCCGGGGCGTGGTCGTAGAAGTAGGTGTACGGCGAGAGCGTGCCCTCGCGCACCACCGACCAGGCCTGCTGGACATAGATGCCCTCGTCGGTGATGTACAGCGGGTAGCGGAACATGTTGACCCCATGGGTCACCGCTCCACTGACCAGGGACAGCAGCAACAGGCCGTTCCCCGGCCGCCGCAGCCACAGGGCGACCCGCTCGGACATCGACACGTCAGGCGCCACCGCTCACCGCCTTCCCCTCGGGTATCGCTCGGTGCGCGCCGAGGTGCGTGGTCTTCTCCCAGTTGCCCTGGCCCGCGAGTTGCCGGCGTACGGCGCGCACGGCCGCGTAGGCGAGAACCATCTGGTAGGGCAGCCAGGTCAGGATCATCTTGATCACGGTTCCCGAGGAGTACGTGAGTCCGTGTGCCTCGGTGAACTCGCGCAGGCCCACGATCGCGGTCACCAGGTGCGCGATGAGGAGGAGGACGGGAAGCAGCGAGAATAGGGCCACGCCGACCGGTGCGTGGAGCGCCACCATCATGATGAGCGCCGCGGGAGTGTAGAGACCGACGATCGCCTGAACGTAGGGAAACGCGAGCGTGTAGCAGGCGAGGAAGCGTTGGTGCCGTGTCGGCATCTGCCGCCAGACGCCCTTCCGCAGGGTCTGCATGAAGCCCTGGTTCCATCGCGTGCGCTGGCGGATGAAGCTTCCCAGGGTCGGTGGGGTCTCCTCCTTGGTGACGTACCGGTCGTCGTAGACGACGCGGATCCGCTCGCCGAGCGCGCTGATGCGCAGTCCGATCTCGGCGTCCTCGGTGAGGTTGTTCTCGTCCCACCCGTTGACCGACAGCAGAAGCTCTCGGCTGAAGAAGCAGGTGTTGCCGCCGAGTGGGGTCGAGCCATACCGGGCGTGGTGGTGGAGCCGGCTCTTGAACCAGAAGAAGTACTCCAAGACGTTGAACGTGGAGTACCAGTTGGAGTTGTAGTTCATCAGCTGGACGCCGGCCTGGACCACGTTGACGTCCTCGGTGCACATCACCGTGTTGACGACGTTGAGGATGTCCGGATGCATCTCATCCTCTGCGTCGAAGATCGTGACGACGTCGCCTTCGGCGTACCGCAGGGCGTGGTTGAGCCCATGTGGCTTGTTGATCGGTTGATCGTCGAAGATCACCAGTTCGGCGTTGTAGTAGCCCTCGGCGCGCAGCTCGTCGATCTTGTCGGCGGCTTCCTGGATGGTGCCGGTGTCGTCCGCGGAGCAGACGACGAGGACCTGCAGCAGAGAGGACGGGTAGTTACTCCGCACGATCCGCTCGATGGTCGCCGCGATGACCGCTTCCTCGTGCCGAGCGGGAACGATCGCGGTGAATGACAGGTATGGTTCGACGAACTCGTCCGGAGCTCTCGCCGGCTGCTCCGTCTCCGGCTGGTCCCAGGTGTAGAGCATGAGGTAGAGAACGTGCCCCGCCTGGACGCTGAGCACCAGCGAGATCACGACGAGACCCGCGTAGATCAACGACTCCATGGGGCTTCCCGTTCCATATCCACGTGGTGCTGACGGTGAGGTTGATGACGAGCGCGGTGCAGATACCCACGAGGTTCGCCACCAGGTAGAACAGGCCGAGCCCGACGAGCACCTTCACCACGACGACATTGACCACCAGGGCGACGAGGGCGGTCCCGTTGAACTTGAGGAACCGCGACAGCGCAGGCCGAGAGCCGAACGTCCAGATCTCGTTGACCGCGTAGTTGTGCACGATCGCCGCTTCGACCGCGAGCCCGGTCGCCGGAACCAGCCGCATTCCGCCGACACCGTGCAGCAGGTAGAGCACGAGGTTGTTGACACCGACGCCGAGTAGTCCGACCAGGCCGAAGCGCCAGCTGCGGTGGTCTCGAACCAAGTCCAGTGGCCAGCGGTACCACGCCTGGCGCCGAGGCACCTTCGTCGCGCGCGTGCCCATTCACCCGTGGCCCTCCTACTCGGATTCCTTCCATGCAACGCAATCCTCTGCGTCGAGGGAGCGCTTCACCTCCCGCCCGGATCCGCGATTGGCGCCCCGCTTCGGGGGAGTGGGCGTCTCCTACCTCGGGGTGAGCGGCCACCGGTCGACAGTCCCGGGCGAGCGTCGAGTGCTGGATGGGACATGGCGCAGGGTGGGCGAGAGCGTGTGGTCACGCTCGAAGCCGGTGATCAGACGACGTCCCCGCCTGACGCACGCGATCGGTTCGAACGAGGTTGTTGCGCCGAGACCGGACGCAACGGGCAGGTGCGGCAGACACCCAAAGGCGTGGCCGTGGAGATGGTCTATGGGCCCACAGAGGAGGGCCTTCGTCGGGAGTCATCTCTTCCCGCGAACCGGGGAAGGTCTCAGGTGACGGCCACTAGCCTCCTGAGAGGCGCGTCGACGCCGCGTGGCGGTCGACATGTGGCAGGAGCACGGGGGGGAAGGGGGGGTCGAGCATGCCTGTCCGCTTGCTGATCGCGGAGGACCACGCGGTCGTCCGGCAAGGCCTGGAGATGTTCCTGAAGCTGGACGACAGCGTCGAAGTCGTCGGTGAAGCACGCAACGGCCGAGAAGCGGTCGAGCTCGCCCATAAGCTTTCGCCCGATGTCGTGCTGATGGACTTGGTGATGCCGGTGATGGATGGCATCAGCGCGACTGCGGCGATTCGGCGTGACCTTCCGGATGTCGAGGTGGTCGCACTCACCAGCTTCTTGGAGGATCACCTCGTCACCGACGCGTTGCGGGCCGGCGCTATCGGCTACCTGCTCAAGGACACGGACGCGGAAGGGCTGCGCCGCGCGGTCGCGGCGGCCGCCTCCGGCCAGGTTCACCTGTCACCAGCGGCCGCGGCGCGCCTGGTGAGGGAGATGCGGGTGCCGAGCAATCCGGACCCGCTCACCAGGCGGGAGGTCGAGGTGCTCATCCTGCTGGCACGTGGCCGGTCGAACAAGGAGGTCGCGCGCGAGTTGTCCATTGGCCAGCAGACCGTCAAGACGTACGTGAGCAGCATCTTGAAGAAGCTGAACGTCCAAAGCCGCACCCAGGCGGCGTTGTACGCGGTGCAGACGGGGCTGGTGTCCACGTACGAGCTGGCGGAGACATGACGGGTGCGCGAGATGTCGCGCGCGCCGTGGACGACCGCGTGATTCGCGCGGCGGCAGAGGTGAACGCGGCGGTGCGCGACGGCCTCGACGAAGACACCGTCCTCGGGCTGGTGGCCCGGCGGGTTGGCGCGATGCTCGGGGCGCCGGCGTGCCTGGTCATGACCGTGGAGGATGACGAGACCTTGGTGGTGCGAGCGGCCGCCGGTCCCCTGGCGGAGGCGACACGCGGGATGCGGATCCCAACGGTCGACACCTTCGAGGGGGAGGTGGTACGACACCAGCGCAGCATCCGCCTGCCGGATGTCGGGGGTGACGGCGACGCCGCCAGCGTTCTGCCACCGATGGTCCGTGCCGTCCTGGCGGTTCCGGTGCCCGGCTACGGTCGGCCCAGCGGCGTCATCGAAGTGGGGGATGTCCATGGCCGCCGCTTCACCGCCGACGACGCCGACCTCGTCGGCCTGTTCGCCGCTCACGTCGCCGTGGTGGTCGAGCACGAGCGTGCCGGCGCGGACCTGGAGCCCCTCGCCGACTCGTCTCCACCGGGCGCGGAGCCGTTGCCGGTGACGCTCGACTCGTTGACGAGTAGCGTCGTGGCGACGACGGGAGCCTCGGCGTGCGCGGTCGACCTGCTCCACGGGGACGCGCTTCGGCGGGCGTCCGGACACGATGTCCACCGGGTCCTCGACCGTGAGCTGCTCGCGGATGTGCACGACGCGGCGCGGCAAGCCGTCTCGGCGAAGTCCCCGGTGATCCGCAGGCGGGGACGAGACGGGAGTCTCGTGCAGGCTGAGCCGGACGGTCGCGCCGGCGAGGTCCCGACCGAGGCGCCCGGCGGCGCGCTGGTCTGCGTCCCGTTGACCTCGCGTGGGGGTGCGGTCGGAGTTCTCTACGCCGCGTGGCCCCCGGGACCCGGACCCACCGAGCTGGAGCTGGCGTACCTGTCGGCGGTCGCCGGGGAAGCGGCGACCGCTGTGGACAGCTCACACCTCGTCGCGGCGGCTCAGGAGAAGGCGACCCAGGAGGAGCGTCAGCGCCTGGCGAGGGAGCTGCACGACTCGGTGTCCCAAGCGTTGTACGGCATCGCGCTGGGCGCGCGGACGGCGCGGCAGACGTTGCGACGCGCGCCCGAGCAGGCCGACCAATCGCTCACCTACATCTTGTCGCTGGCCGAGACAGGGCTCGCCGATATGCGCGCGCTGATCTTCGAGCTGCGCCCGCAGGCGCTCGCCGAGGAGGGTCTCGTCGTCGCCCTCCACAAGCAGCTGGCCGCGTTGCGGGCTCGCCATGGCTTGGTGACCGAGGCGGAGCTGGGGTCTGAGCCGGCCGGCACCCTCGCGGTGAAGCAGACTCTCTACCGGGTGGCTCAGGAGGCGCTGCAGAACGTCGCGCGGCACGCGCGGGCGAGGAGGGTCACGGTGCGACTGTCCGCGAGCTCGACCGCGCTGGAGCTGGAGATCAGCGACGACGGGTCCGGTTTCGACCCGCGCGCGGAGTTTCCCGGCCACCTCGGCCTGCGCTCGATGCGGGAGCGGGTGAGCGAGATCGGCGGGGTCTTGAACCTCACCAGCGAGCCCGGCAAAGGGACCACGGTGCGCGTGCGCGTGCCGAGCGGACTGTGGCCCTGAGGGAGGGTGAGTGACCAAGGGCGCGAGCATGGAAACAAGCATGGAAACAAGCATGGAAACAAGCATGGAGAAGGGGCCTCCCCGCGCGGCGCGGCGAAGAGGCCCCTTCGGTCTCGGTGTCCTTACCGCTGGTCAGCGGCTGGTGTGTGCAGGCGTGGCGCCTGGTAGGTCTTCAGCAGCTCCAGCTTGTCCTTGTGGACGGTCTTCCAGTCGTCCCGGAGGACACCACCGGTGTCACCGGAGTTGGGGTTCCAGGACCAGTAGGTGTAGCTGATCCCGTTCTTCTTCAGGTAGTTCAGCAGCTCCCGGTGCCAGATACCCTCCGTGGTCTTCGGGCTCACCGAGCGCCCACCGAACTCACCCAGCAGAACCGGAGCGGTGCCTTCCTCGGCGATGTAGCCCCAGTGCCGCTTCCAGATGCCCGGCATGTTCTTCGGGAAGTCCTTGTCGCTGAACCAGGACTGCTGCCACACGCCGGGACCGTAGTCGTGGGCGGAGTAGACCAGCTTGGCCGGGTCGGACAGCCGGACCGGGTGCTCCTTCACACCCATGAGGTTGCCGCCCCACCAGTAGTAGTCGTTGTCGTAGGCCTCGATGCCCTCGACGACGATGAGCCAGTTGGGGTTCACCTTCAGGATCGCGTTACCGGCGCGCTCGGCGGCCAGTCGCCAGTCGGTGTCGCGGTCGCCGCTACCCCACGTGGCCTCACCACTGGGCTCGTTGTGCAGGTCCGCGCCGATGACCAGCGGGTTGTTCTTGTACCGCTTGGCCAGCATGGTCCAGTCCTGGATCCAGCGCTCCTCGCTGACCTGCTCGTTGTACCAAAGCTTGGTCTGCGACTGCGCCGTCGGACGGTGCCGGTCGAGCAGCACCATCAGGCCGCGGTCGGTCGCGCCCTTGACGATCCGGTCCAACAGGTCGACGCCACGTAGCCCCTTGAGGTCGGGGTTGAGGCTGTAGTTGATGCCGGTCGGCTTGCTGTCGGCGTCGAACATCTCGTTGGTGTACGGCAGCCGGATCGTGTTGAAGCCGGACGAGACCATCTGGTCGAGCATGCTCTCCCAGTTGCGCGCCCACAGGCCGTGGGGCGCGAAGGTCTCCGTCTCGAAGCCGAACCAGTTGACGCCAGTGAGCACAACCTCGCGACCGTGCGCGTCGACGAGCTTCGATCCCTTGGCGCTCAGCGGTCCGGAGAGCGCCTTGTCGCTCTTGCCGCTGCCGAGGCTAGGGGTGTAGGGGCCGACCAGGGACGCGACGAGAGCCGCCACCACGAGCACGGGAAGCACGATAGCCGCGATCTGGCCGATAATCGGAAGCTTTCGGAACCTGGAACTAAGCTGGGTCAGCATGCTCCTCCAGTAGGACGGTGATGAGGCTTTCCGCGCCAGAACACTTGCTGACGTGGCGGTGAAAGCCGGCGTTGGCGGACCGACGCAGCGCGTCGGCGTCGTCATAGCTGGACCACGCCACGGTTCGAATTGACGGGTCGTGGCGAGTCAGGTCATTGAGGATCGTCGGATAGGTGCCCGTCGACTCCAGGTCGAACAGAACGACGTGCGGATCGCGGGAACGCGCCAGCTCCAGGACCTCGTCGGCGTCGTGCGCGACGCCGACGAGGTCCAGCCGCGGCTCTTCCGACACCAGGTCGACGAGCGCTTCGAGCAGCTGCGGCTGGTTACCGACGACGGCGATTCGGCACTTTCGAATTTGATTCCTCCTGAGTCGGCGTCGATTTCCGTCGAACAACGTACTGAGCCGCTACTGGAGGAGTCGTCGTACGCGAGTGCGAAATTTCTCTGGGTCAACCGAGCTGATTTTTCCGTGCAACCGATGTCGGCCAAGTGACGTCATACAAATGGACGCGACGCGGTCTCGTCCAAATGGACGAGTCCCGGCCGGCTCCGTGGGCGTCACCGGTGGCCGAAGCGGTGCGGGTACGCGGAGGGCTCCGGGCGTCACTCACGCAGCGCGGGCTCCTGAGCACGTGTGGTACGCGGCGCCGTTGACCTGGGTGGTTCGCGTGACTACCTTCCGTTGGCGAGGGTCGCTCCCGTAGGAAGTTTTCGTACCGTTCGCGCAGCCCGGAGGACCGATGACGACCTCGCCGCCCTTCACGCCACGCCGCCGCAGCGTCGTCCTCGGCGCCGCGGGCGCGCTCGCCGGAATCGCGACCGCGGCGGCCCCCGCGCACGCCGGAGGTTTGGCGAGGGCGGCCGGCGTGCGCCGCTGGGTGGAGGAGACCCTCCAGCGCATGTCCGTGGAGGAGAAGGTCGGACAGCTCCTCGTGACCCACGTCTATGGGGCCGACGCGCACACTCCGGACAGTCGGAACACGTCGGAATACGGCGTGGCCACCGCCGCGGAGGTGGTCGCGAAGTACCGCCTCGGCGGGGTGTGCTACTTCACCTGGTCGGACAACATCGCCGACCCGCGCCAGGTCGCCCGGCTCTCGAACGGCCTGCAGGAAGCGGCGCTCACGAGTGGTGCCGGCGTCCCGCTCCTCATCTCCACCGACCAGGAGCAAGGAACGATCGTGCGGGTCGGGCCGCCAGCCACCCAGTTCCCGGGGAACCAGGGCTTGGCGGCCGGTCGCGACGTCGCGGCGGCACGTCGAGCGGCGGCCATCACCGGTCGCGAGCTTGCCGCGCTCGGGATCAACCAGGACTACGCGCCGGTCGCCGACGTCAACGTCAATCCGGCCAATCCGGTCATCGGGGTCCGGTCATTCGGCTCCGATCCCGCGCTCGCGGCCGCGTTCACCGCGGCGCAGGTCGCGGGCTACGAACGGGATGGTGGCGTCATCGCGACGGCGAAGCACTTCCCCGGGCACGGTGACACCCAGGTCGACAGCCACGTCGGAATTCCCGAGATCCGGCACACCCGCGAGGAATGGGAGCGGATCGACGCACCGCCGTTCCGCGCCGCCATCGAGGCGGGCATCGGCGCGGTCATGACCGGCCACCTCGTGTTTCCGGAGCTGGACCCCTCGGGTGATCCGGCCACGCTCTCGTATCCGATCATCACCGGCCTGCTCCGCGAGGAGCTCGGCTTCGACGGCGTGGTGATCACCGACTCACTCGGCATGCGCGGCGTCCGTGACAAGTACGGCGACGACCGGGTCGTGGTGCTGGCGATCAACGCGGGTGTCGACATGCTGCTGCGCCCGCCGCAGTTCGACCTCGCGTACCAGGCGCTGCTCGAGGCCGTCCACAGCGGCGAGATCAGCCCGGAACGCCTGGACGAGGCGGTCGGGCGCATCCTCCGACTCAAGGCCGAGCGCGGCATCGTCCACGACCCGTTCGTCGACGTCGACCAGGCCGCCGCCCGTGTCGGCACGCGCGCGCACCTGGCCCAGGCCGACCGCATCACGGTGGCGACCACCACCGTGGTGAAGAACGACGCCGGATTGCTGCCGCTCGCGCCGGGTCCGCGTGCGGTGCTCGTCACCGGTGCCAGCGCTGTTCCCGTCGCCGAGTTCGCAGCGGCGTTCGCCGCGCGCGGGGCCACGCCGACGACTCATCCGACCGGCACCCAACCGTCCGACTCCGCGATCGCCACGGCGGTCGCGCGCGCTCGAGAGAGCGAGCTTGCCCTCGTCGTGACGTACAAGGCCTGGGACACCGAGGTCACCGATCCCCAAGGGCGGCAGCGGCGGCTGGTCGGTGAGCTCCTCGCCACCGGGGTTCCGTTGATCGTGGTCGCGGTGCACGACCCGTACGACATCGCCCACGTCGACGAGGCTCCGACGTACCTGGCGACGTACGCGCCCAACGCGGTGGCGACCCAGGCCGCCGCCCGAGTGATCTTCGGCGAGGTCGCCCCACGCGGGCGCCTCCCCGTCCCGATCCCACGCGCGGACGACCCCGCGCAGATCCTGTACCCCTACGGTCACGGCTTGACCTGGTGAGCTCCTCGCCGTCATGGTCGCCTTGACGACGGTGACCCCAAGGCGGAGATGCGGTCGCGTCGACCAGGCGCGGCCAGGCACGCTGAAACGGAGGAACGACGGATGACCTCCCACGAGACGAACATGACGAGCCGCCGGGCTCTCCTCGGCTCCGCGGTCGCCTCCGCGGCCGCCGGTCTCACGCTGGGGTCCACCGCGGCCCACGCCGCTGACGACGAGCCGGCGGGTGCCACCCGGACCGCGGGTGAGCGGAAAGGCCCGCCCTCGCGGGTGATGACCGGCGCTGAGGTCGCCGCGGCGCGCGGCTGGTCGATGTTGAGGGGCAGCAAGGTCGCCGTCTTCAGCAACCCGACTGGCATCCTGCCGGACACGACGCACATCGTCGACGACCTCGCGCGTCACGACGACCTGGAGATCGTCGCCGTGTTCGGCCCGGAGCATGGCTTCCGCGGCAGCGCACAGGCCGGTGGCTCCGAGGGTGACACCACCGACCCGCGCACCGGGCTGCCGGTCTACGACGCCTACGGCGCCAGCCAGGAAAAGCTGGCGGAGATGTTCACCAAGTCCGGGGCGGAGACGATGGTCTTCGACATCCAGGACGTCGGCGCCCGCTTCTACACCTACATCTGGACGCTCTACAACTCGATGGTCGCGGCGGCCCGGCTGGGCATGCGCTACGTGGTCCTCGACCGACCTAACCCGATCGGTGGGCGAGTGGACGGTGCGCTCATGACACCCGGCTACACCTCCGGTGTGGGGTTGAAGGAGATCGTCCAGCAGCACGGCATGACCGTGGGCGAGCTGGCCCGCTTCTTCAACGGCGAGTTCCTGCCCGAGGAGGCCGGCCGCCAGGTCGACCTGACCGTCGTCCCCATGAAGGGTTGGCGCCCCGACCTCCGGGCCCAGCAGTTCGACCTGCCGTGGGTTCCGCCGTCCCCCAACATGCCCACGGCCGACACGGCGCTCGTCTACGTCGGCACCTGCTTCTTCGAGGGCACCAACGTCTCGGAGGGACGCGGGACGACTCGGCCGTTCGAGATGATCGGCGCTCCCTACCTCGACTACCACTGGGGCGACCGGCTCAACGAGCTCGGCCTGCCGGGCGTGGTGTTCCGGGAGGCCTACTTCGTCCCCACGTTCAACAAGTACGTCGGCGAGACGTGCGCCGGCGTCCAGGTCCACGTCACCGACCTGCACGCCTTCGAGCCCATCCGGACCGCGGTCGCGATGCTCGTGGAAGCCAAGCGCTACCCCGAGTTCGCCTGGCGCGAGGACTCCTGGGATCCCGAGCGGCCGTACTGGATCGACAAGCTGTCCGGGTCACCGCGGCTGCGGACCATGATCGACCAGGGTGCGAGCGTCGACGAGGTGGTCGGCGCCTGGGCTGAGGAGGTGCGGGAGTTCGACCGTCGGCGCAAGCCGTACCTGCTCTACCCGGGACGGCGGCACTGAGATGTCGGTACGGTTCTGGCGTCCGCTGCCGCGGCGCCTCCGCGTCGGCGCGGTGGTCGCAGTGCTGCTCGCGGGGTCGCTGGCGGGGCTGGTCCACGACACGCCGGCCACGGCCGTCGCCGTGCCCAGCGATCAGGTGACCTCTCACGGACCGGGAGCTGGACGCGGGCACGGACGGGGTTTCGACGAGCCGGCGGTAGGCTTCGCGCCGCCGTCGACGCGGCTCGTCCCCGCGACACCAGAGGAGGTTGGTCTGAACACCGCCGAGATCGAGGGAATGCTCGCCGACCTGCGCGCCTACCTGGAGGCGCCCTCGGACGGACGGCCGCTCTACCCCGGCGCCGTCGTGCTCGCCGCGCACGACGGAAAGATCGTGGTGCACGAGGCGATGGGGCACGCCGTCAAGTATGCGGACGCCAACGGCACCGAGCTGCCGGCTGACCAGCAGGTGCCGATGCGGCCGGACACGATCTTCGACATGGCGAGCATCTCCAAGCTGTTCACCTCGATCGTGGTGATGCAGCAGGTGGAGGCCGGCCGCATCGACCTCGACGCGCCCGTGGCGTCGTACCTGCCCACCTTCGCCACGAACGGCAAGGAGTCCATCACCGTTCGTCAGCTGCTCACGCACACGTCGGGTCTGCCGTCGTGGAGGCGGCTGTGGGACTACCCCGACCGGGAGTCCCGGATCCGCGCGGCGCTCGAGGTGGCCCCGAAGGCGCCGCCGCAGACCCTCTACGAGTACTCCGACCTGAACCTCATCACGCTCGGCGTGCTCGTCGAGAAGGTCAGCGGCAAGCCGCTCGACGTGCTGGTGCGGGAGGGCATCACCGAGCCGCTCGGCATGGTGGACACCGGCTACAACCCGCCCGCCGCCAAGCTGGACCGGATCGCCGCGACGGAGTACCAGACCGATCCGCCGCGTGGCATGGTGCGGGGCAGCGTCCACGACGAGAACGCCTGGTCCCTCGGTGGCGTCGCGGGGCACGCGGGGATCTTCTCGACTGCGAACGACCTCGCGATCCTGGCGCAGACCATCCTGAACGGTGGCACCTACCAGCGGCAGCGGATCCTGCGGCGGGAGTCCGTCGCCCAGATGCTGGCCGACTACAACGAAGCGTTCCCGGGGCACGCACACGGGCTCGGGTTCGAGCTCGACCAACGCTTCTACATGGGGGCGTTGTCCGCTCCGTCGACCGCCGGGCACACCGGGTTCACCGGCACCTCGATCGTGATCGACCCGCTGTCGCGGTCGTTCGTGATCCTGTTGACGAACCGCGTTCACCCACGGCGGGAGTGGAGCAACGTCAACCCGGCTCGGCGAGTCGTCGCCGACCGTCTCGCGCAGGCGCTCGCGGTCACCCCGCGGCGTGGGCGTACGGCGTGGTACACCGGGCGGGACGACGCCACCACCGCGACCCTCACGTTGCCGGTGCGACTGAGGACTGACCGCACCCGGCTGGCCTTCGATCTGTTCGTTGACACCGAGGACAGCGACCGACTGACCTTGGAGATCTCCCGCGGCGAGACGTGGGAGCCGTTGCCGTTCGTCGTCGCGAGCCGTGGCCGGGTCAGCGAGCACGACGGCGTGATCTCCGGCTTCACCGGACGGGTGTGGCAGGTGGCCCGTGCGGAGATCGACGGTCCTCCGGGTGAGGTGCGGATCCGCTGGCGGTTCACGAGCGACCCTTCGCAGCGCGGTCGGGGGGTCTATGTCGACGGCGTCCGCCTGGGTGATGCCGAGGGCACGCTGTTCGACGGTGAGCGGGAGCCGGACGCGTTCCTCGCGGACGGTTGGGTTCAGGCGGACCGTTGACCGCCGTCCCATGGCGGTCGATCGATGGCTGCCACCACCGTGCCCAGGACGTCGAGGCGGGTGAGCGACCCGGCCACGCGGGTAAGTTACTTTCCACTATGGCCAAGAAGTCGAAGGATCCTGAAGCCGACCCGATCGCCGAAGGCGTCGTCGTGCGAATCCGCGCCGTGGCGCCCTCGTTGTCGCCCGCCGAGCAACGCGTGGCGAACCTCGTCCTGCAAGACCCGTCCCGGGCGTCGGCGCGCACGATCACCGAGCTGGCTCGCGCCGCCGGCACCTCTGAGACCACGGTGATCAGGTTCTGCAAGGTCCTCGGACTTCCTGGCTACCCAGAGCTGCGGCTCCGGCTGGCAGCGGAGTCGGCGCGCGAGTCAGCCCGCGACGGCGTCCGCGGCCGTGCCGTCGGGAGCGACATCGGGCCCAGCGACTCGATGGAGCAGATCGTCGAGAAGGTGGCGTTCGCCGACGCCCGCGCGGTCGAGGACACCGCGGGGCAGCTCGACATCGACGTCCTCGAGAAGGTCGTGGATGCGCTCGCCGAGGCGTCGCGCATCGAGCTGTTCGGCGTGGGTGCGAGCGCGTTCGTCGCTCTCGACTTCCAACAGAAGCTGCACCGCATCGGCAGATTGGCGTTCGCCTGGGCGGACACGCACGTCGCACTGGCCAGCGCCGCCTTGCTCACCAAGGGTGACGTGGCGGTCGGTATCTCCCACACGGGCGTCACGTCGGACACGATCGACGTCCTCCGCGAGGCGCGCAAGCACGGCGCGACGACGGTCGCGCTCACGAACTTCCCTCGATCCCCGATCGCCTCGGTCGCCGACTACGTGCTCACCACCGCCGCCCGCGAGACGACGTTCCGGTCGGGTGCCACCGCCAGCCGCATCGCTCAGCTGACCGTCGTGGACTGCCTGTTCGTCGGTGTCGCCAGGAGGCACTACGACAGCACCCTTCGAGCGTTGGAGGCGACGTACGACGCGATCACTGGACGCCGTGTGTCGGCCTCCCGCGGGCGGCGATGATGACGTCGGAAACGGTCGGCGCGGGTACCTCCGCGGAGTCTGACGACAAGGCGGTCGTCGTGGTCGCCTCGCCCACCGAGGAACGCAACCCGCGCAGCGTCGACATCGATCGCCTGCCGACGTTGGAGATCCTTCGACTGATCAACGACGAAGACCATCGCGTGCCCGGGGCGGTCCGCGAGGTGCTGGAGCCGATCGCGCAGGCCGTCGACCTGGCCGTCGAGGCGCTGCGCAAGGGCCGCCGCGTCCACTACGTGGGTGCCGGCACCTCGGGTCGGCTCGGGATGCTGGACGCCGCCGAGCTGCCGCCCACGTTCGCCGTGCCGAGTGACTGGTTCGTCACGCACGCGGCCGGTGGCCCGGCGGCGTTCCTCCGGGCGGTCGAGGACGCTGAGGACGACGCCGCCGCCGGCGCGCGGGAGCTCGCCGAGGCGGTTCAGCCGGGGGACGTCGTGGTCGGCCTCGCGGCGAGCGGCCGGACACCCTACGTCGTCGGAGCGCTCCGAGCCGCCCGTGAGCACGGCGCGGCCACGGTCCTGGTCACCGCCAACCCCAAGGCGCCACTCGGCCGCGAGGTGGACGTCTTCATCCCCGTCGACACCGGCCCCGAGGTGGTCGCGGGCTCGACCCGCATGAAGGCGGGAACCGCGCAGAAGCTCGTGCTGAACGCCTTCTCCACGGCGGTGATGGTGCGGCTGGGCCGCACCTACTCGAACCTCATGGTCGACTTGCTGGCGACCAACGCGAAGCTCCGCGGGCGGATGCTCGGCATCCTCAAGGAGGCGACCGGGCTGTCCGAGGAGGAGTGCCGCCAGGCGCTCGCCGAGGCGGGTGGGGAGCTGAAGACCGCGCTCGTCGCGGTCCTTGCCGGGGTCACGCCGGAGCGAGCCCGAGAGGCGCTCGCCGAGGCGGAGGGCCACGTCCACGCGGCGCTCGCCGCGCTGCGCTGAAGGCGGCCTGGCGGCCAGCTGTCCTGCGCATTCGCCGTCTGACCTGTCCGGTTGTGGGCTTGCGCGCCGGGTAGGGAACCGCTCAGTGTGGAGATGCCAGGGCGCATCGCTCGTCGCGCCGCCTTTGTCGCGGAGGTCCCCATGCAGGCGATATGGAAGGGCTCGGTCTCGTTCGGGCTCGTCTCGATACCGGTCAAGGTCTACGCCGCGACACAGGAAAAGGACATCTCCTTTCGTCAGGTGCACGCGGCCGATGGAGGACGAATCCGCTATCGCCGGGTCTGCGAGGTAGACGGGGAGGAAGTTCCCTACTCCGACATCGCCAAGGGGTATGAGCTGCCCGACGGCGGGATGGTCATCCTGACGTCCGACGATTTCGCCCAGCTGCCGCTGCCGAGCCGGCACGTCGTCGAGGTCTTGGAGTTCGTGCCGGAGGAGCAGGTCGACCCCATCTACGTGTCGCGCAGTTACTACCTGCAGCCGGACGGCCCCGCGACCAAGCCGTACGTCCTGCTCCGGGACGCGTTGCGGAACTCCGGTCAGACCGCGGTTGTCAAGGTTGCGTTGCGTAACCGCGAGTCGCTGGCGTTGCTTCGTCCCAAGGACGACGTCCTGGTCCTGCAGACGATGCTGTGGCCCGACGAGGTCCGCGACGCCTCCTTCGCGGCTCCGCAGGAGGACGTGGAGGTTCGGCCACAGGAGATCGCGATGGCCGAGTCCTACATCCAGACCTTGCAGACCGACTTCGATCCCACCCGGTACCACGACGACTATCGCGCCGCGCTGGAGGAGCTCATCGCGGCCAAGACCGCTGGCCGGGAGGTGGAGGCGCCGGCCGCCGCGCCACCGGGAGGCGAGGTGGTCGATCTCATGGCCGCTCTGCAAGCGAGCGTGGAGGAGGCCCGGCGCGCCCGAGGGGAGACCGGGGGCAAGGCCGGTGGCCGACCGAGCGCGACGAAGAAGACGCCCAAGAAGGCGGCCGCCAAGCCCAGCAAGAAGCAAGCGGGGAAGAAGACCGCGAAGAAGACGGCCGCGAAGAAGAGCGCTGGGAAGAAGGCCGCTCGCAAGTCAGCGTGATGCTCCGGCCGCCTCCGGTGGCAGGATGCCGATGAGGCACGCGTCCCCGACCGGGACCGATGCACCCCACGACCACGCGGGAGGCTGACGATGGATGCCATCACCCAGGTACCGACCCCGGCGAACGAGCCGGTGCGGACCTATGCCCCCGGCAGCCCCGAACGGGCCAGCCTGGAACGTCGGCTCGCCGAGATCGCCGCGGAGCACGTGGATCTGACCGCGACGATCGGAGGCGTCCAACGACCCGGTGGCGGCACTCCGCTACCGGTCGTCATGCCGCACGACCACCGCAAGGTCCTCGGCACGCTCCGGCACGCCACCGAGCAGGACGCCGAGGACGCCATCAAGGCCGCTCTCGAGGCGGCCCCGGCCTGGCGGTCGATGTCGTTCGACGACCGAGCCGCGATCTTCTTGCGTGCGGCAGACCTGGCCGCCGGGCCGTGGCGCGACACCCTCAACGCCGCCACCATGCTGGGCCAGAGCAAGAGCGTCCACCAGGCCGAGATCGACGCCGCCTGTGAGCTGGTGGACTTCCTGCGGTTCAACGTCCACTTCGCTCGACAGATCCTGGCCGAGCAGCCGCTGTCCGTGCCAGGCGTCTGGAACCGGGTCGACTATCGGCCACTGGAGGGTTTCGTCTACGCGATCACGCCGTTCAACTTCACCGCGATCGCGGCGAACCTGCCCACCGCCCCCGCGCTGTTGGGCAACGTCGTGCTGTGGAAGCCCTCGCCGACACAGACGCTGGCCGCGTACTACACGATGCGCATGCTCGAGGCCGCGGGACTCCCGCCCGGTGTCATCAACTTCCTGCCCGGTGATGGGATCGCGGTCTCCAACGTCGCGCTCGCCCACCCCGAGCTCGCCGGCATCCACTTCACCGGGTCCACCACGACCTTCCGCCACCTGTGGCAGCGCGTCGGTGAGAACCTCGCGACCTATCGCAGCTATCCGCGGATCGTCGGCGAGACCGGCGGCAAGGACTTCGTGGTCGCCCACGGCTCGGCTGACCCCGCCGTGCTCAAGACCGCCTTGATCCGAGGTGCCTTCGAGTACCAGGGCCAGAAGTGCTCGGCGGCCTCGCGTGCGTACATCGCCCGCAGCGTGTGGGATCGGGTGGTCGACGACCTCGTCGCCGAGACCGAGTCCCTACCGATGGGTGACGTGGCCGACCTGTCGACCTTCATGGGCGCCGTCATCGACGAGCGAGCGTTCGCCAAGAACGCTGCCGCGCTCGACCGCGCGAAGGCCACCGACTCGGTGAGCATCCTCACCGGTGGCACCTACGACGACACGGTCGGGTACTTCGTCACGCCGACGATTCTGCTCGGCGAGGACCCCACCGACGAGATGTTCCGCACGGAGTACTTCGGTCCGATCCTGTCGGTCTACGTCTTCGACGACGGTGACTACGACCAGGTGCTCCGGCAGATGGAATCCGTCGCTCCTTACGCACTCACCGGCTCGGTGATCGCCGAGGACCGGCGAGCCATCGTCGAGGCCATGGAGGTCCTGCGCTACTCGGCGGGCAACTTCTACATCAACGACAAGCCGACCGGATCGATCGTCGGTCAGCAGCCGTTCGGCGGGTCGCGGGCGAGCGGAACCAACGACAAAGCCGGCTCGATCTGGAACCTCATGCGGTGGGTCAGCCCACGCTCCATCAAGGAGACGTTCGTCCCACCGACCGACTACCGCTACCCGCACATGGGGTAGCTCTGGACGAGACGACCTGTCACCCGAGGTGGCCGTCACGCGACGCGTGCGGCCACCTCACGATCTTCCGCCCGCTCGAGCACCACGTCGACGAGCAAGGCGGTGCCGCAGTCGACGCACGCCCACTCCGGGCAGTCAGCGCCGTGCCCATCCGCGCACGGTGGCTGCTCGAACACACGTGTGCCCTGGCAGGTCGGGCAGTGGTAGGTCATCTCCCTCACGGTCGGACCTTTCGACAAGCTCACGGCGTCGAGGTCAACCGTGGCAGGCACCACCGACAATTCGGGCGGCGACACGCCGGACGACGACACCGGCGACCGGTCGTGGCGGTTCCGTCGCGCCCGCCGCCAGCTCCGTCGTGGCGGTCGACGTCGCCCCGGGCATCGTGGAGCTCGTCACCGGTCGCGCCGCGCAGTGCCGCCACCGAGCGTCACGCTCACCGGTGCTCGGCGAGCCACTGGCGGCCCAGCTCCTCCATACCGGTCAGGCCAGCGGCGACGGCAGGGGCGGCGGCCTCCTCGATCTTCTTGCCGATGAGCGGCACCGAGGCCTTCAGCTCGGCGTCGAGGATCTGCCGCGTCCCCGCGGAGTCCGGCACCAGCCGGATCGTGCCGCGCAAGGTGACCGGTGCGCTCGCGACGTCGACACGCACCTCGGCACGGCGGGAGCCGTCGGGTTCAGCGGCCTCCCAGGCGATCACCTCGGTCAGCTCGATCTCGTCACCGACGAGCTTGCGGACGAAGTCGGGCACTTCGGCCGGCAGGAACTGGTGCAGACGCGTCCGGTGGCCTCCGCCGGTCGGCTCGACCTTGACGTCGTGCCGCAGGGCGTGCGCCGCTTGGGCCCGTCGGCGGAGGAAGTCCTCGTCGGTCAGCATCGCGTAGACGGCGGTCGGATCGGCGGGGTAGCGGGTTTCCCGATGAAGGTCCATGGGGAGATCCAACACGATGATCACCCTCGTCGTCGCCCTCTGGCGCCGACCTGAGCTCTCGGGACGTCGAGGTGGCAGTCGTGGTGATGCGGCGTTCGTGGGCACACGCTAGCCTCGGAGAGGTCGTACAAGGGGGTACGGCCTCGGCGCCCGCGGGCGCCGATGGACAGAGTGGGCGAGGCGAGCGCTCATGACCGCCACCGGCGTGCACAAGCGGGAGGATGAGAAGGCCGCGCTTCTCGCAGAGGCGGTGAAGGTCGCCGAGCAGAGCCGGTCCCGAGGCGCGTTGTCCGTCGCCCAGGCCGAGGCGCTGCTGTCCGCTTACTACCGGCATGTCGCGCCGGAGGATCTCCTCGGTCGCGACCCGGTCGACGTCTACGGCGCCGCGTGCAGCCATTACCGTCTGGCCGCCACGAGGATCCGTGGCACGGCCGCCGTCCGCGTCTTCACACCGACCGTCGAGGAGCACGGCTGGTCCTCCAGCCACACCGTCGTCGAGGTCATCACCGACGACATGCCGTTCCTCGTCGACTCGGTGACGATGGAGCTGTCGCGGCAGGGTCGGGGCATCCACCTGGTCATCCACCCTCAGCTCACCGTCCGCCGTGACGTCACGGGGCGGTTGCTCGAGGTGGTCGGCTCGGTCGGCGGCGAGCGCAGCGAGCTCCTCGCCGACGAGGCGGGGGAGCTGGTCCAGGAATCCTGGATCCACGTCGAGATCGACCGCGAGACCGAGGTCGCGGAGCTGGAGAAGATCGCCTCCAACCTCCGTCGGGTCCTCAGCGACGTGCGCGAAGCGGTGGAGGACTGGCCGAAGCTGCACGCGCGGGCGATGGAGATCGTCCACGAGCTCGAGGAGTCGCCGCCACCGCTCCCGGAGCGGGAGATCGAGGAGGCCAAGGAGCTGCTCACCTGGCTCGCGGACAACCACTTCACCTTCCTCGGCTACCGCGAGTACGTCCTCCGCACCGAAGACGACGACACCGTGCTGCGGGCCGTGCCCGGCAGCGGACTGGGCATCCTGCGGACCGACCCGCGCAGCGCGACGTCGTTCCGGCAGATGCCACCGGACGTGCGGGCCAAGGCACGCGAGAAGAAGCTGCTCATCATCACCAAGGCCAACTCGCGCGCCACCGTCCACCGCCCCGCCTACCTCGACTACATCGGCATCAAGACGTTCGGTCCCGACGGCGAGGTCGTGGGGGAGCGCCGGTTCCTCGGACTGTTCACCTCGGCCGCCTACACCCAGAGCGTCCTGCGCATCCCGGTGCTTCGCGGCAAGACGACCGAGGTCTTGGCTCGGGCGGGCTTCTCGCCCGACTCGCACGCGGGCAGAGAGCTGCTGGACATCCTCGAGACCTATCCGCGGGACGAGCTGTTCCAGGTCACGGTCGACGAACTGCTGCCGACCGTGCTGGGCATCCTGTCCCTGCAGGAGCGCCGGATGCTGCGGGTCTTCACCCGCCGCGACCCGTACGGGCGGTACGTCTCCTGCCTGGTCTACCTGCCCCGGGACAGGTTCTCCACGCAGGTTCGGCTGAGGCTCCAGGACCTGCTCCTCGAGGCCTACAACGGCGAGAGCATCGATTTCTCCCTCCGCTTCTCCGAGTCGGTCCTCGCGCGACTGCACTTCGTGGTTCGCGTCCCGCGTGGCGCCACCATCCCCGAGGTCGACGTGGCCGAGCTGGAGCGGCGGCTCGCCAGCGCCACCCGGACCTGGGTCGACGACTTCGCCGAGGCCCTCGACGACCAGGTGGGGGAGGAGGCGGCGGCTCGCCTCTTCCGCAAGTACGCCGAGGCCTTCCCCGTCGGCTACCGCGACGACTTCCCGGCCCGCACCGCCGTCGCGGACCTGCGCCGGCTCGAGGAGCTGCCGCCGACCGGCGGGTTCTCGGTGTCGCTGTACGAGCCGGTCGACGCCGCCGCCGACGAGCGGCGGTTCAAGATCTACCGGACCGGCTCGCCGCTGTCGCTGTCCGACGTCCTGCCACGGCTGTCGCGGATGGGCGTCGAGGTGGTCGACGAGCGTCCGTACCCCATCGAGGCCGCCGACGGTACTCGGGCGTGGATCTACGACTTCGGGCTCGTCTACCGCGGGCCGGTCGACGTCCCACCGTCGGCGCTGCGCGAGCTCTTCCAGGACGCCTTCACCGCCGTCTGGTCCGGACGCGCCGAGAGCGACGGCTTCAACGCGCTGGTGCTGCGCGCCGGGCTCACCTGGCGCCAGGTGAGCGTCCTGCGCGCCTACGCGAAGTACATGCGTCAGGCCGGCTCGACGTTCAGCCAGGACTACATCGAGGACGCCCTCACCGCGAACGTCGAGCTCGCCAAGCTGCTCATCGAGCTCTTCGAGACCCGCTTCGACCCTGCGCTCGAGCTCGACGCGCGGGCTCGCGAGGAGCGATCCGCGCAGGTGACCAAGCGCATCGCCGAGGCGCTGGACTCGGTCGCGAGCCTGGACCAGGACCGCATCATCCGGTCGTTCCTCACGCTGATCACCACGACGACCCGCACGAACTACTACCAGCGCGACGCCGACGGAGAGCCCAAGAGCTACCTGTCGTTCAAGTTCGATCCCCGGAACAACCCGGACCTGCCCCACCCGAGGCCCCGCTTCGAGACGTGGGTCTACTCGCCCAGGGTCGAGGGGGTGCACCTGCGCTTCGGTCCGGTGGCGCGGGGTGGGCTGCGATGGTCCGACCGACGGGAGGACTTCCGCTCCGAGGTCCTCGAGCTGGCCAAGGCACAGATGGTCAAGAACACCGTCATCGTCCCGGTCGGCGCCAAGGGCGGCTTCTTCTGCAAGGAGCTGCCCGACCCCTCCGACCGGGACGCGTGGATGGCGGAGGGGATCGCCTGCTACACGACCTTCATCCGCGGGCTGCTCGACGTCACCGACAACCTGCGGCACGGCCAGGTCATCCCGCCCCCCGATGTCGTCCGCCACGACGGCGATGACGCCTACCTGGTCGTGGCGCCGGACAAGGGCACGGCGCGCTTCTCCGACGTCGCCAACGAGGTCGCGAAGTCCTACGACTTCTGGCTCGGCGATGCCTTCGCCTCGGGTGGCTCCACCGGCTACGACCACAAGGCGATGGGCATCACCGCCAAGGGCGCGTGGGTGTCGGTCCAGCGGCACTTCCGCGAGATGGGCCGCGACTGCCAGAACGAGGACTTCACCTGCGTGGGCATCGGCGACATGTCAGGCGATGTCTTCGGCAACGGCATGTTGTGCTCCCGGCACATTCGCCTCGTGGCCGCCTTCGACCACCGGCACATCTTCCTCGATCCGAACCCGGACCCGGAGGCGTCGTACGAAGAACGCCGCCGACTCTTCGAGCTGCCACGGTCGAGCTGGGACGACTATCGCCGGGACCTGATCTCGGAAGGCGGCGGGGTCTACCCGCGGACGGCGAAGTCGATTCCGGTGACCCCGCAGGTCCGCGCCGCCCTGGGCATCGCGGGGGACGTCACGTCGATGACCCCCCACGAGATGATCCGCGCGATCCTCACCGCGCCCGTCGACCTGCTGTGGAACGGCGGGATCGGCACCTACGTCAAGGCCAGCTCCGAGTCGCACGCCGACGTCGGTGACAAGGCCAACGACGCGGTTCGGGTCAACGGCATCGACCTGCGGGCCGCGTGCGTCGGCGAGGGCGGCAACCTCGGCTTCACCCAGCTGGGCCGGATCGAGTACGCCAGCAACGGTGGGCGGATCAACACCGACTTCATCGACAACTCGGCGGGCGTCGACACCTCCGACCACGAGGTCAACATCAAGATCCTGCTCGACGAGCTGATCCGCGACGGCGAGCTCACCGTCAAGCAGCGCAATGACCTGTTGGCACAGATGACCGACGAGGTGGCGGCGCTCGTCCTCAACGACAACTACCAACGCAACGTCGCCCTGCAGAACGCCGCCGCGGTCGCGCCGAACATGCTGCAGGTGCACGCCGACTGGATACGTCGTCTCGAGAAGAGGGGTGTGCTCGACCGGGAGCTGGCCGGTCTCCCGAGCGCCAAGCAGCTCAGGGAGCGGCAGGCGCAGGGCCGTGGGCTCACCACTCCCGAGCTGGCCACCCTCATGTCCTACACCACGATCGCGCTGGCCGACGAGCTCCTCGAGTCCACGCTGCCGGACGACCCGTACCTGCGCGCCGAGCTCGAGGCATACTTCCCCACCCCCATCCGGGAGCGGTTCGGGCACCGTCTCGACGGCCATCCGCTGCGGCGCGAGATCATCGTGACCCAGGTGGTGAACCGGCTGGTCAACGTGGCCGGTATAACGTTCTACCCGAGGCTCTCGCTCGAGACCGGCGCGCCGGCGGAGACCCTCACCCGCGCCCACGTGGCGGCGAGGGAGATCTTCGGCGTCGACGAGATCCTGCGCGACATCGAGCGGCTCGACAACAAGGTTGACGCCGGGGTGCAGGTCCGGATGCGTCTGGAGGCCCGGACGATCGCGGAGCGCGCGAGTCGCTGGCTGGTCCAGAACCGCCGCCCACCGCTGGACATCGCCGGGTGCGTCGAGTACTTCACCGACCCCGTGCGGCGACTGACCGCGGTCCTGCCGGAGGTGCTCACCGGACGCGAGCGGACGCTGTTCGAGGGTCGCCGCGACGCCCTGCTCGCCTCGGGCGTCCCGAAGGATCTCGCGGTGCGTGTCGCGGTGTTGCCGCCCGCGTACGCCGGGCTCGGCATCGTCGAGGTGGCGAACCGGACCGGAGCGGACGTGGTGGAGGTGGCCCGGGTCCACTTCACCCTCGGTGAGCGCCTCCAGCTCGGCCGCCTGCTGGAGCGCATCCTGGCCCTGCCGCGCCACGACCGGTGGCAGGCCACCGCCCGGGCCGCGCTACGTGACGACTTCCACAGCGTGCACGCTCAGCTCACGCTGAATGCGCTGGCGGTGAGCTCGACCAACGCCACGGCCGAGGAACGAGTGGCCGCGTGGGAGGAGCGGAACGCCGCGCTGGTCGCGCGTACCCGATCCACGTTGGCGGAGATCGTGGAGAGCGACGTCGCGGACCTCGCCCGGCTGTCCGTGGCGCTCCGCGTCGTCCGACGCCTGCTGCCGACCGCGACGTGAGCCGGTACGGCTCCGCACCGTCACCCCTCCGACGCTCGGCGTCGTCTACCCGTGTCGACCCCGTGCTGGACAGCCTGTCGCCACCGGCCATCCCGCATGACACAATCCAGCAGCACGGGTCGACGGCTCGTGCCGTCGACGTCACAAGGGGGGAGGACACGAAGACGTGGCAGCACGGGGTGAGCCGCGCTCATGACAGCGGTCGACATCATCGACGCCGAGGTTCGGGACGCGATCCGGCGGGAGGGCATCGATCCACTCAAGGAGCAGAACGCCGTCCGGCGCATCATCGAGCAGGCGATCCAGCGCTACGACGAGCGTTCGCTGGTCGCCACGCTGCCACCGCTCGGCGATCCCCGCGAGGTGGCGCAGGAGATCTTCAACTCGGTCGCCGGGTTCGGCCCGCTGCAGAAGTACCTCGACGACCCGACGGTCGAGGAGATCTGGATCAACGAGCCGTCGAAGGTCTTCGTCGCCCGCAACGGTCGCAGTGAGCTCACCACCACCGTTCTCACCGACGACGAGGTCCGTGACCTGGTGGAGCGCATGCTCAAGACCACGGGGCGGCGGATCGACTTCTCGACGCCGTTCGTGGACGCGATGCTGCCCGACGGGAGTCGGCTTCACGTCGTCATCCCCGACATCACGCGGACGCACTGGGCGGTCAACATCCGGAAGTTCGTGGTCCGCGCGAGCCACCTGGAGGACCTCGTGGCCTTGGGCACCCTCACTGCCCAGGCCGCGCACTTCCTCGAAGCCTGCGTCGTCGCGGGACTCAACATCCTCGTCGCCGGCGGCACCCAGGCGGGCAAGACGACGCTCCTCAACTGTCTCGCCGCGGCGATCCCGCCCAGGGAGCGGATCATCAGCTGTGAGGAGGTCTTCGAGCTGAAGATCCCGCTGCCCGACTGGGTTCCCATGCAGACTCGTCAGTCCAACCTGGAGGGCACCGGCGAGATCCGGCTCCGCCACCTGGTGAAGGAAGCGCTCCGAATGCGGCCGAGCCGCATCATCGTCGGCGAGGTCCGTGCCGAGGAGTGCTTGGACCTGCTCATCGCCCTCAACTCCGGGCTGCCCGGCATGTGCACCATCCACGCCAACTCCGCCCGCGAGGCCATCACGAAGATGTGCACGCTGCCGCTGCTCGCAGGTGAGAACATCGGCTCGCGGTTCGTCGTTCCGACCGTGGCCGGCGCGGTCGACATCGTCGTCCACACCGCCCTGATGGAGAACGGGCGGCGGCGTGTCCGCGAGATCGCCGCGGTCCCCGGGCGGGTCGAGGGCGACATCATCGAGCTGGAGACGATCTTCCACCTTCGCGGTGACCGGTTGGTGCGGGGCGACGGGTACCCGCCGCACCCGGACCGCTTCGAGCGCATCGGCTACGACCTGTCGCGTCTGCTCGCGCCACGCTTCGAGGGAGTCGCCTGATGGGCATCCTGCTCGGTCTCATGTTCGGCCTCGGGCTGGTTCTGATCATTCACTCCTTCCTGAAGCCGAGCACGACGAAGGCGCCGTCCGGACCGTCTCTGTACGAACGCCTGGACGACCTGCTCGCCCAGGCCGGTATCGAGGCGGTGACGCCGGGCCAGCTGCTCAGCGTCTGCGTGGGCGTCGGCACGTTCGTCTTCCTCGTCATGTTCGTGGTGTCCGGTGCCGCGCCTGTGGCCTTGGCTTTCGGTGTCATCGCCGGATACGGCCCGCTCTCGTTGGTGCGCTACCGCGCCCGGTCTCGCCGGCAGGAGCTGCGGGAGCTGTGGCCCGACGTCGTTGACAACCTCGCCTCGAGCGTGCGTGCCGGTCTGTCGCTACCTGAGGCGCTGTCGCAGATCGCGGTGCGGGGTCCGCAACCACTGCGGCGGCCCTTCCAGCGGTTCGCCGAGGACTACCGAGCGACGGGGCGGTTCAACGAGTGCCTCGACCAGCTCAAGCGCAACCTCGCCGACCCGGTTGGAGACCGCATCGTGGAGTCGCTGCGGATCGCGCGCGAGGTCGGTGGGAGCGACCTCGGGCGGCTGCTGCGCACGCTGTCGTCGTTCCTGCGGGAGGACGTGCGGACGAGGGCCGAGCTGCAGGCTCGTCAGTCCTGGACCGTCAACGCCGCCCGGCTGGCGGTCGCGGCGCCCTGGTTGGTGCTGGGGTTCATGTCATTCCAGCGCGAGATCATCGCGCGGTACAACAGCGCCCTGGGCTTCGCCGTCCTGGTCACCGGTGCCGTGGTGTGTGTGATCGCCTACCGCCTCATGCTGCGGATCGGGCGGCTGCCGGAGGAGGAGCGGGTGCTGCGATGACGTTCAGCTGGTACGGCGCCCTGCTCGGCCTCGGGGTCGGGCTTGGACTGCTCCTCACCATCTTCAGGCTGCCCCCGATGCGGCGGCCGTCGTTGGACAGCCGATTGGGTCCCTACGTGCGGGACGCGGTCGGGCCGTCGGCCTACGACATCTCCGACCGAACGTTCACTCCGTTCCCCACGCTGGAACGGCTGCTGCGACCGTACTTCCGGACCGGGGCTCGCGCGCTGGAGCGCATGCTCGGCAGCGGGTCGGTCGTCCGTCGACGGCTGCAGCAGGCGGGGAGCGACATGACCGTCGAGGAGTTCCGGGTCGAGCAGCTGATCTGGGGCGCCATGGGCTTCGCCGGTGCGCTCGCCTTCTCACTCTTGCTGCTCGTCGCCCGGGGCACCAACCCGGTCCCGCTGCTCATCTTGTGTGTCTGCGCGTTCGTCATCGGCGTCCTGCTGCGTGACCGGCGGCTCGTGGAGCAGGTGAAGAAGCGCGAGGCACGCATGCTCGCGGAGTTCCCGACGGTCGCCGACATGCTCGCGTTGTCGGTGGCGGCAGGCGAGGGGCCGGTCGCGGCGCTCGAACGGGTCGCCAAGGTGAGCAAGGGGGAGCTGGCCCGAGAGTTCCAGTACGCGCTCGCCCAGGCTCGCACGGGCGTCTCGCTCATCCAGGCCCTCGAGAGCGTGGGTGACCGGACGAACATCTCCATCCTCGCTCGGTTCGTCGACGGCATCGCGATCGCCGTGGAACGGGGAACTCCACTCGCCGACGTGCTCCGGGCGCAGGCGGCCGACGTGCGCGAGGCCGGCAAGCGGCAGCTCATCGAGGCCGGCGGCCGCAAGGAGATCGGCATGATGGTGCCGATCGTCTTCCTCGTCCTGCCGGTCACGGTGCTGTTCGCGTTCTTCCCCGGTGCTATCGGATTGCAGATGGTTTCCCCCTGAGTTGATCATTGGGGGAGCCGACGTCGAGACTGGTTGGTCAGGAGACGAGAGGGGACGACATCGACGATGAGAGACGCCGTGACGAAGCAGGCGCAGGCGGTGGCGGCGTGGCTCCAGGCGCGGCTGATGACCGGTGGGCGTGAGCGTGGGGACATGGTCGGCTGGGTCCTCATCACGGTCATGACCGCCGCGCTCGTGGCGGTGCTGTGGGCTGTCCTCGGTCCGCAGCTGCGGCAGCTCCTGGAGGATGCCCTCAACCGGGCACGGGGTTCCATCCCCAGCTGATGCCGCGCCGGCGTGGCGACGCGCGCTCCAGCGAACGCGGCGCGTCCGTGGTGGAGTTCGTCTTGGTGATGGTGGTGCTCCTGCCGCTGTTCCTCGGCGTGCTCCAGCTCGGGTTGTTCCTCCATGTCCGCAACACGCTCGTGGCGTGCGCGCACGAGGGCGCCCGACAGGCCGCCAACTACGACGGGACAGCGGCGGAGGGCGTGGCCGTCACCCAGAACTGCATCGCGGGCGCGTTGTCTCCGAACCTGGCCCGTGGCGTGTCGGCCTCCATGACGAGCGTCAGCGGCCAGCCGGTGGTCGCCATGCGGGTCAGAGCCCGGATGCCGGCGCTCGGCCTGTGGGGACCGTCGTTCGCCTTCACGGTGTCCGGGCACGCGGTGAAGGAGCCGACGCCATGACGGGCGGGGGAGCTCGTGGCCGTCGGCCGCCTGCCCCGTGGCGCCGAGCTGTGGGGCACCGTGGCGTGCGAGACCGTCTGCGCGAGGAGCGCGGCAACGCCATCGTGGAGTTCTGCTTCCTCGGGATCCTGTTCCTCGTCCCGCTGGTGTACGTCATGCTGGCGGTGTTCGACGTCCAGCGGGCCGCCTACGGGGTCTCGGCCGCCGCTCGTGACGCTGGCCGAGCGTTCGTCCTGGCCGGCAACGTGAGCGAGGCGCACGCACGGGCCCGGCAGGCAGCGGAGCTGGCGATGGCCGACCAAGGGCTCGAGCTCGGCGACGGCATCAGCATCCGCTGCCTGGACGGTGGCTGTCTACAGGCTGGCTCGTCGGTCGAGGTCACCGTGCGCTACACCGTGCCGCTGCCGTTCGTGCCCGACGCGTTGGGCGGCCCGCTCGCCTCGATCCCGGTGAGCAGCACCCACCGCACGCCGTACGGCGAGTACCGCCAGTCCAGGGGGTGAGTGTGCGCCGGCGATATGCGCGTGATGAGCGCGGCCAGATGCTGCCGATGATCATCGGCTTCGGGATCATCGTCATCCTGCTGTGCGCGGTGGTGTTCGACGCCTCGCAGGCCTTCGTCTACCGACGCGGGCTCCACGCCATCGCCGACGGCGCGGCGTTGGCCGCCACGAACGGCATCGACAAGAGCGCCATCTACGAGGGCGGCCTCGGTGACAAGGTGATCTTGAGCCGGGAGCTCGCCCAGCAGGAGGTCGACCGGTACCTCGCGGCGGGCAACTACCAGTCCCTGGACTGCGCCGTCACCGGGCTGACCGCGGCTCGGGTGACCGTGACCTGCGAGGGCAGGGTCACTCTCCCGATCGCCAACGCGGTCTCCCGCAACCGCGCGACCATCGACATCACGGTCGAGGCGTCCGCCGAGACGTTCGCGACGGTGCCTTGACGGACCGGCCACCTGGGGACGGCTCCGGGTGGCGCGGCACGCTCAAGGGGTAGCAGGGCGGAGGAGCGTCGCCGGGCTCCGCGTACTCTTGGAGACCGTGGCAGGACCTGACTTCCAGGCAGAGCTCAAAGCCCTCGACTCGACGCTGCGCAGCATCGAGGCCGTCCTCGATCCCGACAAGCTGCGCAAAGAGATCGCCGAGCTCAGCGAGCGGGCGATGGCGCCCGACCTGTGGGACGACCAAGCCAACGCCCAGCGGGTCACCAGCCAGCTGTCGGCCAAGCAGGCTGATCTCGAGCGCGTCACGTCGCTGCGGCAGCGTCTGGAGGACCTGGCGGTCCTGCACGAGCTCGCCGAGGCCGAGGGCGACGCCGCCGCGCGTGCGGAGGCTGACCGTGAGCTGGGTGAGCTGCGCCGCGCGATCCAGGCGTTGGAGGTCCGTACCCTCCTGTCCGGCGAGTACGACGAGCGCGAGGCCCTCGTCACCATCCGGGCGGGTGCCGGTGGTGTCGACGCGGCGGACTTCGCCGAGATGCTCATGCGCATGTACCTGCGCTGGGCGGAGCGGCACAAGTACCCGACCGAGGTCTACGACACCTCGTATGCGGAGGAGGCCGGCATCAAGTCCGCCACCTTCGCGGTCAAGGCTCCCTACGCCTACGGCACCCTGTCCGTCGAGCAGGGGACCCACCGGCTGGTCCGAATCTCGCCGTTCGACAACCAGGGGCGCCGGCAGACCTCGTTCGCGGGGGTCGAGGTGGTGCCGGTCGTCGAGCAGTCCGACGACATCGAGATCCCTGAGGACGAGATCCGAATCGACGTCTACCGCTCGTCTGGCCCAGGTGGCCAGGGCGTGAACACCACCGACTCCGCCGTGCGGATCACCCACCTGCCCACCGGCATCGTCGTGGCCTGCCAGAACGAGCGCAGCCAGCTCCAGAACCGCGCGACGGCGATGAGCATCCTCAAGGCGAAGCTGCTGGCCCTGCGTCGCCAGGAGGAGCAGGCCAAGATCGACGCGCTGCGCGGTGACGTCGCGGGATCCTGGGGTGACCAGATGCGCTCGTACGTCCTGCACCCGTACCAGATGGTCAAGGACCTGCGCACTGAGTACGAGACCGGGAACCCTCAGGCGGTCTTCGACGGCGAGATCGACGCGTTCATCGAAGCGGGTATCCGCTGGCGCCGTACCCGGGAGCACGCCGCGTCGTAGCCGAGTCCCCGGGGTTGCCCCCACCCAGACGCGCACGCCCGGCCACGGCTGGTGGCGGCGTCGTCGGGCCGGAGGTTGCCGGAGGTGTGTGGCCGGCGTCGTACACTCAGCGGGTTAGTCGTTCCGTGCCGGTACGTCCGCTCGTGCCGGCCGTGTCCACACCCGACCCGGCCAGGAAGCCTGCCGTGATCCGCTTCGAGAATGTCACCAAGGTCTACGAGGGGCAGAAGCGACCAGCGTTGGCCGACGTGTCCCTGGAGATCCACAAGGGCGAGTTCGTGTTCCTCGTGGGCTCCTCTGGCTCCGGCAAGTCGACGTTCCTCAAGCTGGCCCTGCGTGAGCTGCGACCGTCCCGTGGCCGCGTCTTCGTCGCCGGCAAGGAGCTCAACCGGCTCTCCAGCTGGAAGGTGCCCAAGCTGCGCCGTCAGATCGGCACGGTCTTCCAGGACTTCCGGCTGCTGCCGAACAAGACGGTCTTCGAGAACGTCGCCTTCGCGCTCCAGGTGATCGGCCGGCCGCGCAGTCACATCGAGCGCGTCGTGCCGGACGTCCTCGCGCTCGTGGGTCTGGACGGCAAGGAGGACCGGATGCCCGACGAGCTGTCGGGTGGCGAGCAGCAGCGGGTGGCGGTCGCCCGGGCCTTCGTGAACCGACCCAAGATCCTCATCGCTGACGAGCCCACCGGCAACCTCGACCCGTCGACCTCGGTCGGGATCATGAAGCTGCTCGACCGGATCAACCGCACCGGCACCACGGTCATCATGGCGACCCACGACGCCAAGATCGTCGACCAGATGCGCAAGCGGGTCATCGAGCTCGAGGGCGGCAGGCTGGTCCGCGATCAGAACCGTGGCGTCTACGGCTACCAGGGCTAGGCACTCGATCGCTAGGACACCATGCAGATCAGGTACGCGTTCTCCGAGCTCGGGACGGGCCTTCGCCGCAATGTGACCATGACGGTGGCGGTCATCGTCACCGTCTGGATCTCCCTCGTGCTGTTCGGCTTCGGACTGCTCGTGCGTTCGGAGGTCGAGCTCGCCAAGGGGTTCTGGTACGACAAGGTGGAGATCGCCGTCTTCCTCTGCAACGACGTCACCTCGGCGCCGCAGTGCGCCGACGGTGCCGTCAGCGAGGAGCAGAAGGCCGAGATCAAGCGGGTGCTCGTGGCCAACCCCGAGGTGCGGCAGGTCTACCACGAGTCGCAGGAGGAGGCGTACGAGCGCTACAAGCAGATCTACAAGGACTCCGCCACGGTCGACCTGGTGAAGCCCAGCGACTTGCAGGAGTCGTTCCGCGTCAGCCTGAAGGACCCCCAGCAGTACCACGGCGTGCGCTCGGCGGTGCAGGGGCTCCCCGGCGTCTTCAGCGTCCAGGACTCGCGTGAGGTCCTCGAGCCGCTCTTCAAAGGGCTGAACGGTCTGCAGTGGGTGTCGATCGGCTTGGCCGGAGGACTCCTCATCGCCGCTGTCCTCCAGATCAGCAACACGATCCGGCTCACGGTCTTCAGCCGGCGGCGCGAAATCAGCATCATGCGCCTGGTCGGCGCGTCGAACTTCTACATCCAGCTGCCGTTCGTCATCGAGAGCATGGTGGCGGCCCTGGCCGGCGGCCTCCTGGCCTGTGCCACCCTCGCCTTCACCCCGTACGTCACCGAGCGGCTCCGCACCGACGTCCGTGTCGTGCCGTGGATCGGCTGGGACGAGACGCTCGCGGTCATGCCGGTCGTCCTCGGTGTGGGTGCCCTGCTGGCCGTGGTCGCGTCTTTGGTGACGTTGCGCCGGTACCTGCAGGTCTGAGCGAGGTGCGCTCTTCGCGTGCTGCGCCGGGTCGTGCCGTCCCTGGGCGTTGCGCCGACTCGCTACCGCTCTGAGCCATAGGTGACTTTGGTGGCTTACTGGCCGATCTGGTGGGTACGGTCACGATATGGTCACGACCGCGGGTGAAGAGCGGGGGCGTACGGAGGGAGCACCAGTGGTCGGGAATGGTCGTGCCGGGGTCGAGAAGGCGCTCGCGAGGACGCGTCACGCTGACGGAGGGAGCCCGTGCACACGGGCGGAGGGCGCGGTCCCGGAGCGGGCAGCCCTCGGCCGCCTCGGCTGGCGCTCGCGACGCTCACTCGCCGGGGTGCTGGTGCTCGTGCTGACGCTCGCGCTCACGCTGACGACGGGGGCACCGAGCGCGCAGGCCGGCCCCGAGGAGGACAAGCGCCGGGTCGAGCGTCAGTTGGAGGAGGCGCGTCACGACTTGGACGAGTCGTCCGCGCAGCTCTTGGCCGCGACGAAGGCGCTGCGGGAGACCGAGGCGAGGCTGGCCGCCGCCCGTACCCGCCTCGAGGCGGTTCGCGGGCAGCTCGCCGCCGCGGCCGCACGGGACGCGGCGCTCGCGGCGTCCTTGCGTCAGGCTCGGGAGAGGCTTGCTGAGGCCAAGGCCGGGGTGCGCCGGTCGCACCGGCGGGTGGCCGAGCAGCGGGCGCGGATCGCGGCGTTCGCCAACGCCAGCTACCAGGTCAGCGGTGTCGCGGAGCTCGCGGCCATTCTGGGCAGCGCGGAGCCAGGTGACCTCCTCGGCCAGGTCCAGATCGTGTCGAGTGTGTCGGAGTCCCAGCGGACCGCGCTGGCTCGGCTGGACGCGGCCACCGCCACGCTCGCTGGCCAGCGGGCCGCGCTCGAGGAGGCCGAGCGTGAGGTCGCGCGACAGCGCGCGGAGGCGGCGGCGAACCTCGCCCGGATCCGAGCCCTGGAGCGGGAGGCCAGCGCCGCCGAGAAGCGCGTCCGCGCGCTCGTCGAGGAGCGGAAGGCGGCCGTGGCGGAGGCGGAGCGGGCCAAGGCGGAGGACCTGCGCCGCTACCAGCAGCTCGTCGCCGAGCGCGAGCGCATCCGCAGGATGTTGGAGGAGCTGGCTCGCCAGGAACGCGAGCGCGAGGAGCAGAGGCGCAAGAGGAAGGACGATCGAAGCGACGACTCCGGCGCCCGGCTCCTGCGCCCCGTCGACGGGCCGATCACGTCCCACTACGGCATGCGGTTCCACCCGATCCTGCGACGGTGGAAGCTGCACGACGGAACCGACTTCGGCGCGAGCTGCGGCACACCAGTGCGCGCCGCGGCGTCCGGGCGGGTGCTGGCGCGCTACTACAACGCCGGCTACGGCCGGCGCATCCTCCTCGCCCACGGGCGCATGGACGGCGCGTCGACGGTGACCACCTACAACCACCTGTCGTCCTACGCCGTCGGCGTCAACCAGTGGGTGAGGCGCGGTCAGGTGATCGGGTACGTCGGGACGACCGGCTACTCGACCGGGTGCCACCTGCACTTCATGGTCCTGCGGGATGGCCGCACTGTGAATCCCATGAACTACTTGTGACGGACGTCCCGGCAGGGCCCGCTCCGCACCCCTCCCGCGCCGCCCGTTGGCACGGGTCGGCGAAGATGGAGGAATGGTCAAGGAGCGCGGACGTCGGCTGGTCGCGCAGAACCGTCGAGCGCGGCACGACTACCACATCGAGGACACCTTCGAGGCTGGCCTGGTGCTGACCGGCACCGAGGTGAAGTCGTTGCGGGCCGGCCGGGCGTCCCTCGTCGACGGGTACGCGGTCGTGATCGACGGCGAGGCCTGGCTCCAAGGCGTGCACATCCCTGAGTACACCCAGGGCACGTGGACGAACCACGCGCCGCGACGCTCTCGGAAGCTGCTGCTTCACCGCAAGGAGATCGACCGCATCGACGCGGCGACTCGGGAGCGCGGGGTGACCGTGGTGCCGCTCTCGCTCTACTTCAAAGACGGCCGGGCGAAGGTCGAGATCGCCCTGGCTCGAGGCAAGCGTGCGTACGACAAGCGGGAGGCGATCGCCAAGCGGGAAGCCGAGCGCGAAGCGGCTCGGGCGCTGGCGGCACGACGTCGGGGTCGATACGAGGAGTAGCGCTCCCGCTGGCGGAAGCGTGGCGTGCCGCCCGGGCGACCGGACACACTGGCGTCGGGCACACTGACGCCTGACCCACCGCCGCTGGACCCAGCCTGACGGAGCCGGCCGGGGGTCGTGTGTGGCACGCGGTGGGTCCCGATCATGCTGGGGGAGACGTCGGCAGGCGGGGCGTCGTGCGACGGAGGGAGAGCGCATGCGGGTGTCGTCACGTCCGGCCGCGGGGGAGCCCGTCGACATCGCGCCATCTCTCCTCGGTGGGTGGCTACGCCACCTGCGGCCACGACGCCGTGAGCGGGTGCGAGACAGGCTCGACGCCCTGGCCCGGGGCTTCCGGCTGATCGGCTGGGGCAACAGCCTTCGCGCCTGCCGATACGCCTGGTTCCGGGGACGCCTGGAGCGGCAGGTTCGTCCGGTCACGACCCCGACGCGCGTGCCGGGCCGGCTCACGAGCGCTGAGCGGGTCCCCGGTGGAGCGCGGTTCTGGTTCACCGTCGCCGGGGAGCCCTCCGCGGCCACCGCTTGGCTGTCCCTGGAGGTTCGGTTCCTCGCCCAAGGTGGGGTCTTCATCGGGTGGGACGGTGCCACCGCCACGCCGTCGTACGCGCTCGGCGTCGACCGCGCTGGGCCAGCCGGCGCTGGGGCAGCCGGCGCTGGGCCAGCCGGCAGTAGGTCAGCCGGAGCGACGCCGGCGGACGCCGTGCCAGGCGGCGCGGCGTCGGACGGTGGGGTGTCGGACGTCGAAGGGCCGGACGTCGAAGGGCCGGACGTCGAAGGGTCGGACGTCGGCGGGTTTGGCAGCGGCCAGCCGGCGGGCTCAGGGGCGGACGACCCGGAGCCGGCGACCGGCTGCGTGCTCGCCCGGGAGGGCGACGGCTGGGTCGTGCGGCTGGCGGACGTCGTCGTCGCGGTCGACCAGGAGGGGACCGTCGCCTTCCGCACCGAGCCGCCGGGTGGGGACGCGCGCACGATTCGGCTGGACCGGCCGCCTCGCTGGGACGGCACGACGTGGGTCCACCGCAGCGCGCTCGACAGCGACGCGGCCGTCCTTGGGCTCGGCGGCCGCTCCGCGCCACTCGACCGTCGAGGAGGCACGTACCGACTGTGGAACTCCGATCCCGGCGGCACCTACGCCGCCGGCGACGATCCCCTGTCGATGTCGATCCCGGTCTACCTCGTGGTCGCCGACGCAGGGGTCCACCTCGCCTTCTACGACAACACCCATGACGGCACGGTGGACGTAGCGGACGAGGTCACCGTGCAGATGGTCGACGGCCCGCTGCGGTACTACGTCTTCCCTGGCACTCCCGCACAGGCGCTGGAGTGCTACACCCGGCTGACCGGCCGACCCGCGCTGCCGCCACGCTGGGCGTTGGGCTACCACCAGTGCCGCTGGGGATACGGCAGCCAGGCGGTGGTGCGGGAGGTCGCGGACCGGTTCGCCGAGCACGACCTGCCACTGTCGGGAATCTGGCTCGACATCGACCACCTCGTCGACAACCGGCCCTTCGCGGTCGACCGCGAGCGGTATCCCGACCTGGCCGGGCTCACCGCCGAGCTCGCCCGGCGCGACGTCCACGTGGTCGCCATCGTCGATCCCGGCGTCGCCAAGGACCGAGGTGATCCGGTGTACCGCAGCGGGCGTTCGATCGACGCCTTCTGCCGCGGGCCGGATGGTCGGGTCGTGCGCGGAGTGGTCTGGCCGGGCACCACGGTGTTTCCCGACTTCACGTCGCCCCGTGTCCGCCGCTGGTGGGGTGAGCTGTACGAGGGGTACGTGAAGCTCGGCGTCGACGGCTTCTGGCACGACATGAACGAGCCGTCGGTCTTCGCGGCGTGGGGGGACGGGACGCTGCCCCGGCTGACACGCCATGAGCTGGACGGCCGCGGGGGCGACCATCGGGAGGCACACAACGTCTACGCGCTGCTGCTCAACCACGCCGCCTTCGAGGCCCTGTGCCGGCTCCGGCCCGATCGTCGTCCGTTTCTGCTCTCCCGTGCCGGCTTCGCCGGCCTGCAGCGGTACGCCGGGACGTGGTCGGGCGACATCGGGACCTCGTGGGGTGGGTTGCGGACGAGCCTGGCCTTCACCCTCGGACTCGGCTGCTCCGGCGTCCCGTTCTCGGGTCCGGACATCGGTGGCTTCGATGCGCACCCGTCGGACGAGCTGTACGTCCGATGGTTCCAGCTGGCCGCCTACCTGCCGTTCTTCCGCGTGCACTGCGCCGCGAAGCTACCCCCGCGGGAGCCGTGGGCGTTCGGGCCGACGGTGCTCGAGCTGGTCCGTCCCTCCTTGCGGGAGCGCTACGAGCTGCTGCCGTACTGGTACACCCTCGCCTTCGAGGCCCATCGCACCGGGGCGCCGTACGTGCGGCCGATGCTGTGGATCGATCCCGCCGACGCCGGGCTGCGGTGGGAGGACGACCAGTTCCTGCTCGGTGACGCGCTGCTGGTGGCGCCCGTGCTCGAGGAGGGCGCCCGGGAACGCACGGTGAGACTTCCGCGCGGGCGGTGGTATGACCGGCGGACAGGCGTCGCCTACGAGGGTCCGGAGTACGTCACGGTGCCGGCGCCCCTCGACGTGACGCCGGTGCTCGTCCGGGCGGGCGCGGTGATCCCGGTCGAGCGCGACGGCCGGATCGAGCTGGACGCCTATCCGCCCGACGAGGAGCCCGCGCTCGGTGGCCGGCTCACCACGGACGCGGGCGACGGGTACGACGCGCCGGTGGAGGAGCGCTTCGGGATCGGACGCGACGCTCGCGGCCGGTGGGTCGTCGAGTACGACGGGCCGGCGGAGACGTTGCCATACCCGGTCCGCTGGTGCGGCACCCCGGACAGCTGAGCGCCAGCGTGCAGCGCTGACTCGGAACTCATTCTTGACCGATCGTTCCAGAAACACCTAGCATGGCCGCCATGGGGAGGGTGAAGGAGTTCGACCCGGACGCCGTCCTCCAGCGCGCCTTGGAGCTGTTCTGGCAACGCGGCTACGAGGCCACCTCCATGTCCGACCTCGTCGAGCACCTGGGGATTGGGCGCGCCAGCATCTATGCGACGTTCGGGTCCAAGCGGGACCTCTACCTCAAGGCGCTCGAGCGCTACCTCGAGTCGCAGAAGCCGAACCCCATCGAGGAGCTCTCCCAGCCCGGCCCGGTCCTGCCAGCCGTGCGGGAGCTGGTTCGCCGCTACGCCGCCGAGTCCGCCAGTGACCTGGACGGTCGTGGCTGCATGGTGGTGAACGCCGCGGTGGAGCTCGTCCCGGAGGACCGCCTGGTCACCCGGCGGGTCCAGGCGAGCTGGGACGCCATCGAGGTGGCGCTCACCTCCGCGCTCACGCGCGCGCAGGCGCAAGGCGAGCTGGACGCGAGCAAGAATCCCCGGGCGCTCGCCCGCATGCTGCTCGTGCTGCTGCAGGGCATGCGGGTCGTCGGCAAGGGTGAGCCGCCACCCGGGCGGCTCGAGGACGCCGCCGAGCAGGCGCTCGCGCTTCTCGACTGACCGGCGAGTCACCGCCCGCTCCGTCGCGCCCTCTCGATCCGCGTGCCCAGAGGGGGCCGGTCCGCAAGCCGCCTCCGGGAGTCGTCCGCCGTTTTTCTGAAACGATCGGTCTAAAAAGGGGTTCGCATGAGCTCAGAGCATCGAGGACCCGCGGTCGCCACCTCCGCGGCGACGTCGGCGCCTCCGCCGCGTCGGGAGTTCCAGGCGGCCTTCGCCGTCATCGCCGTCACCCAGGCCACGCTCGTCGCCGCGATCACGGTGATCACCCTCGGCCTGCCGGCGATCCAGCGTGACTTCGGCGTCGATCAACCGGACGTGGCGCTCGTCACCTCGGCGTACGGCCTCTCGTTCGGCGGCCTCCTGCTCTTGGGCGGCCGGGTCGTCGACCTGCTCGGCCGGCGGCGGGCGTTCACGCTCGGCGTCGGGGTCTTCGGCGGCGGGTCAGCCGTCGGGGCGCTGGCGCCGAGCGTGTGGGTCCTGGTCGTCGGACGGTTCCTCCAAGGCTGTGGTGCCGCGCTCGCCGCCCCCGCGGCACTCGCGCTGCTGAGGGCGATCGTCGCGGACCCGGCACGCCGGAACCGAGCGTTCGCGTTCTGGGGTGGCCTCGGCGCAGTGGGCGCGACGGTCGGTCTCGTGCTCTCCGGCGCCGTCCTCACCGTGGGGTCGTGGCGGTGGACGCTCGCGATCCCCGCCGGCGTGGCCATCCTCGTGGTCGGTCTCGCACCCGTTCTCCTCCCACCGTCACCCCGTCGTCCGACGCGCCTCGACCTCACCGGCGCCGTCCTCGCGACCGCGGGCGTCTCGGCGCTGAGCTACGGCATGTTGAGGGTAGGCGAGCCCCGTGGGCAGTGGCTGGGCCCCGCGGGCGTCGCCCTCCTCGTGGCGTTCGTCGTGGCCGAGCGCCGAGCCCGCGACCCTCTGCTCCCCCTCACGTTCCTGCGGCCGCGCCGCCGCGCGAGCGCACTGCTGGTGATCCATCTGACCGCGGCAGCGATGTCAACGCTGCTCTTCCTGCTGACGCTCTACTTCCGACAAGCGCACCACCTCGCGCCCTTCGCCACGGCCCTGGCCTTCCTGCCGTACAGCCTCGTCCAGCTCGCCGCGGGCGCGTTCGCGGGAACGCTCGTCGGGCGGTTCGGCCCGCGCCAGGTGACCGTCGCCGGGCTCGGCGTCGCCGCGATCGGCCTGCTCCTCCTCAGCCGCCTCGACGCCGACGCGGTGTACGACGGCGCTCTCCTCGCCGGCTTGGTGGTCTTCGCCCTGGGTGCCGGGATGGCCTTCGCGGGGGCGACCGTGGCCGCCGTCGACGACGTGCCTGACCGGGCGGTCGGGCTCGCCGGCGGCGTCGTCAACACCGCGCTCGAGACCGGACCCACCGTGGGCTTCGCCGTGCTGGTGTCGCTGGCCTCCACCCACACCGCGCGGCTGATCGGCGAGGGAGTGGACCCCGTCCTCGCGGCTGCCCGCGGAGATGCTCTCGCCTTCCTCGCCGCCGCCGGTGGCCTCCTCGCTCTGGCGGCGTTCGTCGTGTCGGCTCCCGAGAGCCGACACGCCCGCTGATCCGATGGCTCCTCCACGCCCATCAGGTGAAGGGACAACGCCCATGACGTCCACGCGATCCGCAGCACGATTCGCAGGCACGGTGGCTCTCGTCACCGGAGGCGGCTCGGGCATCGGTCGAGCCGTCGCTCAGGCGCTCGCGCGGGAAGGCGCGACCGTCGTCGTCGCGGGACGGCGTGCCGACACCCTCGCCGAGACCGTCGCGCTGGTCGAGGCGGACGGCGGACACGCGAGTCTCGTCCCCTGCGACGTCACCCGGGCCGCCGACGTGGAGCGGCTCGTCGACGAGACGGTAGCCCGGCACGGCGGGCTCCACGTCGCCGTCAACGTCGCCGGAACATTCGCCGCTGGGCCACTCGTCGAGCTCGACGAGGCGACGTGGTCGAACCAGCTCGCGGTCAACGTCACCGGCGTGTGGCTGTCGATGAGGTACGAGATCCGACACATGCGACGGCACGGCGGTGGCGCCATCGTCAACGTCGCGTCGGTGCTCGGCCCGCACAAGGCGGTCCCGGGAACCGGCGCCTACGGGGCGACCAAGGCAGCGGTGAGCGCGCTCACCCAGGCGGCGGCGCTCGAGCACATCGGCGACGGCATCCGGATCAACGCGGTGAGCCCAGGACCGGCGGACACGCCCATGTCGCTGCGCCCGGGCGAGACTCCCGCGGAGCGGGCCGCTCGGGTGCGGAGGGAGGTCCCGATCGGTCGTATCGCGGACCTGTCCGAGGTCACGTCCGCGGTCCTCTGGCTCGCCAGCCCTGAGGCCAGCTTCGTGGTCGGGCACGACCTCGTGCTCGACGGCGGCGTGTCGCTGTGACCGTCGCGCGACCACGTCCGGCTCATCGTCCGCTCACCCGGGAGCCGGGGCGGGACCTGCACCGTGCCGTCGCGTCTCGCTCACGACGCCTGGGCCGCTCACGACGCGTGGGGCGCCGTGGGCCACACGCTCACGACAAGTGCCGGAGGCGAATGGTCTCCGGCATGTCGCGCAGTGCCTGGACCACCTCCGGCGAGGCGGGGCTCCCGATGTCGGTGATCACGTAGCCGACCTGCCCGCGCGTGCCGAGGTACTGCCCCTCGATGTTGACCCCGTGGTCGGCGAAGACACCGTTGATCGCGGCGAGCACGCCGGGGGTGTTGACGTGGACGTGCGCCAGCCGGTGTGTTCCGGCGCGCTCGGGCAGGGCCAGCTGCGGGAAGTTGACGCTCAGCGAGGTGTTCCCGTCGAGCGCGTACTGGCGGAGCTTGGACGCGACGAACCTGCCGATGTCCTGCTGCGCTTCCTCAGTGGAGCCGCCAATGTGGGGCGTGAGGATGACGTTCGGCAGCCCACGCAGCTCCGACTCGAACGGCTCGCCGCGACGCTTGGGCTCATGCGGGAACACGTCGATCGCCGCGCCGGCGAGGTGGCCGGACTCGATGTGCCGGCGAAGGGCCTGGTGGTCGACCACGAACCCGCGGGACAGGTTGAGGAAGATCGACCCCGGCCGCATCCGGGCGAACTCCTTCTCGCCGAACAGGCCGCTGTTCCCCGGCCTGCCGTCGACGTGCAAGCTCACCACGTCGACGGTCTCCAGAAGCTCCTCCAGCGACGAGCACCGGACGGCGTTCCCGAGCGCCAGCTTGTCCGCGATGTCGTAGAAGTACACGGACATGCCCAGCGTCTCGGCCAGGACCGACAGCTGGCTGCCGATGTTGCCGTAGCCGACGATGCCGAGACGTCGACCGCGGATCTCGTGGGCGCCGGCGGCGGACTTGTTCCAGATGCCCTCGTGCATCTCGCGGTTCTTGTCCGTCAGCCGCCGCGTCAGCGCGATGATCTCGGCGATGGCCAGCTCGACCACGCTCCGGGTGTTGGAGAACGGAGCGTTGAAGACCGCGACACCCCGCTCGGTGGCGGCCTGCAGGTCGATCTGGTTGGTGCCGATGCAGAAGGCTCCCACCGCGACCAGGTCGGTGGCCTTCTCGAGGACGGCTCGGGTGACCTGGGTGGTGGAGCGGATGCCGAGGAGATGGACCCCCTCGATGCGCTCCGCGAGCTCCTCCTCGCTCAGCGCGCCATCGTGCGTGTCGACCTTGAAACCCGCCTCGGTCAACAGCGTGGCGGCGTCGGGATGGATGTTCTCGAGGAGCAGGACGTGCGTCTCGTCGTCGGTGAAGGGGGCCATGCGAACGATGGTGCCACGAGCCGGTTCGCCGGGACGCACCCGCCGTCGCCCGCCAGTGTCGGCCAGCGCAGACGGTGACAGACCGGATCGAAGCCGGCGCAGGTCAGGGGCACGTGGATCGGGGTGCGTCGATCAGGTCGCGCCACCGTGCGTGGCCCTGATCGGGCGGCGGCGCCGGACGACGTGGCGGTGAGGTCGGCTCAGGCCGGCCGGGTCGCCTTGGTGACCCGCCTCCGCGAGCTGGCCCGGACGTGGATCTCGGTCGGTAGCACCTTCACCGACGGCGGACGGGTCGGCTCGGCGATCCGGGCCAGGAGCAGCTCCGCCGCGGTGCGGCCGATCTCGTAGGTGGGCTGGGTGACGGTGGACAGCGGCGGCTGGATCAACGTCGCGCAGGGCACGTCGTCGAAGCCGAAGACCGCGACGTCGTCGGGGACCCGGACACCTCGCTCGGCGAGGCACTCGAGGGCGCCGATCGTCATGAGGTTGTTGGTGGTGAACACCGCGTCGGGGCGGGGCGACTGATCGAGAAGTGCCGCCATGGCGGCGTACCCGCCGCTCTCGCGGAAGTCGGCGTACTGGATCAACCGAGAGTCGATCGGACGCCCGGCCGCGCGGAGCGCGCGGCGGTAGCCGTCCAGCCGCTGACGCGCGGTGCTGAGGTCGCGCGGTCCGGCGATGCAGGCGATGTGTCGGAAGCCTTCGTCGATGAGGTGCGTGGTGGCGACTGTGGCGGCGTGCTCGTTGTCGACCGTCACCAGGTCGACGGTCGCGCCCGGCACCTGTCGGTCGATGGCGACGATCGGCACCGAGGCGTCGATCAGCCGCTGGACCGGCCCGCCTCCACCCGTCGGGGAGATGATGACCCCCGCCATCTGCTCGGCGAGGATCGCCGCGACGTAGCTGGCCTCCTTGTCGGGGTCCTCGTCGCTGTTGCAGAGCACCACCGAGTACTGCGAGCTGCGCGCGACGTCCTCGACACCTCGGACGAGCGCGGTGAAGAACGGGTTGTTGATGTCCGAGACGAGGACCGCCCAGAGGTTGGTTCGGCTGCGACGTAGGCTGCGGGCGAGCGCATTGGGGCGGTAGTCCAGCTCGCGAGCCGCCTCGCGCACGCGTGCGGCCAGTGTCTCGTCGACGGTCTGCTTGCCGTTGAGCACGCGAGAGACGGTCGAGGGCGAGACCCTGGCACGACGCGCGACGTCGTAGATCGTTGGCATCTCACAGGCCAGGGTAGGCCATTGCGTCGACGTGTCCGGACGCGAGGCGCCGAACCGGCCACGCTCACCCAGTGCCGGCTGACGGCGAGCACGCCACGGCCGGAGACCGCGTGTCTCCGGCCGTGGCGTCGGCTGGTGTCCGGACGTGTTCTCCGAGAGCTGGCCTTCCGGGAAGCCGGTACGGCGTCGGCTTCCGGTCGAGCAGGCACCGCCTAGAGCATGCGCCTCGCCAGGTTCTCGCGTGTTGACGGTCCGAACTCCTGGCTGGCGATCCACGGCGCCTTCGGGTAGAGGTGGAGCACCCCCTCCTCCAGCCACTCGTGCTTGCCCTCGAGGACCCGGCGAGCCAGCCCGTCATCGGCGTTGTCGGAGTTGTGCCACAGCCGGTCGAACAGCTCCCTGACCCGCACCCGAGCCTGCTCGCAGAACACGTCGGCCAGGTCGTAGGCCTGCGCCCCACGCTCTGGGTCCTCCTGTCGCAGCGTCTCCGCCCGCACGCAGGCGGCCGTCATGGCGTACAGCTCGGCGCCGATGTCGACGACCCTGGCCAGGAAGCCCTGCCGGAACTCCAGCTTCGCCTGCCAGCGCGCCATCCCGAGGAAGGTGTGGCGGGCGAGCTTGCGCGAGGATCGCTCGACGAAGCGGAGGTGCTTGGCCAAGGGACCGAACTCCTTGTAGGAGGTGGGGACCTGTCCCTTGCCGGTCAGCAGGCGCGGCAGCCACCGGGCGTAGAAGCCGCTGGCGCCGACGGCGGACCGCAGCTTGGCCTTCGTGCTCGCGCGGGTGTTGGCCAGGTCGCCGGCCGCCTGCAGGTGCGCGTCCACCGCCTCCCGGGCGATGAACAGGTGCATGATCTCGGTCGAGCCCTCGAAGATGCGGTTGATGCGCATGTCGCGCAGCATCTGCTCGGCCGGGATCGCCCGCTCGCCGCGCGCCGCGAGCGAGTCCGCCGACTCGTAGCCTCGACCGCCGCGGATCTGGACCAGGTCGTCGACCATCGTCCAGGCCTTCTCGCTGGCGTAGAGCTTGGCGATCGCGGCCTCGAGACGGATGTCGAGCGCGCCCTCGTCGGCGATGTTCGCCGACAGCTCGAGGATGCTCTCCAGGGCGTAGGACGTGGCGGCCATGAAGGCGATCTTGTGCGCGATCGCGGCGTGCTGGCCGATCGGGCGACCCCACTGCTCGCGCTCCCGCGACCATTCGCGAGCTACCTTCAGGCACCACTTGCCGGCGCCGGCGCACAGCGCCGGAATGGACAGTCGTCCGGTGTTGAGGGTCGTGAGGGCGATCTTGAGACCCTGCCCCTCCTCGCCGAGCCGGTTGGCCGCGGGCACGACCACCTGGTGGAACCGGGTGACGCCGTTCTCGATACCGCGAAGCCCCATGAAGGAGTTGCGGTTCTCCACCGTGATGCCCGGGCTGTCGGCCTCGACGACGAAGGCCGTCACACCGCCCTTGTGTCCCTCGCTCTTCGGCACCCGGGCCATGACCACGAGGAGCTCGGCGACGACGCCGTTGGTGGTCCACAGCTTGACGCCGTCGAGGATGTACGCCGAGCCGTCCTCGGTCGGTACCGCCCGCATCGACAGCCGGGCCGGGTCGGAGCCGACGTCGGGCTCGGTGAGCAGGAAGGCGCTGATGGCGCCCCGGGCGCAGCGGGGGAGGAACGCCTCCTTCTGCGCTGGGGTGCCGAACAGCTTGACCGGCTCGGGGACGCCGATGGACTGGTGCGCCGACAGCAGGGCCCCGAGGCTGGGGTGGACGGATCCCACGATCATGAGGGCCCGGCCGTAGTCGATCATCGACAGACCGAGACCGCCGTACTCCTCGGGGATCTTCATGCCGAAGGCACCGAGCGTGGCGAGCCCTTTGACGTACTCGTCGGGGATTCGCGCCTCGCGCTCGATGACCTGGCCGTCCAGGGTCTCGCAGTACGCACGGAGCCGCGCCAAGAACTCCTGACCTTTCGCGGCCTTGTCAGCCGGGGGCCTCGGGGCCGGATAGATCAGGTCGAGACGGAGATCACCGAGGTAGAGATCCTTGGCGAAGCTGGGCTTGGTCCAGGTGGCCTCTCGGGCCGCCTCCGCGACCGCGCGGGCTTCGACCTCGCTGACGCGCTGCTGGCTCATGGCTCACCCTTTCGCCGTAGTTACTCACCAGTGTTACTCGCGAGTAGTTCTCGGCACAGGGCTTTCGTCCAGCAATCCGAGCTCCCTCGTCCGCGCGTCCGCGACTTCGGCCGGACGAACCACCGCAGACGCCGCGTCCGGGGGCATGGACAGGCCGCGATCGCCTGGAGGAGTGTGTGAGACGCGAGACGGGTAAATCGGACATGTCAGGCATCGGGTCGGGGGTAGGTGAGCGGGATGGCAGCCGAGAACCACGGACATCGCCCACCTGAGCACGCCATGGCACGAACGAACGCGCCGCCGTGTGGTGTCCCAGAACCCGTGGCGACGATGCTCTCGCATCTCGACCTCGAGCCGGGCATGCGGGTGCTGGAGGTGGTCGGGCCGGGCGGACGCCCGATCGGGGCGATCCTCTGCGAGGCGTGCGGTGCCAGGTCGGTCGACACCGTACGCGTGGACGAGAACCTCGACCGTCGTTCGGCCAGGTACGACCGGGTGCTGGTGACCTCGCCGGTCGTCGCCGTGTCCTACGACTGGCTTCGCGTCCTCCGGCGCGGTGGGGTCGTCCTGGTGCCCTGGTGGAACCATTTCGCGGGCGCGGCGCTCGTCCGGCTCACTGTGGACGACGAGCGCGGAGCCGGTGCGTTCCTGGGTCTGCTGGACGGGCTCGGCCAGCCCTGGCCGCCCACGCCCTCGGTGGAGGATGTGCACGGCGGTGTCCTGGACGCGGGGGAGCCCACCGCGTGCGACCTCGACGTCGCTCTCTGGGAGGACACGAACGCGTTGTTCGCTCTCGGGCTTCGGTTGCCCGATGTGCGCGTCACCTGGGCCGACGAAGGACACCGACGCCGCGGCTGGCTCTTCGATGACTCCGCGTGGGCGGCGGTCACGTGGGACGAGGGCGACGCGGTGTGGGAGCAGTACGGTCTGCGCAAGCTCTGGCCCGTCGTCGAGAAGGCGTACCGCTGGTGGGAGGCTAACGACCGACCCGAACCGCATCGGTTCGGGATGACGGTCGCGTCGTTCGGACAGTTCGCGTGGCTCGGCGACCGGTACTCCGGGCGAATCTGGCGCCTGTGACCGTCGCCGGTGTAGCTGTGTGCCGTGTTCAGGACGGCTTGACGAGGGCGTCCGGCGGGCGCCGGGCCCGAGCTCCTCTGCTGGGTACGACCTCGTGGACGGTCGACAGCACCAGCGCCATCATGAGGGCGGCGGTCCCCGCGATGCCGACCGCACCGCCCGCATAGGCGGCGAAGAGGCGGCGTCGACTCAGCTCGAGGACCCCGGTGCCGAAACTCTGGTCGCTCACCCACAGGGCCATCGCGGCCACGGCGAGCAAGGCCAGCCCGGTCCCGGCGAGCAGGACCACGGTGTAGGGATGCGCGTCCCGCGGCGACGGATCGTCGCGTCGGGTGAGCACGAGGAGCAGCCCGGCGCCGGCGGCCCACCCACCGACGACGATCAGTGCCGCCACCGCGTCGCTGGGCCGGTGCCACCCCGCTGACAAGGTGGCGACACCGGTGAGGGCCGCGTAGCCGGCGCCGAGCACCGCGGCGAGCCCACGCAGTCGGGGCGGCACCACGAGGACGAGCGCGACCGCTACCGACGCCGCCACGGTCGTGTGTCCGCTGGGCATGCTGTTGACGCTGATGTTGGCGTTCTCGACGCCCAGATCAGGTCGGTGGATGGCGACGTACTTCAGGAACTGAGTGGTGACGTTCGACCCGACGACGAGCAGGACCGCCACACCGGCCAGCACGACCCTGCGGCGGGCGAGCGCGATGAACCCGATGAGGGCGGTGGCGACGAGGAGCGACAGCACCGAGATGACGTCGAGGACCTGGGTGACGAGGTGCTCGACGCGCGCGCGGCCGATCGTGTTGCCCGCCAGGGCGACGGTGTCCGCGAACTGTCCGCGCGCGGTTCGTACGAAGACCCACCACACCGCCACCAGCGCGCCGATGTGGCCGGCCAGCGAGGCCACCAGCCAGGCCGCGGTCCACCCCCGTGTGCGGCTCGCCATGAGGCCACGGTAGTCCGGCGGTCAGGTCCAGCGCAGCGTGACCGTCCGCTGGCCACCCGCGGCATGGACGATCTGCAGGCCGTCCTCGCGACACACGCGCGCCGGCGCGTCCACGACCACCGTGCGTTCGGTCTCGAGCGCGACGACGAGGCCGGAGTCGGGTACGGGGAACGTGAGCGCGTCACCGTCCAGCGCCAGGATCTCGGCGGTGGCGTAGCGCAGCTTGGCGCCGTCGAGGTGGAGATTGACCGGCAGCATCACGCCCTGGCGACCGCGCAGGCTCACCGGGTGTCCACCGAAGAGCGCCTGGCCGTGCTCGTAGAGCCGGAATGTCGCGTCGTACCCGTCGAGGTTGAGGACGTGGACGAAACGCTCGCCCTTGTCGTTGCCGGTCGAGGTGAGGAGGAGATGGGCGTGCTCGGCGTCGTGCCTGAGCCCCGGTGAAACACCGAGCCGTTCGACTGCGGCGCGGTAGAAGGCGAGGTCTCGGCTCGGATAGTCGGTGGTGACCACCACCGCTCGGCCGTCACCCACCTCGATCTCGAAGCCGCAGCCCGCTCCACTGTCGTACTCGGTGAGGATGGTCGTCCCGCTGGTCGGGGCGAACAGCTGGGCGTACGACACTCGCTCCTCCGGGCGCGGCGCCGCCCACCCCGCGGCGCGCACCGACAGGTAGAACCGGTTGTCGCCGACCCGTGTGCCGCGGGGTGTCAGGCCGAGAGCGTCGCGCAGCAGCGCGCACGGTCGTCCTTCGAGATCGTGGCTCGGAACCTCGCCGCACAGCAGGAGGCGCCCGCCCTCGGACAGGTAGTCGACGAGGGACCGCTGGACGACCTCGTCGAGGTAGCCCGGACTCCCGAGCGCCAGGACCGGTGTCGTCGTGGCGTCGAGGGATCCCGGCAGGGTGACCGCCCCGAACCGGTAGCCGGCCAGCACGAGGGCGCGAGCCATCCGCTGACCAGGACCGCCGAAGCGGTGCCGCTCGAGGTTCTCCACGATCGTCCGGGTGCGCGCGCTGGCCGGGTAGGCGGTGTCGGTGAGGTAGAGGTCGGGGACGAAGGCCATGGCGAGGTCGTCGTGCTCCTCGTCCATCGTGGCGAGCCAGGCCTCCATCCGCCGAATCGTGTGGGCGACCGCCTTGGTGGGCTCGTAGCTGCGGCCGAGTCGTCCGTCCGCTCCCACGGGCGCCCCGACGCCGTGGTGCTCGCCGGTGAAGCTGATGCGGTCGTTACCGTCGCCGACCGAGCTCGCCAGCCGCGGGTTGACGCCGCCGGCGAAGAGGTAGAAGTTGAGCAGCCGGTTGCCCTGCGCGACGCACAGCCTGGTCTTGAGGTCGATCGCCGACGGGTCGTACACGACCGCCAGGTCCCGCGCGTAGTCGCCGTCCCCGGCCTCGAACTCCACCGAGGTGAGCGGCTGGTCGGCGTCGTGGACGGCGTCCATGAACGCGTTGATGAGGTAGAGGTCGGCCGCGTTGCCGGTGGTGAGGTCGCCGAGGTAGTGGTCGGAGCCGGACACCATGCCGGGGACGCCGGCGTAGCTCTCCATGAGCTGGCTGATGCCGACGGGGAACTCGGTCCCTCGTCCCCCTCCAGTTCCATGGATGTTGACGATGAACGGAACACCGCGCACACCTTCGGCTTCCGCGTACTCGCGCAGCGTCGCGACGTACCGGGCGAACCGGTGGCGCATGTAGTGGCCGAGGTCCACCATCAAGGCGGGGGCGTAGGCGTCGTCGGGTGACCGGACGCCGCGTGCTCGGGCCGCCGGATCGTCGATCGGGAACGGGTAACGCCGCTCGAGCGTCTCCGCGTCGTACCGTGCGGCGAGCCACTGGCCGAAATCGGCCAGCACGTGGTCGGTGAGGTCCGGGGCCTTGGTGACCCAGGACAGCATGCCGATCTCGTTGTCCAGCTGGACGGCGATGACGTTGCCACCGCGAGTGACCAGACGGGAGGCGAGGACCGGCATGACCGCCGCGTACCACCGACGCACCTCGGAGAGGAACGCCGGCGCGAGGTAGTCGACGGTGCGGCTCGGCGCCGGCCGGCCGTCCCAGGTGACCGGGCGGATCTCCGGGTGCTCGTCGTAGAGGCGGAAGGGCAGACCCTCGTTCTTCAGCTCGGCCATCACGAACGGACCCGGCCGTGCCAGGAAGAACAGCCCACGATCGGCGCACAGGTCGATGAAGGCGCCGAGGTCGAGCTCGGGCCGGCTGCGGCCGTCCAGGTCGATGGCTCCGTCCGGCGTCTCATGGCACAGCCACGGGATGTACGACGCGACGGCGTCGCATCCGGCGGCGGCGAGCGCGTCGATCCGGTCAGCCCAGTCTGCGCGGTCGAGCCGGAAGTAGTGCACCTCCCCGCTCAGCAGGATGCGGGCCCTGCCGTCGACCAGGATGCGCTTGCGACGAACCTCGACCATGAAGACGCCTCCGATGCGCGCGAGTCTTGCGGGCACATGTCCGCGCGGTTACGATCGTCGCACTTTCGCAGCTGAAAACGTTTACTGCAAGGGCTTTACATCCGAGAGGATGCCGATGGCCAGGCCGACCCTGCAGCAGATCGCCCGCGACGCGGGCGTCTCGATCGCGACCGTCTCCCGGGTCGCGCGCGGAGTCGGCCAGGTGTCGGAGGAGACCCGCCGCAAGGTGCAAGCGGTCATCGACAAGCACAACTTCCGGCCCAGCCACGCGGGGCGGGCGCTGGTCAAGCGACGCCACTCCGCCCTCGGCATCGTGTTCCCAGGACTTTCTGGCCCCTACTACTCCGAGGTCATCGAGGGGTTCGAGGAGGCCGCGGTCGACGCCAAGGTGGGCGTGCTCATCATGGGCACCCATCTGCTGCGTCACTCCGTCGACCTCGTCCTCGGCATGGCCGACCGCGTCGACGGCATCGCCGTCATGGGCGGTGTCATGTCCGACCGACAGATCCGTCGTCTGGAGAAGCTCGGCGGGCCTCTGGTGTTGCTCGCCAGCAAGCCGATGGTCGGCATCCCCACGGTGCGCACCGAGAACACCGCAGCGGCTGCCCGGCTGACCTCGCACCTGCTCAACGATCACGGCTACCGTCACGTGGCGTTCGTCGGAAACCCCGACGGCTCACCGGACGCGACGTACCGCTGGCTCGGATTCCGCCAGGCGCACGAGCGAGCCGGGCTCGAACCGCCGGCGGAGCCCGTGCGTGTGGGATTCCAGCAGTCGGACGGCTTCATCGCGGCCACGCGGCTTCTGGAGAGCGGTGACCTGCCGCGTGCGCTCGTCTGCGTCAACGACGAGACCGCCCTCGGCGTGGTCGTCGCCCTCTTGGACCGTGGCCTACGCGTGCCGCACGACGTCGCCGTCACCGGGTTCGACGACATCCCGATGGCTGGGCTGATGGCCTCCGGTCTCACCACCGTCCGTCAGCCCATGCGCGCGCTCGGACGGGAGACGGCGCGGCTGCTGCTCGCACACGTCGAGGGGCAGGTCGACCCGGCCACCGACCGGGTGCTGGAGACGGAGCTCGTCATCCGCGGCAGTTGTGGCTGCGGGGAGTAGGCAGGGGCAGGAGCAGCGACACCAGGACGCAGCGAGATCAGACACGGGGGCCAGGACGAACGTTCCAGGAGGTTGACGTGTGGTGGAGACGTGCCCAGGGGCGTAGGCCTCGGACCACCCGTGCGGTGACCGCGGCGGCCACGGCGTTCCTCGTGGCGGTGGCGGGCGCGGCCTGTGGTGCCGGTGACAACGCCAGCGACAGTGACCGAGGCGACAGCGGCGCCACGGCTGGTTTGGTGCGCCGACTGAACATGGGCGACTTCGGTGGCGGGAACGCGCCGCAGCGGAACTTCAACCCGTTCTCGCCGACGGCGCTCACGACCACCTTCGTCTACGAGATGCTCTTCAACATCAACGACTACAGCTGCGAGGTCGAACCCTGGCTCGCTGAGTCGTTCACCTGGGAGAGCCCGACGAAGCTGGTCGTGAGGACCAGGAAGGGCGTCCAGTGGTCCGACGGGAAGCCGTTCAGCGCCAAGGACGTGGCGTTCACGTTCAACCTGTTCAAGAAGGCGCCTGGTCTGGACCGCAACGGCATCTGGTCGGCGCTCAGCAGCGTCACGGCCACCAGCGAGGACGAGGTGACGTTCACCTTCAAGGAGCCCTCGGTCCCCAGGTTCAACCAGATCGCCGACACCCGGATCGTGCCGGAGCACATCTGGTCCAAGGAGTCCGACCCGGAGAAGTTCACCAACCCGAACCCGGTCGGCACCGGGCCGTTCACGGTCAAGAGCATGAACAGCCAGCAGCTGGTGCTGGAGCGCAACCCCCGGTACTGGCAGGCGGACAAGGTCAAGGTCCAGGAGCTGTTCTTCCGCAAGGCGACCGGTGGAGCCGAGGTCGACAAGCTGCGGCTGCAGCGCGGCGAGTACGACTGGAACGCGATGTTCGTGCCCGACATCGAGAAGACGTACGTCGCCAAGGACCCGAAGCACAACAAGTACTGGTTCCCGCCGGGCGCGAACATCAGCCTGTACATGAACCTCACCAAGGCGCCGTTCAACGACGTCGAGTTCCGGCGCGCGTTGACCTACGCGATCGACCGGGAGGAGATCAAGGACAAGGCGCAGTACGGGTACGTCGAGACCGCCAGCCAGACCGGCCTCGTCCTGCCGGGGCAGAAGGCCTGGCTCGCACCTGACATCGAGAACGAGGGCAGGGTCCCGTACGACCCGGAGCGCGCCAAGCAGATCCTCGCCGACGCGGGTTACCAGACCGGGCCGGACGGCAAGCTCCGCGGCAAGGACGGCAAGCCACTGCCGGCGTTCTCCTTCAAGGTCCAGAACGGCTGGGTCGACTGGATCCAGGCCGCGCAGATCATCCGGGACAACCTCGCCGACCTCGGCATCACGCTGAACGTGCAGACGCCGACGCCGGAGATCGTCGACGCGGACCGGGCGTCCGGCAACTTCGACATGGTCTTCGGCGTCCACGGCGGCGGATGCAACATGTACGACGCGTACCGCCTGCCGCTGCACAGCGCGCAGACCGCGCCGGTCGGCAAGCCGGCGGCGAGCAACTTCGTTCGGTGGCGGGACGCTCGGACCGACGACCTGCTCGACGAGCTCGCCCAGGCGCAGGAAGAGGAGGAGCAGAAGCGCATCGTCGGCGAGCTGCAGAAGATCATGGTCGAGCAGGTGCCGGTCATCCCGCTGTGGTACGGCGCCCAGTGGTTCCAGTACCGCACCGAGAAGGTCGTCGGCTGGCCGAGCGCCGAGGACCCCTACGCCGGGCCGGGCGACCAGCTGGTGATCATCACCCGACTGCGGCCCAATCCTGAGTACCGCGGCGACTGACGCGCACGTGTCCGGGGCCGCGCGAGCCCGCGCGGCCCCGGACGCTCACCGCGCCTAAGGACGCGCCGCGACGAGCAAGGGAGCCTCGCAACGATGCGCTACTTCGCAAGCCGGCTGGGGTTCTTCCTCCTCACCCTGTGGGCGGCGGTGACGCTGAACTTCATCATTCCGCGCCTGCAGCCCGGCGACCCCGCCCAGAGCATGGTCCAGCGGCTGGCCGGGCAGACCGAGGCCGTCGACCCGGCCGCCATCGAGTCCGTCCGTGTCCTGCTCGGGCTGCCGACCGGCAGCATCCTCGAGCAGTACGTCGACTACCTCAAGGCCGTCGTCCGCGGTGACTTCGGCATCTCCTACACGTACTTCCCCTACTCGGTCACCCACATCATCGGTGAGGCGCTGCCGTGGACGATCGTCCTGGTCGGCGTCACCCACGTGCTCGGCTTCGTCATCGGCACCTTGCTGGGCGCCTGGGCGGCGTGGAAGCGCAACACCAAGTTCGACGCGGTGGTGAGCCTCGGGTCGACGTTCCTGGGCACGCTGCCGTTCTTCTGGATCGCGCTGATCCTCATCTACGTGTTCGCGTTCACGTTGCGCTGGTTCCCCGAGGCGGGCGGCTACAGCGGAGAGATCGAGCCGTCGTGGTCGTGGGCGTTCATCGCCGACGCCGTCTACCACGGCTTCCTGCCGGCGCTCTCGCTCCTCATCACCGGCCCGATCGGCTGGATCATGAGCATGCGCAACAACATGGTGCACACCCTCGGCGAGGACTACACCCGGCTCGCGCAGGCCAAGGGACTGCGCACGAGCCGCGTCGCCCTCGTCTACAGCGCGCGGGTGGCGATCCTGCCGAACGTGACCGGCTTCGCCATGGGGCTCGGCACCATCGTGGGCGGCACGCTCATGGTGGAGATGATCTTCGGTTACCCCGGCATGGGGAAGCTGATGTATGAGGCGATCTCCAGCCGGGACTACCCGTTGATGCAGACCATCTTCCTGTTCACCACGGTCGGCGTCCTGCTCGCCAACCTGTGCGCGGACATCCTGTACGGCATCCTCGACCCGCGGGTGCGGAGGGAGGCGCAGGCGTGACAGCTCCCATCGGCCAGATCCACGCAGCGGAGGAGAGGCCTGAGGAGGTCGAGCGGGACATCGCCGCCGCGCGGCGCTCCCGGATGCCCTTGTGGCTGGCGATCCTGTGGGCCAACCGCAAGAGCCGCGTCGGCCTCCTCATCCTCGCGGGCTTCACGCTCGTCGCCGTCTTCGCGCCGCTGATCGCGCCGCACGATCCCAGGGAGACCAGCTTCGAGGCCTCCCTGCCGCCGAGCCGCACCCACCTGCTCGGGACCACGGCGGCCGGGCAGGACATCTTCTCTCAGCTGGTGTACGGCGCGCGGACGTCCATCATCGTCGGCCTGGTGGCGGGCGCCTTGGTTACGGTCATCGGCCTGCTCGTCGGTCTCACCGCCGGCTACCTGCAAGGGTGGGTTGACGAGGTGCTGTCGTTCGTCATCAACCTCGCCCTGGTGGTTCCCGTCCTGCCGCTCATGGTCACGCTCGCCGCGTACGCGCCGGACGGCGTCCGTGGCCTGTGGCTCATCATCTTCGTCATCAGCGTCACCGGGTGGGCCTGGGGCGCCCGCGTCAAACGGGCTCAGATCCTCACCCTGCGGGCGCGGGACTACATCACCGCCGCGCGCTTCGCAGGGGAGGGCACGATGCGGATCATCTTCAAGGAGATCATGCCGAACATGCTGTCGCTCGTCGTCGCCGGTTTCCTGGGCGCGGCGGGCGGTGCCATCGCGGCCGAGGCCGGGTTGGAGTTCCTCGGTTTGGGCGACCCGACGACGGTCAGCTGGGGAACGATGCTCTACTGGGCCAACAACAGCGGCGCCATGCTCACCGGCCAGTGGCTCTGGCTCGGAGCTCCTGGTCTCGCGATCGCGCTGCTGCTGTCGTCGCTCACCCTCATCAACTTCGGCGTCGACGCGCTGAGCAACCCGCACTTGCGAGAGGGCTGACCCATGCCTGAGGACGTCGACCAGCTGACGGGTAACGAGGTGCGCGCGCCGAGGACGGCCGTCGAGGAGCGTCCGGACGCCACGTCCGAGCCGGTGTTGCTCGACGTGCGCGACCTCTCCGTCGCCTACGGCGCCACGCACGCGGTGCGCGAGGTGTCGTTCCAGCTCAACGACGGCGAGTTCGTCGGACTCCTCGGCGAGTCGGGCAGCGGGAAGACGACGCTCGGCAACGCGATCCTCCGCCTGCTGCCAGCGGGACGGATCACCGGAGGCAGCATCCGCTTCGCCGGACAGGACATCACGCACGCGAGCCAGGCGGATCTCCGCAGGCTGCGTTGGCGGGACATGTCCACCGTCTTCCAGAGCAGCATGAACTCCCTCAACCCGGTCCTCACCATCGAGGCCCAGTTCCGCGACGTCATCGAGGAGCACACCTCGATGCGCGGCGCGGAGGTCCGACACCGCATCGCCGAGCTGCTCGAGATGGTGATGATCGACCCGTCGTTCATGCGCTTCTACCCGCACGAGCTCTCGGGCGGTATGAAGCAGCGGGTCTGTCTCGCGTTGGCGCTCGCGCTACGGCCGCGGCTCGTCGTGCTCGACGAGCCGACCACCGGCCTGGACGTCATCGTGCAGCGTTCGATCCTCGACAACGTCCGCGCGTTGCAACGCGACCAGGGGTTCGCGGTCCTCCTCATCAGCCATGACCTCGGCACGGTGATGGAGGTCTCGGACCGGGTGATGGTCATGTACGCCGGGAGGATCGTCGAGGACCAGCGCTCGGCGACGATGCTGGCCGAGCCCATCCACCCCTACACCCGTGGCCTGCTCGGCGCCTACGCCGACCCGAGAGCGGACGCGGTGGAGATCGGCTACATCCCGGGCCGGCCGCCGGACCTGTCGCGTCCCGTGCGAGGGTGTCCGTTCGCTCCCCGCTGCCGGGAGGCTGCGGACGCCTGCCGAACCGAGGAGCCGCGGCTGGTCCCCATGGGGCCGGGCCTCGCGGCGTGCCATGTCGCCGAACAGGCGTACGCCGCCGGCGATGGGCGTCGCGAGGGGGCGCCGCGGTCAGGTCAGGTCTTCACCACGTCGGCAAGTCGAGAGGTGCGGATCGAGGAGCGTCGGCCGATCCTCGAGGTCGACCGGGTGTCCAAGCGATACCGCAGTCGTCGCGGGTTCAAGGTCCGCGAGGTCGACGCGGTGATCGACGTGTCGTTCACCTTGCGGGAGGGAACGGTCACGGCGTTGGTCGGGCAGAGCGGCAGCGGCAAGAGCACGCTCGCCCGGCTGGTGACCGGCGTCGAACGCCCGACGAGCGGTGAGGTGCGGTTCGGTGACGTGCGGGTCGACCGGCTGCGTGGTCGCGCTCTGCGCGACTACCGGCGGCACATCCAACTGGTCTTCCAGGACCCGTTCGCCGCGCTGAACCCCACCCACACCATCGGCTACATCCTGAGCCGACCGCTGGTGAACTACGGCGGCGTGTCTCGGCGGGAGCTGCGTCCCCGCGTCGAGGAGCTGCTGGAGAGCGTGGGACTTTCTCCTGCGTCAGCCTACATCGACAAGTTCCCGCACCAGCTGTCCGGCGGTCAGCAGCAGCGTGTGGTGGTGGCCCGGGCGCTGGCGCCCGACCCGGAGATCATCGTGGCGGACGAGCCGATCTCCATGCTCGACGTCTCGATTCGGGCGGAGATCCTGCAGCTCCTCGACGACCTCGTGCGGAAGCGGGGCATCGCGATGCTCTACATCACCCACGACCTGTTGAGCGCGCGGGTCCTCGCCGACGAGGTCCTCGTGCTCCATCGGGGCAGGTTGGTCGAGTCCGGGCCGACGCTGCGCGTGATCCGTGAGGCGCGGGACGACTACACCCAGCGGCTGCTCAACGCGATCCCCAACCCGTACGCGACGCGACGCGCGTAGTCCCTGGGCTCGCGTTCTCCGCTCGGTCCTGCGTGCTCAGGTGGCGCCGAGCGCGGCCGCCACCGCGTCACGAACCTCCGCCTCGGTCGGCATCGGCGCGACGCCGCGGTCCGCCAGCTGCCGCAGCGACGTCATCGTGACGTCCTGCATCCCACAGGCGGTGAACTGGTCGAACACCGTCATGTCGGGGTCGATGTTGAGCGCGAAGCCGTGGCTGGTGACTCCACCCCGGATGCGCATGCCGATGGACGCGATCTTGTGGTGGTCAGGGGTCCAGACGCCGACCAGGCTCGGCGATCCGGGAGGGGTGTCGCGGCGCACCGCGGGGAAGCCGAGCTTCCCCAGCGCCGCGACGAGGCCGTTCTCGAGCCATCGGACGATGTCGACGGGGCCACGCTCGCGAACGTTCACCACGAGATAGCCGACGAGCTGCCCGGGTCCGTGGTAGGTGGCGTAGCCGCCGCGGTCGACCTCGACGGTGGGCAAGCCCGCGGTGGCGGGCGGGAGGTCGCGTGGGTCCGTGCGGGCGCCGTACGTCACCACCGGAGGGTGGCTCAGGAGGAACAGACGATCCGGCGCGAGCCCACGCCGCCGCTCGTCGACCCACCGAGCCATGCGCTCGATCGCCTCGGCATAGGGAACCTCGCCCAAGTCGACCCGTCGCATACCCACCTCATGTCCCTCCCGCGACGCCGCGCGGACCTCGTCCAGACCGCCGCCAGCCTAGCTCTCCCGGCTCCTCACCGGGCGACGCTGACCGGTGGGGCGCCCCCACGAGCTCGGGGCGTCCGCCTCCCGGCACAGGTGAGAAAAGGGACGAAGCTTCGGCCCGTCGTGCCCGGCGGGGGCACCGGCGTGGTGGCTGGTGGGAGCGGCGGCTGAGCGCCGGGAATCTGGCGTGACCTCTCCGGCGTTGAGCGCTACAGTGGTGCGGGCCGGGACGATCGCGGCGGACGCCGGCCCGGCTTGGTTGACAACTCAACAGGGGGGTGAACGGTTTCGACTTCGGACGATCGCTTCAGGGGAAGCGGGCCGAGGACCCAGGGTCACCTCGTAAACGATCCCTGGAAACAAATAAGTGCCAACGCTAAGCGCACTGACTTCGCTCTCGCCGCCTGACGCGAGCTAGCGAAGGGTCAGGCCGGGAGTGCCTCCGACCCGGATCCTGGCCTCATCGAGGAGGCTCGCCCGCATGGAACGGCCGCGGGGCCGTGCGGGGACACCGACCGCGGCTGGGCCCGTCGGCGACTTGCCTGCGTGAGCGCCGGGGCCGAGTAGAACGCTGAGCAGGCTGCGCCCGGAGAAGCCCTGAAACGACGACGAAGGACGCGGGTTCGATTCCCGCCACCTCCACCAGCACGCGGACGAGGCGGCTGACCACGGAAGGTCGGCCGCCTCGCGCTTTGTCGACTCCAGGTCTCCGCCTCGCGGTGTCCGCGACGACGCACCCGTCGTCAGGAGGCTGTCACGCCGAACCCTCCGTCTGACGTCAGGACCTGACCAACGATCCAGCGGCCTTCGTCCGTGGCGAGCCAGCCGATCAAGCGCGCGGGATCTGTGGGATGCCCGAAGCGTCCGAAGGGCATCGCCGCGCGGGCGGACTCGATCGCGTCCGCGTCTCGGTCGGTCGTCTCGACATCGAGGTAGCCGGTGTTCACCGGTCCTGGGTTGATCGTGTTGAGGATGATCCCGTGGGGGAGCAGCTCACTGGCGACCGTGGCGGTCAGACCGGCGAGCGCGGCCTTGCTCGCGGCGTAGGCCACCTCTCCGGGCATGGGTCCCTGCTGCTGCCCCGACGTCATCCAGAACACACGCCCTGTCGCGTGCTCGTCCACCGGTCGCGTCGCCCTGGCGCGGTCGCCCGGGCGAGCCGCCGGTCCGGCGTCCAGGCCGGTGAACGCTTTGGCGAAGTGGCTCGTCAGCAGGATCGTGGCGCGGGCGTTGACGGCCCAGTGGCCATCGAGCCGGTCCGGTGTCATGTCGAAGATCGATCCGTCCCGCCCCGAACGGGCCTGGTTGCAGACGAGGATGTCGAGACGTCCCGTCAGGTCCTTGGCGGCGGCGATGAGTCGGCCAGGGGCGTCCTCGTGGGAGAGGTCGAGACTCAGGTCTCCGAACGCCGCGCCGGGGCGTAAGGAGGCGCGGATTCCGTCCCGCACCTGGTCCAGGTCGTCGGCACCCCATGGCTGCTCGGCGTCATGGGGCACGAAATGGTGGATGACGATGTCGGCGCCGAGCTCAGCCAGGCGGGTGGCGACCGCGTAGCCGATGCCGCGACGTCGTGAGACGCCGGTCACCAAAGCGGTCTTGCCGCGGAGCGGGAACGAGGAGCTCTCCACGCGAGCATGGTAGGGGCCGGTGCACCTCAGTCGATCTGTCACTCACTTGCGAAGGCGTGACCTGGGAAGGCCTCGCCTGGGGAGGCGTCACCTAGGAGACCAGGGCCTCACCTCGCAAGGCCAAGTCCTCACCTCGCAAGGCCAAGTCCTCACCTCGCAAGGCCAAGTCCTCACCTCGCAAGGGTGGTGTGACGGCGTGCTCGGCTGGCCACGATAAGGGCGGCAAGGACGCCGACGGCCCACCGTGCGAGGGCGGGTCTCGTGGCGTCGTCGTGTCACACGAGGGGGCGGAAGCATGCCGTCCGACCCGATCCAGCGCGGTCCCAACGGCTCGGAGCGCCCACCGAACCAGTCGAGTGCGCCAGGCGAGCACCCCGCTCCGATGACCGGGCCTCGCCTCCCGGCTCAGCCCGGCCCGGTGTCGTCGGAGCCGCCGGGAGCTGCCGGAGCATCCCTGGGGAACGGGTCGCCCACAGGGGTGGACGGGGCCGCTGACGACGGAGCCGCTGACCATGGCGAGCCCGAACACCGGGCAGCGGAGCACAGGTCGACCGAGCAGAGTGCGACCGAGCAGGGTACGACCGAGCAGGGTGCGACAGAGCAGGGTGCGACAGAGCAGAGGGCGAGAGGGCAGAGGGCGAGAGGGCAGAGGGCGAGAGGGCAGAGGGCGAGCGACGAGGGGACGAGCGAGCACAGGACCACCGACCGCGCGACAGCCGGTCGGCGTGATGGCGGGGGAGCACCCAGTCGTCGGCGGAGCAGAGGCGTCGCACGCCTCCTCTTCGCGGTCGGAGCCACCTGGCAGGCGACGTTCGTCGTCGGCTGCGCGAGCGTCGTTCTCGGCGCGCTCGTCGTGGCCTGGCCGGCCGTGACCGTCCGGGCAGCCGCGATCCTGCTGGCGGCGCAGATCCTGGTCTGCGCGCTCCACTCCCTCGCCCAGGCTGTCGTGGAGGACAGGCGCGAAGTCGGCAGGCGAACCCTCCTGGTGCTCCTCGGCGTCGTGGGCCTCGCCGTCGGCATCCCGCTGCTGCGGGACCACACCCCCCCGAGCGAGTCCTTGGTCCTGCTCGTGGGCCTGTTCTGGACCATGAGCGGGGTGATCACGCTCGTCGCAGCGTTCTTCGAGGGCGATCGGCCGGCGCGCGGCGTCCGTGTGGTCACGAGCGCGCTCAGCCTCGTGGCCGGCGTTCTCGTCCTCGCCTATCCGCGACCGTCCTGGTCCGTCCTCACTGTCGTCTTCAGCGCCTGGCTCGTCGCCTTCGGCGTCCTGACCGGCATCGCCGCCATCCAGACGCGGGCGGCGGGCCGGTCGCAGCGTCACGGCGCCCGACTGGGGTGAGACAGCGACTACGTGAGACAGCACCGACGGAGGTGAAGTCGAACCGCTGACCCGGCGATCGCGCTCCTTCGGCGCTGGTCGAGCACGAGCCACCCTCGCCGGTCATCCACCCACGCTCCCGACGACCTGGCCGAGAGTGTGTGCGTCGTCCTCGTGGCGGGCTAGGTCGTGGTCGCCTGAGCGGTGCTGTCGAGCGGAGTCCAGCCCAGCACCTCACGCGCCTTGCGCAAGGACACCACCTTCTCGGCGCCGTCACCGCTGATGGCGAACGCCTCGAAGCCGTGACCTTGGAAGTCGAGCGCGGCGAGGATGGCGCGGGCGGTGTCGCGCGCCGACGTGCAGATCGTCGCCGCCAGGCCGTCGCGGCGGGGGAACTCGTGGTCCGCGACGGGATGGCACAGGCGTAGCGCGACGACGCTCATCCCCCACGCCTGCACCGCGTTGCGGCAGACTTCCTCGCCCAGACGCTTCGCCAGGCCGTAGAAGTTCGTGGCGTCGGGCGGCACCGTCTCGTCGGGGTAACGCTCTCGGCCCGGCAGCTCGCCGGGCTCGGCGTACACCGACATGCTGCTGGTGTAGACGGCGTGCCGCACACCTGCGTCGTGGGCGGCGTTCAGGGCCGTGTAGAGCCCGGCGACCGACACCTCGAGGTGGGTTCGGGCGTTGTCGGGCTGACCCCAGCCGGCGAGAGGCCCCATCGCCATGAAGACCAAGGCGTCGATGCCCTCGACGGCGCGGCGGACCGCGTCGACGTCGCGGAGGTCTCCGGACACGTAGTCGACCGCGACGTTCGCCGCCGGCGGCTTGAGGTCGAAGACCGTGATGTCGTGATGCTGGACGAGGGTGGGGAGCACGAGAGTCCCCACTGCACCGGATCCCCCGATGACGAGGACGCGCACAGGCACTCCTTCACGCGATCGTGTCGGTGGAACCGTAGAGCATCGCCGCCAATGATCGACAGGGAGTCTCGGTACGACACTTGCACGCGACGACATCTGCACGCGAGGTCCAGGCGTCACCGGGGCGCCGCTCGGGGTGTGCTCAGGGTCATTCCGGATGCCTCGCGTCCCGCTCGCCGGTCGAGAATGAGGCCGTGAGAGTCGAAGGAACCGGCGGTCTTCCGCATCCGCTACCTGGGGCGATGCGCGTCTCCGACGCTGACCGCGATCAGGGGGTCGCGCTGCTGCAGACCGCCTTCGCCGAGGGTCGGCTCACCCACGCCGAGCTCGACCAGCGCATCGGGGAGGCGCTCACCGCCAGGAGTGGCGACGACCTCGCGCGGGCGCTGCGCGGTCTGCCCGTCGCGAAGGCGCACGCCACGGCGGAGCGAACCATGCCGAACGGCGCCGACCGGATGTGGGCGTTGGTGGCTCACTGGTCCGGGTACTTCTCCTTGTTCGTCATCCCTGCCCTCATCGCCTTCACCAAGGGCACCTCGTCCCGGTTCGTCCGGGACCAGGCGATGGAGTCGGTCAACTTCCAGCTCACCTTCCTCGGCGCGACCGTCGCGTTGGGCATGGCCGCCGGGCTGACGTTCGGGCTGCTGGGTGTGCTCTTCCCCGTGGTCGTCGTGGGGTGGATGGTCCTGGTCTGCCTCGGGGGACTGTCCGCGGTGGCGGGCAACCGCTGGCGCTACCCCTGGAACGTTCGCCTCTTCCGCTAGGTGCCTTCCCCAGCTGCTCCTCGTTCCGGTGGAGCGCAGAGCCCTGGGGCCGCGCCGGCGGCCGACCGTGGACGTCGAGGTCTATCCGACCGGCTCTCGCCGATAGGGTCCATCGCGTGACGCGCTCCGCCCCCCGAGAGCTTCGCCTCGCCCGCCTCGCGGTGGCGGTGACGTTCCTGGTCCACGCGGCGATGTTCGCCACCTGGGCCGCCCGGATTCCCTCGATCAAAGCCGACCTCCACCTCGACCACGAGGACCTCGGGATCGCGTTCGGTGGTCTGTCCGTCGGCTTGCTCGTCGGCACCCGTCTCACCGGCCGCATGGAGCGCCGTGGTCGCACCGGCCGGCCGATCAGGATCTTGGTGCTCGTCCAGGCGGTCGCGCTCGTTGGGCCGGCGTACGCCGTGGACCTCGTGACGCTCACCGGGGCACTCGCGGTCCTCGGGGTGATCGGCGGCATGCTCGACGTCGCCATGAACGCTCACGCGGTCGCCGTCGAGCGGTTGTACCGGCGTCCGATCATGTCGGGCTTCCATGGCTTGTGGAGTCTCGGCTCCATGGGCGGCGCCGGGGTCGCGGCGGCGGTCGCCGCCGGCGGCGTCGACGTTCGCGTCCACTTCATCGTGGCGGGCGTGGTGTGCGCGGTCGTGACCGCACCGATCCTCATCCACCTCCTGCCGCCCGACCGGGAGAGCGCCGTCACCTCCCACGCGGTGGAGAGTCCGGACGGCGCTCGGCCCCAGGTCGGCATCGCGGTCGTCGTGGTCCTGGCGCTCATGGGTTTCGGCTCGTTCCTCGGGGAGGGAGCGATCGGCGACTGGAGCGCCGTCTTCCTCCACGAGAACCTCGGCGCCCCCGTGGACATGGCGGCGCTGGGTCTGTCGGTGTTCTCGGCGGCGATGGCGGTGTCCCGGCTCCTGGCCGACCGGGTCGGCGAGGTCCTGGGCCCGGTCGTGGTGGCGCGTACCGGAGCGGCGATCAGCGCCGTCGGGTACGTCGTCTTCCTGCTCGCGCCGGGTCCAGGGCTCGCCCTGGTCGGCTTCGGGCTCGCTGGATTCGGGATCGGTCCCGCCGTACCCGTGGTCTTCAGTGCGGCCGGCAATGTCCGGACCGCCCGCCGGGCGTCCATGCTCGGTCCGGTCGTGTCGGCCGGCTACGTCGGCTCGGTCGTGGGTCCCGTCCTCATCGGAGCGGTCGCCCAGCAGGTCGGACTCGCCTGGGCGCTGACGATCCCCCTGGGCTTCGTCGTCGTCATCGTCGTCGCCGCCGGACTGCTGCGCAGCGCCGAGGGCGGCGAGCCGCCGGCCGAGACCGAGCCGACAGTCGCCGCCCGCGCTCACGGCCCGGCCAACGTCGACGGCTAAGCGCTCGGCTCGCGGCTCGCCCACTGCGCCACCGCGCCCTCGTGTAACGCCGCGTAGACCCGGTCCCGAAGCCGGTTCGCCTCGTCGTCGGTGAGCGTGCGGTCCAGCGGCCGCAGCACCAGACGCACCAGCACGTTGCGCTGACCGGCGCGCATGCCGAGGCGCGCCCTGGCGGTGTCGGGCAGCTCCTCGTACGCCGTCGTCGCCACGACCTCGACCGTCTCGGCCACGTCAGCGTCGGCGCCGAGCGCTTCGCGCACCCGGTCGCCCAGCGCCTCAGCGCTCGTGTCGGTGTCGGGGCCGACCGCGATCGACAGGTCGCGACGCACCGGCGGCAGGTGCGACACCGGCTTGTACGGCGCAAGGTCGTGCATCTGCTCCGCGACGCGCGGGTCAGTCGAGCGGAGGAGTCGGATGTCAGGGACGCCTTTGCGCAGCATCACCAGCCGATCCAAGCCCAACCCCATGGCCAGGCCGGACCAGCCGGTCAGCCCCGCTCCGGTGAGGACGGCCGGAGCGGCGAGGCCGCACTCGCCGATCTCGATCCACCGCCCGTCCCATCGCACATCGATCTGTCGACCGGCGAGGGTGTACGGGTGAGTCGCGGGCGTGGTGCGCCATCGGGCGCCTGGGAGAGCGGCGGAGACGACGACGTCGATCATGCGCGTCAGGTCGGTCTCGGTGCAGACGCGTTCCCGCGTCACCGGCCACAAGTCGACCTGGTGCGGTGTGCCGCTGTGCTGCCAGTCGATGGCGTCACGTCGGTAGCAGATGCCGACGCAGGCGAGCAGCACCGACGACGGCGGGTCGGCCCTCCGCGCCAGGTCGCGGAGGGCGGCCGGAACCATCGCGCTGCTGTGGCTGCGCAGCACGTGGTGATCGTCGACGTAGCGGGTGTAGCGCGCGTCGCGGGTCACCACGTCGGCGGGATAGCCGAGTCGGTCGTAGTTGTCGGCCACGCTCACGATGCGATCGCCGCGGACCACGCGGGTAGGCCAGCCCAGCACATCAGCGAGGCGGGTGACGACCTCGTCGAGGAGGTCCTGCATGGCGTGGTGTCCCTGCGCGGGATCGCTCAGGTCGCGGACGGCGAGGCAGGCACGCAGCTCCGCGTCGGAGAGTCGACGGTGTGAGACGCGAGGGTCGTGGGAGTCGGTGCGGGACGTGCTCAGGGGGTCAACCATGACGGTCTCCTGCGATGTGGATCGGCGGGATGGACGAGGTCGTCACCCCGGCCGGACGCGGGACCGTCGTGGATCGCGGTCAGGTCCGCGTGGTGGTCACCGGATCGCTGCTGGGACGAGATCACCGCAGGAGACGTGACCGCGGACGACGTGCCACCCCGACGGCACCGCGGTGCCGGCCGGGGCGACGAAATCGCCGTCCACACGAAGTCACGTCGTGACCGTACCCCTGAAGGAGAGGCTCCGACAACACCCCTGAAGAGGACCCCCTGAAGAAGGGCTCCGGCAACCGGCTCGTCCGACTTATCCACAAGCACAAAACGGCGCTGTCCGAAAGTCCCCTACAGTGTTGGGCCGCCACACCCGATGACGAGGAGGACGACCGGTGGCACGGATCGAAGCGAGACGGCTTCGACGTCGTCGACCGCGGTCGTGGTCCGGATGGGTCGGGGTCGGACGTGCTCGCGCCGTGCTCGACCTCGCGGGTGACGTTGCTTCGGTCACGCCCGTGCTGGCCCGCCCTGAGTTCACCGAAGAACTCAACTACCAAGGGGAAGTCTGATGATCGACGCGTTGCGCTTGGAGTGGACCCGGCTGCGCACGTCGCCGTCGACCTACTTGCTGAGCGGCCTGGCTGTGCTCCTCAGCGCTCGCGGCGCTCGTCGCCGCCGTGATCGTGCGACATGAGCGGGACGACTACGTGGACCCGGGCCGCTGGCCAGGCTCTCTCGTCCTCTCGGACGGGGCCGCGCTCCCCCTCCTCACCGGAGCGGCGCAGTACACGACCTACCCGATCGTCGCGGCCTGCATGGGCGTCGTGGGGATCCTCGCGTTCAGGGGCGAGCACCGCCACGGCACGCTCGTCTCGACGCTCGTCCCTCCGCCGCGTCGCGACGTGCTCGTCGCCGCCGCGTGCGTCGTGGTGGGCGCGTGGTCGTCGGCGGTCGCGCTGGTCTCGATCGCGCTCAACTGGATCGTCGGTCTGCTCCTGCTCGACGGGCCCCTCGAGATCACCGGTGAGGTGGCCGTGGGGCTGCTCTACTACGTGTGGAACGCGGTCTTGTGGGCGCTGCTCGGGGTCGGGCTGGGGATTCTCGGGCGCAGCGTGCTGCGCGCCCTCGGTGTGTGGTGGATCATCGAGTTCGTCCAGTCGGTGATCGAGAGCGCCGCGATGCGGCTGCTGATGGGCGATGCGGGCGTGATCTTCTACTACTTGCCGCGCTGGTCGAGCAGCTTCATGCTGCACGTCGGCGAGTACAGGTTGGTGGACGTGTACGGACCGATCCCGAGCAAGCTGGTCGCCAGCCTGGTCTGCACCGCCTGGGTGACGCTGCTCCTGGTCGTGGCCATGAACACCTTCTCCCGGCGGGACGCCAGCGCGCGTAGCGTCACCACGACGACCGTGGCGCCGACCGGGTGACGCGACCAGGTGGCGCCGGGACCACGACTCGCTCTCGACCGGCGACGCGGAGTCACGTTGCGACCCGCGGAGGGGCGTACGCGACACTCTGTCCGGAAGGTGAGACGATCGGAAGACACATCCTTGATGAAGCCGGGAGGACGCCCGTGGTCTCGGTGCCCAGCATCTCCTACTCGATCACCGTGCGGCTGGAGGTGCCCGCCGGGGGTCGAGCGGTCAGTGAGCTCACGGCGGCGGTGGAGCACGCGGGCGGCTCGGTGACCGCCCTCGACGTGACCGCCTCTGGACACGAGCGGCTACGGATCGACGTCACCTGCGCGGCCACCGACACTGCGCACGCGGGCCATCTGGTCGAGGTGCTCCGAGCGGTTCCGGGTGTGACGATCCACAAGGTCTCCGACCGGACCTTCCTCATGCATCTCGGCGGCAAGATCGAGATGCAGTCCAAGCACCCCATCCGCAACCGCGACGACCTGTCGATGATCTACACCCCCGGCGTCGGTCGGGTGTCCCAAGCGATCGCGCAGAACCCGGAGGACGCCCGGCGGCTCACCATCAAGCGCAACACCGTCGCGGTGGTGAGCGACGGGTCGGCGGTACTCGGGCTGGGCAACGTGGGCCCGTACGCGGCGCTGCCGGTCATGGAGGGCAAGGCCGCCCTGTTCAAGCGGTTCGCCGGGATCGACGCCTGGCCGATCTGCCTCGACACCCAGGACGTCGACACGATCGTCGAGGTGGTGCGTGCAATCGCCCCCGGGTTCGCGGGGATCAACCTCGAGGACATCTCCGCGCCGCGCTGCTTCGAGGTCGAGCGCAAGCTGCGTGACCTGCTCGACATCCCGGTCTTCCACGACGACCAGCACGGCACGGCCATCGTCGTGCTTGCGGCGCTCACCAATGCGTTGCGCTTCGTGGGCAAGGACCTGCCGCACGTGCGGATCGTCATGTCGGGCGCGGGGGCGGCCGGCAGCGCGATCCTGCGGCTGCTGCTGGCGGCCGGCGCGAAGGACGTGCTGGTGGCCGACATCGAGGGCGTGATCCACGCGTCCCGCCCGGGTCTGTCCCCGGACCTGCGGTGGATCGCCGAGCGCACCAATGGCGCCGACTACCGCGGAGACCTTCGCGGTGCGCTCGCCGGTGCTGATGTCTTCATCGGCGTCTCGGCACCGAACATCCTCACCGGCGCCGACATCGCCACCATGAACGAGGGCTCCATCGTGTTCGCGCTCGCCAACCCCGAGCCCGAGGTGGACCCGATGGAGGCTCGGGAGCACGCCACGGTGGTGGCCACCGGCCGGAGCGACTTCCCCAACCAGATCAACAACGTGCTGGCGTTCCCAGGTGTCTTCCGAGGGCTGCTCGACGCCCAGAGCCACCACGTCGAGGAGAAGACGCTGCTGGCCGCCGCTCGAGCGATCGCGGGCGTGGTCTCCGACGAGGAGCTCAACGCCAACTACATCATTCCCAGCGTGTTCCACCCCGACGTTCATCAGGCCGTGGCCGCCGCGGTGCGATCCGCCGTGCAGGAACCGCGCGAGTGACGCGCGGCAGGGCAGTGCGACTCGTGTGGTGGGCGGCGTTCGTCGCCGCGTGCCTGGTCAACCTGGTCGCGGTCTACGCGCCGAGCCAGCCGACGACGTCGGACCTGTCGATCCCCCACGCCGATAAAGTTGGTCACCTGGTGATCTTCGCGGCCGTCGCGTGGACGGGGCGCGGTGTCGGCCTGCCGGTTCGGCCGTTGCTGGGCGTCCTCGTGCTCCACGCGGTGAGCAGCGAGGTCATCCAGGCGACTGTGTTGGACGACCGATCGGGAGACGTCTACGACGCGGTAGCGGACCTCGTCGGCGTGGCGGTCGGTGCCCTCCTGGCTCGGGTCACCGGGGTGGGGGAGCGACGACGCCACGATCGACGGGCGCTTCGTGCCTGAGCGCTCACGCGGAATCATTGGACGTATGGCCGTGGCCTCCTTGACCGGGCAGCTTCTCGTGGCAACGCCCTTGCTGCGTGATCCCAACTTCACCCGGACCGTCGTCCTGCTGCTCGACCACGACCAGGACGGCGCGCTGGGGGTCGTGATCAACCGGCCCACGGGCGTCCCGGTGATGTCTGTCCTCGGCGGCTGGAACTCCATGGTCAGCCAGCCCGAGGTGCTCTTCCAGGGCGGTCCGGTCGCGACCGACGCTGCCTTGGCACTCGCCGAGGTGGCCGACCCGGAGATTGAGCCTCTGGGTTGGCGGCGGCTCTACGGGCGTCTGGGCCTTGTCGATCTCGACGCGCCGCCGCAGCTTCTCGAGGGTGGTTTGGGCCGGTTGCGCGTGTTCGCCGGCTACGCCGGATGGGGTCCTGGCCAGCTGGAGATGGAGATCAAAGAGGGCGGCTGGTACGTCCTCGAGGCCGAGCCGGATGATCCGTTCACGCTCGATCCCGCGGGCCTGTGGCGACGGGTCCTCCGTCGGCAGCGCAGTGAGCTCGCGCTCGTCGCGACCTTCCCGGACGACCCCACGATGAACTGAGAATCCCGGGATGAACCGGGACGGTGGAAAACCGGACACGTCTTAGACTGGCCGACGTGAGTACCCAGCTGAGCCCCGGTGCACGCACGATCGAAGAGACCCGCACCGTTCCGTCGCACGGCAACGACGGCGACCACGAGCGGTTCTCGCACTACGTGCCCAAGGACAAGCTCGTCGACGCGATGGTCAACGGCACGCCCGTCGTCGCGCTGTGCGGCAAGGTGTGGGTGCCCAGTCGTGACCCCGAGAAGTACCCGGTGTGCCCGGAATGCAAGGAGATCTGGGAGGGCATGCCACCGGGTGGCGACGGCGACGAGAACCCGTGAGGCGACTCCGCGACCGTCTGACGGCGACCGGCGTGACGAGGCCCCGAGGGCGGCCGCGACGCTGTGGGACGACGCCGTAGGGCGCTGCGGGACGACCCCGTAGGACACGGTGCCGCGGCGCCCCGGTCAGCGGGTCCACGGCTCAGGACTGGACGCGACTGCGCCGTTGTCTGGTCGTGGCGGTCTCCGTGGTCGAGGTCCGCGAGGTGGTGGTCCGGGAAGACGCGGCGGCGGTACGACGACGCGCGGGTCGTCGGGTCGCGCTCACCGTGAAGTCGACGATGTCGTTCCACTGCGCGCGTCGCTGCAGGTCCGCGCAGACGGCTTCCCACGCGTTGCGCTGCGCCGCGCCACCGTCGAAGACGGGCACCCGCGCGACGACGTGTCCGACAAACCGCCGAGCGGTGTCGAACAACCCGCTCGCAGTCACCGTCGCGTTGGGTGTGGACGCGGCCTCGTCCGCCATGGCTGCTCCCTCGCTGTTCCCCGCCCTTCGTGGGCGCGCCCGTGTCGGTGTCTGTGCTCGATATTCCCCACTCTCCGTTGCTGAACAGTTACGGATTAGTCAAGTGCCACGAACGCGGAGACGAGTTGTCCGTGGGTCGGCGAACCCCGGCCTGGACACGCCCGCGGGACCTGACACTGTGCTGAGAGGACCGGCGGAGTCGGCCCCTGCGACGCGGTTCCCACACGACTCGGCGCCCGCGCGACTCGACGCCCACGGGACTCCTCTCCGGCGCGTGAGTCGTCTCGGTCGGGATCCCTCACGGCCAGGCGGGAGGTCGCGCGTCCGTGACGAGGGTCACGAGCGGAATCCGACGCGAGGCCGTGGGTCGACCACGTGTCGCGACGCCCTCAGGCTAGGGTCAGTCTCCCGGCCGCCGAGCTGCGGTCGGTGCGGCCCACGCTGTGCGGCCTGTCAGTTTCGTCGACTGCCGACACCCTCATCGAGCGGAAGGACGTGTGTGAGTACGCCCGCGTCGACGCGTGTGTCTGATGAGCAGGAGAGCCCGTGGGGTCCGTTGCGCGCCTGGCAGCGGGAGGCGCTCGAACGCTATCTGGCCGCGAAGCCGCGCGACTTCCTCGCGGTGGCGACGCCGGGAGCCGGGAAGACCACGTTCGCGCTCACGGTGGCGGCGCACCTGCTCGCCCGTCGAGTGGTGGAACGAGTGATCGTGGTCACCCCGACGGAGCACCTCAAGCGGCAGTGGGCGGAGGCGGCGCACCGCGGAGGGATCGCGCTCGATCCGACGTTCTCCGGCCGCAAAGGTCGGACCAGCCGGGACTTCGACGGCGTCGCGGTGACGTACGCGGGAGTGGCGGCGTCCACCCTGGCCCTGCGCGTGCGCTGCGAGCGGTTCAAGACCTTCGTCATCCTCGACGAGATCCACCACGCGGGCGACTCGCTCACCTGGGGTGAGGCCGTCCGCGAGGCGTTCGAGCCGGCGACGCGACGCTTGTGTCTGACGGGGACACCGTTCCGCAGCGATGCCAACCCCATCCCGTTCGTCACGTACGTCGAGGACGAGGAAGGGGTGCCGCGAAGCGCCGCCGACTACAGCTACGGCTACGGCGAGGCGCTCGCCGACGGCGTGGTGCGTCCCGTGCTCTTCCTCGCCTACTCCGGCGACATGCGCTGGCGAACGAGCGCTGGCGAGGAGGTGGCGGCCCGGCTCGGCGAGCCGTTGAGCAAGGACATGATCGCCCAGGCGTGGCGGACCGCGCTCGACCCGTCCGGCGACTGGATTCCGGCGGTCTTGCGGGCGGCCGACACGCGGCTGACCGAGGTGCGTCGTGACGTGCCCGACGCGGGTGGTCTCGTGATCGCGACCGACCAGGAGTCGGCCCGCGCCTACGCCAAGATCCTCCGACAGATCAGCGGGGAGCGCCCGACGCTCGTGTTGTCCGACGAGCCCAGCGCGAGCAAGCGCATTGCGACCTTCGCGGCGGACAAGAGCCGGTGGATGGTCGCGGTCAAGATGGTCAGTGAGGGCGTCGACGTCCCCCGGTTGGCTGTCGGCGTCTACGCGACCGCGACGCAGACCCCCTTGTTCTTCGCGCAGGCGGTGGGCCGGTTCGTCCGCGCCAGGCGGCGTGGCGAGACCGCGTCGCTGTTCCTGCCGACCATCCCGGTGCTGCTGCGGTACGCCGCCGAGATGGAAGTGGTCCGCGACCACGCCCTGCGCAAGCCGGTCAGCGCCGAGGATCCCTTCGCACCCGAGGACGCCCTCCTCGCCCGCGCCGAACGCACGGAGTCCACGCCGGACATGCCCGAGCAGCGGTTCCAGGCTCTCGAGTCGGAGGCGACGTTCGACCGGGTCGTCTTCGATGGCAACGAGTTCGGTGGTGAGCTCGGCGAGGACGAGCGGGAGTTCCTCGGGATCCCCGGCTTGCTCGAACCCCACCAGGTGGCCGAGCTGCTTCGGCGGCGTCGTCAGGCCACCGCTCAGGAAGCTGCGCGGAAGCGTACGACCGCCACCCCGGAGACGCCGGTGGTGACGCCCGGGCGGACCGAGGAGCGGTCGGCCGACGACACCGCGACGTACCAACGGCTCGGCGTGCTGCGCCGGGAGCTCAACAGTCTCGTCGCCGCGTGGCACCACCGGACCGGACAGCCGCACGCCGCGATCCACGCGGAGTTGCGACGAGTCTGCGGTGGACCGCCGGCCATCCAGGCGTCGGCCGAGCAGCTCCAGGCGCGCATCGACACCATCCGCGCCTGGGCGACGGCCAGACGCTAGGGTCCGATTTCCGTGACGTCACGGGGTGCCGTGCGGGCACCACGCCCCTCCTGGGCCGCCTTCGCCAGCAACGGCAACATCCTGCGTGGCACCTGGGTGGCGAGGGCGATGACGGTCGACGTCCGCACGATGCCGTCGTGCGCGAGCACGGTGTCGATCACGCGCTGCAAGTCCGCGTTGGACCGGGCCACCAGCCGCACCAGCATGTCAGCCGACCCCGTGATCGTGTGCGCCTCGATCACCTCAGGGATGTCGGCGAGGTGGCGGGCCACCACGTCGTGACCGACGCCTTGTCGCAGCTCCAGGGTGGCGAACGCGGTCACGTCGTAGCCGAGTGCGGCGGGGTCCAGCTCCGGGCCCCAGCCGGCGATGACCCCGGTGCGGGTCATCCGGTCCAGGCGAGCCTGCACGGTGCCTCGGGCGACGCCGAGCCGCCTCGACGCCTCCAGGACGCCGATCCTGGGCTCGTCGTGGAACAGCTGGACGATGCGGGTGTCGAGTGCGTCGACGGGCACGACGACCTCCCTCGCCGGGTAGAGAGAAGGGGAACAGATTGAGCATTGTGTCGGGCCACACACGCGCCAACCTGATCAATTTGTACGGCACCGACGCCAGCTGTTGAACAACGTGCTCGGTCTGGTCCACCCTCGCCAGCAAGGTCTCGCCGCCCGCCGTGATGGCGCCAGGCACGTTTGGAGGTGGCCGGATGAACGACCCGTTCCCCGTTCTCGGCATGGACGCCGTGGTGTTCTGCGTCGGCAACGCCACCCAGGCGGCGGCGTTTCACCAGCTCGCCTACGGGATGGACCTGGTGGCCTACGCCGGCCCCGACACAGGTGTTCGTGACCGCACGTCGTACGTGCTGACCTCGGGCTCGGCACGCTTCGTCTTCCAGGGAGCGGCGGCACCTGACAGTCCGCTGGCCGACCACCATCGCGCGCACGGCGACGGTGTCCTCGACCTGGCCCTGGAGGTGGCCGACGTCGACCGCTGCGTGGCGCACGCCCGTCGTGAGGGCGCCACGATCCTGGAGGAGCCGCACGACGAGACCGACGAGTACGGCACCGTCCGCCTCGCGGCGATCGCGACGTACGGCGACACCCGCCACACCTTGGTCGACCGATCCCGCTACCGCGGGCCGTACCTTCCCGGTCACACCCCCAAGGAGACGAGCGTCATCCGGCCGCCGGGCCAGCCCAGACGGCTGTTCCAGGCGATCGACCACTGCGTCGGCAACGTCGAGCTCGGCCGCATGGACTATTGGGTCGACTTCTACAAGCGGGTCATGGGTTTCCAGAACATGGCCGAGTTCATCGGCGACGACATCGCCACGGAGTACTCCGCGCTCATGAGCAAGGTCGTCGCGAACGGCAACTACAAGGTGAAGTTCCCGCTGAACGAGCCCGCGCCGGGGAAGCACAAGAGCCAGGTCGAGGAGTACCTGGAGTTCTACGGAGGGCCGGGCTGTCAGCACATCGCCTTGGCCACGAACGACATCGTCCAGGCGGTGGATGTGCTGCGCGGCAGCGGCGTGGAGTTCTTGGACACACCGACGTCGTACTACGACGACCCCGATCTTCGGGAACGGATCGGTGAGGTCCGGGTGCCGATCGCCGAGCTGCGCAAGCGCGGGATCCTGGTCGACCGGGACGAGGACGGCTACCTGCTGCAAATCTTCACCAAGCCGCTCGGTGACCGTCCGACGGTGTTCTACGAGCTGATCGAACGCCATGGCTCGCTGGGGTTCGGCAAGGGCAACTTCAAGGCCTTGTTCGAGGCGATCGAGAGGGAGCAGGCACGTCGAGGAAACCTCTGACGCCGTGACGTGTCGAGTGAACCTGCACTCGGGTGCGCAACCGTGCGGGCTGCCGAGAGGGTCGCGTGCGCGGCGCGTCGCGCTGAGGCGCTCGGTCGTCGCGTCCGGGGCGAACGACCCTGCCGCCCATGGGCCCTCGGTGGTTACGGTCGAACAAGAGCGCGCGACACAAGTCCGAGGAGCAGGTCATGCACGGATATGGCTGGGGCCTGGCGTTTGGCTGGTTCCTGGTGCCGCTGTTCTGGATCGCTCTCATCGCGTTGATCGCCTGGCTCGTGGTCAAGTTCGTCGGACCCGGGGGCTTGAAGGACGCCAAGCGCGGTGACCGTGGGGAGAGCGCGGAGGAGATCCTGAACCGGCGGTACGCCAGTGGCGAGATCGACACCGCGACGTACGAGGAGATGAAGGAGCGCCTGGTCGGCCGACGCTAGCGGGATGACCTTGGCACGGAGCCGAACGTCCCAGCGTCGTGTCCTGGCAAGGCTATGCCCTCGTGATCGCGCGCGGCTTCCCTCGTACGGTGGACGCATGGTCGACGCCTTGGCCGACGCGCTGCGCGCGCAGATCCCAGCACCGCTCGTCGTGACTGACCCCGATCGCCTCGCCTCCTACCGCCACGACATGGCGACGTTCTGCCCGTCGGGGATGCCGGCCGTCGCCGTCCTGGCGCGCGAGACCGCCCACGTTCAGCACGTCCTCAAGGTCGCCTCCGACCTCGGCGTCCCCGTGGTCCCCCAAGGAGGACGAACCGGTTTGTCCGGCGGCGCGAACGCTGTCGACGGGTGCATCGTGTTGTCGCTCGCCGGCATGGACCGCATCCTCGAGATCGACCCGGCGAACCGGGTCGCGGTGGTCGAGCCGGGTGTGCTGAACGCGGTGCTGTCGAAAGCCGCGGCAGAGCAGGGGCTCTTCTACCCACCGGATCCCTCGAGCTGGGAGATCTCCACGGTCGGCGGCAACATCGCCACGAACGCGGGTGGACTGTGCTGCGTGAAGTACGGCGTCACAGCGGACTTCGTGCGCGCGCTCGAGGTCGTCCTGGCCAACGGGGAGATCCTGCACACCGGGCGGCGCACCGCCAAAGGTGTGGCCGGTTACGACCTCACGCGGCTCTTCGTCGGTTCCGAGGGCACCCTCGGGGTCATCACGCGAGCCACTCTCGCCCTGCGTCCAGCAGCGGAGGAGCCTCGAACGGTCGCGGCGCTCTTTCCTTCGGTCGCCGCCGCGGGAGAGGCGGTGGCCCGCGTCGTGGCGAGCGGCCTGGTGCCGAGCCTCTTGGAGTTCATGGACCAGGCGTCGCTGCGGGCGGCGAACGAGTACCGCCGCATGGGGTTGCCGGACCACGCGGCGGCGATGCTCATCGCGCAATCCGACGCCGGTCCGGAACGGGCGGCAGCGGAGATCGCGACGATCGCTCGGCACTTCGCCGACGCTGGCGGGTTCGACGTGATCGAGGCCGAGGACGCCCAGGAGGGCGAGCTGTTGCTCAACGCGCGTCGCGAGGCGCACTACGCGATCGATCGGCTGGGTAGCCGCCTCATCGACGACGTGTGCGTTCCCGTCAGCAGGCTCGCGGACTTCGTCCAGCGCGTGGAGAAGGTCGCGGCGGACCTGGGTTTGACCATCCCCGTGGTCGGCCACGCGGGCGACGGGAACCTGCATCCCAACGTGGTCTTCGACGCCACCGACGAAGACCAGGTGCGTCGGGCGCGCCAGGCGTTCGACGAGATCATGCGCATCGGGCTCGCGCTCGGTGGCACGATCACGGGCGAGCACGGCGTGGGACTGCTCAAGCGCGACTGGCTGGAGCGCGAGCTCGGCCACGTGGGCCTGCGCATCCATCGCGAGCTCAAGCGGGTCTTCGACCCGGCGGGGATCTTGAATCCCGGCAAGGTCATGTCGCTGGAGGCGTGAGCGAACAACACCGTGCCCGCGCGGGGCGCCGCGGCCTCCCGCGCGGGCTTCCGCACGGCGTCATCGCATGTTCCAGGGACTGGTACGGCGAGTCTGGCCGTCGGGATCGACGTCATCAAGCCCGAAGCTCGGCGAGTTCCGGACGTTCCAGCGTCTGGTTCCGGACGTTCTAGCGTCTGGTACGAGTTTCACCTCCGGCGCTAACCTGCGGAGCATTCATCCACCCGAGACGGCGTACGTGAGCGGCACTGGTCGTCGTGTGCGCGAGAAGGGGGCGCAGGATGGCAGGGATGGGCAGTGCGCGTCGGACGCGACGGCAGGTGTTGATCCTCGCCGGCACCGCGGGTCTGTGGGGCGGCATCCTCGCCGGCTGTGGTCAAGGTGGTGGCGGTGGAGGCGCCGGAGGCGGCCGGCAAGGTCGATCCGGCCGGGAAGGGGAGACCCTGTTCATCGCCGGCTTCCAGTGGGGTCCACCACGGCACTTCAACCCCCTGGGACAAAGCACCGCCTGGCCGTGTAACCAGAACGCCATGCAGCTGGTCTACGAGACCCTGCTTCGCTTCAACCTTCTCGACGGCAGCCTGCAGCCGGGTCTCGGTAAGGAGCTGCAGACGCCCGACGAGAACACCTTCGTCATCCCGCTGCAGGACGGCACCGCCTGGCAGGACGGCGAGCCGCTCACCGCCCACGACGTCGTGTTCACCTTCGAGCTCGCCAAGCGTCACACCGAGCTGTCGTACGCGTCCTTCTGGGACTATGTCGAGAAGGTCGAGGCGACGGACGACCGAACGGTGACCGTCACCTTGGGACGTGAGCCCTACAACCCCGCCCTCGTCAAGAACAGCTTGGCGACGACGTTCATCCTGCCCCGACACATCTGGGAGCCGCGGGAAGCCGAAGGCAAGCCCATGGGCGAGCACGAGAACCTCGATCCCGTGGGGTCGGGACCCTACCAGGTGGAGTCCTACAACCAGCAGCAGATCAGCCTCAAGCGCTTCGACGACTACTGGGGCCAGCAGGTCATGGGTGGCCTGCCCAAGCCCACCTACATCGTCCATCCCATCTTCAAAGGCAACCAGGACGGCGACCTGCGCTTCGAGCGCGGTGGTGTCGACGTCATGCAGCAGTTCACGCCGCAGATCTGGAAGATGTGGGAGGACAAGAAGCTTCCCGTCTCGACGTGGTACAAGGAGCCGCCGTACCACGTCCCAGGCGGCATGCCGATGCTGGTCATCAACACGTTGCGAAAGGGCCTCGACAACCCGCTGGTGCGGCGCGCGCTGGCCTTCTCCATCAACTACGCCGACATCGCCGACAAGGCCATGTCGCGCTACTCCGAGCCGGCCAACTCGAGCCTGATCCTCCCGGTCGGCGCGGAGGAGAAGTACTTCAACAAGGAGAACGTCGAGGCCAACGGCTGGCGCTACGACCCGGACGAGGCGGTCCGCATCCTTGAGGAGGAGGTCGGCGCGACGAAAGAGAGCGATGGCGTCTACGTCTTGCCGGACGGCACGCGGCTCGGCCCCTACACCGCGCAGACCCCGACCGGCTGGACGGACTGGCAAGCGGCGCTGCGCATCGTGGCGGCGAACGCGAAGGCGGTGGGCTTCGACATCAGGACGGAGTTCCCGCAGGCGCCCAACGTCACCAGCTCCGTCCAGGCCGGTGACTTCGACCTCGCGTGCTGGAGCGTCGCCGCGACGAGCGCCGCGACGCCGTGGCAGCGGTTCCGCGACGTGCTGGACCATCGAGGCGTGGCCGAGCCGGGGAAGCCGGCGTTCTGGAACTACGGCCGATTCGAGGACCCGAACGTCGCGGCGTTGCTGGACAAGGCCGCCGGGGCGGACGAGTCAGAGCTTCCCGCGCTCTACACCGAGCTCGACACGATCTTCATGAAGAACGCCCCGATGATCCCGCTCATGTACCGGCCGCTGGAGTTCTTCGAGTTCCACGAGAGCAACTGGACGAACTTCCCCAGCGACGACAACCCCTACGCGCCACCGATGTTCCAAGGCGCCGGGGTCACCTGGCTCTACCAGATCAGGCGGATCTCGGAGTCGGACTAGCCGAGTGGTCGGTGACGTCCGAGTGGGGGTGCGATGCGGCTACGCGGTTACCTCATCGGCAAGACGCTGTGGTACCTCGGCGCCATGGTCGTGGCGGTGGGGTTGAACTTCCTGCTGCCTCGGTTGGTGCCAGGCAACCCCGTGGACGCCATCGTCGCGCAGCTCGGCCGCTCCGGCACGCAGGCGGAGACGCTGGAGCGGATCCACCGGCACTACGTCGAGCAGTTCGGCCTCGACCAGCCGCTGTGGTCGCAGTTCCTCACCTACCTGGGGAACCTCGCGCACTTCGATCTCGGCACGTCGTTCGCGTCGTACCCGGCCAAGGTCGAGAGCCTCATCCTCGAGGCGTTGCCGTGGACCATCGGTCTCCAACTGCCGGCGATCCTCATCGGGTGGCTGGTCGGCAACGCCCTCGGCGCGCTGGCGGCGTTCAAGGGTGGGCTGTTCGACCGCGGAGCCTTCCTCAGCTCGCTGTTCTTGTCGAGCATGCCGTACTACTGCCTGGCGATCATCCTGCTCTACCTCTTCGCCGTGGCACTGCCGATCCTGCCACCGGGTGGTGGATACGAGTACGGCACGACGCCGGAGCTGTCCATCCCCTTCATCGTCGACGTGCTCCGCCACTACTGGCTGCCGTTCTTCTCACTGGTGCTGATCTTCGTCGGCGGCCAGGCGGTGGGCATGCGGTCGATGGCGATCTACGAGCTCAACTCCGACTACGTCAACTACGGTCGCTCGCTCGGTCTGCCGGACAACCGCATCGTGCGCTACATCTTCCGCAACGCGATGCTGCCGCAGCTCACCGGTCTGGCGCTGTCGATCGGTACCTTGGTCGGCGGCGCGCTCGTGACCGAGATCGTCTTCTCGTACCCGGGCATCGGCTACCTGCTGTTCAGCGCCATCAGCCAGAACGACTACCCGGTGATCCAGGCCATCACGTTGATCATCGTCATCACCGTGCTCGTCTCGAACTTCCTCGTCGAGGTGGCGTACGGGTTCGTCGATCCGCGGATTCGTGCCGCGCAGGCGGGTGAGCGCTGATGCGGATGGTTCGGTTCACCCCCCGGTTCTGGATCTCGTTGGCGGTCTTCAGCGTGGTCGTGGCGTTCGGCGTGTTCGGCCCGATGGTCGCCGGCGACAAGCTCGGCGAAGGCGTGGGTGGTCTTTACGACCCTCCGTCGGCGCAAGCGTGGCTCGGGACCGACGACCTCGGCCATGACATCTTCACCAACCTGATGTTCGGCACCCGGACGTCGTTGGTCATCGGCTTCGTCGCGGGCGCGTTCGCGACCGTGATCGGCGTCGTCGTCGGCCTGCTCGCCGGATACCACGGCGGGCGGGTCGAGGAGGCGCTCATGGGGGTGACGAACGTGGCCCTGGCGATTCCCGCGATCGTCGTCCTCATCCTGCTGTCGGTCGCGCTCGACTTCCGCTCCATCGTCACGATGGCGCTGGTGATCGCGATCACGAGCTGGCCCTGGACGGCGCGAGCGGTGCGGGCGCAGACGAGCAGCGTGCGGACCCGGGAGCACCTCGACGTGGCCCGGCTGTCCGGTGCCGGGACGTGGAACATCCTGCTGTGGGATGTGCTTCCCTACCTGATGTCGTACATCTGCATGGCGTTCGTCCTGCAGATCTCCAGCGCCATCCTGGCGGAGGCCGGTCTGTCACTGCTGGGTCTCGGGCCCAGCGACAGCGTCTCACTGGGGATCATGCTCAACTGGGCGCTCGTGGGTGAGTCGTTGCGGACCGGCGCGTGGTGGGCTTTCGCGCCGCCGACCGTGCTGCTCACGCTCATCGCGTTCACCCTGCTGATGCTGCAGTCGAGCCTGGACCAGGTGTTCAACCCGCGGTTGCGTGGCGGCCGTCGCCGGCCGGGCCTGGCGAGCCTCAGGCCGCAGACCGGCGTCGGCCTCGACGTGCGGGGCGAGGAAGGTGGCGAGCGGTGAGCGACGCGACGAGCGAGGTGCTTCTGCGAGCCCGCGGCTTGCGCGCGGCCTACAGCGTCGATGCCGGCGAGGTCGTCGCCGTCGACGACGTGTCGTTGGAGGTCCGCAAGGGCGAGGTGCTCGGTGTCGCGGGGGAGTCGGGCTGTGGCAAGTCGACCTTGGCGGCGGTCCTGTCGCTCACCGCGCGTCCGCCGCTGTTCGTCCAAGCGGGCGAGCTGGAGGTCGAGGGGCGACGGTTGGACCTCGGGCCGGACACGAGCCCTCCCCGTACCTGGCGCGGCGAGGTGGTGTCGCTGCTGCCGCAGGGAGCGATGAACTCCCTGAACCCGACGGTTCGCATCCGCGACTTCGTCGTCGACATCGTCCGCGCCCACCAGCCCAAGGCCAAGCGGGACGAGGCGATCGACCGCGCCCGCGAGCGTCTCGAGCAGCTCGACCTTCCTCGGCGCGTCCTGGACTGCTACCCGCACCAGCTGAGCGGTGGGATGAAGCAGCGGGTCGTGACGGTCGTCTCCGCGTTGCTGGACCCTCGCCTGCTCATCGCCGATGAGCCGACCTCGGCGCTGGACGTGTCGTCCCAGCGCGTCCTCATCGAGATGCTCAAGGAGATGCTCGCCCGCGACATCATCGGCAGCGTCATCTTCGTCACCCACGACCTGCCCGTGCTCAACACCATCGCCGACCGGATCGCCATCATGTACGCGGGGCAGATCGCGGAGGTAGGCGCCACCCGGGAGGTGATCGACCGGCCTCGCCACCCCTACAGCGCCGCGTTGCTGTCGTCGGTACTCGTGCCGGAGCCCGCGATTCGGCGGCGACGCGTCACGGGTATCCCCGGCTCGCCACCGAGCTTGCTCAACCCGCCGTCAGGTTGTCGGTTCCACCCGAGGTGCTCGCTGGCGTCGGAGACCTGCCGCACGGAGGCGCCACCGAGGGCGGGTGACGAGCGACGGTACTCGCGGTGCTGGTGGGCCAGCCGCCATCCGGACCAGACCGTGGAGGTGACGGCGTGACCGCATCGAAAGAAGAGGTTCTCGACCGCCAGGTCGACGGCCGGCCGGCACCCCTGCTGGAGGCACGCCACCTGACCCGGGTCTTCGGGCACGGCAAGACAGCTGTGCGTGCGGTCGACGACGTGTCCTTCACGCTGGGGCGGCAAGAGGTCGTGACGATCGTGGGGGAGAGCGGCAGTGGCAAGTCGACGTTGGCGCGGATGGTTCTCCGGCTGCTCGATCCGACGTCGGGAACGATCCACCTCGACGGAAGGGACGTGACGAGGCTGAGAGGGAAGGCGCTACGGACCTACTGGCAGGAGGTCCAAGCGGTCTTCCAGGACCCGTTCAGCTCCTTCAACCAGTTCTTCACCGTGCGTCGACTGCTCCGCAGGTCACTGCGGCTGACCGGCGCCACCACCGACGAGGCCGGCGAGGCGTTGATCGCGCAGGCGTTGGAGCATGTCGGCCTGACCCCGGCGGAGGTGCTCGACAAGTGGCCGCACCAGCTGTCCGGTGGTCAGCGGCAGCGAGTGATGATCGCCCGGGCGCTCATGTTGCGCCCCCGGCTCCTCGTCGCCGACGAGGCGACGTCCATGTTGGACGCGTCCCTGCGCGCCAACATCCTCAACGTGCTCACGGACGCGCGCCAGGCCTACGACATGACGATCCTGTTCATCACCCACGACATCGGTCAGGCCTGCTACGTGAGCGACCGGGTGCTCGTCATGTGTCAAGGGAAGCTTGTCGAGCAGGGACCGGTAGACGAGGTGATCTTCAGTCCTCGGCACGACTACACCCGTCGTCTCTTGGCCGACGTGCCACGGCTCCACGCCGTCTCGTGAGAGCGGCGTCGTCAGTGACGGCGGCCAGCCTGAGACTAGCGGCCTGAGATCAGTGGCCTGGGATCAGGGAGGTCGTCGAGTCGGTGGGGGTTCTCCCGCAGGAACTCGGCCATATCTCGCTCACGAGCGCTGCTTCGGGCGTCGCGTCCTTCGCCTCGACACCACCACCGGGGAACACCCAGTACGGCGGAGTACGAGGGCGGACTCACTTGATGAGGAGCAAACTTCCCCTGTGTGGGGGGACAGACGGTCGGCGGGCGGAAAGGAGGACATGGTGCCCCTGCCGGACACACCCCCATCGGTGTCGTCTTCGCCCGCTCCGCGGTCCGTGACCGCGCTGTGGTGAAGCGACCCTGCTCGGGATTTTGGTGGGACGGAAACTGGTCCCGCGCTCGCCTCCGCCGGCCTAGTCTCACCTCGTGGGACTACCTCTGCGCGCCAGGGTGGCCACCTCGCTGTCACGGGGGATCGGGGCTTTGTCCCGTGCGACGGGTCGGGGCGACGGCTCCGTGATCGGAGGTCGGGTCGCGCTCCGACTCGACCCCGACCTGCTGGCATCCCTTTCCGCCGGACGAGACGTGGTCCTGGTCTCGGCGACCAACGGCAAGACCACGACGACGCGGCTCACCGCGGCTGCGCTCGGCGTCCTTGGGCCGGTGGCCAGCAATACCTTCGGCGCGAACATGCCGGCCGGCCATGTCTCGGCGCTGGCACAGGCGGGACCCACGCCGTATGCGGTCCTCGAGGTCGACGAGCACTACCTGCCGCACGTGACCGCCGCGACCAAGCCGCGGGTGATCGCGCTGCTCAACCTCAGCCGCGACCAGCTCGACCGTGCCAAAGAGGTCGCGCTGCTGGCCGCGCTGTGGCGCGAGACGCTGCGCGAGCAGCGGGTCCACGTGGTCGCCAACGCCGACGACCCCATGGTGGTGTGGGCGGCGTCCGTCGTGGAGGACGTCTGCTGGGTGGCCGCGGGACAGCGCTGGCTCGACGACTCCTGGGTCTGCCCGGAGTGCGGTGGCGGGATCCGGCGTGAGGGATCGCCGGGCGGTGCGGTGTGGGAGTGCGTCACCTGTGGGCTGCGCCGACCCGAGCCCCACTGGAGGCTCGACGGGGACACCGTCGTGGCGCCGGACGGCGCTCGCCACCGGATCGAGCTGCGACTCCCCGGGCGGGTCAACCGCGCCAACGCCGCGATCGCGCTCGCGGTGGCCGCGCACTTTGGTGTCCGTCCGACCGACGCCGTGCCCCGGTTGGCCCAGATCCGGTCCGTCGCCGGCCGCTACACGCTGGTGGAGCGGGACGGGCGAGCCATCCGCCTGCTGCTCGCGAAGAACCCGGCGGGCTGGCTGGAGGCGTTCGAGATGGCCGATCCCACGACCACCTTGCTGTCCATCAACGCTCGCGCTCCGGACGGCTTCGACACCTCCTGGCTCTACGACGTCGACTTCTCACCGCTGCGGGATCGGCCGGTGCTCATCACCGGCGAGCGCGCCTTCGACCTCGGCGTCCGGCTTGGGGTCAACGGTGTGCCGTTCACGCACGTGCCGTCCTTCGCCGACGGGGTGGCGGCGACGCGAGGTCGGCGGTTGGAGGTCATCGCCAACTACACCGCCTTCCAGCAGATCAGAGCGGAGTTGGACCGTGTGGACTGAGAGTGCGCTGCGCATCGTGTGGGTCTATCCGGACCTGCTGTCGACGTACGGTGACCGTGGCAACCTGCTCGTCCTCGCGCACCGCGCGGGGCAGCGAGGGCTCCCCGTCCAGACCGTGGAGGTGCGCTCCCACCAGCCGGTTCCGACGCAGGGCGACATCTACCTCCTCGCCGGCGGTGAGGACGCGCCGCAGGCGCGGGCGGCACGACGCCTGGCCGCCGACGGGGGACTGCGTCGAGCCGTGGACCGCGGCGCGGTCGTGTTCGCCGTCTGTGCGGGCTACCAGATCCTGGGTCGGTCCTTCGTCGCACAGGGACGCGAGTGCGCCGGTCTCGACCTGCTGGACGTGTCCTCGGACCGCGGCGCCTCCCGCGCCGTGGGCGAGTTGGCCGGCGAGGTCGACCCGACACTCGGTCTGCCGATGCTCAGCGGCTTCGAGAACCACGGTGGGCGCACGCACCTCGGCGCACAGGCGCGGCCGCTCGCCCGCGTGGTGGTGGGAGTGGGCAACGACGGCGAGACCGAGGGGGCCTGGAGCGGGCGGCTCCTCGGTACGTACGCTCACGGCCCGGCGCTGGCCCGCAACCCCGATCTCGCCGACCTCCTGCTCGAGTGGGCGACCGGCCAAAGGCTGGCGCCGCTCGACGACGTCTGGTCGAGCCGACTCCGCGCGGAGCGGCTGGCTGCGGTGGGTGTGGCGGAGGTCGAGATCCCTGGCCCGCGGCGGCCGGAGCAGGTGTCGGCGTGGCGGTCGTCGTCCACGACGCCGCGAACGAGGCCGGCGGCCGGGCGGCGGCGCTGGCGCGCTGTGAGACGATCGCCCGCATGACCCCACCCACCCTCGTCCTGTGGGATATCGACCGGACGCTGGTCTACGTCGGCGAGGTGAGCCGCGAGATCTACGCGCGGGCGTTCCAGGAGGTGACCGGCCAGCCCTTGCGGACCTTCGCCGACATGACGGGCCGGACGGACAAGGCGATCCTCACCGACACGCTGGCGATCAACGGCGTCGCGCTCCCCGAGGAGCGGTTCGAGCTGTTCTACGCCGCGCTCGCTCGGGCGGCCGAGGCGAGCCGGGAGCGGATGCGCGAGCGAGGCCACCGGCTGCCTGGCGGAAAGGAGGCGATCGAGGCCCTGGCCCGTGCCGGTGCGGTCCAGACGGTGGTGACCGGCAACATCCGGCCCACCGCGATCGTCAAGCTCGACGCGTTCGACCTGCTCGAGCACCTCGACGTCGAGGTCGGCGGCTATGGGTCGGACGACCGGGTGCGAGCCGCCCTGGTCCGCCGTGCTCGAGAGCGTGCCGAGGCTCGGTATGGGCGGGTGTTCGAGCGCGTGGTGGCCATCGGCGACACCCCGCACGACGTCCAGGCTGCCCGAGACGCGGGCGTCGGTGTGGTGGCCGTCGCGACCGGCCGGAGCGGACAGGACGAGCTGGTGGCGGCGGGAGCCGCGGTCGTGCTTCCCGACCTCACGGACACCGAGGCCGTCCTCGAGGCGATCGCCGCGTCGGCGACCACGAGCGAGGCCGCCCCATGAGGCCGGCACTCGGCCGGACGGGAGTCAGGCCGGATCCACCCTGCCGGTGACCTCACCGAACCCGAGCGTGAGACCGTCACCGACCGGCGCTGTCGCGCTGATCGTCACCTGGTCGCCGTCCTCCAGGTAGGAGCGCGTCGCCCCACCTGCCAGCTTGAGCGGTTCCGTACCGTCGACGGTGAGCTCGGCGAGGCAGCCCCACTCGGTGGCGTCGGGCCCGGACACCGTTCCGGACGCCACCAGGTCGCCGGTCCGGAGCGTCGCCCCACAGGAGGTGAGGTGCGCCAGCATCTGGCCCGGTGTCCAGTACATCCGGGCGTAGCGAGGGCGGGAGATCACCTCTCCGTTGAGCTCCACACGCAGGCTGAGGTCGAGACCGAAGTCGTGGCTGCCGCGGAGGTAGGGCAGCGGCTCAGGGTCTTGCGCGGGTGGCGGGATCATCGCCGGCTCGAGGGCGTCGAGTGGAATCACCCACGGCGAGATGGACGTCAAGAACGACTTGCTGTTGAACGGCCCGAGGGGACGGTACTCCCAGGCCTGGATGTCCCGGGCCGACCAGTCGTTGACCAGCACGACGCCGAAGATGTGGTCCCGGGCGTCGTCGACCGAGAGGCGCTGGCCGGGCGTGGTCGGCGTGCCGATCACGAAGCCGACCTCGGCCTCGAAGTCCAGGCGCTCAGTGGGCCCGAAGACCGGTTCGGCCCGGCCGGGCACGCGGTACTGACCGGACGGACGTCGGACCGGCGTTCCCGACACGGCGACCGAGCCCGCCCGACTGTGGTAGGCGATGGGGAGGTGCCGCCAGTTGGGCGTCAAGGGCTGCTCGCCAGGCCGGATCAGTCGGCCCATGTTGGTGGCGTGGTGCTCGGAGGCGAAGAAGTCGACGAAGTCCGCCACCGTGAACGGCATGTGGAGCCGTACCTGGTCCATCGGGATGAGCAGCGGCTCCACCAGGTCCCGGTGTGACTCGTCGGTGAGGCGCTCGGTCAGCCAGTGGCGGACGGCGTGCCACGCGCGTCGACCCAAAGCCATGAACGGGTTCAACGAGGGCCCAGCGAAGACGCTGGCGAAGTCCGCCCACTCACTGGCCGCGAGCGGGGCGAGGTCGAGCACGTAGGAACCGATCGCGACACCGACGCGTGGATCTTCGCCGGCGTAGGAGAAGACGCAGTACGGAAGGTTCTGGACGGGGAACGGCGAGCCGTCCGGAACCGGGACCCAACTTTTCGCTGCCACAGGTCAATCCTTCCCGAATCGGGTCGCGACGAGGTCGCGGAGCGTCTCGGACACGCGGGGGGAACTACACGAGGTAACCCAGCGGCGAGTCGAACGGACGGCGGCGTGGTCGAGCTGTCGGAGCCGACTCACCACCGTCTCGGTATCCCGCTCCGCTACGAGCTGGGCGATGTCGTCGAGACCGGCGCCGTCGAGGGCGGCCCGCGTGGCGAGCAGGAGGTTGAGGATCCCGTGCCGTTCCCGACCTCCGGGGCCGGCCCGGCGGATCGCCGCGTCCAGTCCGGCGCACGTGAACGGCACCTCGCGGTCGAGACAGCCGAGGAGGAACGACGCGACGTCACGCTCCGGCAGACACTCCTCAGGTGACGCCAGCCGCAACGTCGCCAGGTACCCCGCCTCCGCGATCGCGTCGAGCGCACGCTGCCAGCCGTCCAACCACGGCACCTCGACGGCCACGGGTACGTCGTCGAGGGTGTCGACGTCGTCGAGGGCGAGGGCGACCCTGGTCACGTTGCGGGCGAGGTCGATCTCGTCGCGCAGGCGCAGGTGGAGAGCTCGCACGGCGAGCCGCTCGGTCCGCGCCAGCCAGGTGAGCGCCGGCCGGATCGCGCCGGCACCGCCCGTGACGACGAGGCCGAGGGGAAGGGACTCCTGGTCAGTGAGCTGTTCACCGAGGACGGCGGGAAGCCCAGGCAGGCCGGAGTCGGGGCAGAGAACGCAGCGCAGGGCGTCTCCCAGTGGGTGCTGGCGGTGCCGTCGGTAGCCGACGACCGCCGCCGCGAGCGGCGTGTCGGAGGGCGGGACCGCCGCCGCGTCGTCGAGCAGGTCGGACAGGAGCGCGGGGAAGGCCTCGTCACGGTCGGTGTTCATCCAGGCTCACTCTAGAGACCTCCGCCGATGAGCGTCGTGGTGCCTGGGGCGTCGTGGTCGTCTGCTTGGATGTCCCACGTGAGCGGGGACGCCGGTGGGGTCGCGCGGCTGCGCGGGAGCGCAGCGCACCGCGTCTACAGCGTGGTCGTCTTCCTCATCCTGGCGTCGATCGACAACGTCGCGGCGGTGCTCGTGCCGCCGCTCTACGCGCCCATCGCCCGCGACCTGGCGGTGCCGGAGAGCGCGCTCGGCCTCGTCACCGCCGCCACCTTCCTCGTCGCCGCCATCGCGGCGGTCGGATGGGCGTACGTCGGTGACCGGACCCGTCGTAAGCCGGTGCTCCTGGTCGGCACGCTCGTGTGGGCGGTCGGCACGGCCGGCACCGCGGTCTCCGACACCTACGTCGCGTTCTTCGGGGCGCAGCTCGTCGCGGCGATCGGCCTGGGGGCAGTGGCCTCGGTGGGGTTCTCGGTCGTCAGTGACCTGATCTCACCCAAGCGGCGCGGCCTCGTCATGAGCTTCTGGGGGTTGTCGCAGGGCGCCGGCACGCTCGCGGGGACGCTGCTCGCCGGCCTCCTCGGCGCCAGCGACTGGCGTCGGCCCTTCGTCGTGCTGGCGATCGTCGGGCTCGTCGCGACGGTGGCGTACCTCCTCACCTACGACATCCCCCGCGGGCGGAGCGAGCCGGAGCTGGCGGCCGTCTTCGAGCACGGAGGGGAGTACGACCATCGAATCAGCCGCTCGGACCTGCCCGACATCCTGCGCCGCCGGACGAACGTCTGGTTGGTGCTCCAGGGCGTCACCGCCCAGTTCGTGTTCGGTTCCCTGGTGTGGCTGCCCCGGCTGTTCCAGGCCAAGGCCGAGCAGCAGGGCTACCCCGAGGAGACCGCGATCGTGGTCGGCAGCCTGTTCGCCACGCTGTTCCAGCTCGGCGGGATCACGTCGATCCTCGGCGGGCTCGTGGGCGACCGGCTGCAGCGTCGCACGCCGCGAGGCCGCGCCTTGGTCGCGTCGATCGGCATCCTCGGTGGCATCCCGTTCTACGTCGTCCTGTTCTTCCTGCCGCTGCCGATCGACATCGGGGAGCCGGACGGCCTCGGCGCCGTCGTCGCGGCCGCTCTCACCAGCCTCGTGACCCAGCCCATGGTGGGCCTGAGCTTCCTCGCCGCGTTGCTCGCGCTCGCTCTCACCTCGGCGAACTCGCCGAACTGGTTCGCCTTGCTCGCTGACGTCAACCCACCGGAGCATCGGGGAACCGTCTACAGCCTCGGGAACCTCGCCAACGGCGTCGGCCGCTCGGTGGGCAACGGCGTGGTCGGGTTGGTGTTCCGGACCCTCGAGAAAGGCGGAATACCGCCGCCGCTCAACTACGCGATCGGGCTCGCGGCGTTCCAGCTGTTCTTCGTGCCGACCGGCGTCATGTACTGGTTGGCGTCTCGAACGAGTCCGCGGGACATCGAGTCGGTCCGACACACCCTGCGGGCCAGAGCCACGGCCGCGACGGCGGACGGTGTGCCGCCGACGTCCGGCACCACGGAAGGCTCGACACCCGACTCCGACCGGCGACGAGCGCGCTGAACCGTCGAGTCATCGACGCCGAGCGAGGTTTCATCGACCGCTGATCGGCGTACGGTCGAAGCGACACCAACGGTGTGTGGCCCTCGGCCACGCAAGGGAAGGGGGCGTCGCCATGGCCTACTACCGCGCGGTCGGTGAGATCCCACCCAAGCGGCACACACAGTTCCGCGGACCGGACGGGTCGCTCTACTACGAGGAGCTCATGGGGGAGGAGGGCTTCTCCTCCGACTCGTCGCTGCTGTACCACCGTGGCGTACCCTCCGCGATCGTCGACTCGGAGGTCTGGGAGCTCCCCGACCACACCACGCGGCCCAATCATCCGCTCGTTCCTCGCCACCTGCGATTGCACGAGCTGTTCGACGGGCTGGACTGGAAGTCCTCCGACGTGGTGACCAGCCGGCGACTCGTGCTCGGCAACGCGGACGTGCGCATCAGCTATGTCTGGGCGGGAGAGGAGTCGCCGTACTACCGCAACGCGCTCGGCGACGAGTGCGTGTTCATCGAGTCCGGCGCGGCCCGCGTCGAAACGGTGTTCGGCGTCCTCCACGCCCGGGAGGGCGACTACGTGATGCTCCCACGTGGCACCACTCACCGCTGGGTGCCGGTGGGCGACGGTCCTCTGCGGGCGTACTGCATCGAGGCCAACTCACACCTCGGTCCGCCCGCACGGTACCTGTCGCGCTACGGCCAGCTGCTCGAGCACGCGCCGTACTGCGAACGCGACCTCCACGGACCGGCGGAGCCGCTTCTGGAGGAGGGCACCGACGTGGAGGTCCTCGTCAAGCACCCCGGACCCGGCGGGGTGGTCGGGACGCGGCTGGTGTACGCGACGCATCCCTTCGACGTCGTGGGGTGGGACGGCTGCCTGTACCCCTTCACGTTCAACGTCGCCGACTTCGAGCCGATCACCGGTCGTGTCCACCAGCCGCCGCCGGTGCACCAAGTGTGGGCCGGCACCAACGTCGTCATGTGCAACTTCTGCCCACGAAAGGTCGACTACCACCCGTTGGCGGTGCCGGTGCCCTACTACCACTCCAACGTCGACAGCGACGAGGTGATGTTCTATGTCGCCGGCGACTACGGCGCGCGCAAAGGGTCGGGGATCGGGCCAGGATCGGTCTCCCTCCATCCCGGCGGTTACGCGCATGGTCCCCAGCCTGGGGCGATCGAAGCGTCCCTCGGTGTGGAGTACGTCGACGAGCTGGCGGTCATGGTCGACACGTTCCGTCCGCTCGAGCTGGGTGAGGCGGCACTGGCGTGCGAGGACGAGACGTACGCTTGGAGCTGGTCCGGCCGTCGCCGGGAGTGAGCCGCGGTCGCGCAGTGTCGGGTTGACAGGTCGGGTTGACAGCCGCGTCGACGACGAGGCGTTGCTGGTCAGCGAGGGCGGCGGCGTGGCGCGTGGGCGGAGAGATAATGACCTGATGGACGCCTCGGAGCGGATCCCGTACGAGCGGTACTTCGAGGTCTCCATGACCCCGGAACCGGGACAACCGCTCCATTCCTACGAGTACTTGCGCCGGCTCACCTCTGGCGTCCTCGACGAGTACCCCACCATCGACGCCCACACCCACCTGGGACGCGACGTCGACGGTCGTTCCCTCAGCCTTCCCGACCTGCTCGCCGAGCTCGATCGCTTCCACGTCGATCGCGCCGTGGTCTTCCCCTTCAACGACCCGGAGCAGGGAGACGACTTTCGCGTCCCGAACGAGCGGGTCTGGGCGGCCTACGAGCAGGCTCCCGAGCGGATCGTGCCGTTCATGCGTCTCAACCCCAACGGGCCGTGGGAGCAGGAGTACGAGCGGTGCCGCGACCGTGGGCACCGTGGCATCAAGCTGCATCCCCGGGCGCAGCACTTCGCGATCGGGTCTTCGCGAGCTCGTGAGCTGTTCGCACGGGCGGCCGCTGACCAGCTGCCGGTCATCGTCCACACCGGCTTCGGAGTCGAGGACGTCGCCGACGCGATCGGCGAGCTGCTCGCCGGACCGAACGGGCTCACGCTGCTGCTCGCCCATTCCTCCTTCATCGAGATGAACCAGGCACTCCGCGTGCTCGGTCCGCGGTCCAACGTGTACTTCGAGACCTCCGTCGTTCCCGCCTACGACCTGATCGAGGTGCTGACGACGGTCGACCCGAGTCGGGTGATCTTCGGCTCCGACCTGCCCTACGCGGACTGCTATACCGGCATCCAGTCGCTGGCGGTGATGGCGAGCTTCGCCGGGATCGGCGTGGACCGGCTCCCCGACCTGCTCGGCGGGAACCTGCTGCGGATCCTCAACCGACGTCCGCGCACCGAAGGGAGCGGGTGATGACCCCACAGCACCGCACGCTGCTCGTCGGTCGCGAGCCACTCGCGGTGTGCAAGGAGGTCGTCGAGCGCGGGCTGCACCCGGAGGCGGTCGATGTCGACACCGGTGTGCGCGTCATGCCGTTGGTGCTCAACGACCGTCGTCACTTCACCCTGTGGATGCGGCTGTACTCGCGCACGTTGGCTGCTCGCAACTTGGCCTTCGCCGGCGACGCGACGCACGCGCAGTGGGAGATCGAGGCGGCGATCAGGGCGACCACCGATCCGCCGTGCTTCCTGGAGTCCGTCTACCTCGACGAGTTGCGGCTGCTGCTGCGCTCGGCGCAGCGGGCGCTCGCCGCCGGTGAGACCGGCGTCGACCACTACGGGCCGCACATCTCCCTGTTGGTCGCTGAGAACTGGTGTCTCATGCGGCTGTACCGCCGTCAGGTGCAGATCGAGGACGTTTCCGACGACATCGCCGAGATCGCCCAAGGGCGCGCCCCGCACCACCGTCCCGACTAGCCGAGGGCTCCGGCGCCACCGTCCCAACTGGCCGTCCGGAGGAGACGCCTACGAGGTGCTGGGCTCGTCGGCCCTCGCGGCTCGCATGGAGACCGCGGAGGAGCCCGCCACCACCAGGTCGGCGACCGTCACGATTGCTCGCGACGCGATCGCGAGAACCAACGCGTCGGCTGGGGCGAGGACGGGCGACAGCGCGGCCACGAGCGCGACCTCGCGCACGCCGAGGCCAGCGGGAGTGATCACGACGAGGTACCCGACGCACCAGGCGAGGGCGAACCCGCCCACGGCCAGCGGCAACGTCGGCAGTGGGTCAGCGCCGAGGGCGACCGCGAGGAGCCACGTGTGGAGCCCGTAGCAGAGCCACTGGATCACCCCGACCAGCGTCGCCTGGGCTGACATCACCCACGTGACGGGACGTTCGAGCTGGGGCCGCCGGACGAGCCGGAGCAGCCAGTCGAGGAGGGGGTTGAGGACCCGCGGGTGCACGATCGCGAGCAGGACGGGGGTGAGGAGGAGCGCCCACCAGAACCGGCGGGTCTCCTCGGTGGCGGCGAGAGGAAGCGTGCCGCTGGCGACCACCAGGCCTGAGGTCAGGCTGAACAGCATGAGCAGCGCGAAGACCGTCATCGATCGCCGCCGCGGAACGCCGTGGTCGCGCCCCAGCTCCATCTGCGCCAGCGCGGGCCACACCGAGCCCGGCAGGTACTTGCCGAGCTGGCTCACGAACAGCACCCGGGCCGCCACCCGATAAGGAAGGGCGGAGCCCAGTCCCGCGAGCAGCAGGCGCCACATCACCATGCTCGCCATGAGCCCGCCGAGCGTCGCCACGAACGCGGTCCCGAGCAGAGGCAGGCTGAGCCGCGCCAGTGCCGGCCTGATGTCGTCCCACTCGGTGACCACCGCGACCACGCCCAAGGTGACGGAGGCGACGACGAACGTCACTCGGACGACCCGACTCGCCAGGATGCGCAGGACCACGCTGGTCACGGACTGAAACGCCGCCACTCGCGAAAGCGTACGGTACGCGCTCGACGCTGTTACGCTCCTGGCCCGTGCGGGTGTTGACCTTCGGCACGTTCGACGTGCGCGCCCACCCACGCGTGGGGATCCTGGCCGACGGATTGCGCCGGCACGGGTGCGACGTGCAGGAGTGCAACGTACCCCTGGGCATCGACACCGCCGGTCGCGTCGCCATCCTCCAACGACCGTGGCTTCTGCCCAAGCTCGCGCTGCGGATCGTGCGCTGTTGGGCGACGCTGGTTCGGCGGGCGCGCGCGATGCCCCCGCCCGACGTGGTTCTCGTCGGCTACCTCGGCCATTTCGACGTGCTGCTCGCCCGGCTCCTGTTCCGGCGTACTCCCATCGTGCTCGATCATCTCGTCTTCGCGGCGGACACCGCCTGGGATCGAGGTGCGCGAGGCGGTGTCAAGCAGGCCCTGCTCAGGGCGCTCGACCGGGCCGCCTTGCGGTCCGCCGACGTCATCGTGGTCGACACCGAGGAGCACCGGTCCATGGTGCCGGCGCAGTGGTACGACCGCGCTGTCGTCGTGCCGGTGGGTGCCGCGCAGCAGTGGTTCGACGCCGGCAGCGCCGCGGCCGAGGACTCGGGCGCGCGCCCGACCGGCGGCGTGCGGGTGGTCTTCTACGGCGTCTACACGCCCTTGCACGGCGCCCCCGTCATCGGTCAGGCGCTGAGCAAGCTCGCGGACGACCCGGTCGACGTCACCATGATCGGCAATGGCCAGGAGCTCGCCGCGACCCGTGCCGCCGCGGCCGGCAACCCGCGCGTGACGTGGCTGTCGTGGGTCGAGCCGGAGGACCTGCCCAAGCTCGTCGCCGACCACGACATCTGCCTCGGTGTCTTCGGCACCAGCCCCAAGGCCCGGCGCGTCGTGCCCAACAAGGTCTACCAGGGTGCGGCGGCTGGATGCGCCATCGTCACCTCGGACACCGCGCCGCAGCGTCGAGTGCTCGGTGATCGCGCCGTGTTCGTCCCTGCCGGCGACCCGGACCGGCTCGCCGAGGCGTTGCGATCCCTCGCCGCCGACCCGCTCGAAGTCGCGCGGCTGCGCCGAGCCGCGAGTAGCCTGGCGCGTGAGCGATTCGCGTCCCATCAGGTCGTCGAGCCCCTCCTTGATCGGCTCCGCGGCCTGGCCCCACTGTTGGAGGCGTCGTGACTCCTCTTCCGCCCCTCACGCCCAACGCCTGGTTGCGCTGGGACCTGGTCTCGCGCTTGCTCCCGGAGAACGCCTACGCCGTGTTGGAGATCGGCTGTGGCCAAGGCGGCTTCGGCGTCCGGCTCTCCCGGATGTACCGCTACGTCGGGCTCGAGCCGGATCCGGAGTCCTTCCGCATCGCTTCCGAACGCATGGCCGCCTGCGGGGGTCATGGGGAGGTGCGCAACGGCGACTTGTCAGCGCTCAAGCCCGCCGAGACCTTCGATCTGGTGTGCGCGTTCGAGGTGATCGAGCATCTCGAGGACGACGACAAGGCGTTGGCCGAGTGGGCTGCACGGCTTCGGCCCGGTGGCTGGCTGCTGCTGAGCACCCCGGCGTTCCAGCATCGCTTCGGGCCTGGCGACGCGATGGTCGGACACTACCGCCGCTACGACCCGGCGATCTTGCGTCGACTGCTGCAGCAGACCGGCTTGGTTGACATCGAGCTGTACCAGTACGGCGGCCCGTTGGGTTACGTGCTGGAAGCGGCGCGGAACCAGATCGGAAGGCGCCGCATGGCCGCGCTGGCGCGGACGGGCGCCACGATGGAGGAGCGGACGAGCGGGAGCGGTCGACTGCTTCAGCCGCGGTCACGACTACGCGGGCTGGCCACCCAGTGGGGCACGTGGCCGTTCCGTTGGCTGCAGCGGCGCTTCCCCAACCACGGCCCTGGTCTCGTCGCCAGAGCTCGGCTGCCTCGGTAGGGAGGCACGGCCAACGCCCTGTGAGGAGGGTCAGGGGTCAGGCCGTGACCGCACGATGAGGTCGGCCAACAGCGCCAGCGAGGCGATGAGCAGGCCGGTCAGGAAGATCAGCACCGTGTTGGTCGCCAACCGCACCGGGTGGGCGATGACGTCGTAGATCCCTTTGCCAACTCCGATCGCGAGCAGCCACAGAGCCGGTGGCATGAGCACCTTGATCGGGTTGAAGTACATGACCATCCGCATGACCTGCAGGATGTAGCGGTAGGCGTCCTTGATGAAGTGGAACTTCGACTTCCCGGAGCGCTTGGAGTATTCGATCGGTACGTAGCGGATCGCGTGTTGGTTGTGCAAGAACGCCATCGTGATCGTGGTGACGCACGAGAATCCAGGTGGCAGCAGCCGCAAGTAGGGCAGGGACACCTCGCGGCGGAACGCGCGTAGACCGGAGTTGAGATCTGGGATCTTGGTGTTGGTGAGCCACTCGGCGATCTTGCGAATCACCCACTTTGCCGGGACGCGCAAGAACCGGTGTGAGCCTTGCTCGCTCGTCCGCGCGCCGACCACCTGGTCGAACGTGGGATCCTCACGCAGCATCTGGACGAGCTCCGGGATGCGCTCGTTGGGGTAGCTCATGTCGGCGTCGGTCCACACGACGATGTCGCCCCGAGCGGACTGGGTGCCGACTCGGCGTGCGGTCCCCGACCCGCCGTTGTGCAGAAGGGGAATGATGCGCATGCGAGGGAAGCGCGGCGCCGCCTCCTGCAGAAGCTTCAGCGTGTCGTCGGTGGAGGCGTCGTCCACGGCCAGCAGCTCGTAGGACAGACCGCTGGCGTCCATCGCCTTGGTGATGCGCTCGACCTCGGCGATCACGTGGTCCTGCTCGTTGTAGCACGGGAGGACGATCGAGACGTCGACGTGCCCGGCCTCGCCGCCGCTTCGCTCAGCCGAGCCCGCCTGTGTCTTCGGCCCGGTAACCGCCGCGGAGGCCTCCGCTGACGAGGTGTCGTACGTGGCGGGTGCTGACGCCGACGTCGCCGGCGGCGAAGCTGGCGGCGGTGCCGTCGGGGTCGAGGCGCTGCTGTCGGTGGCGCTCATGGTCGATGCTCCCACGGTCGACTACGCAGCGGAGACTAGCGAGGCTGTCGCCGTGACCGCAGGTATTCGTGCGGCGTTTCCCCGGCTACGCTTCCTCGGCTATGGCCGCCACCGTCCTCCGAGAAGCGTGCGACGTACCGTCCTCCCGGCTCGCGAACCAGCGAAGAGACAACCAGCGAAGAGACGGTGTCGTGACGGCGGTCGTCGCGGGTTGCTTGACGGTCGTCACCGTCGCGTTCTGTCGGCGCTACCTCCCACTGCCCTATCCCTCCGACCAGATCAACTACCTCGACGCCGCGGTGGATTTCCCGCATCCGAGCCCGGGAGCGCCGGTCCACCAGTTCACCCGCTTCGGGCTCACCCTCCCGCTGCGTGGGTTGATCGAGGTCTTCGGCTACTCGCAAGCGGCCTACTACGCGCTCCCGCTCGTGACCGTGCTGGCGTTGGTGGTCGGCGTCTACCTGGTGGGCGCCCTCCTCTACGCGCGGTCGGTGGGCGTCGCGGCGGCGGCGGTCACGGCGGCCAACAACGTCGTCTTCTACGACGTGATGCAACCGCTTCCCGATCTCCTCGCGACGGCGCTGACGTGCTGGGCGGTGGCGCTCGCGATCGCGGTGCGGCAAGAGCGCCGACTGGTCTGCGCGACCACGCGGCGTCGGCTTGTCGTGTTGGTGGGCATCGGTCTTCTGCTCGGCTGGAGCTACCTCACGCGGGAGTTCATCGTCTTCAGCTGGCCGGTGGTGGCGCTCCTTCTCGTGCGCGCGGTGCGAGCGCGCGAGCTGCTCGCGGTCGCCGTGCCGTTGGCCGCCACGGGGGTCGCCGAGCTCGCCTTGTGCGCCCTCACCTACGGCGACCCGTTCGCTCGGCTCGCGGCGGTCACCGGGCACGGCAGCGGCCCGATCCCGGAGGAGCTCGCGGCGACCTACCAGAACATGCCGCGGAGCTGGTACCTCAACCGGCTGCTCGTGGCCATGCAGAGCGTTCCCGAGGGTGAGTGGCTGCTCGCCGCGTTCGCCGCCACGGTGATCGGCGGCCTGGTCGCCTGGCGCCGCATGGGCCTGCTGCTGCTGTGGTTGGCGGTGACCTACGCGCCGCTGGTGCTGCTGGGCGGGTTCCTCGATCCGTCAGCACCGAAGCTGCGGCTGTTCATCATGCGCTACTGGTTCCCCACGTTCCCGGCGTTCGTGCTGGGCGGCTGCGCCGCCGCGTGGCTGGCGACTCGCTGGGCGGTTCGCCGGGAGGCCTCGACGCGCTGGCGCGTCGCCAGCCGCGGGAACCTGGTCGCCGGGGCGGTCGTCCTGGTCCTCGCCGCGCTGACCCTGCAGGCGGCAGCGCCCTCGTGGGGGTACAGCCGGGGCTACCACGTCGTCGGCACCAAGCCCCTCAGCGCGTTCCGCGAGTGGCTGGCGGACCACCGTGACGAGGTGCGGGTGCTGTGGAGCGACGGGCGTACCGTGCGGCTGCTGCCGATCTACGCCCACGAGCGGTTCGGTCAGCCGGTCTGGTCGGGGCAACTGCGGTCGCTGTCGGTGAATGGTCCGACCCCGGCGCCAGGCGACCACGTGCTCCTCTACAGCACCCAGGGCACCGGGCTGCCGTGCGACCACTGCGCGGCGGCCGCCGCGGACGTCCTGGGCGACCCGGTCCGGGTTCCGCCGCACTGGCGTGAGGTCTTCGCGACCTACGACAGGGCCGTGCTGGTCTACGAGGTGGGCACGCCGGCCTCCTGACGGTGCCACGTGTCCCGCCTCGGCGCGCCCAGATGACCTGGCCGCGACGAGGATCGGTGTGCACCGAAAAGGGGCCGTTCCCGCCCGAAAGTGACGAAAGGGACTTAGTCGACGATGCCGGCGCCCCGGCGCGGCGAGGTGGCCGATCCGCGAATCGCGGAGTATCAAGGAAGTGGGGCCCTGGGCTGTCGCGTTCCCCCGTGCGTGAACCGCCCGGGGCCTCGCCTTGTCTCGCGCGCCGGTGTGTCGGGTCGGCGGTCCGAGCGCTCGGCCACGGCCGCCGCTGTGAGCGTGTCGGGCACCGGCCGGTCCGACCCATTCAGGCGGGTCATGCCGCTGTGGGACGCTCGTCGTAGATCTGGTGGATCACGTCCTCGAGGTTTGGCTCGACGATGGCGAGGTCGAGCACCCGGTGCCGTTCCAGGACGGCGGCGACCACGTCGGCCACCTGGACACGCTCGGGGTTGAACCGCAGTCTCACCTTGCTGCCGTCGAACCGGACCTGGTCGACACCCGGCACCAGGGCGCTCAGCTCGTGGGCGGTGGCCGTCTCCTGGACCGATCCTTGGTCCGCGACCTGGACGACGAGCTCGCGGTAGGGCGCGTAGCGCGCCTTCAGCGCCGCCACGTCGCCGTCGTACAGGACCCTGCCGCGGTCGATGAGGACGATCCGACTGCACAATCGCTCGACGTCGTCCAGGTCGTGGGTGGTGAGGATGACGGTCGTGCGGTCCTGACGGTTGAGCTCGGCGACGAAGGAACGCATCCGCTCCTTGGCGACCACGTCGAGGCCGATCGTGGGCTCGTCGAGGTAGAGGATGCGCGGGTTGTAGAGCATGGCCGCCGCGAGATCGCCGCGCATCCGCTGCCCGAGTGACAGCTGACGCACCGGAGTGTCGAGGAAGTCCGCCATGCCGAGCAGCTCGGTGAACCGCTCGAGGTTGGCGTGGTAGGTCTCGCGGGGGATGTCGTAGAGCTTGCCGATCAGCTTGAACGAGTCGATGAGCGGCAGGTCCCACCACAGCTGGGAGCGCTGGCCGAACACCACACCGATCTGCCGGGCGTTGCGTTCCCGCTCCCGCCACGGGGTGACGCCGGCGACCTCGACCGTGCCGGAGGTCGGGACGAGGATGCCGGTGAGCATCTTGATCGTGGTCGACTTGCCGGCGCCGTTCGGGCCGAGATAGCCGACCAGCTCGCCCTCGGCGATGTCGAAGCTCACGCCGGCGACGGCCTGGGTGACGGTGTACTGACGGGTGACGAGGGTGCGCAGGCCGCCGAGGAACCCGTGGTGTCGTTTCGGACGGCGGAACTCCTTGCGCAGGTCGCGGACCCGGATGAGGGGGATCGGCTCAGCCGAGGCGCCAGACGCTCCGTCCGCGGCCGCAGGCTGGACGGCCGCGGTGGAGCGCTGCTCGGGCGAGGTGACCACGGTGCGTACCTCTCCGCGCGTCCACACGGTCGGGGATCGTCGTCTGGGGCGTCTGGGGCATGGCCTTCGGTGAGAGATCGGGACCGGCCCCGTGCGCTGCGACCTTACGCGCCCTGAGCCCCAGGCGGCAATCGTTCGTCCGCTATGTCCGGTTCGGGCATGTGCTCATCTCGGCAGCCCGTCCGGAGTCCGGGAGATCTCGGGGACTTGCCGGAGTGCCTGACCCGTGGACGGGAGCCACCATGAAGACATGTCGAACCGCACGAAGTACATCCTGGGTGGTGCGGCCATCGCGTTCATCGGCTGGCTGATCCTGCCGAAGTGGCTGGCGCTTGTCCTGATCCTTGCGGTGGTCGCGGCTCCCGTCGCCGGCTACCTGCTGTTGGACGAGTCTCAGCGTCGTCGCCTCCACCGGCTGCGTCATCGAGGGCAGCTTCCGCACTAGCGCACCGTGCGCCGTGACCGCTCGGGGCGGTGACGGTGCCGAGGTTCGCCGACATTCGCGCGGACGGTGGGCGGACCCGTCCGGGGTGCGGTCGTGATCGCCCCGATCGCGAGATCGGGGAGACTCACGATGGCGGACAATGGAGGGGTGCGCTCACGACGACGCTGAACGAGGGCGTCGCGGACGCGCGGATGACAAGGGGACGACATGTCGAATCGCACGTGGTGGATCGTCGGTGGGGTAGGCGTCGGACTCCTCGCCCTCATCTGGCTGCCGTGGTGGGTGTCCTTGCTCATCGTCCTCGCGGTCGTGGGCGCGCCGATCGCCGGCTACCTCATGCTCGACCCGTCGCAACGGAGGCGGCTCCATCGGCTTCGGGAGCGTCGGCAGCTGGGTCGATGAGCCGCTGAGTGACCGAGGTGTCTCGGCCTTTCGTCGTCAACGGCGTCCCCGTCGAGCCCGCGGTGGATCCGGCGACGCCGCTGCTGTTCGTGCTGCGCAACGACCTTGCCCTGCACGGTGTGCGCAGCGGTTGCGGGATCGGCGCGTGTGGGGCGTGCACGGTGCTCGTCGATGGTCGGCCCGAGCGCTCCTGCCAGCTCCCCGTGTCGGCGGTCGCGGGTCGCGAGGTCACCACGCCGGAAGGGCTGGGCACACCGGAGCGGCCCCATCCGATCCAGCAGGCTTTCCTCGATGAGCAGGCCGCCCAGTGCGGCTACTGCGTCAACGGGATCGTCATGACGACGGCGGGCCTGCTCGCCGCGAACCCCTGTCCCGACCCGGCCACGATCCGCACCACGATCCAGACGCACCTGTGTCGGTGCGGCGCGCACCAGCGGATCCTGCGGGCGGTGGAACGCCTCGCCGGTCGCGCTTCGCCGTCCTCGGTCGAGACCCTGCGCGCTGACGAGGCCCGCAACCCGGCCAGGGCCGCGGTCCGCGCCCGCGGCCCTGGCCGGGCCAACGACTCCGAGCCCGCCCACGACGTCGGGTCGGACGACCTCCCGGGCCCGCTTCGCCGAGCACGGAACATCGAGGACTGGCTGCGGCAGCTACCCGACGGACGGATCGAGGTCCGCAGCGGCCGGGCCGAGCTCGGGCAAGGCATCCGGACGGCGTTCGCCCAGATCGCCGCGGCCGAGCTAGGCGTGCCGGTCGAGCAGGTCGTGGTCACCTCCGCGGCGACGGACGGGACGCCGGACGAGGGGTACACGGCGGGGAGCGCGTCGCTGGAGCAGGGCGGTGCGGCCATCGCGATGGCCGCGGCGGCGTTCCGTCGGCGCCAGCAGGCGGGCCTGCCGCCCGTCGGTCCGATCCACATCGACGACCGGCCGCGCTGGAGCGGCGGGCCGATCGGGCAGCCGGTCCAACGGACCGACCTGCCCCGCAAGCTCACCGGCGCCCCGGCGTACGTGCACGACATGGCGCCACCCGGGCTGCTGTTCGCCCGGGCGCTGCTCCCGCCCACCTACGACGCCACGGTGCTCGAGACCGACCTCGCGGCCGTCCGGGCGATGCCCGGGGTGGAGGCAGTCGTTCAGGACGGCCGGCTGCTCCTCGTGGTGGCCGCGCGGGAGGAGCAGGCTGTGGCCGCTGTCCGCCGACTGGGCCGCCTGACGCGCTGGGACCCGTCGCCCGGCCCACCGCCGAACGAGGGATCAGTCGGGAGGCAACCGGTCCACCAGGTGGTGGTCGACGAGCCCGGGGTCGGCGACGCGCTCGCCACCGGGAGGCGGGTGCGTGCCTCCTACGCCAAGCCGTACGAGTCGCACGGGTCGATCGCCCCCTCCAGCGCGGTGGCCCAGCTCGACGCTGACGGCGTCCTCACCGTGTGGACCCACAGCCAGGGGGTGTACCCCCTGCGGCGGGAGCTCGCCGCGCTCCTCGGCGAGGACGAGGAGCGGATCGTCGTCCGGCACGTCGACGGACCCGGTTGCTACGGACACAACGGCGCGGACGACGCGGCCGGCTTCGCCGCGGTCGCGGCACGCGCCGTTCCCGGCCGGCCGGTGCGGTTCCAGTACTCCGTGCGGGACGAGTTCGGGTGGGAGCCGTACGGTCCCGCGATGCGGGCGGATCTCGAGGCGTCCCTCGACGAGTCCGGTCGCCTGCGCGGCTGGCGCCACCGGATCGTCACCGACGCGCACACCGGGCGCCCCCACGGCAGTGGTGACCGCCTCGTGGTGGCGTGGCTGCGCGAGGGTGGTCCCGCCCGACCGTGGCCGGGCGGCGGCGAGGGAGGAGTCCGCGGCGCGGAGCCGATCTACGAGATTCCTGCCCGGCACATCGTGGCCGAGTACGTCCCCGGACCGCTGCGGACCTCGGCGGTGCGCTCGCTCGGGGCCTACTTCAACACCTTCGCCATCGAGTCGTTCATGGATGAGCTGGCGGAGGCGGCCGGGGCGGACCCGGTGGAGTTCCGGCTCGCGCACCTGTCCGATCCGCGAGCGCGGCACGTGCTCGAGGTCGTGGCCGAGCGTGCCGGCTGGCGACGCCGACATGGTCCGAGCGGACGAGGGCAGGGCGTGGCTGTGGCGCGGTACAAGGGGTCGAAGGCCTACGTCGCGCTGGTGGTCGACGTCGACGTCGACACCGACACCGGTGCGGTCGTCGTGCGTCGCGTCGTCGGTTGCTGTGACGCCGGCACGGTCGTCAACCCTGACGGGCTGGCGAACCAGATCGAGGGCGGCATCCTGCAGGGCCTCAGCCGAGCGCTCTACGAGGAGGTACCGCCGACGGGGACGAGGGACAGCCTGGACTGGACGACCTACCCGGTGCTGCGGTTCTCCGACGTGCCGGCGATCGAGCTGGTCCTCGTGGACCGGCCTGGCCTGCCCCCACTCGGTGCCGGCGAGGCGTCCACACCGGTGGTGCCCGCCGCGCTGGCCAACGCGGTGGATGACGCGATCGGCGTCCGGATGCGGAGCCTGCCGCTCACCCCGGACCGCCTCCGCGCGCGGCTGGAGGAGCTGGACGACACCGAGGCCGCCCGGGTCCTCCTGCCCTGAGTGAGCCGCCGGACGCCCGCGCGAGGTCGGGTCAGCCCCGCTGCATCTCCCGCACGATCGGCGTGCCGACCAGCTCGCACCCGGCCTCCCGCATGGTGCGCAACGCCACCTCGGTGGTGTCGCGGCGCACGCCGGCGGTGAGGTCGAGCAGGACCCGCGTCTGGAACCCCTGCTTGACCGCGTCGATCGCGGTGTGGCGCACACAGTGGTCGGTCGTGAGCCCCACGATGTCCACGTGGCTCACGCCGTGGGAGCGCAGCCACTCGGTCAGCGTGGTGCCGTCGGCGGTGGTGCCTTCGAAGCCCGAGTAGGCCGCCTCGTACTCGCCCTTGTCGAAGATGGCCGCGAAGGGTTGCGGGTCGAGGTTGGGGTGGAAGCCGGCGCCTTCGGTGCCTTTGACGCAGTGCGGTGGCCAGGTGTTGATGTAGTCGGGGTGGTCGGAGAAGTGCTCGCCCGGGTCGATGTGGTGGTCGCGGGTGGCGACGACGTAGTCGTAGGTGCGGTCGCGCTCGTCTGCCCGCTGCCAGGCGCGGAGAAGCTCGCCGATGCGGAAGGCGACCTCCGCCCCACCGCGGACCGGCAGGCTGCCTCCCTCGCAGAAGTCGTTCTGGACATCGGCCACGATCAGTGCCCGCGTCATCGCACCCTTCCTCCTTTCCCTCGTCCTCGCCGTCTCCCGGGTCCTCGCCGTCACGCAGGCGGCGGAGACCGCCTAGGTTCGTCGCTCGTCGGTTCGTTCGGCTTCGACGGCGGTGGCGCGTCGGCCGTCCGGGCCGTCGGCGCTGTAGGCGGGTGCGCCGTTGTACTCGGTGGGCACGGCGGGCTCGCCCCACGACAGCTGTCGAGCGGCCGGCGGCAGCTCCGCCAGGCTGCGCACGTGCCGTTCTCGCGCCATCTCCAGCGGTTCCCTTCCGACGATGTCGCCGCGCTGCACCAGGGGGACGAGCAGAGGCCGACCGGGTCGGTCGATGTCGGGCCACGTGGTCACGACCTCCGCCACCGCCACGCCGTCCTCGATGACTCGATGAGCCCACTTGCGGCCCTTGTGGGTCGGCTTCCCGGTCGACGCCTTCGCCACGCCGATCAACGGAGCGGAGGGGTCGTCGGAGGTCGACCGCGCCACCAGCTTGTAGACCAGCTCCGCGGTCGGCGCGCCGCTCCCGGTGACGAGCGCCGTCCCGACGCCGTAGGCGTCCACCGGAGCTGCGGCCAACGCCGCGATGGCGTGCTCGTTGAGGTCGCCGCTCACCAAGATCTGGGTGCCGGTGGCGCCCAGGCGGTCCAGCTCGGCCCGCACCTCGTGCGCGAGGGCGGGTAGGTCGCCGGAGTCGATGCGGATCGCCCCCAGCCCGGGGCCGGCCACCTCGACGGCGGTGCGCACCGCCTCACGGACGTCGAAGGTGTCGACCAGCAGGGTGGTGCCGCGCCCGAGCGTCTCGATCTGGGCGCGGAAGGCGTCCCGCTCCGAGTCGTGCAGGAGCACGAAGGCGTGCGCGGAGGTGCCGGCGGTCGGGATGCCGTAGCGGCGTCCGGCGAGCAGGTTCGACGTCGACGTGAAACCGGCGATGTACGCCGCTCTGGCCGCGGCGGGTGCCGCGGCCTCGTGCGTGCGGCGCGAGCCCATCTCGATCAACGCGCGTCCGCCGGCGGCGGTGGCCATCCGGGAGGCGGCCGAGGCGATCGCGGAGTCGTGGTTGAGGATCGACAGCGTGAGGGTCTCGAGCAGGACCGCCTCGGCGAACGTCGACTCCACGACGAGGATGGGGGAGCCGGGGAAGTAGCACTCACCTTCGGCGTAGCCCCAGATGTCACCAGTGAAGCGGTAGGAGGCCAGCCACTCTGCGGTCGGCTCGTCGATGACGCCGCGGTCGAGCAGGAAGGCGAGGCTGTCGTCGTCGAGCCGGAACCGCTCGAGCGCGTCGAGGAGTCGGCCGATCCCGGCCACGACGCCGTAGCGTCGCCCGTCGGGCAGGCGCCGGGCGAACACCTCGAAGACCGCGCGGCGGTGGGCGGTGCCGTCGGCCAGCGCGGACCGGAGCATGGTGAACTCGTACTGATCCGTGTACAGCGCGGTGAGCTCGTCGGACATCTCGCCCATGGTGCGAGCCTAGACCGACTTCGAGGCACCGACGGCGCGCGCCGCAGACCTGACCCGAGGGGTGGGCGAGACCGGAACGTCCTACAGGTGCACGATGGGAAGATGAGCGGGACCGCACCTGTCGAACTCGAACGGCCAGACATCGACGAGGTCGTCGTTCCGGACACGCCGTGGGTGACCATTGTCTGGAACGACCCGGTCAACCTCATGTCGTACGTCACGTACGTCTTCCAGACCTACTTCGGCTACACGCGGGAGAAGGCTGAGAAGCTGATGCTGGACGTGCACCACAAGGGCAAGGCTGTGGTCTCCAGCGGAACCCGCGAGGAGATGGAGCGCGACGTCGAGGCCATGCACTCCTATGGCCTGTGGGCGACCCTGCAGAAGAGCGGAGACACATGACGAGCGGTTTCCGAGCCCGGGGCGGCACCGTCCAGGCGACCTTCGCCGCGGAGGAGGTGTACGTCCTTCGCGGGCTCATCGGTGAGCTCATCGAGTTGATCCGCGACGACCAGCCGGCCCCGCAGTCTCCGTCCGGGGACGACAGTCTGGCGGCTCTGGTCGGCGCCATGGGCCCGACCGAGCCGCCCCAGGACGCGGTCCTGGCCCGCCTCTTCCCCAATGCCTACCAGGACGACGAGGAGGCGGCCGCGGAGTTCCGGCGCTACACCGAGCACGGGTTGCGCGACGCCAAGGTCAAGAACGCCGAGACGGTGCTGGAGACGCTCGGCGATCCGTCGTTCTCGGATCAAGTGACTGTCTCGCTCAACCACGACGAGACGCAGGCGTGGCTGCGCACGCTCACCGATCTGCGGCTGGCCCTGGGCACCAGACTCGGCGTCCAACAGGACGACGACGAGTACTGGGCGTCGTTGCCGGAGGAGGACCGCCGACGCCAGATCTACGGCGTCTACGTGTGGCTCGGCTGGCTGCAGGAGTCGTTGGTCACCGCCATCTGGTGATCGTGAAGGTCGCTGGGAAGGGCTCGGTAGGCTCGGGGTCGTGCTCGTCATCGACCAGGCCAATTACGACAAGATCGTCGCGCACGCGCGGGCGGACCACCCTGACGAGGCGTGCGGCGTCGTCGCGGGCCCGGCCGGCTCCGACCGCCCGGAGCGCTTCATCCCCATGGTCAACGCCGAGCGTTCGCCGACCTTCTTCCGGTTCGACTCGCAGGAGCAGTTCCGGGTGTGGCGGGAGATGGACGACCGCGGCGAGGAGCCGGTCGTGATCTACCACTCGCACACCGCCACGGAGGCCTACCCGTCCCGCACCGACATCGCCTACGCCTCCGAGCCGCAGGCGCACTACGTCCTGGTGTCGACGCGAGAGTGCGGCAACGGGGAGGGCCCCGTCGAGTTCCGGTCGTTCCGGATCGTCGACGGCGTGGTCACCGAGGAGGAGGTGCGCGTCGTGCCCTCCTACAGCGACCCTGAGCCGGCCAATGGCCCCAAGCCGGACAGGGTGAGCTGAGCGAGACAAGCGTCGTACGCGACTGGTTCCGGCCAGTCACGGCCGGAATCCTCTGTCGCCCACGCGTGTTGACGCTGTGGGCTGGTTTTGATCGACCACAAGGAGCACACACCGATGGCAATCGAGGTCCGTATCCCGACGATCCTCCGCACCCACACCGGCGGCGCCAAGACGGTGGAGGGCACCGGAGAGACGCTCCAGGAGCTCATCGACGACCTGGAGACGCGCTACGCCGGGCTGAAGGAGCGCCTCGTCGAGAACGGTGATCTTCGCAGGTTCGTGAACATCTACGTCAACGACGAGGACGTCCGGTTCCGCGGCGGACTCGAGGCCAAGGTGTCCGATGGCGACGTGGTGACCGTCCTGCCGGCGGTCGCGGGCGGCTGAGCGCCATGCGGTTCGCGTCTCTCCTGGACGCGGTGGGGCACACCCCTTTGGTGGGGCTGCCCCGCCTGTCCCCGTCGCCCGAGGTCCGGTTGTGGGCGAAGCTTGAGGACCGCAACCCCACCGGCTCGGTCAAGGACCGTGCCGCCCTCCGGATGATCACCGAGGCGGAGAAGGAGGGTCTGCTGCGTCCGGGGGCCACGATCCTCGAACCCACCTCCGGTAACACGGGCATCTCGCTGGCGATGGCGGCGAAGCTCAAGGGCTACCGCCTCGTCTGTGTCATGCCCGAGAACACCTCGGAGGAGCGGCGTCAGCTGCTGCGCATGTGGGGAGCGGAGATCGTGTCCTCCCCGGCGGCGGGCGGCTCCAACGAGGCGGTGCGGGTCGCCAAGCGGCTGGCGGAGGAGCACCCCGACTGGGTGATGCTCTACCAGTACGGCAACCCGGCCAACGCACTGGCCCACTACGAGGGAACCGGGCCGGAGATCCTGGAGGACCTGCCGAGCGTGACGCATGTGGTCGCCGGTCTCGGCACCACGGGGACGCTCATGGGCATCGGGCGGTTCTTTCGGGAGCACAAGCCGGACGTCACGATCGTGGCCGCCGAGCCGCGCTACGGCGAGCTGGTGTACGGGCTGCGCAACCTCGACGAGGGCTTCGTGCCGGAGCTGTACGACCCGCGTCTCATCGACGCGCGGTTCTCCGTCGGCCCGCGGGACGCCGTCCGTCGGGTCCGTGAGCTGCTGGAGTTGGAGGGCCTGTTCGCCGGCATCTCGACCGGCGCCATTCTCCACGCCGCCATCGCGCAGGCTCACCAGGCGCTGCGTGAGGGCAAGCGGGCCGACATCGTGCTCATCGTCGCTGACGGCGGCTGGAAGTACCTGTCCACGGGCGCTTACGAGGGTTCCCTCGACGAGGCGGAGGAGAGCCTGGAAAGCCAGCTCTGGGCATGAGGCGGGTGTCGCCGGGTCCGGGCGCGTGGTGCGGCGGGTGGACGCCGGTCGGTGTCCGGATCGGGTCTTTGGTCCTTTTTCTGGCCGATGCAACCGTTCGAGGGATTCGTGGGTTTAGGTAGGTGAACGCGCCCGGGACGGCGGACTGGGAGAGGGGGAGGCTCCCGGGGGGACGCCGGATACGCCGAGGCAGCCGATGGAGGTCACCGATGTCGGTGCGACCCGGCGCCGACATCGGGTGAGAGGACCGGCTGTCGGTATCCGGTTCGCCGCCACAGGTGGGGTGCCGCGTGGGCACGGTCTGGTCGGCTGGGCGCGAGCCGGGGCGCGCCCTAGCCGACCAGACCGGCCCCGAGGGCGATGGGTCGTGACGGGTCGCCAGAGCGCCGAAGCCGGCGTGCCGGCCCGACCGTCACCGTAGGCTGACGCCCGTGTCAGACTCGCCGATCGGCATCTTCGACTCGGGGTTCGGCGGCCTCACGGTCGCGCGAGCCGTGATGGACCAGCTGCCTCACGAATCCGTCCTGTACCTCGCGGACACCGCGCGCTATCCCTACGGCGAAAAGCGCATCGCCGACGTCCGCAAGTTCGCTCTCGAGTGCTTGGATCACCTCGTCGACCAAGGCGTCAAGCTCCTGGTGATCGCCTGCAACTCCGCCAGCGCCGCCGTCCTGCGCGACGCGCGGGAGCGTTACTCGGTGCCGGTGGTCGAGGTGATCCTCCCGGCCGCCCGGCGAGCGGTCGCCACGACGCGCTCCGGCCGGGTCGGGGTGATCTGCACCCGCGCCACCGCCACGTCGATGGCGTACGAGGACGCGTTCGCGGCGGCCCCCCACATCTCGCTGTACACGCAGGCCTGCCCTAGGTTCGTGGAGTTCGTCGAGCGCGGCATCACCAGCGGGCCCGAGCTGTTGTCCGTGGCTCACGAGTACCTGGATCCGCTCACCAAGGCGGGTGTTGACACGCTCGTCCTGGGCTGCACCCACTACCCTCTGCTCACCGGCGTGATCTCCTACGTGATGGGCCCGGAGGTGACGTTGGTGTCCAGCGCGGAGGAGACCGCCAACGACGTCTACGCCCGACTCGTGCGCGACGGGTTGGAGCGTCCCCGCGACCTGCCGCCGCCGAAGCACCGCTTCCTCACCACCGGTGATCCGGAGGCGTTCATGGAGATCGGCGGGCGCTTTCTCGGGCCGGAGATCACGTTCGTGGAGGAGGTGGTCTGAGGGCCGGGCGGGTCGACGACGCGCCGGTGGCACGTGGAGAGCGGTTGCCGAGTGACGCCTCTCCACGCCTCATATGCGACGGCCTCACCGTGTCCGTCGGCTCGGACCACGCGCGGGTGACGCCGCTGCGCGAGCTGAGTCTGTCCGTGGGGGGGCCGACCACGCGGTGACCTGGTGGCGGCGAGCAGCCCGTTCGGGGATGCGCCGCTTGACGGTGCGTTCGTCTCGGCGAGCCGCGTCGCCAGCCGGGACGGCCGAGTGGACCGGGAGGGCCGATCGGACGGGCGCCGCGAAGTCACGGCTCACGGCGGCTGTTGGCGGTGATCGCGGCGACGGGAGGGATGACGGCGGCGACCGCGGACATGACGACCGCGGCGAGGACGGAGAACCTGCTCACCACCGCCCAGGCCAGGACGAACAGCGTGAGGCACACCGTCATGAGGACGAGGTAGAGCCGCCGGCGTCCCATGCCATTCAGCCTCGCGCGCTGGTCAGCCTCGCGCGCACTGGTAGCGTCGACGCTCGTGCGACCCGGCTCCGCGCAGGACCAGACCTCCGCCGCTCCTCCGGCTGACGGCACGCTGCTGGACCTGGACGTCGGTCCGGTAGCCCACGGCGGCTGGTGCGTCGCCCGGTACGACGGCAAGGTCGTCTTCGTCCGCCATGCCCTGCCAGGGGAGCGGGTTCGCGCCCGGGTCGTCGACACCACCACCCGGTTCGCCCGCGCTGAGGCGGTCGAGGTCCTGCGCGCGTCACCCGATCGAGTGGAGCCGCCGTGTCCGTTCGCCGGACCCGGCCGCTGCGGTGGCTGCGACTGGCAGCACGCGTCCCTGGAAGCCCAGCGACGGCTCAAGGCGGCGGTGGTCGAGGAGCAGCTGCGCCGGGTGGCCGGCATCGCGTGCTCTGTGACCGTCGAGGAGCTCCCACCGGTCGCGGGAGCTGACCCCGGTCTGGGGTGGCGGACCCGGGTGCGGTTCGCCGTCCGTGCGGACGGCGTGGTCGGGCTGCGTCGACACCGCTCACACGAGATCGAGCCGGTCGACCGGTGCCCGCTCGCCCATCCCGAGCTGGCTCGTCTCGGTATCGGACGCCAGCGCTGGCCGGGCGTGACCGAGGTCGAGGCGGCCGTGTCGGCGACGACGGCCGACCGGGTGGTCGCCGTGTCCTCGCGGTCGGCGAAGCGCTCGCCGGCGGTGCCCCGGCTGGACGCGCCGGTCCGGGTCGTGCGCGGTGCTCCGGTGCCCGGACCCCACCTGCCGTACGTCCGCGAGCACGCGGCCGGTCGCCAGTGGCGGGTGAGCGCCACGAGCTTCTGGCAGGTCCATCCGGCCGCCGCGCAGACGCTTGCCGACGCGGTCGTCGCAGGCCTGGAGCCGCGTGAGGGTGAGCGGGTCCTCGACCTGTACGCCGGTGTGGGCCTCTTCGCCGGCGTCCTCGCCGGTCACGTGGGCCCGACGGGCCAGGTGACCGCGATCGAGGAGAGTCCTCTCGCTGTCCGCGACGCTCGCGTCAACCTGCGCGACCTGCCGAACGTCACGGTCGTGCCGGGCCGGGTCGAGCGCGTGCTGGGCCCCGGCGTCGATCGCGAGCTCGCCGCGGACGTGGTGGTCCTCGACCCGCCGCGGTCGGGCGCGGGGCCGGAAGTGGTCCGACGGATCGCCGCCCTCGCCGGCCGGCGGATCGCGTACGTCTCGTGCGACCCGGCGACTCTGGCCCGCGACCTGAGCGCCTTCGGCGAGCTGGGCTGGACGGTGACGAACCTGCGGGCGTTCGACGCCTTCCCCATGACCCACCACGTCGAGGCGGTGGCGATCCTCCAGCGTCACGCGGGCTGACCGCGACGGAGGGCGGAGCGATGTCGGGAACCGAGCCACCGCAGCGTCCGAACCGTTCGGCCCGGCTGCGCCGCGACCTCGGGACGTTCGACGCGGTGGTCCTCGGGCTCGGCTCGATGCTGGGCGCGGGGGTGTTCGTGGCGTACGCGCCGGCCGCGGCGGCCGCTGGCCCCGGGCTCCTGCTCGGCCTGGTCGTCGCGGGTGTCGTCGCCTACGCCAACGCGACCGCCTCGGCCCGCCTCGCGGCGCGGCACCCGGAGGCCGGCGGGACCTACGTCTACGGCCGACGGCGTCTGGGTGACTTCTGGGGATACCTCGCCGGATGGGGCTTCGTCGTCGGCAAGACCGCGTCCTGCGCCGCGATGGCGCTCACCGTCGCCCACTACGTCGCGCCCGCGTTCCTGCGCCCGGTCGCCGCCGGCGTCGTGGTCGCCCTGACCGCGCTCACCTACGCCGGCATCCGGAAGTCCGCCTGGCTGACCCGGGTCATCGTCGCGGTGACGCTCGGCGTGCTGACGTTCGTCGTCGTCGTCTGCCTCACGCTCCGGCCGGCCGACAGCGGGGACGCGGCGGCCGGGACGGAGCACGTCCCCCTCACGCTCGGCCAGGCCGGCACCTACGGGATCCTCCAGGCGGCAGGGCTGCTGTTCTTCGCCTTCGCCGGCTACGCCCGGATCGCGACGCTCGGGGAGGAGGTGCGCGACCCGGCCCACACGATTCCCCGCGCCATCACGCTCGCTCTGGGGATCGTCGTCGCGGTGTACGCGGCGGTCGGCGTGGCGCTGCTCGTCGCCCTCGGCCCTGCTCGGTTGGCGACGGTCGCGGCGCCTTTGGACGCCGCCGTGCGCCTCATCGGGCTCGAGGCGGCGGCACCCGTGGTCCGGGTCGGCGCCGCCGTCGCCGCGCTCGGCAGCCTGCTCGCGCTGCTCCTCGGCGTCTCCCGCACCGTGCTCGCCATGGCCCGGGACGGCCACCTGCCCCGGGTGCTCGACACCGTCCATCCACGCACCGGGGTGCCGCACCACGCCGAGATCGCGGTCGGGGCCTGCGTGCTGGTCGTCGCGGTCAGCGTCGACCTGCGGGGGGCGATCGGCTTCTCGTCGTTCGGCGTGCTCACCTACTACGCGATCGCGAACGCGTCGGCGTGGAGGCTCCGACCGGACGAGAACCCGCCGCCCCGCTGGCTCCCCGGTGTCGGCCTCGTGGGGTGCGTCGTGCTCGCCGCCACCTTGCCGGTGCGGTCGGTCGCCTGGGGCGCGGCCGTTCTGGGCGTCGGGATCCTGGTGTGGGCGGCGCGAAGGCTGGCTCGACGACCGAAGCCGGGAAAACGTCCCAGCCGGGAGAAGGGCCGCGCGAGGAGACTCCTGTCACGCCGCCGCGGCCGCGGGCGACCCCACGGGTAGGGTCGGACCATGACCAGAGTGGACGGTCGCGTCCCCGACGAACGACGCCCGGTCCGAATCACCCGTGGCTGGCTCGAGCACGCCGAGGGGTCGGCACTCATCGAGTTCGGCCGCACCCGCGTGCTCTGCGCCGCCAGTGTCACCGAAGGTGTGCCGCGCTGGCGCCGCGACACCGGCCTCGGCTGGGTCACCGCCGAGTACGCCATGCTGCCCCGCGCCACCACGACCCGCAGCGAACGCGAGTCGGTCAAGGGCCGGCTCGGAGGCCGCACGATGGAGATCTCCCGGCTGGTCGGCCGGTCGCTGCGCGCGGTCGTCGACGTGGCGGCCCTGGGGGAGAACACCATCGTGCTCGACTGCGACGTCCTCCAAGCCGACGGCGGCACTCGCACGGCAGCCATCACCGGCGCCTACGTCGCTCTCGTCGACGCGGTCCGCCACCTCGAACGGCAAGGCGTGCTGCAAGGCCAGGTGATCAAGGACTCGGTGAGCGCGATCTCGGTGGGCATCGTCGACGGCGTGCCGATGCTCGACCTGTGCTACGAGGAGGACGTCCGCGCCGAGACGGACATGAACGTCGTGATGACCGGCAGCGGTCGGTTCGTCGAGATCCAAGGCACCGCCGAGGGCGAGCCTTTCGACCGCAAGCAGTTGGACGACCTGCTCGACTTGGCGGCGGCCGGCTGTGCGGAGCTGGCCCGGGTGCAGGCCGATGCGCTGGCCGAGGAGCTCCCGGCGACGCCCGCTCGGTAACGGTGACGTCGCTCGGTCCAAGGCGTTCGACAAGGAGCGTTCGGTAAGGAGCGCGTTGGTGACGACGACCGTCCTGCTGGCGACCCACAACCGGAAGAAGCTCGACGAGCTCCGCCGGATCCTGCGTCCGCTCGTGCCCGACGTGAAGGTCCTCGGGTTGGACGACGTCCCGCCCTATGCCGAGCCGGCCGAGACCGAGCCGACGTTCGAGGGGAACGCCCGGCTCAAGGCTCAGGCCGCGGTAAGGCACACCAACCTGCCGTCGCTCGCGGACGACAGCGGCCTGTGCGTCGACGCCATGAACGGCATGCCTGGCGTCCTCTCCGCCCGGTGGGCGGGACGTCAGCCGGGCCGACCCCGTGAGTACGAGTTGCTGCTGGACCAGCTGGCGGACGTTCCCGACGAACGCCGGGGCGCCGCGTTCGTGGCGTCGGTCGTCCTCGTGCTGCCGGATGGCACCGAGCACGTCGCCGAGGGCCGGCTGACCGGCCGCATCGCCCGTGAGCCACGTGGCCAAGGTGGGTTCGGGTACGACCCGGTGTTCATCCCGGACGGCGAGAGCCGCACGCTGGCGGAGATGACGCCGGAGGAGAAGGACGCGATCAGCCATCGAGGCCGCGCTCTGCGGCGCATCGCGCCGATCCTCGCGAAGGCGGCCGCCGAACGGGCACGCGGGTAGCGCGTGGTGGTGTCACCAGGCCGGGAGGCCACGCGGGTAGGCGGGGTCGCCGGCCTTGCCGACCGGCGCGTAGACCAGGCAGCGGGCGGGGCGACGCTCCGCGGCCCCTCCCGGCATGACAGCCTGGACGGTGACCCGCCCACGCACGTGGTGCCAGACGACGTGGAAGCGTGACAGGAGCGGCGCGACGAGCGCGTACCGGCTGGGCACCCCCTGGTAGATGGGCACGACGTCGCCGGTCACCAACCAGATCCGGGGCGCGGTCGCCAGCACCTGGGGGAGAGGGCAGCGGTCCCGCTCGGTCGTGTCCGGTGAGGGCAGCGCGCGGAACGCCCGGTCGGTCGGCACGCCCAGTCGAGGGCCGTAGACCCGCACGGCCGCTCGGTCGCCCCCGCCCACCAGCAGGACGTCGCCCTCCTGCCACTTCTCCGCGACGAACGTCAGCGCGCTCCGGTAGTCGTCGACGCCGTAGAGGTACTCGAGGTCGTGCGTGAGCCGGGCGGGTGAGGTGAAGCAGCCGGCCACCACGACGGCCGCGGCGGTGGCGCCTGCGACACCGGCGGCGAGCCCCGGCGGCTTCACCCAGCGCCGCGCCCACCGGGCCACGCCCGCGGCGACCGTCTCGACGAGCACGCCCGGCAGCACCAGCAGACCGGGCACGCAGAACAACGCGAGCCGCCGTCCGAAGGGGTAGAAGCCGAGGACGCCGACCGTGTAGGCGGCGAGGAGCGGGAGTACGAGCAGGATCGCGGTCGCCGGCCGTCGACGCGCGGCGGCGGCGAAACCGGCGACGACGAGAAGCCACCCCCACGGGGTGGGGAAGCCGAGGACGTGGTGGGCGAAGTCGGCGAAGACGAAGCGGTGCCAGTCCAGCCACTGCCCGAGATCCGCCTCGCGGGGCCCCATGAAGCCCGCCCAATACGTGGTGAGGTCGCTGACCTGTCCGGTGAGGTGTCGGGCGTGCAGGGCGGCGCCCAGCACCGACGCCGCCGGCAACGCGAGCCGGGCCGCCAGGCGCGCCACTCCCACCTCGCGACGCCAGAGCTGGACGAGCGCGACCCAGCCCGCGAGGAACGGCGCGGTGAGCATGGCGGCGTGGGAGAACCACGGCAGGACGGCGAGCGCGAAGTACCAGACGTGCCACCGCGAGAGGCGCCACCGGCCGAGGCGGGGGCCGAGTCGCCTCCACCCACGACGCCGCTCGCTGCGTCCAGGGTGGTCGCTGCGTCCAGGGTGGTCGCTGTCGTTCCGCTGGTCGCTTCGAGACTCGTCGCCGTCCTCGGCTCGGTCGCTCGCCCGCTGATCGGTCCTCGCCGTGCGGTCACCCAGCATGTCGAGGCCGAGCAGGAGCAGCGCCGTGACGAGCAGGACGTCGCTGGCGTACTGCTTGGTCTGCGCGGTGTAGAAGACGAGCTGGGACAAGGTGGCCAGCAGCAGGAGGGGGACCAACGCCGCCCACCGGTGCCGCACGAGTCGGCAGGCGAGGACGGCGATGGCCGCGAGGGCGGCGCAGCCACTGACCAAGGCGACCAGGCGATAGGACTGCTCGCCGGTGCCGAGGACCCATGTGGTCGCTCGGACGAGGAGGAGCCAGCCCGGCGGCGCGGACTGCGCATCCGACAGCGGGCCGAGAAGCTCGGGGACCGAGTAGGCGTCCAGGCTCTGGACGAGCGCGAGCTCGTCGCGCCAGAAGGCGCGGTTCTGCCACCACAGGCCCACGCGCACCACGACCCCGGTGACGACGAGCAGGACGAGCGCGGCGGTGGCGGGGTCGAGGCGGGCGAGACGGCCCGTCGTTCGCTCACCAGCCGGTGCGCCCTCGGCTGGTGGGGATGGCCGCTCCTCGCTCAGCGTCCCGTCAGCCGGATGCGCAGCAGGATCCACAGCGCCTCGACTCCGTCACGCCAGGTCAGCTTCTTGCCCTCGGCCCGGGTGCGAGCGCGGTAGGAGATGGGGACCTCGTACGGACGGTAGCCGCGGTGGAGGAGCTTGCCGGTCAGCTCCGCCTCCATGCCGAAGCCACTCGAGCGGATGTCGAGGCGACGGTAGAGGGACAGTGGCAGGAGCTTGAAGCAGGTCTCGAGGTCGCGGATGTAGGTGTTGAAGAGCAGGTTGGCGAAGGTGGTCACCGCGCGGTTGCCCACGACGAACCAGAACGAGTACGACGTGTGGCTGGAGAAGGTGCGGGTGCCGTAGACGACCTCCGCCTCTCCCTTCAGCACCGGGGCGAGAAGCTTCGGAATGTCGTCGGGGTCGTACTCCAAGTCGGCGTCGCAGATCGTCATGTAGTCGCCGGTGGCGACATTGCTCGCGGTGCGAATAGCGGCGCCCTTGCCCCGGTTGACCGCGTGGCGGTGCACGACGACTCGAGGGTCGTCGAGGTTGTCGAGCATCTCGCCGGTGCCGTCGGTGCTTCCGTCGTCGACGACCACCACCTCGAAGTCGCAGGGGTAGTCGACGTCGAGAATCCGCTTCAGGGCGCGGTCAAAGGTCGCCGCCTCGTTGTAGACGGGCACCAGGATCGACAGCTTCACGGCGGGACTCCCCACGGGGTTGGCGGACCCGGCCAAGGGCCGAGACCCAAGGGCTAGGACTGCCGGGACACGGTCTCACGCGGACTCTCGAGCCACGCAACGCCGACGGGGAGCGTGCGAGAGGAGGGACTCGAACCCTCACGCCCGAGGGCACCGGATCCTAAGTCCGGCGCGTCTGCCAATTCCGCCACTCTCGCGTGTGACCCCGTCCGCGGCCGCCTAGTCTACGGCCACGAGTGGCCGCGCCGACCCGCCCCGAGCCGATCATGGAATCAGCTCGGAAGAGATCCACCGTCGCCCTGTCGGGCGCCCGGTCACAACCCGAGGTCGCGGCGAAGCTTCGCTACGTGTCCGGTCGCCCGGACGTTGTACTGTGCGAGCGCGATCGTCCCGTCCGGGTCGACGACGAAGGTCGACCGGATGACGCCGGTGATCGTCCTGCCGTACGACTGCTTCTCGCCGTAGGCGCCCCACTCCGAGAGCATCCGCTTGTCGGGGTCGGAGAGCAGGGGGAAGGTCAACCCCTCCTTCTCGCGGAACGCCTTGAGCTTGGCGGGCGAGTCGGGTGAGACCCCGAGCACGGCGTAGCCGGCCGCCTGGAAGCTCTCCAGCGAGTCCCGGAAGTCGCATGCCTGCTTCGTGCACCCCGGGGTCATGGCCGCCGGGTAGACGTAGACGATCACCTTCCGGCCGCGGTAGTCGGACAGGCGGACCGTCGTGCCGTCGGCGTCGCTGAGCTCGAAGTCGGGCGCGGGGTCGCCGGGACTGAGCCGAGGGGTGGGTGCCACGGATCCTCCAGAGCGGTGCTGGTCGTGCCACGGGGCACGCGGCGGTCGACGACCCCCATCATCCCCCACCGGCAGTCGCCCACCGATCTGAGAGGCTCCTTGATCGTCTTATTGCACATTCCTTGCATGTAAGAATGTCTGGCAAATAGCTACACGACGGCAGCCGTCGTCCCGCAGGGGAGGAGCGAGCGGTGCACGTACCTGACGGATTCCTCGACGTCCCCACCTCGGTGGCCACCGGCGTCGTCGCGGCGGCCGCGATCGGCGTCTCGCTCCGAGGGGCCCGCCGCGAGCTCGACGACCGGACCGCGCCGCTGACCGGCCTGGTCGCGGCGTTCGTCTTCGCCGTCCAGATGCTCAACTTCCCCGTCGGCGCCGGCACGAGCGGCCACCTCCTCGGCGGCGCGCTCGCCGCCGTCCTCGTCGGGCCCTGGACGGGCGTGCTGTGTATGAGCGTGGTCCTCCTCGTCCAGGCGCTGTTCTTCGCCGACGGCGGGATCACCGCGCTCGGCACCAACGTGGTGCTCATGGGCGTGCTCACCGTCGCCGCGGGCTGGCTCGTCTTCCGGCTGGCGCTCCGCCTGCTCCCGGCCCGGCGGTCCTCGACGGTCCCCGCGTCCTTCGTGGCCGGCCTGATCTCGGTGCCGGTCTCCGCGCTGGGGTTCGTCGCGCTCTACGCGGTCGGCGGCACGGCCGACATCTCCCTCGCGGCTCTGGCCACCGCCATGCTGGGGTGGCACGTCCTCATCGGCCTGGGCGAGGCGGCCATCACGGCGGCCACGGTCGCGACCGTCCTCGCCGTCCGTCCCGACCTCGTCTACGGCGCGCGGAAGTTCCTCGCCGGCCAGGAGCTCACCATTCGCACCGGTCCCGTCGTGTCCAAGGAGGTCAGCTCGTGAAGACGCCGGTTCGGACCACGACGCTCCTCGTGGCTGGGTTGCTGGTCAGCCTGGCGCTCGCGGGCCTCGTGAGCTACTACGCCTCCGCGAGCCCTGACGGCCTGAACCGAGTGGCTGAGGATCTCGGCTTCCACGTGACCGAGAAGGAGAGCGCCACCGCCGGCTCGCCCCTCGCCGACTACGGCGTCGCCGGTGTGGACAACGCCTTCCTCTCCGGCGGGCTCGCCGGTGTCATCGGCGTGCTTCTCGTCCTGGCTGTCGGAAGCGGGCTCGCCTACGCTGTGCGCCGGCGCGAACGCGCGTCCGCGCCGGCGACGGAGCGCCAGCCAGAGGAGGCCGAGGAGGCGGGACGAGGACGCTGAGGTGACGCACGGGCTCACTCATCGGCTCTATGTGGACCGGGACTCCCCGGTCCACCGGCTGCCGGCGGAGTGCAAGATCGCGGCTGTCCTCAGCTTCGTGCTCGTCGTCGTGGCGACACCGCCCACGGAGTACGCGGCGTTCGCCTGCTTCGCTCTGCTGCTGGTCGCGGTCACCGCCCTCGCCCGCGTCCCTCTCCGCGTGGTGGTGCCGAGACTCGTCGTCGAGACACCCGTCGTCGTCTTCGCGCTGCTCCTGCCGTTCGTCGCCGAGGGACGCCGGACCGAGGTGATCGGCCTGTCGCTGTCGGTGTCCGGGCTCCTGTCGAGCTGGAACGTCGTGGCCAAAGCCACGGTGGGCGTGCTCGCGTCGATCCTGCTGGCCGCGACGACCAGCCAGCGAGACCTGCTCGTCGGGCTCCAGCGGCTCAAGGTCCCGGCCCTCGTTGTCCAGATTGTCGCGTTCATGGTGCGCTACATTGACGTGATCGCCGACCAGATGGCGCGAATGCGTCTCGCCCGGGCGGCCCGCGGCTTCGTCCCGCGGGGACCCCGGTCGTGGCCTGTCCTCGCGCGGTCGGCTGGAGCGTTGTTCATCCGCTCCTTCGAGCGAGGCGAGCGCGTCCACCTCGCGATGCTGTCCCGCGGCTACACGGGAGCACTACCGGAGCTCTCAGGCCAGCGAGGAACGCTCAGGGCCTGGGCCTCTGCCGCTGCCCTCCCTCTCGCCGCCGTCGTCACCCTCGCCGTCTCGGTGGCGCGATGAGCGATCCCGTCGTCCAGGTCACCGGCCTCGCCTACGCCTACCCCGACGGCCACCAGGCCCTCTACGGCGTCGACCTCACCGTCGGGCGGGGGGAGCGGGTGGCCCTGCTCGGACCGAACGGAGCCGGCAAGACGACGCTGGTGCTCCACCTCAACGGCATCCTCACCCCGGGACGGGGATCGGTCCGGATCGACGGGCTGGAGGTGCGGGACGAGAACCTCCGCGAGGTCCGGCGGCGCGTCGGGGTGGTGTTCCAGGACCCCGACGACCAGCTGTTCATGCCCACCGTCTGGGACGACGTCGCCTTCGGGCCGGCCAACCTCGGCCTGCGCGGCGCCGAGCTCGACGTTCGGGTGCGGGAAGCACTGCGCCTGGTCGGCATGGAGGAGCACGCCGAGCGCCCGCCCCACCACCTGTCGTTCGGCCAGCGGCGTCGGGTGGCAGTCGCGACCGTGTTGGCGATGGAGCCGTCGATCCTTGTCCTCGACGAGCCGTCGAGCAACCTGGACCCCGCCAGCCGGAGGGAGCTGGCTGAGATCCTACGCCGGCTCGACGTGACCGTGCTCCTCGTCACCCACGACCTGCCGTACGCGCTGGAGCTGTGCGAGCGGGCGGTCGTCCTCGACGAGGGTCGCGTCGTGGCCGATGGTCCCACCGCGGCGATCCTCGCGGACGCTGACCTCATGGCCGCGCATCGCCTGGAGCTGCCGTACGGCTTCGACCCCCGGTTCGCGACGCGCGACCGCTGAGCAGACCGCCGCCCGTCCTGCGGCTTGACTCCGCTCACGGCTCAGGGTCCGGCCCCGTGCGACGTGCGTGGCGGGACGTCCCTGGTGTCCGGGCCGCGTGGCTTCGTCCGGTCTGGAGTCGGTGGAAGTCAGCGACGAGCGAGCCCCGCGCCAGGCGGATCTGAAACACTGAGGTGATCACATTCGGCGTGCTGGGTGGCCGTGCTGGTGGTATGGGCAGCGCGATCGGAAGGGGTCATCGTGGGCGACACGACGAGGCGGGCGATTCCGGAGCAGAAGCGACCCTCCGAGGACAACCGGACGCCGCAGGAGATCGAGGCCGACTTGGCGGAGACCCGGGAGCGGCTGGCGGCCACCGTCGACGCCCTGGTGCAGCGTGTCCAACCGAGAGAGCTGGCCTCGCGCGGGGCGCAGCGAGCGAAGCTGACGGTCATGACACGGGACGGTCAGCTCCGGACCACGCGCGTCGTGGTGGCCGTGGCAGTGGCCGTCGCGGTGGTGGGCGTCATCGTCCTGAGGAAGCGCCGCGGCCGTTCCTAGGCGAGCCGCTCCGGTGGGCGGCCCGGGTGCGCCGCCTCGGTGTCGCCTCGGGAGGTGAGCCACTTCGGCCCAACGCTCCCCCGCTGGTCGCGTTCAGCCCGTCGGCCGTCGGCGCCGGCGCCACAGCCACCAGGCGCCGGTCGCGAGGACACCGATCCCGGCGATGCCGGCGGTCCATGGCCACTGTCGCGCGGTGACCGACGGGGGTGCCGGATCGGAGGCCGGTATCCGTGCGAGCATCCGCCGAATCTCCGCCGTCACTGGACCCGTGCCGTTGCACCGGTGAGCGGCGAGCTGCCCCTCGGCGGGAGTCGGGTCGGTGCCGTCCGTGGAAGCGAACACGACGAACGGCTCGGAGCCCTCGAGGTCGAGACCACAGGCTGTGCTCTGGGCGTGGGAGACCACCTCCTGCCGCCGTCGCACCTCTCCCTTGTAGACCTCGCTCACCTCGAAGGTCCACACCGCCGTGTCGCTGCCGAGGGACGTGAACCAGGGGCGCTTGACCTCCACGACCTGTCCGATGAAGACAGCATCGGCGCGCTCGAACGCCTCCGACGCGGACGGTTGCCCGCAATCGCACGCGCACGCCGCGTCGGGCGTCGCGACGAGGGTCCCGGCGGCGCACAGCGTGATGACGAGGGCGGTCGTGACGCGCCGGACGAGGCGTGCGAGCCCGCGCCAACGGTCCATGACACCTCCACGAACGTCTCGGCTCTCCCGCACAGACGCGCAGAGGACCCCCGCGGGTTGAACGACGCGCAGGCGATCCGGCCAGTCGTCGCCGTGCGAATGACCACGGTTCGTCACCGTGTCGGCGGGGTTGGCGACATTCGCGAGGCCCGGCCCCCCTTGGCGGGACGCCGGCCGGCCGCCGTACCCTCTCACAACGTGACCGACACGCCGACCGGACGGATGAGCACCGAGAAGCTGCCGATCCGGATGTTGCACGACCGAGTTCTCGTCGTCGTCGACGCCGAGACGGGTGAGCGTCGATCGTCGGCGGGGATTGTCATCCCTGCGACGGCGAAGATGGGCAAGCGGCTCGCCTGGGCGAGGGTGGTGGCGATCGGGCCCCACGTGCGGACCATCGTCGTCGGCGACAGGGTGCTGTTCGATCCGGAGGACAGGGCCGAGATCGAACTGCACGCGCAGGAGTACATCCTGCTCCGGGAACGCGACATCCACGCGGTGGCGTCGGAGCGCCTGGAGGACGACCAGACCGGCCTCTACCTGTAGCACGGATCTCCTCGTCGCGGCCGCTCGTCTCGCGTTCGGGCACGACGTCACCAAGACTCCGCCGCCGGGTGAGGAGGCCGGGCGGTGGCTTTTCGTGTCGGGCTTTCCCTGTCCGGCTTCCCGTGTTCGGCTCCCTGGGACGAGGCTCGGCGTGCAACCCTGCAGGTGATGGCACGTCGACGGCAGGGTGCGACCGGACTCGCACGGCGGATCGACGAGGCCGCGCGGCGTTACGAGCCTTCGATGGCGACGCGGCTTCAGGCCCTGACGTCCAGCCTCTTCCCGATTGTGCAGTGCGCGCTCGCCGCGGCGCTCGCGTGGTTCGCGGCGGCCAGGCTGGTCGGTCACGACCAGCCCTTCTTCGCGCCGATCGCCGCGGTCATCTCCCTGGGCGTCTCCTTCGGGCAACGCTTGCGGCGGTCGATCGAGCTGGTCATCGGCGTCGCGCTCGGCATCCTCATCGCCGACCTGCTCATCCGTCTCATGGGACGCGGAACCTGGCAGATCGGCCTGGTCGTGGTGCTGGCGATGGCCGCCGCGGTCCTGGTGGGCGGCGGCCCGCTGCTGGTCAACCAGGGAGCGGTGTCGGCCGTCCTCGTCGTGGCGCTGGCGACGGGTGCCGGCGGGCCGACTCGCTTCGTCGACGCGGTCATCGGTGGCGGTGTCGGCCTTCTGGTCAACGCCGTCCTGCTGCCGGTCAACCCGATCTCCGTCGCGCGCCGGGCAGCGAACCGGACGTTGAGTGCGCTGGCGGCTCGACTGGACGAGCTGGCCAGCGTCCTCGAGGCGGGCGACGTCCAGCGAGCGAAGGCGGCCTTGGCCCGAGCACGACAAAGCGACAGGTCGACGCGGGAGTTCCGGGACGCGACGACGGCGGGAACGGAGATCGCGCGGATCGCTCCGCTGCGCTGGCGGACCCGCCGACACGTGGCGATGTACGACCAAGCGGTCGCACACGTGGAGTTCGCGTCCCGCAACGTGCGGGTCCTCGCCAGGCGCGCCGTGGCGGCGCTGCGTGCCGGGGAACCAATTCCGGAACGACTGCCGTCCGCGCTGCGCCAGCTGGCGGCAGCGGCCCGGGCCATGCGTGAGGAGCTCGCGCGGGGACAGGAGCCGGTCCGGGCGGGGGAGGGCGCACTGGAAGCGGCGCGGGAGGCGACCGCCACGATCGGGGAGGGCGGCTTCTCGACCGACGTGATCGTGGCCCAAGTCCGCTCCATCGCGCACGATCTGCTGCGTGCTTCCGGCTTGCCCTGGGACGAGGTGGTCGAGCTCATGGCCGAGCCCGAGCAGCTGCGACATCGCCACGGCAGCCAGCTGTGACGTCACTGGGCCGCCGTGTCGAGACCGCAGGGACGCCCAACCGAAACGTCAGCGCTCGACCGCGGACGTGGTCGTCGAAGCTCCGGCGACAGCGGACGGGCCAGGGGCATCCGCCGGCTCGATGCGCACAGGCAGGTCGTGCTTGTGGCACAGGGCGCGGACGGCGTGGGCGTCATACAGCCGCAGTGGCCGCCCGTGGGCGTACTCGAACGCCTGTGGGTGGAGGCCGTTCGTGGTGAGCAGGATGCCTGCGTTGGCGCGTTCATGGCGGACCGCCGACTGCAGCGCTCGCACCTGCGACACGTCCAGCATCCCAGTCGCGCGCCGGACGTGGACGACCGTGCGTTCCTCTCCCGACGAGGTCGTCCGACTGGCGAGGTACTCGCCGGAGGACTCGAGCTGTGCGACCGTGTAGCCCATCCGCTCCAGCAGCCGCTCCATGAGGCGGTTGACGTCCTCGATCGGCGCGGTCCACAGGTTGGGCGCCCGGGTCGGTGGTGGTGGGGTGAGGGTCGGGTCCGCGAGCTCGTACGGAAGGACGGGAGTGACCCCGGCGTACTCGTCGGGATAGGCGGAGATCACACCTCCGCAGTGCTTGCGGATCGTCTCCACGGCGTCGTCGATGTTGGTGAGGTTGAGCCGTGCGAAGTGTCGACGGGAGATGCTCATGCTGATGAGGCACGTGCCGCTGGCGTCGGCGGTCCCGGTCGCCGGCTGGACGCCGGACCGTGCCGCTCCATCGTCCGGGACCACGCCATTGAAGACCAGCGTCTCGACCAGCGACGCGGGATCGGACCCGAACGCCACGAACGCCGCCCGCAGCGCCAGTTGGGCAAGCACGTCACGGTAGATGGCGCGGACCTCAGCGATCGATCGCCACTTGTGGACACCGACGGAGTCCGTCGCCTTGTTGTAGCGGAACTCCTTCTCCCGGGGCACGATGTCGGCCTTCGGCACCTGCCACTCGATGAGGAGCAGCTTGGACTCTGGCACGTAGGCGAAACGCCGACCGGTGGGGAAGCCACGGTCGACGATCGGCTCGAAGACCCGTGCGTAGTACTCGCTGACGCCTTGCCGGTCGCCGGCGAAGACCCGTTCACGGAAATGGTCGATCTCCGCGTTGTGTCGGCGAAGCATCTCCAGTTCCGCGGCCCGGGTCGTCTCGTACTCGCGTCGCCGCTCTTCGACTCGGCGTTCCCGCGCGGCCTCCTCGCTGCGGTAGCGTTCGAGGGCTTTGGCGAACGCTTCTTCCGCCTCGGCCAGGCTGGGTTGCCGTCGCGATGGGAACGGGAGCAGGCGTCGGATCAGACTGACGGGCTTGGGGGCGTACTCCTCCCACTTCGGAACGGGGAGGGGAGTGGCGTCGCTTCCGAGGTCGATCTCCGGCAGTTTGCGTTTCGCCTGCTCGAAGTCGAAAGGCTGGACCCCCCGTGAGACCGCCGCGTGGAGCAGGACACGAAGCCGTTGGACTTTCAGGTCGACCTTCTCAGTCTGAACCACCGCATTCTCAGTCAGCTCTTGAACGCGTAACAGGTGGCGTTGGAACTCGCGTTCCTCCTGGCCCCTGTCTGTCGCGGACTTCTTTCGTCGCACGGCTCGGCCCCTTCCCATGAAGCGGACAACCTGGACGAGACGTCGTGGGAGTCGGTGGCGGTCGGGTCGAGGGCAGGGCGTGCTCACGGGCGCCCGTCGTGTGGGCGGAGGACGAACGCGCACTCGATGTGGTGGTGATGCGAGGCGGGCGACAAGCGTACTGGCGTCGTGACGCGCGCGACGTGCAGCGATATGAGCCCGTGCCGCGATATGAGCCACGGTGGTGGCGACTGCGTCTCATCGGGGCGCCTCCGGGGATCTCCAGGCGTCCGATCACGCTCGGTTCGTATCTTGTAACATGTCGCTCCTACCCAGGCCAAGAGCGCGTATCGCAGGTCGAACGCGCCGTGGTGGGGCGCCCTCGCCGTCTGAGTGCTCTTCTCCAGAATCCTGAGCGCTCTCACCAGCAAATGTCGCGGTGAAGCGGGGTTCGGTGGAGGGTAGAGGATTTGGGTGACCATCGTCCCGGGCGTCGTGCGCTATCCGGTGGTCTGGCTGACGATCGTCGTTGGGCTGGCGGTTCTCGTGCTCACCGCCGTGGGTCTGCCCGAGGTGGGGAGATGGACCGCTACGGCGTACGTCGCCGGGATCATCGGCTGGGCAGGCGTCGGCATGGTCAAGGCGGCTCTGCGCGGCCGGTGGGGAATCGATGTCCTGGCCATCATGGCGATGGTCGCCACGTTGGCCGTCGGCGAGTACGTCGCCGCCCTCATCGTGGTGTTGATGCTGTCCGGCGGACACGCCTTGGAGGAGTACGCCGAGCGTCGCGCCAAGCACGACCTCAGCGCGTTGCTCGACCGCTCCCCGCGGATGGCGCACGTCGTCACGGCCGCGCCGGACGGTTCGCGGGTCTACCGCGACGTTCCAGTCACCGAGGTTCGCCCGGGTGACGTCTTGCTGGTCCGCCCGGCGGAAATCGTGCCAGTCGACGGCGAGCTCTTGTCCGACACTGGCACGTTCGACGACTCGTCGTTGACCGGCGAGAGCCTACCCGTCGTCCGAGAACGCGGCGAGGACGTGTACTCCGGGTCGGTCAACGGCGAGCGCGCGGTGCGAGTTCGCGCTTTGCGCTCGAGCGCTGAAAGCCAGTACCAGCAAATCGTCGAACTGGTGAAAGCTGCGCAGGAGTCCCGGGCGCCTGTGGTCAGGCTGGCCGACCGATTCGCAGTTCCATTCACGGTGGTGTCGCTGGCTATCGCAGGCGCCGCCTATCTCATGTCGCACGATGTCGTACGGATCGCGGAGGTCCTCGTCCTCGCGACGCCTTGCCCCCTTCTCATCGCGGCGCCTGTGGCGTTCCTGGGTGGAATGTCGCGCGCGTCGAGAGCCGGCGTCATCGTGAAGGGCGGGGGCGTGCTCGAGCTTCTCGCCCGCACCCGATCCGCGGCGTTCGACAAGACCGGCACACTCACCCAGGGCAATCCCGACGTCGTGGACATTCGTGCCCGCTCCGGCTTCGACGCCTGTGACCTGCTGTCCTTCGCCGCGTCAGCCGAGCAGTACTCCACGCATGCCTTCGCCGGAGCGATCGTCCGCGCCGCCACCGAGCGAGGTGTTCCCGTGCGTTCGGCACGGGAGGCCCGTGAGGAAGCCACGAATGGTGTGGTCGCGGACGTCGAGGGACGTGAGGTGGCCGTCGGGAAGCGCGCCTTCGTCGAGGCGGTCGCGGGGCCGATCGGCCCGGAGCCGGTCGGGGCCGGCCACGCCACCGCGTTCGTCGCGATCGACGGCACCTACGCCGGTGTGCTCGTCCTGGCCGACCAGATCAGGCCCGAGGCGCCCGCTGTCGTGTCCTGGCTGCGGGATCACGACGTTCGCCGCGTCGCCATGCTGACCGGCGACAGCGCGGGCACGGCTCAGGGCATCGCCGCGCAGGTAGGCATCACCGAGGTCCACGCCGAGCTGCTCCCCACGGACAAGGTGGACCTGGCGACGGCGATGACGCCGCGCCCCACCTTGGTCGTCGGTGACGGGGTCAACGACGCCCCGGTCCTGGCGGCGGCCGACGTCGGTGTCGCGATGGGAGCCCGCGGGTCGACGGCGGCCGGCGACGCCGCGGACGTGGTGCTGCTGCGGAACTCCCTCGACGGTGTCGTCGACGCTCACGCGGTGAGCCGCCGCACGCTGCGGGTCGCGCGCCAGTCGATCTGGATCGGTGTCACGCTCAGCGTCGGCCTCATGCTCGTCGCAACCACCGGAGCGATTCCCGCGGTGGCCGGCGCGCTCATCCAGGAGCTGGTCGACCTCGCCACCATCCTGAACTCGCTCCGCGCCCTGCGCGGGCCGACGCCCTTCCGGCCGACGGCTGAACCGCCGTCCTCCACGTCTCTCGCGGCGACCGCGAGCTAGCTGGCCGGACGGCTGGTCACCTCGCCACGAGGCAGGTGCACCATCGCCTCTGACCTGTCATTTCCGCAGGCCAGAGGCGGTTTGTGCGCCGCCAGGGACTCGAACCCCGAACCCGCTGATTAAGAGTCAGCTGCTCTGCCAGTTGAGCTAGCGGCGCTCGGCCTCCGGAATGCTAGCAGTGCCCCTCCCAGCGACGAAATCGAGGACCGCCTTCGCCGCGTTGTGGCCCCCGATCCCGCTGACCCCGCCGCCTCGCCGGGCCCCGCTGCCACAGATCAGCAGGTTCGGCACGGCGGTCTCGACACCCCACGTCCCCACCTCGTCCTCGGCCTCGGCCCACGGCCAGGCGAGGTCGCCGTGGAAAATGTGGCCGCCCGGCATCCCGATCGAGCTCTCGATGTCGAGGGGACTCCGCACCTCCAGGCACGGTCGGCCGTCGGCGTCGCGGGCGAGGCAGTCCTCGATGGGCTCCTCGAGGTAGGCGTTGAGGGCGGAGAGGCAGGCCTGGGCGGCCTTGTCCCGTTGGTCGGGATCGTCGAACAACCGCGCCGGCGTCTGCAGGCCGAAGAGCGTCACGGTGTGCCAGCCCTGCTCGACGAGCTCTGGGGCGAGGATGCTCGGGTCGGTGAGGGTGTGGCAGTAGAGCTCGCTCGGCATCCGGCTCGGGAGCTGACCCGCGGCCGCCTCGTCGTAGGCCTGCCGCAGCGCCGTGTAGCCCTCGTCGATGTGCAGGGTGCCCGCGAAGGCCTGCGCGGGGTCGACTCCCGAGCGGAACCTGGGCAGCCGGGTGAGCAGCAGGTTGATCTTGATCTGGCACCCCTCGGGGACGTGCTCCGGTGTGCGGCCGAGAAGCCGATCGAGTGTGGCCGGGGCCACACCCGCCAGGACGTACGCCGCGGAGACGGCCTCGTCCTGCTCGTTCGCCACATAGCGGACCTCAGCGGAGCGACCGTCGGTGTCGATGCGGATGACCTTCGCGCCGGTGCGCAGCGTCGCGCCCGCCGAGCGGGCGGCCCGGGCCAGTTCGTCCGTCACCGCGCCCATGCCGCCGACCGGCACGCGCCACTCACCGGTGCCGTTGCCGATCACGTGGTAGAGGAAGCAGCGGTTCTGCCGCAGCGACGGGTCGTGGGCGTGGGTGAAGGTTCCGATGAGCGCGTCGGTCAGGACCACGCCTCGCACGGTGTCGTCTCGGAACGCCTCCTCGATCGCCACGCCGACCGGTGTCGCGACGAAGCGTTCCCACGTCTCTGCGCCCACCAGGGCGCGCATCTCGTGGGCCGGCCGGAGTGGCTCCAGCATCGTCGGGGCGAGGGTGCGGGCCATCGCCCCGAGCTCGCCGTAGAAGCGTCGCCAGGCGGCGTACTCCGTGTCTCCGCCGGTGAGCGCTCGAAACGACGCCTCGGTCGCCGGTCCCGGGTCGCGTTCGACGAGCAGGCCGGTGTGCGCCCCATGCCGGATGACGGGTGTGTAGGAGGCGACCGCTCGGGATGCCAGCCTGACCTTGAGTCCGAGGTCGGCGACGATCTGGTCGGGGAGCAGGCTGACCAAGTAGGAGTACCGCGACAACCTGGCGTCCAGCCCGGGGAAGACACGCTCGCTCACCGCTGCTCCGCCGATGTGGTCGAGACGTTCCAAGACCAGCACCGACAGGCCGGCCTTGGCCAGGTAGGCGGCCGCGACCAGGCCGTTGTGCCCGCCGCCGACCACGACCGCGTCGTATCGCTCCATAGCCGCGAGCCTACGTGGGGCACGCCGGCGCGTCGCGTGCTCGAGACTGGGGCAGGTTCGCCACGGACGCGGTCGAGCAGGCCCGGTCGAGACGTCGCCCGAGGCGGGAGATGATCACCGTCAAGGACATCCTGGCCGTTCTTCCCGACGACGCGCGAGCTGTGCGTCAGCTCGCCCTCGACGACGTCGTGACGGGCGTGCAGGTGGACTCCCGGCGGGTCACCTCGGGCGCGGTCTTCGTCTCCTTGGCGAAGGTGCCGACGGCTCGAGTCGCCCACATCGCCCAGGCGCGCGCCGCCGGCGCGACCGCTGTGATCGGACCGCCGGGGTCGGATGCGGACATCCACGTCACCGATCCCGCGGCCGCCGCGGCGGCGGTGGCGTGCGCGTTCTACCGCTACCCGGCACGGAAGCTGTCGGTCGTCGCGGTCACCGGCTCCAACGGCAAGAGCTCCGTGAGCTACGCGCTGGGCGGTGTCCTGCGGACGCTGGGCGCCAGGGTGGGGGTGATCGGCACGATCGGCATCTCCGTGGACGGCGTGGAGCTGGATGTCGAGCGGCGCACGCCGACCACGCCGGAGTCGGTCGATGTCCAGAGCCTCCTCCGTCGGTTCGCCGACGGCGGCGTGACGCACGTGGTGGTGGAGGCGTCCTCGATCGCGCTCGCCGAGCGGCGGTGGCCAACGCCGACGATCCCGTCGGCCGCCGGATCGAGCGGCGCTGGAACGCCCGCACGTTCGCGCTGCGGTCGGACGCCGAGCTCGTCGCCACCGACCTACGGCGAAGGGTCGACGGGACGGTGTTCGTCGTGCACGCGGACGGTCAGGCGGTGCCGGCGTCGGTGCGCGGGTTCGGCGAGTTCAGCGTCTCCAACGCGCTGGCCGTCCTCGCCACGGCGGTCGAGCTCGGCGTCCCACTCGACGACGCGGTGCGCCGTTGGCCGCGCAGCTGGGTCCGCCGGGCCGGATGCAGGTGGTGCCGGTGAACCGGCCGTACACGGTGGTGGTGGACTACGCGCACAGCCCGGACGCCTTGGAGCAGGTGCTGCGGACACTGCGCACCGGCGCGACGGGTCGCCTCGTGACGGTGTTCGGCTGTGGCGGGGACCGGGATCGCGCCAAGCGTCCGGCCATGGGACGGATCGCGGCCGAGCTGTCCGACCAGGTCGTCGTCACCAGCGACATCCTCGGACGGAGGATCCGCTGCGGATCATCGGCGACGTCCTCGCCGGCACGACGGCGCGCGGACCGCGTTCACGCGATCCCCGACCGCGCCGAGGCGATCGCGCACGCCATGGCCACGGCCCGCCCGGGGTGACCTCATCCTCATCGCCGGCAAGGGCAGCGAGCCCTGCCAGATCGTCGGCGACACGAAGGTGCCGTACAGCGATGAGGCCACGGTGCTCTCGCTCGCGTCGGACGGGTGAGCCGGCGCGCCGGGACCGGCCCGGTCAGCAGACGATCTTGAGCGCGCTGGCGAACCCGGTGCCGAGCGTGAACTGCGCGCTGATGTGCAGGAAGGCCGCCGCCTCGAGGAAGCGCGCGCGGCTCAACGGACCCGCGTCGATCGGGCGCATCCCGCCGGACTCCACCAGGCTGGCCACGGTGGCTTTGGCCTCCGCGTCGTCGCCGGCGAGGAAGACGTCCAAGGGCATGCCGGCGACCTGCCCAGTCAGCAGCGTGCCGGCGAAGGTGGTGTTGAACGCCTTGACGATGCGCGCACCAGGGTCCGCGGCCTTGGCGATCTCCTCCGCCGCCGAGCTGTCGGCGGGTGTGAGGAGGCCGTCGTAGCTGGACTTGATCGGGTTGGTCACGTCGATGACGGTCAGCCCGTTGAGCTGGTCGCCGTACTGCTTGACCAGCCCGAGCGTCGCGACGTAGGGGACGGCGAGGACCACGACAGAGCCCAGCAGGGGGTCGCCGATCGTTCCCGCCGAGACCCGGCCCTCGGACGCGCTGCGCAGCTCGTCCACCAGGATGGCGGACTGGCCGGCATCCCTGTCCAGGATGTGCACCTGGTGGTTTCCCACCAGCAGACGGGTCGCGATCCCTCGAGCCATGTTGCCCGCGCCGAGAATGGTCACCTGCACCAGCGGACCTCCCGTCAGGAGACATCGGCCTGCCAACCCTGCGCATACCCAAGCCCCGACGACGGGGAACGAGGCGAGGATTCCGCCGTACCGACGTCACCGCCTGCGACCGCTCGCGCGGTTGTGTCAGCCAGCCGTTGTGTCAGCCAGCTTCGAGTCAGGCAGCGTGTGATCGGTGAGCGCAGTGGGTACCGACCACCTGGTCCTTCGCTGGCTCGGCGTGGCCGGCGAGCCGCTTGGCCACGTCTTCGAGGACACCGAGCAAGCCGGGTGGTTCGGCAAGGTCGTCAAGCTGGCCTTGCGTCGCGTCCATCGCGGCGGTGGCGAGGGAGCGGATCGCGCTGGCGCTCTGGTGGAGCAGCGTGAGCGATCGCACATCGACGTCCCCGTGGAGGCGCCGCCGCTCAGCCTTCCAACGGCCGTGGCTTCGCGTGCCCGTCGAGAGGATTCCGAGCCGTCCTTCGCCGGGGATCCGGGCTGGCTCTGTGCTCTCGGGGCGACGACGCGGCGTAGTCCTTCGCCGTGCGGAGTGACCAGGCCTACGGGTCGCGCCGGTCGGAGGCGCCTTGTTGTTGGTCGAGGTACGCCTCGAGCGCGGTCATGATGAGCGCGGACATGGTGAGTCTGCGGGCGCGCGCGTAAGACTCGGCGCGACGCCACAGGTCGACGTCAGACGCCCTCACGTAGATCGTCTTCTGTTCACCTCGCTGCTCGGCCACGCGGATACCTTGCCTGTCTAAGTGGATCTACTTTGATCCACGTAGTAGTCTTCGCTTACCCGGCGTGGCGGTCGGTTGACCGCTCGGCCACGCCGTCCCGGCCGCCACGCCGTACCCAGCCTGGTGGAGGAGCCATGGGTGAGCTGGTGCCGTACCACGAGCTACTGGACTCCGGGCGGCTCGATTGGCTCTGGGATGGTCGCCTGCACACGATGTACGGCTACACGTCCCACGACCTCGCGACGTTCGCGCGGGTCCTGGCACGGCCGTGCCCGGACTGCGGCGCGGGTCAGGCGGAGCGCTGTCGCACGACGAGTGGACGGGAGCTGATGGCGCTCGACGAGCAGCACCTGTCGCGCCGGCTGCGACGATGAGAACCCGACGATGAGAACCGGCGGCCACGTGATTACACGAGAGGCTCTCGCGTAAGCACTCCGACCGCCGCGACCGCGTTTCCGCAGGTCAGAGGCATGATCGCTTGGGGTGAGTGACGGGACTTGAACCCGCGACACCTGGGACCACAACCCAGTGCTCTACCAGCTGAGCTACACCCACCACGTCGTACGGAACGCTCCGTACGGACGACTGCCGCGGATGTTCTCCGCGGCGGCCCCTAGTGTAGCCCCACCGGTTCGCGGACCCGACACCGAGATCGAGGGTCGACAGCGCGCCCGGTCGCGGGCCCGCGCACGGCGCGTCCGCGGGGCCCGCGCGGCGCTCGGCGTCCTCACTCGCCTCGAAGGGCCGCGTCCCCGTGGTTCTCCGACGCGTTCTCGGCGGACGTCGCGACGCCGTTCGGCGCGTCGGGCTCCGACGGTGCCGGAGTGTCGGGCTCGGCGTCCGTGGCCGCCTTCGCGGCCGAGGCACCACCCGTCGGATGGCCCATGATCTGCTCCGCGATCGCCTTCGCCGCCTCCGAGTCCGGACCGGGCTGCGGCACGAAGACCGCCGCGCGGTAGTAACGCAGCTCGTCGATCGACTCCCGAATGTCGGCCAGGGCGCGGTGGTTGCCGACCTTGCTCGGGCTGGCGAAGTAGACCCGCGGGTACCAGCGCCGGACCAGCTCCTTGATGGAGGAGACGTCGACGTTGCGGTAGTGCAGGTGCTTCTCGACCGCTGGCATGTCGCGCGCCAGGAACGCCCGATCCGTCGCGATCGAGTTGCCCGCGAGCGGGGCCTTCCCGGCTTCCGGGGCGTAGGTGCGGATGTAGGACAGCACCCGCTCCTCCGCCTCAGCGAGCGACACCCCCTTCGACAGCTCGTCCAGCAGCCCGGACGCCGTGTGCATCTCGCGGACGACGTCGCGCATCTGGTCGAGCGCCTGCTGGGGCGGCTTGACTACGAGATCGACGCCGTCCCCGAGGACGTTGAGATCGCCATCGGTGACGAGCGCGGCCACCTCGATCAACGCATCGGTCTCGAGGTCGAGGCCTGTCATCTCGCAGTCGATCCATACCAACCGGTCGTACATGGCCTCCTACCCTATGCGGTCCGCGTCAGGTCAGGCGGACCGGCGGAAGCCCTGCCGCGAGCGCAGGTAGTCAGCCACGACGTACTCACCCAATCGGTCGATGTCCGGCGTGAAGACGCGGCCACCGGCGCGACGCGCCACGGCGTCGACAAACCTCGCGAGTCCCTCGTCCTCGCCCAGCATGAAGATGTTCAACGTCGCGCCGTACCGGGTGAGCGCATCCACCTCGGCGATCGTCGCCCGCAGGGTCTCGTAGGTGGTCGGCCACGAGAAGAAGGGCGTGCCGTCCGGTTCCAGGTGCGCGGTCGGCTCGCCGTCGGTGACGACGAGGACGACCGGCTCGGCGTCCGGATGCCGTCGCACGTGCCGGCTGGCGAGCATGAGCGCGTGCTGCAGGTTCGTGCCCTGGACCCACTCCGGCTCGACCTCGGCGAGCTGTACGGGGGACAATCGGCGAGCCATCCGGTCGAAGCCGATGATCTCCAGCGCGTCCTGGCGGTACCGCGTCGACACCAGGTGCGACAACGCCAACGCCGTCTGCTTCATCGGCCCCCAACGGCCCTCCAGGACCATCGAGTAGGACAGGTCGACGCAGAGGGCGACCGCCGCCGACGCTCGGCGCTCGGTCTCGGTGATCGCGAAGTCCTCGACCTGGAGGCGCACTCGAGGACGCGCCACCGCGCCGGCCCCTGCGGTCTGGAGGGAGCCCGGTGCCGACGCGCGCTCGCTCGCGGTGCGGAGCACGGCGTTGTGCACCGTGCGCGTGGCGTCGATCGGATGCTCGTCGCCGAAGCGCCACTCCCGGGTGGTCCCGGTCGGCTCGTCGGCCGCTCCGGTCCGTCGGTCGTCGTGGTCGCCCCGGCTCGGTGCCGTCATGTGCTGGAAGACCCGGCGGAGCGCGGTCTCGCCGAGCCGACGCAGCGCCTTCGGTGTGAGCCGCAGGCCGTCGGGGCCCCGCCCGAGGTAGCCCTGCCGCTCGAGCTCCCGCTCCAGCTCGCGCAACGCCTGCAGGTCGACGGCCGCGCCCTGGCCGAGCTGCCGCTCGAGAGTCTCGACGTCCACGTCGTCCAAGGTCGCGCCCGGGTGCTCCTGCGCGAGCTGTTCCGCCAGGGCCTCCAGGTCGGCCAGGTCGGCCACCGCCTCGACCGCCTCGCTGTAGCCGAGCGGCTGCTGCCCCTGGATGCGGGCCCGGGTCTGCGCGTCCAGACCCGGGCGGAGTGCGCGCAGGTTGTCCCGCAGGCGGGCGAGCTGGCCGGCGAGCTCGGGGTCGCTGAGGGCATGCCGCATGAGCTCGCTGAGCTCCTCGCGCTGCTCAGGTGACAGCGAGCGCATGAGACGTTCGGCGGCGGCCGCCCGGCGGGCCAGGGAGTCGATGAGCTCGTCGGTGTTCCGCGGGTTCTCCGGGAAGAGAGCCCCGTGGCGCTCCATGAAGGCGTTGAAGCGGTCAGTGGTGTCCTCGCCTCGCGCGTGGGCCTCGAGCAGGTCGTTGAGGTCGGCGAGCATCTCCCGGACCGCCTCGCTGGCCGCCGGATCCTGCCCCGACAGCGCCTGCTTGAGGCCGGCGAACTGCGCGTCGAGCACCTCTCGGCGCAGCATCGCCTGGATCTGGCGGTAGATCTGGCGCGCTTCGTCAGAACGCCACTCGTACGACGCGAGCTCCCGAACCGCGCGGGCCGTCTCTCGCGGCAGGGTGTCCAGCTCCATCTCCCGCAGGCGGGCGTCGTCGCTGGGGTCGTGCGCGAGGACGTCCTTCTCGGCGGCCAACGCTTGGTCGAGCATCTGACGTACTCGGTCGATGATCCCGGCCAGGTCACCGCGGCGACGGACCTCCTCGCGGCGACGCCGGACTTGGTCGGCGAGCTCGTCGAGGCCGCGCCGGCCTTGGAGGCCGCGACGAAGGAGCTCGCGCAGCGCCTCGCGCAGGCTCGACCCCTCCAGCACCCGCCGGCCGAGCTCGTCGACCGCCGCCCGAACGTCGTACGGCGGGGCCAGCGGGTCAGGGCCGCCGCTCCAGGGGCCGTAGCGGAAGCGACGTGGGCGCTGGCTCATGGCCGTCCTCCCAGGATCATTCCGGCGGGCTCACGACCCGTAGTAGGTGACGCCGTCGATGGTCTCCTTGGACAGGCGTTTGGTCAGGTGCAGACCTTCGAGGACGAACTCCACCGCGGCGGCGACCTCGCCGGGCTCCGCGGCGTCACCCATCCCGAGCCGGTCCAAGACCTTGGCCAGGCCGGGCACGGTGCCCATCTGCTCAAGCAGCTCGTCGGCCCGGGTCAGCTCGCTCGTCTCGACGACCGTTCCCTCGGTGAACCGCTCGGTGAAGCCCGTGAGGTCGAGCCCACGCAGGTGCTCGCGGAACGACTCGGCCGTGGCGAGTCTGAGCTGGTGCTCGAAGATCTCAGCCTCGCGGCCCTCCTCGCCCATCTCGAACTCGACCTTGCCGTGCAGGGTGGGCAGCATGCCCGGCAGGTCACAGACGCGGGCGACCGGCGTCTGTTCCCCGGTCAAGGCCGCGCGGCGCAGCGCCGAGGCGGCCACGCTCTCCGCCGCGCTGATCGCGAACCGCGCCGACACCCCGGAGCGCTGGTCGACGGACGGAGACTCGCGGAGCCCTCGGGTGAGGCGGGCCACGATGTCGAGCAGGTGGTCGGGCACTGGCGCGACCAGTCGAGCCTCCTGGCGGATGAGCGCCACCTCGTCCTCGACCCGGAGCGGGTAGTGCGTGCGGATCTCGGCGCCGAAGCGGTCCTTGATCGGGGTGATGATCCGGCCGCGGTTGGTGTAGTCCTCCGGGTTCGCCGAGGCGATCAGGAGCAGGTCGAGGGGCAGGCGCAGGGTGTACCCCCGGATCTGGATGTCCCGCTCCTCCAAGACGTTGAACAACGCCACCTGGATGCGTTCGGCCAGGTCGGGAAGCTCGTTGATCGCGAAGATGCCCCGGTTGGTGCGGGGGACCAGACCGTAGTGGACCGTCTCGGGGTCACCGAGCGTCCGTCCCTCGGCGACCCGGATCGGGTCGACGTCCCCCACCAAATCCCCGACGCTGGTGTCCGGCGTCGCGAGCTTCTCGCCGTAGCGCTCCTCGCGGTGCTTCCACGCGACCGGAAGGTCGTCGCCGGCCTCCTGGGCCAGGCGCCGGCAGCGGGCACACACCGGAGCGTACGGGTGGTCGTTGATCTCGCAGCCGTCGATGACCGGCGTCCATTCGTCGAGCAACCCGACCAGGGTTCGCATCAGCCGGGTCTTGCCTTGCCCGCGCTCGCCGAGCAGCACGGTGTCGTGGCCGGCGAGCAGCGCGCGCTGCAGCTGGGGCACGACGGTCTCGTCGAAGCCCACGATGCCGGGGAACGGGTTCCTGCCCTCGCGAAGGGCGGCGAGCAGGTTCCGCCGGATCTCTTCCTTGACGGTGCGGTGCTCGTGGTTGGTGGCGCGCAGCGCGCCCAAGGTCGTGGGTCGAGTCACGACCTCGACCGTACGTCGACCGTCTCCATTCCGGGAGGGCTTGGCGCCAAATGTCGAGGCGCCGGACCCGTCAAAGGTCGTCGGGGAGAGGGCTGGCGCGGATCTCCACGCGGTTCTTGCCCTGTCGCTTCGCCCGCAGCAGCGCCTCGTCGGCGGCGGCGAGCAGCTGGGTCCGTGTCGCGCCGTTCCAGGACTGCGCGAGCCCCGCGGTGATCCGGATGCGACGGCCTTCCGGCAGGCAGTTCCACACCCGGTCGGCGATCCGCTGCCGAAGACCGTCGATCAGCTCGTACGCCTGCTCCGCGGTGCGGTTGGGCAGGACGATGACGAACTCCTCCCCGCCGAAGCGCGCGATCGCGTCGTCGGAGGACAGTGCGGCACGCATCTCCTGGGCGAGCTCGCGGAGCAGGTCGTCCCCGACCAGGTGGGACAGCTCGTCGTTGACGCTCTTGAAGTCGTCGATGTCGATGAACGCCACCGAGAGGGGGCGCCGGGTCGCGGCCGACTCGACCAGCAGCTCCGGCAGCCGGATCTCGATCAGCCGGCGGTTGCCGAGGCCGGTCAGCGGGTCGGTGAGGTAGGCGGCCGCCCGACGGCGCAGCTCGTCTTGGACCCGCTCGGTGGCCAGGCGTTCCTCGAACGACTGGACTCGGGCGCGCCGCTCCTCCCATCGGTCGCGGACGAGGACCTCGGTGAGCCGGGCGAAGGCCTCGGTCGCCGGCGAGGTGCCCTCCCTGCGGCGGACCAGCTCGGCGTACTCGCGATAGGCGCGCGCCGTGGCGACGTGCAGGCGGGGGAGAGAGTCGCCGAGGGTCCTGGCGTGCTCGGCGTACTCGAGCGCCCGGTCGAGGTCGCCCGCGTTGGCCCACGCGCGAGCCAGGGCGAGGTGCCCCACCAGGGTGGCCTCATAGCGTTGGGTGGAGGTGACCGCCCCGATGTTGGCGCGCAGCTCCGGGATGACGCTCTCACCTTCGCCGAGCATGGCCCGCGCGGCGCAGGCCTGCACGACGACCTCGCGTGGCCAGTACGACCGGTCGATCACGTCGACTCCCCGTGGGGCCGACTGGAACGCCTCGAGCGTCAGGCGGTAGTGCTCGCGGGCCTCGTCGAGCTCGCCGATGAGCTCCAGCTCCGAGGCCCAGTTCAGCTGAAGCCAGCCGCTGTTGTACGCGTACAGGGTGTGCAGCATGGCGTCGGAGAGCTCCTCGGCCACCCCGCGGAGCCGCTCCAGCCACGCCATGGCGAACTCGTAGAGGTCGAGCCGGACCATCGCCAACACCGCCGCGTTGATGGCGTGCCCCATGGCGTAGCCAGGGGTGGTCTGCTGCTCCTCGAGGAGCACGACGGCCCGGGCCAGCTGGTCGTACGCCGGCTCGAAACGGTTACGCAGCAGGAGAGCCATGGAGCGGAGGGCGTGGCCGAACGCCTCCCAGATCCGGTCGCCGCCGAGTGGCTCGGCGAGCCGGATCATCTCCTGGGCTTCCTCGTCGGCCGCGTCGAGCAGGTGGAGCTCATGGAAGGACGCGAACCTGACGAATCGCAGCCACTGAGCGCGGTCGTATGCGTGCTGGTTGAGCGCCTCGGCGAGCAGACCGTCGACTTCGGTCAGGACGTGGCGGGCCTCCCCTGACTGGGCTCGCACCAGCAGCCTGGTGATGTCGGCGAGCTCGGCCGGACGCGGCTTCATCTGCGCCACCTCGCTCACCGTCTTCCTCGACGGCTGTCGATCAACTGGCGCGTGGTCCCCCCGGCAGGAACCATCACGGTCTCCTCACATTGTCGTCGCGTCAGTCACTTGATCAGCGCTTTCTGCTATTCGGCTGTTCGTCGGACCGATGTGCTGTTCATACCGGACCCGGTGGTCGACGCTCTCGCGAGGTCCGGTTTCGGAACGGCCCGCCGCTCCAAAGTCACGACACACCGGACGATTCGCACGCGCAGGGTACCGAGCGGGCGACATGGCGCGTTCCGCGGGCGGGTTTCGTGGGGCCAGACTGCCCACGGTCGTCAGGCGGGCCGCTGGTGGCGATGCCGGGGAAGTGGCCCCTCCTCGACGATGGGCAGCCTCACGGGTTTCGATGATCGAATCGGTCGGCAAGAGCGAGGCTCGCCATTGTCTCGACCTCAGCGACGAGTGACCGACAATCGGACACCCGTGGGCGAATCAAGATCCACTCATCTCACGACCGGTCATTCGGTCAGTGTCGCTGTGACAGTCAATCGTCAATTTGGTATTGACGCTTCATCGCCGACACTCGGTCGCCGTGCGGTCACCTCGTCGTGGGTGACGACCAGATCGGTGTGCACGTCGTGGGACGGGGTAGAACCGAGACGGCGGTCGTGCGTCTGCCTGGCGGCAACCCGGGACGCGTCCCGGGCGCTGCGCGCACCTCGGCGGCGTCGCGGGGAGGGGGGGTTGCCGTGGGTGCACATCGAGCCTCGCCCCTCGGGCCCGGCTCCAAGGTGGCGAGGTTCCTGCAGCCGATGCTCGTCGACCTGCTCGCCCTGGTGCTGAACGGCCGTCAGGCGCTGTGGCACCTACGCGGGCATCAACGCGTTCGCTTCCGACTGGAGCTCCTCGTCAGCGATGCCTGGCGGTTCGCCGACGAGGTTGCCGCACGCATGGTGTCTCTCGGGGTGCCGGCGGACGGTCGTCCGAGCACGGTGACGACGACAACGAGCGTGCCCGAGCTCGTGGCCGGTTTCCTCACCGAGGACAAGACCGTCAGCGCCGTCGTGGACCAGGTCGAGGCCGTCCTCGCCCGAGCTCGGGACGCGGTCGCCTGCCTGGCGGAGGTCGACCCGGTGAGTCGCGGCGTCGCCGTCGACCTCGTCCGGCGGCTCGAGAGCCACCGGGTCGTGCTCGTCGGCCGCCAGCCGCTGTGACGCGGTGAGGCGGTCAGCTCGGCAAAAGGGTCAAAGGCTGTCGACCTGGGACGAGATCGGCCCCTTCGACGTAGCCCTCGGGACGGCCCCGCAGCTCGCCGATCAGCCGCGCTCGCCAGGCCGCCAGCTCGTCGCGGTGCGCGGAGTAGCTGGCGAGGTTGCGAGTCTCGTGGGGGTCAGCGGTGAGGTCGAAGAGCTGCTCGGTGCCCGTCCCGGACATCCAGACGTACTTGCGTCGACCGTCGGTCAACCATTGCAGGGACTGGCCGAGCAAGGTGTGCTCACCGTGAAGGTACGGTCGCCAGCCGTCGACGCGCTGCCCGCGGGCGAGCGGCGCGACACTGCGTCCCTCCACCTGGTCGGGGATGGGGAGGCCGGCGAGGTCGAGCAGGGTCGGCATGACGTCGCGCAGCTCGACCACCTCGTCGCGCACGATGCCAGGTCCCAGGCCAGGGCCGGCCAGCAGGAAGGGGATCCGGGCCGAGCCCTCGTACGGGAAGCCCTTGCGGAACAGGTGGTGCTCACCGAGCATCTCGCCGTGGTCGGCGACGAAGCACACGTAGGTGTTGTCGGCCAGCCCGAACTCGGCCAGGTGCTCGAGGAACCGGTTGATCTGCAGGTCAATGTGGGCCATGTGGCCGTAGTAGCCGGCGCGGGCGCGCTGGAGCACCGGCTGCGGCATCCGCGCGACGAACGCGTCGTGACGGTGGTCCTCACGGTGCTCGGCGTAGTCGTCCACCCACGATCCGACGATCGGCTCGTACGGCGGCGTGTCGAGGTACTGCTCGAACGCCCACCGAGGCGGGTCGTACGGCGGATGGGGACGGTGGAACGACAGGTACAGGAAGAACGGCGCCGTCGGGTCCCGCCGATACAGCCATGAGATGGCCTGCGTCACCACCCACGTGGTCGGGTGCAGCGACTCGTCCTTGTCCCAGGGGCGGGCCACCACGGAGTTGCAGTTGACGCCGTGGTCGAAGTAGTCGGCGACGGCGCTCTGTCCCGCCTGCTCCCGGAGCCACGGCAGGTAGTCGTCGTACTCCTCGACCGGCCGGGACCGGCGCCGGTTGAAGTGGGAGTAGCCGTCGTGGAGCAGCACGTTGTCGAAGCCGATCCGGGCACGAGTCGGATGGACGTGCATCTTGCCGATCGCCTGGGTCTGGTAGCCGTGCCGCCGGAACTCGCCCGGCAAGGTCGTCTTGACGTCGAAGGGAACGCCGTCCTGGTATCCGACCCGGCGGTGCGTGCGCTGGGAGAGCCCGGTCATCAGCGCCATGCGTGCGGGGACGCAGGTGGGCGTCGCGGAGTAGGCGCGCCGGAACCGGGCCCCACGCTGGGCGAGCTGGTCCAGGTGCGGCGTGTGGACGACCGGATGTCCGTCGGCCGAGAGACAGTCACCGCGCCACTGGTCGACGCAGATCAGGACGACGTTGGGTGGTGTCATCGCCCGCCCTTCGTGCCACACGTGGATGGAAACGACGCCCGAACGTATCGGCCCGGTTGAGCGAGGCTCAACGCCGTGTTCGGTGATCCGGACGGGCTGGCCGGTGCTGGCCGCGAGCTCTCCAGGTCAGCGGACGTCCTCCGACGCCTCCGTGGAGGTGCGCCCCTCCTGGGCAGCGCGTGCGGTGGCCAGCGCGCGGAGAACGTCGAGCTGTCCGACGGCGCGCGCGGTCTCCTGAATGACGTGGGCGTAGATCCAGCGCACGGTACGACGCTTGCCGCCGACGAGGTTGGGTGTCGTGCTGTCGGCGCGCAGGCCCGACAGCGTCTGGTCGGAGCGGCTCCACTCGGCGCGGTAGTCCTCCACCACGCTGTGGGGAGTGTCGGTGTCGGTCAGCTGAACGTCGGGATCGGTGTCGGCGTCCTGCGACAGGAGGGGCAGGTCGGAGCCACCCGTGACGATCGAGATCCACCAGCGCTCGAGCGCGGTCAGTCGCTTGATCACACCGAGCGGGCTGGGCAGCGAGGGCAAGGGTGGGGTACGAAGATCGACCGGATCCAGCCCGGCGAGCTGGTTGACCGCGGTGACCCGCAGGAACTGCAGCAGCTCGCGCTGGAGGCGGAGCTCGTCGTGGGCCCACGTCGCGGGTTCCTCCACGCTCAGCGGCTCGATGCGATCATTCGAACTCGCGTTCGACATGTGTTCACTGTACATCCCGCGCGATCACCGGCGGATCGTGGCACCGGCCGCCTGGCGCTGACGAGCGGCGGTACCGGGCCACATCGTCGGGCCGCTCCGTTCGTGGCGGAGGGGTGGCCCTCGGCGCCAGGGACCACCGTCATCTCGCCGCAGGTCCCAGGGCAGGGGCCGGTGTGGGACCTAAGGTGAGGCTCGCCTTACCATCGGTGCCGCATCTGGGAGAAGACGACGAAGCGAGGTCATGGTGTCGGGCGACATGGCGCCGGTGATCGCGGCGACCACGCGCTGGCTGCTCGGCGCGTACGCCGCGCCCGAGGGCCCGTTCAGCTCGGCGCTCGCGGAGGCCCAGGCTCGACAGGCGGTGACCGTCGCGGCCTACCTGCGCTACCCGACGGCGGTCGACGCCGCCCTCCTCGTCATGGCCGGACCGGGTGGATCAGCCCGCCTTGACCGGCTGTGCCTCGGTCACACCGAGATCGACTACCTCGACGAGCGTCACGCCTGGCGGACCTGGGTCGACGAGGTTCTCGCGAGCTGGGCCGCCTGCTTGCTGTCCGATCACGGACTCGCCCGTCGCGCCGTGGCAGCGGTCGCGCGGTCCGAGCACCTGGCTGGACTCTGCCGCGAGTTCCGCTGCCTGACCGCCCCCGACGACACCGAGTGCCGGGCGGCCGCGTTGCTGCGCCACCCGGATCTCCTGGCGCCGGTCGCGGACCTCCATCGTGCCGAGCTCCTGCGACACCTGGAGCTCGGCACCGTCGACGCGGCCTGAGAACCCCGGTGTGCCGGCAGGGCAGCACGCGCGGACAGTCGGGACCGGTCCGTCGGACGGCTCAGCCGCCCCGAGACGCGCGCCGGCTGCGGAGAGCGTCCTGGATCCTGTCGACGATGCCCAGGGGTGGCCCGGCCAGCATGTTGGCGAGGGCGGACTCCCCGGCGGCTGGATGCGGGCGCGTGGGCGCCATGGCCTCCGCGGTACGGACCGCCCCGGCCATCTTCCGCAGCTGCTCGGCGGGAAAGGTCTCCCGCATCGCCGGGAACTCCTCGGTCTCCTCCTGCGTCGCGTGCGCGATCACGATCTCGGCCAGGGCGGCGCACTTCCGCTCGAACTCGGGATGGTCGGGCCCGAGCCTGACCAGCTCGGCCAGGGCGTGCTTTGCCTCACGTTCCTCACGCAGCCGCTCCCGAATCACCCGGTCGCCCCGGTCGATCTTGCGGCGCGCCATCGGATGGACGATCTCCTCCTCCGCGGCCTCGTGCGCGGTCAGCAGCCGGACCAGGTCCCTGAACAGCTCGTGCCGGCGGGTGCCTCCCGCGGAGACCACGCGGGTGAACAGATCCTTGATCTCGTTGTGTTGGTCGATCAACAGGTCGACCACGTCCTTGTCCCGCGCCCTGGCCATGCACTGCCTCCGGTGTCGCCTTGGCACACTTGGCTACGAACCTTCCCGGAGGCTGCGCGTGTCACCCGCACGTCGGCCAAGTGCGGACCGCCAGGGCGCGGGGTGAGGGTCAGGCCGCGGCTCGGGCGGCGGCGAACTGTGCGACGATCGCCCTGCAGAACGCGGGCAGGTCCGCAGGAGACCGGCTCGTCGTGAACTGCTGGTCGACCACGACCTCCTCGTCGACCACCTCGGCGCCGGCGTTCCGCAGATCGGTGCGCACGCTCGGCCAGGAGGTGATCCGGCGACCACGCACCACGTCGGCTTCCGCCAGCATCCACGGCCCGTGACAGATCGCCGCGACCGGCTTCCCACTCTCGACGAACGACCGGACGAACTCGACCGCCTCGCGGTTCATGCGCAGCTGGTCCGGGTTCATCGTGCCGCCCGGGAGGAACAGCGCGTCGTAGTCGTCGACGGAGGCATCGCTGACCAGCCGGTCGACGGGCAAGGTTCCGGCGGGGTGCATGTCGAACTGACGTGCCTGGATCTCGCCCGGGTGCAGGGACACCAGTTCGGTCTCGGCGCCGGCGGCGTGCAGGGCACCCCGCGGCTGGTCCACCTCGACCCGTTCGACGCCGTCCGTGGCCAGGATCGCGACCTTCGTACCGTCAAGTTCGTGCGCCATGGTGATCCTCCTTCACGTCGGGGAGGGCGGCGCAAGGCGTCCTTGCCCTCATGCTAGGAACGCCCGCCGTCAGGTGGTCAAGGCACGGACGTCGCTCATCCTGACGGCGTCTCCTCCTGGAGCATTCGAGCCAGCTGGGCGGCGTTGACCTGGGCGTAGTCGCGGTAGCAGTTGTTCATGACGACGTAGGTGGTGGACGCTCGCTCGGCGAGGCGGGGCAGTCGCCTGGCCCACTCGCGAAGCTCCTCCTCGGAGTACCGGTAGCCGAAGCGTTCGTAGATGTTCTTGCTCTCCCAACGGTCGCTGTGACCGTGGAACCGCACCACCGCTGTCGGAGCGGTGGCTGCGAGCACCGGGGGAACCGAGGACCGGTAGCCCTGCGGCATGTCGACGCACACCAGGGGAACGGCGTAGGAGGTGAGGAAGTCCAGGGTTTCGGCGCGGTTCTCCTCACCCAGCCACCGGTTGTTGCGGAACTCCACCGCCACGGTGTACGGATCGCACCGTTCCTTGGCGCGCAGGATGTACTCCTTGTTCCGTCGGTTGAGGGTGAACCACGGCGGGAACTGGAAGAGCAGCACCCCGAGCTTGCCCGCTTCATACAGCGGAGTGAGCGCTTGCAGGAAGCGGTCCCACACCGTCTCCACGGCGTCGGAGTCCAAGTCCTTGAGGTAGACGTTCTTTTTGTCCGTCGTCGGTCGGATGTCCTTGTAGAGCGCGGCGGTCCGGGTCGGATGTTGCGTCAGCAGGGAGAACGCCTTGACGTTGAACGTGAAGCCTGCCGGCGTGCGGTCCACCCACAGCTCGGCGTTCCGTTCGGCGGGTGGTGTGTAGTAGGTCGAGTCCACCTCAACGAGGGGAAACACCGACGAGTAGTACCGGAGCCGCTCTTCCGGGGTGTCGACGTCCGGCGGGTACCAGCCGGACGCGATGAGCGTCTTGTCGGTCCACGACGCCGTCCCGACCTTGATGTTCGCCACGCCAGTCGCGTACCACCGCGGTCGACGTGGAAACCCGCCCGGCCCGTCCACGGCGGTCGCCTCAACGGGCGGGATCCATGCGATGGATCAGCCAGTTGTTGTCGTGGGTGTGGATGAGCGCGTACCGGCCCTGCGCCGGTCCCTTTCCGTGGAGGACGACCTTGACCTCCCGGTCGTCCCATCGTTCACAGACGTACGTGCCATGGTCCCAGATGGTCACGGTGCCCGCGCCGTACTCGCCTCGCGGGATCTCCCCTTCGAAGGTGGCGTACTCGAGGGGGTGGTCTTCGGTCTGCACCGCGAGGTGGTTCTTCTTCGGATCCGTTGGAAGTCCTTTGGGCAGCGCCCACGAGACCAACACGCCCTCGCGCTCGAGTCGAAAGTCCCAGTGCAGTCGGCGCGCGTGGTGCTCCTGGATCACGAAGGTCGCGCCCCGTTGACCGGTGGCGTCGGAGGGCATGGGCTCCGGAGTCCGCTCCGACGAGCGCTTCGCGCGGTACCTCGACAGACGGTCAGTCACCCCGAGGGCGTACCCGCGCGGGTCCGCTCCTCACCTCGCGGGCCCGACGATGCCGATCCGTGACGTATCGTTGACGATTCTCACTCAGCGCCCCTAGTGTCCAGCCTCGACCGGTCTCGCGCGATCGTGACGCGCGGAAGGGAGCGGTCCACCACGTGCTCGGGGAGCGGATATGCGGACGTCGAGGTTGGTAGCGGCGTTGGTCGTACCCCTGGTCTTGGTCGCGAGCGCGGTCGGATGCACGAAGAAGACCGACACCACGACCACGGGCGACTCGGCGGGGAGCGACCAGGTCACCGTGGCGTTCGTCCCGAAGCTGCAGGGCATCCCCTACTTCGAGGCGATGAACACCGGTGGTCAGAAGGCGGCGAAGGAGCTCGGCCTGCGGTGGATCTACAAGGGCGCGACGACGGCTGACCCGGGCGCGCAGACCGACATCGTGAAGTCGCTCATCCAACAGGGCGTCGATGTCCTGGTGGTCGCGCCGAACGACCCGGACTCCATGGCACCTGTCCTCGCCCAGGCCAAGGAGCGCGGCATCCACGTCATGACCTCCGACACCGACGCGCCGAACTCGGTTCGCGAGGTGTTCGTCAACCAGGCGACGGCGGAGGGAATCGGCACCGCGATCATGGACGCCCTCGCGGAGGCGATGGGAGGAGAAGGCAAGTACGCCATCGTGTCCTGCGGGCAGACCGCGGCGAACCTCAACTCCTGGATCGAGGTGGAGAAGAAGGTCAACGCCGAGAAGTACCCCGACATGGAGCTGGTCGACGTCGTCTACGCAGGCGAGGACGAGCCTCGGGCGGTGTCGATGGCGAAGGACCTGATCAACGCCCACCCCGATCTGAAGGGGTTGATCGGCCAGTGCACCTCGTCGGCGCCGGCGGTGGCCAAGGCCGTGCGGGAGACGGGCAAGATCGGGCAAGTCTTCACGGTCGGGTTGGGAACGCCGCAGGCGATGAAGGACTACCTGGCGGACGGCTCGTCCAGCGCCTCGATCCTGTGGGACGTGGAGAACCTCGGCTACCTCACCGCGTGGGCCGGCTGGAAAGTGAGCCAAGGGGAGAGCTTCGAGGAGGTCAACCGCGTCTCCGACGCCATTCCGGACGCACGGTGGTTCCCCGACCAGAAGATGCTGCTCCTCGGTGACCCACTGGTCATCACCAAGGACAACGCCGACAACTACGACTACTGACGGTCTGGCGCGGTGACGAACGAGGCGGTGCCGGCGGGCGGTGACGTCCGTGACGGACCTCCGGCGTCTGTCACGGAGCCCTTGGGGCGCACAGCACCACCGCCCGAGCAGGCGACGGAATCCGGTGGTATCGCGGAGCCGCTCGTGCGCATGGCGGGAGTCGTCAAGCGGTACGGCGGGGTCCAGGCGCTGCGTGGTGTCGACTTCGAGGTCCGCGGGGGCGAGGTCCACGCGCTCGTCGGTGAGAACGGTGCCGGAAAGTCGACGCTCATGCGAATACTCGCCGGCGCCGAGCGTGCGGACGCCGGCACGGTCGCGGTCGCGGGCGAGACGCTCGCGGGCGGCAGCACGCAGGCGGCGATCGCCGCCGGTGTCGCCGCCGTCTACCAGGAGCCCGCCCTGTTCGGCGAGCTGACCGTCGCCGAGAACGTCTTCCTCGGTAGAGAGCTGCGCAAGCGGAGTCTCGGGGGTCTGCGCAGGGTCGACTGGGCCGCCCAACGGCGGCGCGTCACGGAGCTGCTGGAACGGCTCGGCCTCGATCCCTCGCTCGCCGACGTCCGGGTCGCGACCTGGCGGTCGCCGAGCAGCAGCTGGTGTCCATCGCCAAGGCGTTCGCTCACTCGGCGCGGGTGCTCATCCTCGACGAACCGTCGGCGATCCTCACCGACCGGGAGATCGAGGTGCTGTTCGGCGTCGTTCGGACCCTGCGCCAGGAGGGCGTGGGGGTGGTCTACATCAGCCACCGGCTGGACGAGCTAGCCAGGATCAGTGACCGCGTGACCGTCCTGCGCGACGGCGTCGTGGTGGCGACCCGACCGACGCGGGAGCTGTCGGTTCGCGCCGTCGCCGAGCTCATGGTGGGTCACGAGCTTCCGGCCGACAACCGCGTGCGTGCCGCCACGGGGTCGACGTCAGCCGCGGGGTCGACGTCAGCCGCGGAGCCCGTCCTGGAGGTGCGCCGTCTCGGTCGGGCCGGCGTGTTCGAGGACGTCGACCTGCGTGTCGGGGCGGGCGAGATCGTTGCCCTCTACGGCCTGGTCGGCTCGGGCGTGGCGGACATCGCCCGCGCCTTGTTCGGCGTCGCGCCCGCCGACCGCGGCACGGTCAGCGTCGACGGCCGCGTCGTCCGCCTGCGCAGCCCTCTCGACGCGACGCGCGCCGGCATTGCGATGCTGCCGGGCAACCGCGCCACCCAGGGTGTCTTCGCCTCCAAGTCCATCGCGTTCAACCTCTCCAGCGCCCACCTGGGTTTCCTGTCTCGGTGGGGCTGGCTCGACCGGGCACGCGAGCGCCGGGTCACGGAGCAGCTGATGGCTCGGCTCCGGGTCCGGGCGCGCGGACCCGCCACACTGGTCAGCGCGCTGTCGGGAGGGAACCAGCAGAAGACCGTCATCGCTCGGCAGCTCGTCCGCACCCCTCGGGTCCTGGTGCTCGAGGAGCCGACGCAGGGCGTGGACGTCGGCGCCAAGGAGGAGATCCACCGGATCGTCACCGACCTCGCCGAGTCCGGGAGCACGGCGGTGGTGCTGGTGTCGAGTGACCTGCCCGAGGTGCTGCGGCTCGCGACACGGGTGCTCGTGGTCCGACGGGGGAGGGTCGTGGCGGAGTTCGACGGGGGAGCGCGCCAAGCCGACGTCCTCGCGGCCGCCGCAGGGGACCAGGAGCAGGAACGATGACGACGGTGGCGCACACGCTTCGCGCGCGACGGCCGGCTGCCCGCCCGATCGAGGGACAAGAGCTCGCGCTGCTGGGTGTCCTCGTCGTCCTCTGGGGCGTGCTCGGTCTCGCGACCGACACCTTCCTGACCGGCTCCAACGTCCAGGCGATCCTCTACAACGTCGCGCCGATCGCGCTCATCGGTATCGGTATGACGGCGGTCATCGTGACGGCCGGCATCGACGTCTCCGTCGGCAGCGCCCTCGCGGTCGTCATGGTCGTCGTCGCCAAGCTGATCCGCGACGTGGGGGTGCCCGCGCCGCTGGCCATCCTCGTCGCGGTTGCGCTCGGGACCTGCCTGGGAGCGATCAACGGCGCGCTCGTGGCGTTCGGTCGGATCCACCCGATCATCGTCACGTTCGCCACGCTCAACGTGTTCCGGTTCGTCGCGTTGCGCATCTTCGACGGCCGACAGGTGACCGGCGTCCCCGACACCTTGAAGTCTCTCGGCGGAGGCGCGGACGGCCGCATCTGGGGCCTGCCCACCGCGTGGCTGCTCGCGGTGCTCCTCGGGGCGGCGATGTGGTGGTACATGCGCTCCTGGCCCACCGGCCGGCACCTGTACGCGGTCGGCGGTGACGCGAGGGCGGCTCGACTCGCCGGTGTGCGCGTGCGGCGGCGTCTGGTGTTCGCGTACGTCCTCACGGGCGCCCTCGTCGGGCTCGCCGGCTGCGTGCTCATCGGAAGCGGTGGTCTGGTCAGCCAGAACGCCGGGGAAGGACTGGAGCTCCAGGTCATCGCGGCGGTGGTCATCGGCGGCACGAGCATCATGGGCGGCCGCGGCACGGTACTGGGGACCATGCTGGGGGCCTTGCTCGTCGGCACGGTCACCAGCGCGGTGACCCTGCTGGGCTGGCCGAGCGAGCTCACGCCGCTGTTCGTCGGTGTGTTCATCCTCGTGGCGGTGGGCGTCGACCTGGTGCGAGCTCGCCGGAGGGAGGCGCGGTGACGGCAGCGGAGTCGACGACGAACGCTCGCGAGCGCGCTCGCCTCGCCCAGCTCCTCGAGTACCTGCTGACCGAGCGGGCGGTGCTGTTGGCCGTCCTGCTCGTCGGCGTCCTCGTGTGGTTCAAGGTCCTCGAGGCCGGGCAGTACCTCGTCGCGCCGTACGACCTCGGCTACCTCGCCTCGGCCCTGGAGTCCCTGGTACCGCTGTGTCTGCTGGCGTTGGCGGAGCTGCTGGTGATCGTGTCCGGGCGGGGTGGCATCGACCTGTCCGTCGGCGCCATCGTGAGCCTGGCCGGCATGGTGTTCGGGTTCTGCGTGGCCGGGGGTTGGCCGGTCCCGCTGGCCATCCTGGTCTGCCTCGTCACGGGAACACTGCTCGGCGCTGTCAACGGTGTCCTGACGGCGTACCTGCGGTTCCCCCCGCTGATCGCGACGTTGGCGACGTACTACGCATACTCGTCCCTGGCGATGGTGAGCAACGACCGAGCGCCGATCTCCACCGAGCCGGTGCAGCGGCTCTCTGCCCTCACTCGGCCGATCGACGTGTTCGGACTGTATGTGCCAAGGCACGTGTTCACGATCCTGCTGCCGTGCCTGGTCGTGGTCTGGCTCGTCGTCAACCGCTCCACGTACGGCCGGAAGCTCTACGCGGTGGGCACCAACGACGTGGCGGCGACGTTCGCGGCGCTGTCCGTCGCCCGGGTTCGGCTCGCCGCCTACACCGGCGCCGGCCTGCTCGCCGGTGTGGTGGCCGTGGTCACCGTCGCGCAGTTCGCCTCGGCTCGACCTGACGCCGGCACGGTCGGCAACGGGATGGCACTGCCGGCGATCACGATCGCGGTGCTCGGCGGTGTCGCCATCCAAGGCGGCATCGGCACGGTCGGTGGAGTGGCGATGGCCGCGCTGTTGGTGACCTGGCTCAACGCCGGTCTGCTGCTGGCGTTCGAAGGTTCGGAGGGCAGCCAGTACCAGCTGCTCGCGCTCGGGGTGGTGCTCGTCGGGTCGGCCCTGCTGAACACGATCAGCTTGCGCCGTTACGGGTGATCGCCTTAGTGACGCCAGAGAGGGCGATGGTCGCTTACTGAACGGCAAAACCCATCTATCCCGGGCGCACACATGACCCCGTCGTCGGGATGTGAACGCAGCACGGCCTTACGGTCGGTACGCTCTAAGTCTTCGCACCTACGACGACGTACATCAGCAACCTCACCTCCACGGACGATTCACCGACAACTCCGAGAATCGCACTACGGAGCTGTTGGCGCTCGCACGGAGTCATGTTAGCGATGTGACCTAGCGAAAGCTGAAGTGACGCGAACCGTTCCGGTGACATCGGAACAATTCGGTCCATCCACCAGTGTACTGAAGGTCTAAAGTAGCCACTGGACGACATCTCAGTTCGACCTTCAGCACACAGCAATTGAAGCTGATCGACAAAGTCATCGTCGCGGACCAAATCCGGGCTTAGGTCGTGAAAAATCGAGTTCAGCGCCCGCCTAAGCTGCTGGTCGGCGGCGTAGGGAAATCTCCAGAGAAGAATCAGCTTACCATTCGCGGTGGTGAGTCTCGACGCGAGCTCGTAACCCAAGGCGGGGTCGACCCAGTGGAAGGCATCACACGACCAAATTTCGTCCAGCGATCCAGCTTCTACGTCATCGTCGACCTCTTCGAACTTCACCGGTAAGATACGAAGAGAGCCTCGGGAAACATACTCGGAGAGCAGTGAAGCAAGGATTCCTCGAAACGTAGCATCAGGTTCGAGTGCGGTCAGGTGTTGCGGCTGCCTCACCAAAGCTCTTGTTAACTGACCAGTCCCGGCACCGATTTCTAGGACTCGACTAAATCGAGCCGAAATACCTTCACCATGAGCACGCGTTCGAATGTATTCGACTTCCGCAGAAGAAACTTGGAAGCGTCCCGTTTGATAGTCATCGGCAAGTCGACCAAAACTAAGCGCACCGCTCCGGTTCGTATTAGCGCGCATACTTTTTCAATGTCCTTTCATTCCATGACGCGCCTGAAACAATTCTACCACACGCTGGACGCGTCCTGAAATCGCCGATGCCCTCCTTGCCATTAGCCACTCCCGCTTCTTGCGCGCATTAACCCAACCGGGAGGACGCTCCTCATCTCCGATCATTAGCAAGTATTCGTCACGGTTGAGCTCTCGCGCGGTGTGCTTGAGCATGGCGTAAACCAGGCAAGGTAATTCGGCGATACGACCTAGCTGATGAATTAGGGACCACAGGGCGGGTGTAGGCAAGTCAAAATCACATAAAAGACCAGCCATCAATTCGATTGGACTACCAACACAATCACCATGGAGTGTCAATGCGCTGACAAAGACGAGGTGCTTGCCGTGCAATAGCCGGAGGTGTCTACAGGCGGCGTTACTGGGCATGGCTGTATACGACATCGCCAATTTTGTTGAAGGGACTAAGGATGCTACTTGGCGAACTAACACTTCGAAATTGACGGAAGGAGAAGCTTGCGCAATCCGTTGCAGTAACATGTTCGCCGCTTTCCAGTAATCGTCCGGAAGTACCTGAAAGCTTATTGCCCGGTTATGACGCTTTGTAATAACTTGAATCAAATGGTCGAAGTTCAGCGTCTTCGAAAAATCACTCTCCTTTACCGGTGTAGGCAAGTACGGCTCCATGGCAAAGTCGCCGACGAGTTCAATACCAAGTCCTGACACTTTGGCGTCGTTGCGCGCTTGTGTGCGAGCCAGCCTACTGCTACCTACGTACCTTACTACTTTAGTCGCCGTGGTGGACTTATCTGTCCACAATAGTGGAAAGGGGCGAGGCTTGCCGCTAAGGCTCGAAGCTTCCGTTACAAGAGCACTCGTTGACCCAGTGGTACGCTGCATCGAGTCAAATTGACCTCGCCTTTCCCATAGATCGCCACCTACCTCGCCTGCTGCACCGACAAGAGCAAAGTCGAAACCTTGCTCGCTGAGGAGGTGTTTTACGACATCTTTTTGGAATTCGGCGAGACAGATCGCGCCTACTAATGCATTGCGAGGACGTTGAGCCTGAATTGCGAGCCGTAGAGCTCCTGCTGTCTGCCCAGAACCGATCAAGTCATCAACGACCAAAATTAGGTCAGCAGAACCTACTCTTGCGATCTCGATAAACGTGTAATCTTGCGGAAGTGTAATACGCTTAAGCCCGGTCCACTCGCCGCGAATCGGGTGTCCTCGCACTGGTCTATAACGACGGATGTAGTCAGTGGTATGGTAGTGAGGTCGGCTTGTGGACGGTGTCCGGAAGTGGTCTCGAGTCACGGGTTACGTGATCTTGCTTCATTAGGAAAAAAGATATAGGCTATCCATCCGGATGCATTATCGCGATGACGGAGAAAGGGGCGACTAGGTCTGAGGGACCGAGGGAACGGTTAGGTAGCTAGACATCGGAAAGGGGAATGGGAAAGCGCGTCCAATATCGGGCGCCAAGCCCCTAGAGCTCAATGAGTTCTTTGCCACGTGACGTACGACTACTCCTTCTTGGCCAGACCGGTGCGTCGCTTGGTGCTGCAGTTGCTTGGTTCGCTATACCGATTTTGGTGTTTGGGATAACTCATTCTCCTGTGAAGGCAGGTCTAGTAGGAACAATTTTTTATGTAACGCAACTGATCACTGCGGCGCTAGCTGGGCCTGCGGTCGACCGGCTCGACCGTAAACGGATCATGGTCATCAGTCAAGTGATACAGGGCGTTGTTTATGGTGCAGCTAGCTTTGTGATAGTGTTTAAGCCGTCCTATGTTTTGTTCGTTGTGCTTGCATGCATCGGCGGCGTTTGCACGGCTGTATATATTACCGCTGAAAATGCAGTACTGCCAAGGTTGGCGGATTCGATTCAACTGCCGAAAGCTCTTACACTGAGTAATGCTCGACATTCCTTCGCCTCCCTTTCAGGAGGGCCGACAGGCGGCGTGCTACTTAGTGCGTCAACTTGGCTTCCGTTATTCGCGAACTTTATTGGAAGCATAATTGGCGCCGTTACGGCAGGGCTCATCCGAAAGTCGGGCGGTACAAAAAGTGTGCGCATCAAGCCCTGGACAGTAACAGAGACTTTCGACGGATTCACAAACATCATTAGAACCCCGCCGATACGCTCCTATGCTATTGTGTCAAGTTTAAACAGTCTCGGCGGAGGTGCTATAGTTATCACGCTTCCTATTTATTGGGCCGATAAGGGATTGGATGCCGAAGTCATTGGTATTTTCACATTTACATTCGCTTCCGCTGGACTCGTTGGCGCAGTACTTGCAGCGCCCATCGTTGCCAAATTTCGGCCGTTTTTCGCGCTAACATTTGGTCTTGCTGTTTGGTCAACGGCGTCGGTGGTCGCTTGCCTTGATGTGTCAGACTACGTTGTCGTGACTGTTTTCTGCGCGGCTAGTCTTGTGACACCCGTGATGACGACGCCGATGACTGCGTGGATAGCGCGAAGTGTTCCCGATCACTTGCTGGGGAGAACGCAGTCAGCTCTATGGGTGTTGATCCGTTTGCTGGGAGCGGCGGCGCCCGGCGCAGGTGGTTGGCTGCTGGCTCAGAGCCGGGGAGCATCGGCGGCTTTCATTCCGTTCGCAATTGTCCAGATTGTAGTGCTTTTGTGCTGCCTGACAAGTAGGCATTTAAGGTCGATTCCGTCATCAGCACCTCAAGTGGCCGGAAGGTTTCAACCCAGTCCATAGCGGAGGAAAGCATGTACGCTGAATCGCTTCAACGTGCCTCAGTGGTCAATATTCTTTCTGCCATCGCGATTGGCAAATGTCCAAATGAATCTGATCTCAGAGCTGTACCTTGGAGTGACCTGGCTGATTGTCTTGAGTATCACGGAGTGCTTGGTCGAGTTGCAAATATTTTGGAGACGTGGCCTAAGTGGCCAGAGCGGAGATTGTTCGAAAGTGAAGTTCGACGTCGCATAATGAATCATCGCGCTCGGACGGTGGCGCAGGTTGAACGAGTGCGATCGCTGTTTCGGGGTCATCCTATTTCGCCTGTCGTTATTAAAGGCCCTACGACGGCGGCGCTTTTCGACACGGCGTACAGAATGAGGTGGAGCACTGATATCGATCTTTTTGTGGTTGATGCGACGTTGAAACAAATGGTTCATAATGCAGAAGTTCAGATGGTGGAGTCGAAATCTGAGCACGAGTTCGGTCTGCTTCGGGCAGGAGACACTATTTTCGATTTGCATCGTTATTATCCAGCTTTTTCGTACAGAAAGGACGTCGAAGGTCCTGTCAGTCACGGCGACGTGTTTTCGTGTCTGTGTAAAGATACTGCGATGTATCGGCGCACGATTGATTCGGAGGTGGTAATGGATTCTGCAGTGTGCGTCACCTCAGGCTGGGCAGAAGGTGTGCGATTTGTGCATCCTTCGATCGCCGCTGTTATTGCAGCGTGTCATTTGTTCAATAGTAGCCAATATGCGGCATCGTTCCCTCGAATTAGACTATCTGAGATCTTGGATTATCTTGAGTTGAGAAGACACTCAGATTTCGATAATCAGCTTTTCGATTCAATTGTAGAAAAAACACAGGCTCACGATGCAATTCAATTCCTGGAGCGATTTGTTGAGGAAATTTTGACATCTTGCGGATCACGCGAGTCGTGTGGTTTTCTTCAGGATCTGTGGCCGGGTCTCGCAATGGACGGATTTGTTTTTCGAATTGGATCGAAATCCTATTGGCAAAACTTGCTTTGCCGTCATGTTGAGATGGATTCCATTCTTGCGGCAACGGGGAGTACCGAACTTCAGTCATGTGAAGGTAAGCCGCAGTGGGCGCAGGTTAGGCCGTGTCGGCTTGGATGGCGTGAAGGGCAGATTGCGTCTCATGTGATCGGTGATGGAGCCGATCTAGATGTCTCGGTGTCGGCTGTACGCCACGATAACGGCTTGCGGATATACATGGCTGCGTGCCCGGCTAGTTTCGATGGAGCGGCGTTTCTCGTACTGCTGGGGAATTTGTATTTTGAGGTTCTATATGAGAATGGGGAGTGTTATATTAATGCTCAACGACAGTGGAAAGCCTGGCTGCAGGAGGATTATGAGCTTCGTGTTACAGATACTCGGCGTGGCGGACTGGAGTTCACACTAAATATTCCATGGCCGATAGTTTTAAGTGTCACCTCAGGTAGAATGATTCCCGGGCTTTTAGGTGCTAGAACTTGGCCGACGACCAGTACGGCGCGAAGTGGTCATTTGTTTGGCATACGTATCAAACTTTAGAATTCGATCTTTTGAAGTAATGTAAGTACGTCGAGTGAGGTGGAGATTTGCAAGGCAGGGTGAGCAGCTCCTGGCCACCATCTCGGTCACCGGACCGAGCGTCCGTTTCGATCTGGCGGCGATGGACGCGATCCTGCCCGACCTGCTAAGGCCGCCCACCAGGTCACGGTTGAGGTCGGCGGAACGTCCCCGCGCCTGTCGTCACAGCCGCACGGCTCGACCTCCCGCTAGGACTCCGGTCGTAGGACTCCGGTAGGACGACGGCTGCGCCCATCTCCGGGGGTCGTCTCGCCATCCGGTGTGGTAGGTGTGGGAGCGGTGCCGACTGAGGCACCGTGAGACGTGGCCAGTCAAGGGACCCCAGCGATGTGGCCTGTCTGGCCTGAAGCGATCCAAGGGATGGGAACGGTTGCACACGACCGAACACGGCTCCGCGCCTAGCTCATCATCATCGACCACACCGGCGATCTCCCACGCGGCGTCCTCACCCACGCTGCTCGCGTGGCTCCGCTCGAGGCCCCTCGCGGTCACCAACGCCACCTACGCGTTGCTGTACGCCGTCGACGGTGCGCTCCTTCCTTTCTTGAGTGTGTTCCTGGCGTACGAGCACGGTTTCAGCGCCAGCCAGATCGGCATGGTGTTGGCCGCGTCCAGCGTCGCTGGTCTCATGGCGCCGCCGATTCTCACCATGCTCGCCGACCGCCACGGACGAGCCGAGCTGCTGTTCATCTGGGTCCTCGTCGCCTCGGCGGCGACCCTGCTCGTCTTCTCCGTGGTCGAGGGCTACTGGTGGCTGCTCGTCGTCTACACCGCTTTCTGCCTCGCCCGTGAGCCCTCGAGGCCACTCCTGGACGGCATCTTCTTCGCTGCGCAACGCAGGATTCCCGCACTCGCCGATGTGAGCTATCACCGGGTGCGGATCTGGGGGACCGTCGGCTACATGATCCCCGGCATCCTCCTCTACATCTCTCTCACCGACGACAGCTCCCTTGACGTGCTGCCGGTCATCGCGTGCGGATTGGCTCTCCTCGGAATCGTCGTGGCGTGGTTCCTGCCCACCCGGCACGTTGGCCGCACGGCCGGTTCACCGCCCAGCGGCTCCGGCACGGACCAAGCGGTCCGGTCCCGGTCACGTGCGGGCCATGGCGGAGGGACGTCGCTGTCTGAGGTGGTGCGAGTCGCGGGCCGGTTGCTCCGGCGGCCGACGACGGTGACGTTCCTCGCCTCGATGTTCCTGCTCCAGGTCGGCCAGTCGGTGTACTTCGCCTTCTACCCCCTGTTGGCCACCGACGTCGTCGGGCTCGCGCCGCGCTGGCTCGGGCTCGTGACGAATGTCGGGGTGATCATCGAGCTCGCCTACATGGCTGGCTACGGATGGCTCGTCCGGCGGCTGGGGTGGCGCTGGCTGATGGTGCTCGGCTCGCTGGCCGCGGTGGCACGGTTCGCCTTGCTCGCCGCGTCCCCCTCGGTCGCTGTCATCGTGGGGACGCAGGTCGTCCACGGCTTGGTGATCATCGGCACGATGGTGGCCGGCCGGGTGATCCTGGACATGCAGGCGCCCGACGAGATCCGGCACACCGCGCAAGGCATCTACGCCATCGTGCTGGGCGGAGGACGGATGGCCGGCGCCGCGGCGGGAGGCCTGGTCGCGGCCGCGTCGTTGGCCGCGGTGTTCTGGTGGGCGGCCGCCGTCGGGCTGCTGGCCGCGCTCGGCATGGCCTGGGCACTCCGGGACGAACCCAAGCCGGTCTGACGATGGTCCGGGACGCCGTTGCCGGCGCCGACCACGGGCTGCGTGGGGCAAGAATGGTCGCGTGACGACGGAGTACGCCAGCACCGGCGATCCTCGCCGTGGCATCGAGCTGCTGTGGGGACTCCGGGAGCCCGCTCGCAAGGGACCCAAGCCCCGGCTGAGCGTCGAGCGGATCGCTCGGGCGGCGATCGAGATCGCGGACGCGGAGGGCCTGGCGGCGTTGTCGATGCGGCGGGTCGCTGAGCGGCTCGGCGTCACCGCGATGTCGCTCTACACCTACGTGCCCAGCAAGGCAGAGCTGCTCGACGTCATGCTCGACACGGTCTACGCCGAGGTGACCGGGCGCGGCGACGGCGACGACGAAGGAGGGTGGCGGGCCAAGCTCGCGCGGGTGGCTCGCGAGAACTGGGCTCTCTACCGTCGCCATCCCTGGCTGTTGCAGGTGTCGACGAGACGGCCGGTGCTGGGCCCCAACCTCATCGCCAAGTACGACCGCGAGCTCTCCGCCGTCGACGGCATCGGATTGACCGATGTCGAGATGGACTTGGTGGTGTCCCTCGTCTCCGACTACGTCCATGGTGCCGTGCGTGGGGCGGTGCAGGCGGACGCGCTCGTCGAGCGCACCGGGATGACCGACGAGGAGTGGTGGCGACGGGCCGGTCCGATCCTCGCCGAGGTGCTGGAGCCGGAGCGCTACCCGCTCGCCGCTCGCGTGGGCGCCGCGGCCGGCGCGGAGTACGGCGCGGCGTCGGATCCGGAGCGGTCGTTCGAGTTCGGCTTGAGCATCCTCCTCGACGGCATCGAGACGCTCCTGCGCGCCAAGTCGGCGACGACCGCCGGTCATGACTCCGGCGCCGGAACCGACGCCACGTCCTGACCCCTCGGCGACTAGACCCTCGGCGGCTAGACCTTCGCCGGTGTGGTCGCCTCGGGGCGTGACGGCTCGTCGGCGCTCAGCGCCTCGAGGATGGAGTCCACCGGTTCGACACGTTCCCGGCGCGTCAGCAGACCGACCAGTCCTGCCGCGCCGTACAGCACGAGCGACACCAGGACCGGGTAGGTCGTGATCTGCGCGGTGCTCAGCTCGAGCGCGTACTTGACCACGACGAAGGTCGCCAAGCCACCGCCGATCGACAAGAACGCGCTCACCTGCCCTGCGCGCCGGAACAGCGGCAGCATGCCGAACAGCATTGGGATCGCCATGGGACCGACGAGCCCGCCGAACCATTCGAGGATGAGCGTGAGCACGCCGCCGAAGCGGTCGGCGTTGAGCGCGATCAGCACCGTCGAGACGCTGAACCCCACCGTGACCAGCCGAGCGGCCAGGAGGCGCACCCGGGGGTTGGCGGTCGCCAACCGGGGTGAGAGAGCCGGCAGGACGTCCCTGGTGATGACCGACGAGATGGCGTTGGACTCCGACGTCGTCATGGCCATCGTGTGCGCGAACACCGACGCGAGGACGAGGCCGACCAGGCCCGCAGGAAGGTACTCGCGGGCCATCAACGCGTAGACCTCGTTGGGGTTCTCCACGTCCGGCAGGAGCAGGGGAGCGGCCCACATGGGGAAGAACAGCACCAGCGGCCAGAGGAGGTAGATCACCGACGACAAGAAGGCCGCCTTGCGCGCCTCAGATCCCTGCGGGGAGGACATGAAGCGCTGCGCCAGGTTCCAGGTACCGCCCGAGTAACTGAGGAAGTTGATGACGAGGTACGGGAGGACGTAGGAGAGCGGGTACTCATCGGGGAACGGGTTCGTGCGGTCGGCCGGCAGCCGGTCCCAGATCCCCACGATGGCGGAGAGGCCGCCCAGCTCGCCCAGGACGACGACCAGCAAGGCGACGCCCGCGACGAACTGGACGACGAACTGCGTCAAGTCCGTGGCCACGTCGGCCCACATCCCGCCGATGGCGGAGTAGAAGATGCCGATGGCGCCGCAGATGACGATCGCCCACGGCAACGGGATGCCGGAGAGCACGGACAGCACGATGCCCATGCCGGCGAACTTCGTGGCGTTGGAGACCAGGTTGAGCGCCGTGCCCGCCCAGGCCAGCGTCTGCTGCGTCGGCTTGCCGTATCGCTGCGCCAGGTACTCCAACGGCGACTCGAACCCGTACCGCTGTCGCAGCCGCGCCCAGCGGGGTGCGATGAAGAGCGCGCCGAGGAAGGTGCCGAACGCGATGCCGAAGGCCCACCAGATGTAGATGGTGATGCCGTAGGCGTACGCGACCCCGGCGAACGCGGTGAACACGACCGCGCTGTAGCCGGACATGTGGTGGGAGATGCCGAGCAGCCACCAGGGCATCCGCCCGCCCGCGACGTAGAAGTCCCGTGTCGTGGCGACCTTCCGCTTCGACCAGACCCCGATGCCGATCATCAGCAGGAAGTAGAGCGCGAGCGCGGTGTGGTCGAGTGGGTGCACGGTCCCTCCTCCAGGCCGACTGACGACCGGCGGAGTCCCGGCACCCGTGGCCGACGGCACCGGCACCCGCCGGGCGGCGTGGTCCGCGCCGACGGAACGCGCACGCCGACGCCGGATCTGCAACCGGTTGCAGATGGCCCGGCAGACTGCCGTGCGAGGGAGGCCGCGGTCAAGAAGCCCGACGTGCCGATGTCGGTCACGCGGTGCGTGTGCGTGGGGAGGGGCCGTCGAGGGCAGCGGCGCCCTCGGCAGGCCGTCAGGCCCGTGGTGACCTTCGCCGTCAGGCCCGTGGTGACCTTCGCCGTCGGGCCTGCGGCGTACTTCGCTGTCAGGCCTGCGGTGTGCTCAGCGCGCGGAGGCGAGAGAGCTGGGGGAACAGGCTCCGCAGGGTCGGGTAGAGCTCGGCGTAGACGCGCGCCGCCTCGCGGTACACCGCACCTCGAGCGGCGTCGGGGTAGCGGACGTGCGCGACGCGCGTCATCCGCCCGGTCGCCTCCTCGACGCTCTTGACACCCTCGAGGCCGACCGCCGCGGCGGCGAGGATCGCGGCGCCCAGCGCCGTCGTCTCGACCTCGGCGGCGACCGCCACGGGCCGTTCGAGGACGTCGGCGAGGAGCTGGGTGAACAGCCGCGACCGAGACGCGCCGCCCATGGCGACGAGGCTGACAACGCTCTGGCCGGTCGACTGTTCGATGAGGGAGAGGCTGAGCCGCTCCTCGTACGCCAGGCCCTCGAGCACCGCCCGGTACATCTCGGGTCGGCCGTGCTCGTCGGTGAGGCCGACGAACGCCGCCCGCGCGTCGGCGTCCCAGTACGGCGTCTCGGCGCTCGTGAGGTAGGGGAGGAAGAGCAGCCCACGGGCGCCGATCGGCACCTCGGCGGCCATCCGCTCCAGTCGCTCCTCCCGGTCGTCGCCGGTCAGTCCGGACAGCGCGTCACGGAACCAGGCGATGGACAACGCGCCGGAGGACAGCAGGGACTCCAGGGTGTAGGCGCCGGCGACCGGACTGGCCAAGGTTCGATACGCACGGTCCCACCGGTACGACGCGGAGTGCACGCCCATGGTGAGGCCGGTCCCGAGGTTGAGGTAGGCGCGGTCGGCGGTGAGGACGCCCGCGCCGAGTCCCGCGCACTGGCCGTCGCCGGCGCCCGCGACGACCGGCAGACCCGCGGGGAGCCCGGTGCGCTCGGCCGCGGTTCCGGAGACCGTTCCGATGACCGACCCGGGGGCCACGAGCCGGGGCAGCCGGTCGAGGGTGAGGCCCGCCGCCGTGACGAGCTGCGGCGACCAGGTGAAGGTCGCCATGTCGAGCAGCGACATCGGGTCCGCGCAGGCCCAGCTCGTGGCGACCTCCCCGGTCAGCTTCTGGACGAGGTAGCCGTGGACGTCCAGGACGAGCGCGGTGCGCGTGAGCACGTCCGGCTCGTGCTCGGCCAGCCAGGCGAGCTTGTACAGGCTCGGCGTGGTGGACGGCGGCTTGCCGGACAGCCGGTGAACCTCCGGCGACCCGAGCCGGGCGATCTGCTCGCCGGCCCGGGTGTCCAGCCACAGGATCGCCGGCCGCAGCGGCTCTCCGCGCTCGTCCAGGCACACGAACGTCTCCCGCTGGTGGGTGATCCCCAACGCCATCGGCGGGGACGAGAGGGACGTCACGACGTCGCGGATGGCGTCCGCGGTGGCGTTCCACCAGTCGGCCGCGTCCTGCTCCTGCCAACCAGGACGGGGGGAGCGGCGCGGATACGGGCGGCGCGCCTCAGCGACAGCCACACCGTCGGCGTCGAAGGCGACGGCCTTGCTGCCGGTGGTGGAACAGTCGACGGCGATGACGACGGGACGGGTCATCGGGACCACCTCACCTGGGGAGCGCGGTGCGGCGGCTCAGCCGCGTGGGAGGACGGCGTCGGCGACCCGCTGCGCGGGATCGCTGTGGCCGTCGAGGATGTCGAGGATGGCAGACAGCAGAGGCAGGTCGGGCCAGGCGCCGGGGTTTCGTTGGTCGACCAGGGAGCGCGCGAGCCGCGCGGCGGGCACACCCTCGACGGTCTGCTCGGCGGCGGCCATCTCCGCGAGCGCCCGGTCGGCGGGCTCGCCGCGGCCGATTCGAGCGCCGTACACCTTGTTGCGGCCCGACAGCCCGGTGACCTCGAGATCGCCGGCGCCGGCCAGCCCGGTCGCGGTGACGGGGTCGCCGCCCACCATGTGCGTCAAGACGACGAGCTCGCGGACCGCCTGGGCGAAGGTGGCCGCCTTCAGGTCGTGGTGCGGCTCGCCATGGCGTTCGCCGAGTCCGTCGGCCAGGCCCAGCGCGATGGCGTAGACGTTCTTCATCGGCGCGCAGATCTCGACGCCTGCCTCGTCGCTCGTGACTTCCGCCCGATACGCCGGGGTCGCCACCGCCTTCGCCATCTCCTCGGCGACGCTCTCGTCCCGGCAGCCGAAGATCGCGGCCGTCCAGCGGCCGGCGGCCACCTCGTTGGCCTTGCACGGTCCGCCGACCGCGACGATGGGAGGCAGCTCGACGCCCTCCTCGGCGGCGAGGTCACGCAACGCGTCAGGCAGGAGCTGAACGTGACCCTCGTCGTTCGGCGCGAAGCCCTTGCTGGTGAGCAGGAGCGCGCGGGTGCGGCTGATGTTCGGCAGGGCGCGGCGTACGACGTCCAGGACGCCCTGCGAGGCGATGGCCACCACCGTGAGGTCGGCCCCGGTGAAGGCCTCGTCGAGCTGGTCACTGGCGTAGAGCCGGGTGCCGGCGGCGAGGCGAACCCCGGTGCGGGGATGCGGCTCGCCGGCCTGGCACGCCGCGAGCAGGTGGTCGTCGAGCCAGGTGCCCCAGAGATGGACCTCCCAGCCGGCGGCGGACAACGGCGTCGCCAGGGCGGAGCCCATGGCCCCGGCGCCCAGGATCGTCACGGTCCCCGGCATCACGCCGGCTCCTTCGTCGACGCCGCCCGCAGCTTCTCGTCGAGCTGCTCGAGCTTGCGCACCTTGGGCGCCGACCGTCCGCCCTCGAACTCGGAGGCGAGCCAGGCGTCCACGATGCTGCGAGCGAGCTCGGGCCCCACGGTTCGGGCGCCGATCGTGAGCACCTGGGCGTTGTTGGACTTGCGCGCCCGCTCCGCGCTGTAGGTGTCCGCGGCCTGCGCGGCGCGCACCCCTGGCACCTTGTTGGCGGCGATGGCCATGCCGATCCCGGTGCCGCAGAGCAACAGAGCGCGATCGTACGTACCCGCTGCGACACGGGTCGCCACCTCGTACGCGACGTCGGGGTAGTCGACTTTGGTGTCCGCGGACTCGGGTCCGAACAGGTCCACCTCGTAGCCCCGGGCCCGCAGGTGGTCGGCGAGGAGCTCGCGGAGGGTGACCGCGGCCTCGTCGTTACCGAGGGCGATGCGCTTGCGGTCGGTCAAGGCACACTCCTGTTCACTTTTGCGGCGGTTGATCTCACGTCACTCTACGGTCGAGGACGAGAGTTCTAACATCGTCGATGATAAAAACTTGTATCGCAAGGGTTGCTTGTGAGACGTCGCTTATCTAGCGTTCACCTCACCGTCACGTGACGGGGTGCGGCGAGCGACGCATCGCTCGGCGCGGAGGCGTCCAAGCCTGGTCACTGTGGGAGGTGGTCTGGTTGCCCTCGGCACTCGAGGTGCGCGGGCTCGCCAAGAGCTTCGGGGGCGTTCCGGTCCTGCGAGGCGTCTCGTTCGCCGTGCGCGCGGGGACACTGACCGTCCTGGCCGGCGAGAACGGCGCGGGCAAGTCGACGTTGATGAAGATCGTCACCGGCCAGCTCGCGCCGGACCAGGGCGAGGTGTGGGTCCAGGGCGAGCGACTCTCGCAGGCCGACCCGAGGGCGGCGCGCGCGCTCGGCGTCGGCATCGTGCCGCAGGAGCTGGCGCCGTACCCGGACCTCACCGTCTACGAGAACCTCTTCGTCGGCCGGGAGCTGCGCACCCGGGCCGGCCTCCTCGACCGGCGTCGGATGATCGCCGAGGCGCGTCGCATGCTCGCCGTCTTCGACGTCGACATCGATCCGCGGGTGCGCATGGGTCGCCTGTCGGTCGCGCTGACCCAGCTGGTCGAGATCGCCAAGGCGACCACCTGGGGTGCGAAGGTCCTCCTGCTGGACGAGCCCACCTCGGCGATCCCCGACCGGGAGGTCGCGCGGCTGCACGCGGTCGTGCGCAAGCTCAAAGACCAGGGCGTGGCGATGGTCTACACCACCCACCGCATGGCCGAGATCGAGGAGCTGGCCGACCACGTGGTCGTCCTCCGCGACGGGCAACTCGTCCTTGACGAGCCGGCGAGCCAGACCACGGAGCAGTCCATCGTCCGGGCCATGATCGGGCGTGACCTCGACGCCCTGTTCCCGACGGTGGCGCCTCCCCAGGACGAGGTGGCGCTCGAGGTCCGCGACCTGGCGCTCGAACGCAACGCGCCAGGTGTGACATTCAACGTCCGACGTGGTGAAATCCTCGGGATCGGCGGCCTCGTCGGCGCGGGCCGGACCGAGCTGCTCGAGGCGCTGTTCGGCATCCGCCGCTCCGCTCGGGGTGAGGTCGTCGTCGCGGGGAAGCCCGTCCGACGGAACGCTCCGGCCGAGAGCATCCGGGCGGGGGTCGCGCTCGTGCCCGAGGACCGCAAGGGCGCCGGGCTGGTGCTCAGCCGCTCCGTCCTGGACAACGGGAGCCTGCCTCACCTGTCGTCCTTCACCACCATCGGGTGGATCAGGAGCCGCCGCCGGCGCGGCGCGGTCAAGGCGGCCACCGAGCGGGTCGCCCTGCGCTCGCGCGGCATGGACCAGCTCGCCGGCACGCTCTCCGGCGGGAACCAGCAGAAGCTCGTCCTCGCCCGGTGGCTCACCCACGACACCAAGGTCCTGCTCCTCGACGAGCCCACCCGCGGCGTCGACGTCGGCGCTCGGGGAGAGATCTACCGCATCATCCGCGACCTCGCCGCGGCCGGGCTGGCCGTGGTGCTGGTCAGCTCCGACATGCCCGAGCTCATCGGCTTGAGCCATCGGGCGCTCGTCCTACGCGGAGGCCAGGTGGCCGGGGAGCTCTCCCGCGCCGACCTGGACCGGGAAGACGTCCAGGAAGTCATGTTCCGCCTCGCCAGCGGACAGCAGACGACCGCCGGGGAGGGGGGAGCGGCGGCATGACGCCCACCTCGCTTCGACGAATCGACGACGACATCGCCCCAGGGAGCCACCTGTGACTACGACGCAGACGCAGACTCGGCCGGAGGCTCCAAGGCCTGTGGAGGAGCAGGCCAAGCCGGCCCTGTTGAGCGCAGCTCGTCTCCAGGACCTGCTGATTCGCAACGCCATGGTGGTCGTGCTGCTGCTCGTGATGGCCTACTTCAGCTACGAGAGCGCGCGGTTCGCCACCGTGGCGAACGTCCGAACGATCCTCATCGCCGCCGCGCCGTTCGCGCTCGTCGCGCTGGGGCAGACCCTCGTCATCCTCACGGGTGGCATCGACCTGTCCGTCGGCAGCGTCATCGCGGTGAGCGCCATGACGGCGGCGAAGATCGTGCTGGGCCACCCCGAGCGGCTCTGGCTGGCGCTCGGTGCCGCGATCGCGGTGGGCATCCTGTGCGGCCTCATCAACGGGTTGCTGGTGAGCCGACTCAACGTGCCGCCGTTCGTCGCGACACTCGGCATGATGACCGCCGCCTCTGGCGCGGCGTTCGTCATCGGTGACGGCGCACCGATCAACGGCCTCCCCGCGGAGTTCGGGCGGATCGCGAACACCCGGGTGCTCGGCTTCCCGGCACCCGTGTGGGTCATGCTCGTCGGGTTCGCGATCGTCGCCCTCGTCATGCACCGCACGTCCTTCGGGCTGCGGGTCTACGCGGTCGGCGGCAACCGCACCGCCGCCGAGGTGGCCGGCGTCAACGTGCGACGGACCCTCACCACCGTCTACGTCGTGAGCGGGGCGCTCGCGGGCATCTCGGGTGTGATCCTCGCCTCGCGGGTCATCTCCGGCCCGCCCACGCTCGGGCAGGGCTACGAGCTGGACGCGATCGCGGCCGTCGTCATCGGTGGCGCGAGCCTCATGGGTGGCCGGGGAACGGTGTGGGGGACCGCGCTCGGCCTCCTGCTCATCCAGACCCTCAACAACGGCCTCGACCTGCTGGTCGTCCCCGCCTACTGGCAGCAGGTCATCAAGGGCGTGCTCATCGCCGCGGCTGTCGCCGTCGACATGTGGGCGACGAAGCGGCGAAGCACTTGACACACCTCACCACAGTCGTCCCCGGCAGTGGCGAACGGTCCGGTGGCACCAGCCAGCAGGGGCCATCGGCGGCGCCGCCAGTGCGGCGGGGCGGGGCGAGTCGAACCCATCTGCAGTGGCACTAACGGAGAAGGAGACCCGAATGCTGCGGAAGATGATCCGAAGGGGGGTCGTCGCTCTGGGCACGGTGCTCGTCCTCGTCGCGGCAGCTGCCTGCGGCGCCGGAGACGAGACCGCCCGGGGCGCGGACGGCGGGGGCAAGATCCGCGTTGGCGTGACCGTCTATGACATGTCCTCGTTCATCACGCAGGGCCAGGAGGGCATGCGCGCCTACGCCAAGGCCAATGACATCGAGCTGCTCTGGAACTCGGCCGGCGGTGACGTCGCCACCCAGGCCAACCAGGTCGAGCAGCTCATCAACCAGGGCGTGGACGCCATCATCATCGTCCCCGTCCAGGCCGACTCGCTTGGGCCGCAGATCCAGATGGCCAAGGACGCCGGAATTCCGGTCATCGCGGTGAACACGACCCTGTCGAACGAGGAGGGCCTGGCCTCCGCCGTGCTGCCCGACGACGTCGCCGCCGGCCGTCAGGAGATGGAGATGATGGCCAAGGAGCTCGGCGGCAAGGGCAACATCGTCATCCTCCAGGGTCCGCTCGGCTCCTCGCCGGAGCTCGACCGCACCAAGGGCATCGAGGAGGTGCTGAAGAAGTACCCCGACATCAAGGTGCTCGCCAAGGACACCGCGAACTGGAAGCGTGACGAGGCCGTCAACAAGGTCAAGAACTGGCTGTCCAGCTTCGGTGACGACATCGACGGCATCGTCTCGGAGAACGACGACATGGGGCTCGGCGCACTCCAGGCGCTCCAGGAGGCCGGGAAGAAGATCCCGATCGTGGGGATCGACGGCATCGAGGACGGCCTGCGCGCGGTCCAGCGGGGTGACTTCATCGGCTCGAGCCTGCAGCACGGCCGGGTCGAGCTGGCCGCTGGCCTGGCGGTGGCCAAGCGGATCGTCGAGGGCAAGCCGGTGGAGAAGAAGTACACCTACGTGATGCCCCCGATCACGCCGGACAACGTCGAGCAGTACCTGAAGAACGTGGTGACGGAGAAGGACGCCTTCCTCGAGCGGCTGCCCGAGCTCATCGAGCGGAACCTCGAGTCGGGCGACATCGCCAACGAGCAGTGAGAAGGCGAGCTGTGAGGAGGTGAGTGAGGGCAGGGTCGGCAGAATAGGGTCGCCGGCCCTGCCCTCAGGCGCCGTGCTCGCCTCCACCGGCTGTGACAGGGAGTGCTGACGACGATGGCCAGCAAGGTGAAGCGGCAACCGCGACGGCGGTCCGCGGCCGCCGGCGCCGCGTTGAACGGCGACCAGCCTGGCCTGGGCCAAGCCGAGCGTCACAACGCGATTGTCCAGCTCATCATGAGCCAGGGCACCGTGCGCACCGAGGAGCTGGCGGAACGCTTCGGCGTCAGCATGATGACGATCCACCGCGACCTGGACACCCTCGAAGCCCGCGGGCTGTTGCGCAAGTCGCGAGGGGTCGCGACCGCGGTGGCGACCAGCCTTGTTGAGGCCAGCACGGCGTACCGGATGACGCAGAACGTCCCGGAGAAGCGCGCGCTCGCGAGGGCGGCATTCGAGTTCGTCGAGCCCGGCCAAGCCATCATCATGGACGACTCGACGACCGGCCTCTTCCTCGCCGAGCTGCTCCCGCAGCGGCAGCCGATGAGCGTGATCACCAACTTCCAGATGGTGCTGAACGCGCTGAGCGGTAAGCCGGGGGTCACGCTGATCTCGCTCGGCGGTCAGTACTACCAGTGGTGTGACGCCTACATGGGCAACCTCACCATCAACGCGATGCGGGGGCTGCGGGCGGACGTGTTGTTCATGTCCACCTCGGCGATCACCGACGACGTCTGCTTCCACCAGGCGCACGACACCGTGCTGGTCAAGCGCGCGATGTTCGACTCCGCGAAACGGCGGATTCTCTACGTCGACCACACCAAGTTCCGCCGACGCGCCTTGCACGCACTGGTCGCGCTGAGTGAGTTCGACGTCGTCATCGTCGACGACAAGACTGATCCGGAAGATCTGCGCCGTCTCGAGCGGACCGGGGTGACCGTCGCCGTCGCGCAGACGAACCAGGAGGAGGATGCAGGATGATCGGCTCGTCCAAGCTCGGACCCGAGCAGCGTGCCGAGGCGTGGCGCCGACTCGACGGTGGTCAGTTCGACGTCCTCGTCATCGGGGGTGGCGTCACCGGTGCCGGGGTGGCGCTCGACGCGGCTACCCGAGGCTTGTCGGTCGCGCTCGTCGAGGCGCGCGACTTCGCGAGCGGGACGTCGTCCCGCTCGAGCAAGCTCTTCCACGGCGGCCTGCGCTACCTGGAGCAGCTCAACTTCTCCCTCGTCGCCGAGGCGTTGCGCGAACGCGACCTCATGCTCACGCGCATCGCTCCCCACCTGGTCAAGCCGGTGTCGTTCCTCTACCCGCTGACGCACCGGCTCTGGGAGCGGCCCTACGTCGGCGCGGGCCTCATCCTCTACGACACGATGGGCGGGTCTCGCGCGGTGCCGCGTCACCGGCACCTGACCCGCACGAAGGCACGCGCGCTCGCGCCGGCGCTGCGCCGCGACATTCTCGTCGGCGCCATCCGCTACTACGACGCCCAGGCGGACGACGCTCGCCACACGCTCACGGTGATCCGGACGGCGGCGAGCTACGGCGCGGTCGTCCGGAACTCCACCGAGGTCGTCGGCCTGCTGCGGGAAGGCGGCAGGGTCGTGGGCGCCGAGATCCGTGACGTGGAGACGGGCGCGACCGCCAAGGTGCGTGCCTCGGTGACCGTCAACTGCACGGGCGTGTGGACCGACGACATCCAGCGGATGAGCGAGGGGCGTGGACGGTTCAAGGTCCGCGCCTCCAAGGGCGTCCACATCGTCGTGCCGCGGGACCGGATCGCCTCCGAGACCGGCATCATCCTGCGCACGGAGAAGTCGGTGCTGTTCGTCATCCCGTGGGGCAACCGCTGGATCGTGGGCACGACCGACACCGACTGGACGCTGGACAAGGCGCACCCGGCCGCGACAAGGGCGGACATCGACTACATCCTCGAGCGGGTCAACCGGGTGCTCACCCAGCCGCTCACCCACGACGACATCATCGGGGTCTACGCGGGTCTGCGCCCGCTGCTGGCGGGGGAGTCGGAGGAGACCAGCCAGCTGTCCCGCGAGCACGCGATCGCCCGGCCGCTTCCTGGGCTGATCTCCGTCGCGGGCGGCAAGTACACGACCTACCGGGTGATGGCCAAGGACGCGATCGACGCCGCGGTCGCGGACCTGGCCCGTCCGGTGCCGCGCTGCGTCACCGACCGGACGCCTCTGCTGGGCGCGGAGGGCTACCACGCGTTGGTGAACCGCGTCGACGAGCTCGCTGCCCAGTACCACCTGCCGCGCTGGCGCATCCAGCGTCTGCTCGACCGCTACGGCTCACTGGTCCACGAGGTGCTCGAGGCGGCCGGCGAGGACCCGTCCCTGCTCCAGCCGGTGCCCGGCGCGGACGAGTACCTCATGGCCGAGGTGCGGTATGCCGTGACGCACGAGGCCGCGCTGCACGTCGACGACCTGCTCACCCGGCGGACGCGCATCTCGATCGAGGTGCCGCACCGGGGCACCGAGTCCGCTCGCCCGGTGGCCGAGGCGGTGGCCGACGTCCTCGGTTGGGACGCGGCGCGGGTGGAGGAGGAGGTCCGCACCTACGAGGCCCGGGTCGCGGCCGAGCGTGCCTCGCAGGAGCAGCGGGACGACGAATCGGCCGACGCGGTGCGACGCAACGCTCCCGACACCCGGCACCTCCGCCTTGTCGGCTAGCCGGGACGTCGCGCCATTCTCCGCGTCTGCCAGCTCGCGGACCTGGTGTCCGCCACGGAGCGCCGCCCTCACTCGTGTCGGGGCGGGGTTGTCGATGACGAACCGGGCCGGTCCGGTAGCGGCACCACGACCCACGCTGGCCCTGGGCTGACGGGTCCGCGCAGTCGACCGTGCCGTCAACCTGACCTTGCCGTCGACGGGCTTGGGGGAAGCCGACGCTGGCGGCCGCCACCGACAGTCGGGGCGTAGGACCACACACCGTGCCGGCCCTGGAACGCGTTCCCGGGCCGGCAGCCTGCGTCGGTCCTGGAGGTCAGGAACCGCGTACGTGCCGCTTCGTCGGGGGGTGACCTAGCTGCCGAAGTGACGGACGAAGCGGCGCTGCCACGGCGCCTCCACCGCACGCGGTGAGTAGTGGGTGCGGACGTAGTCGACAGCCTGGTCGGCGGGGACGCCGTCGAGCACGGCGAGGCACGCCAGCGCGGTCCCGGTGCGACCGTACCCACTGCCACAGGCGACCTCGACACGCTCGGTGGCCGACCGGGTCCAGGCCTCACGGAGAGCGTCGGCGGTGGCGCGCGGATCCGACGGCAGCCAGAAGTCGCGCCAGCGCAGCCACCGGTACTCCCACGGGAGTGGTGGCGGTTCCTTGCCGAGCAGGTAGAGGCCGAACGTCGGCGCGGGGCCGGAGAGGAGTGGAGGACGCACTCCTCGGCCGCGGACGAGGCGCCCAGACGGGAGACGGAGGACGCCCGGTGCCGTGGGCTCCCAGGTGGCGCTGACCGAGGACATACCCGGCAGCGTAGTGCCGGTGATCGACTCGGGTCCCCGCCGGACCAGCGACGGGCCAGGCCGGTGACACACTTACGCGCCCGTCCGGAATTGGACGCGGTTCGCGAGATGATCAATGGCCGCCCCACCTCCTAGATTAGGCCATGACCGGAAGTGGGGGCGGTGTCGCCGCTGTGCCGTCGCGCTCCGCCTCGACCGAACCGAAGGAGGACCCGGTGTCCGCACTCCGATCAACCCTGCTGCCAGGAGTCGCGGCACTCGCGCTGGTCTGCGCCGGGACCGTGGCGGTCCCCCCGTCGGCGCAGGCGCACCGGCACGAGCCGCCGCTCGGAACCGTCACCGACTTCGGCGTCCAGGCGGAGGCGTTGACGCTGCACGAGGGGTACTTCGGCGTCGACGGTGACGGCCGGCCCGTCGTCTACGGCATCCAGATGGGCACCCCAGGCGTCATCTCCGTGGTCGACCCGATCGGCAGGGAGCTGATCCGCACGGTGCAGATGCCCGGCTCGTCTGGAGGGTGGGGCATCACCCAGGCCAGCGACGGGCGGGTCTACGGCGGCACGTACAGCGAAGGTCACCTCTACCAGTACGACCCGGCGACCGACACGCTCACCGACCTGGGGCAAGCCGTCGAGGGGCAGAGCTACATCTACGGTCTGAGGCCCGGCGCGGACGGTCGGGTCTACGGCGGCACCTACCCGGACGCCCACGTGTTCTCCTACTCGCCGTCAGAGGGGTTCCACGACTACGGCCCGATGGTCGAGGGGGAGATGTACGCCATCGACACGGCGGTCGACCCCGAGCGGCAGGTGCTGTGGGCGGCCATCGGGACCGGCGGGCACCTCGTGCGACTGGACCTCGCCACCGGCGAGAAGCGGGACATCTGGCCCGCTGAGCTGCGCGGCGACCCGAACTACCCCTACGACATCAACCTCATCGGCGACCGGCTCTTCGTCAAGCGCAACCGGCTCGACGCGCTCGTGCTCAACCCGGACACCGGCGAGGTGATCGCGGACGAGTTCACGATCACCTCCCGGGGCACCTCGCCGCTGTCCCCGGACGGCAGGTACGTGTACTTCACCTCGACCGGCAACCAGCTCTGGCGCTACGACCTCACGACGGACACGCCGGAGCCCGTCCTCGACTCCTCCGGCAACCCCATCCCCGCCGGAGGGCCGGGTGTCGGATGGGGCTTCATCGACGGCGTGCTCTACGCCGCGATCGGCAACTACGCCGGCCAGGCGCTGTGGTACGACCCGGCGACCGGTGAGTACGAGCGGTTCACTCTGCCGTTCCCGCCGCAGGCCATCGACATCGGCAACCTCACCGCCGGCCCGGATGGCAAGGTCTACACCAACCTGTTCATCAACGGGAACCTGTCCACCTTGGAGCCGGACACCGGCACCGTCACCACGCTCGGTCGGCTCGGTCAGGCCGACGGCTTCGGCTGGCACGACGGTCTGCTCTACGCCGGCGTGTACCCCTACGGCGGCGTCCTCGTCTACGACCCGTCCCAGCCGTACCAGCTCGGGACCAACCCACGTGAGCTCTTCCGGCTCCAGGACGACCACGGCCAGAACCGACCGGTGGCGATCGTGTCGACACCGACGACGCTCTACGTCGGCAGCACCCCGGACTACGGCCAGTGGGGTGGCGCGCTTACCGCGTACGACCACGCGAGCGGCACCCACACCGTGCGCCGGAACATCGTGCCCGACCAGGGCGTGACGTCCTTGACGCTGCTCGGCACGACGCTGTGGGGCGGCACGTCCATCTTCGGCGGCGGTGGCACCGAGCCCAAGGCCACCGAGGCCAAGCTGTTCACCGTCGACACGACGACGGGGGAGAAGACCGGCGAGTTCACGCCGGTTCCCGGTGCGGCGTCCATCGACGCCCTCACCGTGGGACCCGACGGCATGCTGTGGGGTCTGGCCAGCGGCACGCTGTTCGTCGTCGACCCGGTGAAGAAGAAGGTCAAGGCTCGGCGTGACCTCCCGGGTGGGTCCTCGCACTGGCAGGACGAGCTGTTCGTCAACCCGGACGGTTTCGTCTACGCCTCGTCGGCCGGCCAGCTGCTCCGCATCCATCCCCGGACCTTGCGGGCGACGGTGGTCCGCGCGTCCGGGACCTACCGGCTCGACCAGGACGACGACGGCAACCTGTGGTTCCGCGACGGGCCCAGGCTGCTCCGCTACACCCCCGCGCGCTAGCGGGTGTTCAGGCTGAGGTGCGTCCTTCCTCGCGGGCGACGTCCGCGAGGAAGGACGCCACCCACGACAGCGCGGAGTTCCAGTTGATGGCCACCTCGTTGGTCGAGAACGACTGGATGTGGTCGAGGTAGCACAGCTGCGGACGGCAGTCCTTCAGCGAGCGCTCGGCCACCGGGTCCTGCAAGCCGGTGTTGGCGCCTCCGGCGAGTGAGCCGGCGGGCGGGTGGGGCAGGCGGGGATCGAGCTGGTGCGCGTACATCCGGCTGTGCTGGTTGCGGGCCGCGCGGTCCCCGTGCCCGGTGACGTAGGAGAGGTTGAGCGCGTTGCGCCCGAGGACGTAGTCGATGCCCTCGATCGCGGCGTCACGGTACGTCTTCCGGCCGGTCAGGTCGTACGCCGTGACCAGCACCACGATGTTGTTGAGCACGTTGCTGTTGGACCCCCAGGCGTAGAACTCCGCGTTCTCCGGTAGCGGATGTCCGTAGGCCTGGCGGCGTGCGGTCTGGACGTAGCGGTCGGCGGCGTGGGTGAGGGAGTCCCGCACCCGCTCGAGCTCGTCCCTCGGCAGGTCGCTGGGAGCCGTCGCGAGCTGCAGCCGGCCCAACGCCGCGACGCTCTGCCAGCCGAAGCCACCGTCGGAGAAGACCTGCGCGGTGTGCATGGGAGAGGTGAGAACCTCGCGCAGGTACGCGGCCTCGCCCGTCGTGAGATAGAGCTCGACGGCCGCCCAATAGAACTCGTCCTCCACGTGCCGGTCGCCGTAGGCGCCGCCACCTTGGCTGTCGGCGTCGCTGGCATAGCGGTCGGGGTGTCGTTTCGCGGCGGCCCACGCCGTCCGCGCGGCGGCCAGGTTGCGGTCGGCGAAGGACGGGTCGTACGGGCGGAACACCCGGGCCGCCTGGGCGGCGACGGCCGCGAGGTTCAACGTGGCGGCCGTGGAGGGCGGGCGCAGCTCACGCGGCTCCGGGTCCTCGTGGGGCGCCATCGGCAGGCCGGTCCAGTTCCGATCGTGGACCTTGTGGTGCGCCATGCCGGCCAGCGGCTTGCCGGGCGGGACCTGCATGCGCAGCAGGAACTCGACCTCCCACCGCGCCTCGTCGAGGACGTCGGGGACGCCGTTGCCGCGTTCGGGGACGCGCAGTCGGCTGTCGCCCACCGCGTGCGGGTCGCCGGCGCGGCGTGCCCGCTCCCACAGGCTCAGCAGCTGGTGAGTGGCGATACCCCCGTTCACCACGTACTTGCCGTGGTCGGCGGCGTCGTACCAGCCGCCGCGGACGTCGAGACGGTAGCGGCACACGCCCGGAGCGCAGGGAACGTCGGTATCACCCTTGTTCGGCGGAACACCGAGGTGTCCGGCTGGACGGGCGTAGTCGGCGCCGGCCAGCGCGCCGTCGATGGGGATACCGCTGCGCTGGACGTAGAAGAACCGCAGGGCGTCGGACCGTAGGTCGGCGTAGACGCGATCAGAGATGTCGAAGGGGATGCTGCGATCGCCGTCCGCCGTCAGTGTGTAGCTGGATCCGGAACGCCGAACGTCACTGAAGTCGATGGTGTGGACGCGCTGCCCGGACGCCTCGTCGACACCGCGAGGCGTGGATCTCCCGCGAGCCACCTCACGGTCGGAGCTGTCGCGGAGGGTCCAGGTGAGCGGTTCGGTCCGCTCGGTCACGACCGTGGCGTTCTTCGGGCCGTCGGGCACGTAGCCGACCTGGTTGACCCGGACGCGCGGCACGTCTGCCGCCGGCGGGTTGTCGGCTCGCCGCGAGCCCGTCGACGCGGGGTCGAGAGCGCCGACGTCTCCGGACGCTGCGGCTGACGGGCGTTGCGGTGACCTGGGGGCGGCGTGCGCGAGATCGGTCGGCGCGCTGACACCGACCGCGGCGACGACGAGAGCGGCGGCGAGGCAGGCACGCACCAGGCGGCTTCCTCCTCGGGCGTGGGGGCTGGGCATGTCCGAAGGTCACGCGGAGCGCGGGAGCGACGACCACCGAGCCAGGGGGCCGGAGTCCCGCGCCGATGCTGACAACCTCCCTCCCGCGGTGTCAACGTGACCTTGCTGAACGTGAGGTTTGCTCGAGGTGTCCGTCCGGTTCGAGCGGGTGGCCCGCTTCTCGTAGAGATCTCACGCTCTCGGCGAGCCTGACCGAGCTGGCCGGCCGGAAGAGGTCTGGCCGGTCCGCGACGCTTCACCGCATGCCGGGACGACCCCGATGATCAAGGCGGCTCGATGATGACCACGGTGGTGGGGTTGGCTCGAACACGGAGGAGGGGCCGATGCCAAGGACCGTCCCGACACGGCCGGGACTCACCCGACGAACGAGGCGTGGGCGTGTCGCTTCCCTCGCGGCCACGACCGTGCTCGTGGTGACGACGGTCCTGCACGGGATCCCGGCGACGGCCTCGCCGCAGGATGCCGACACGACGGCGGCAGGCTTCACGACGTGGGTGCCCACCGGCTCGTTCGCGTCATCGTCGTTCGAGCGGGTCCCGCGCGAGCCGGACGGCGACGCTCCCGAGCCAGCACCGACCACGTTGCGCATCGCGACGGTTCGGAACGCACCCACCTCCGCACAACTTGGCGTCCTCGCGCGCACGGATCTGCGCGACCTCCGAGTCGACATCGTTCGAGCACGACCACGAGCAGGTCAGCGGTCGCTTCCGCCCGGTGCGGTGACCGTGCGGTATCCCGCCTACATCCCGGTCGAGGGAACCGACGAGGTGACCGCCGACCCGCTGCGCGACGGGCCGGTCGACGTTCCCGAGGGATCGAACCAGCCCGTCTGGTTGACCATCAGGCCGTCGGCCAGCCTGCCCGCGGGCACGTACGTCGCCGGTGTGCGCGTGTCGGCGAGAGGGCAGCGACCGCTGGTCCACGAGCTGGTGGTGGACGTCGCCGACGTCACCCTCCCTGACCCCGAGGACTACGACTTCTACCTCAACCTGTGGCTGCAGCCGGACGCGATCGCCTACGCCCACCAGGTGCCCTTGTACTCCGAGGAGCATTGGCGGCTGCTCGACGTCTATCTCGCGGACATGGCGTCACGAGGCCAGAAGGTCATCAACGCCGCCATCATCGAGGACCCGTGGGAGATCCAGTGGCCGGACGGCACCTGGCGGGCGCAGACGTACTACCCGTTCCACAGCCTGGTCGAGTGGCGCTACGACGGCGCCTCGTGGGAGTTCGACTACACCGTCTTCGACCGGTACGTCGAGGCGTCGCTGCGAGCCGGCATCGGGCCCGACATCCGGGTGTATGCCCTGCTGCTGTTCGGCGGTCGGGAGCGCCTCTTCTACACCGACACGCGAACGGGCGAGAAGGTGCGCGAGGTCGTCCAGCTGGGCGACGCGCGCTGGCGTGAGGCCTGGTCGGCGTTCCTCGCCGACTTCGAACGACACTTGCGGGAACGCGGCTGGTTCGAGCACACGATGCTCGCCTTCGACGAGCGTCCGGCCTCGACCATGGCGGTCGTTCGAGACTTCCTGGCCGAGTCGGCGCCCGCGTTCGCCGACAAGATCCACATCGCCGTCTACAGCATGGACGTCGACCTGAGCATCCCCGACATCAGCTTCTCCCACGGACTGCTGCCGGAGCTGACCCCGGAGCTGGTGAACGAGCGCCGCGAAGCTGGCTACCGCACGACGTTCTACACCACCGGCAGCCCGCTGACGCCCAACACGATCACGGCCACCCCGCCCATCGGCGCGCGGCTCCTGCCGTGGATACCGGTGCAGAAGAACCTCGACGGCTACCTCCGCTGGTCGTACAACAGCTGGCCCGCCGACCCCTTCACCGATCCGGCCTACCGATACGCACAGGGCGACGAGTACATCGTCTATCCCGGCGACGACGCTCCCATGTCGAGCATTCGGTGGGAGACGTTCCGGGACGGGGTGGTCGACCACGAGCTGTTGCGACAGCTGGCGCGTCGCGCAGGCGAGGACAACGCCGTCTACCGCCGGGCGCTCGCGCTGGTGGACGCGAACGCCCGCCCGTCACCGGAGCTGTACCGAGCCGTGCTCGACGCCCGCGCGATGGTCGTCGCCGAGCTGGAGCGGTACCAGGACGTCGACGTCGACGTCGCGGTCGAGCCGGCGGCCATCGTCGCCGGTGACCGCACCGAAGTCGAGCTGACGGTGCGCAACGACGGCACTCGGCCGTTCACCGACGTCGAGGTTCAGCTGCGGGGTGACGACGGCTGGACGGTGGAGACGGTCGAGGGCGGGCGCGCGCCACGCCTCGGCCCGGGCGAGGTACTGCGGACCCGCTTCCTCGTCACCGCCGCACGGTCGACGCCGACCGCGGTGCACGAGCTGGTGGCGACCCTGGCGCTTCGCCGGAGTGGGCGGTCCGTGTCGCTGGACGTCCCCGTGCCGCTCGACGTCCGCGCGGCGGTGGGTGTCGACTCGGTGATCGCGGAGCCGACCGAGCTGGCGGCGGGTGAGCCGGCGACAGTGCGGATCGACCTGACGAACCGCAGGTCGGACGCCAGCTCCGTACGCGTCACGGTCACGACCCCGGACGGGTGGGTGGTCGAGCCCGCCGCCCAGGACGTCGAGCTGGACCCCCACGGCGCGGAGACGGTCACCGCGACCGTTCGGCCCACGACCGCGTCCGCCGGTCGACACGAGTTCGCCGTCGCCCTCGAGGTGGACGGTCAGGTCGTGGAGCGGGGACACGTGACCGTGCTCTACGACGAGGCGCCGGTTGAGGGCCTCGCCATCCACTCGGTGTCCAGTGAGGAGCTGGTGGGGGAGGACGGCGCCGCCGCGAACCTCATCGACGGCGACCCGCTCACCATCTGGCACAGCCGCTGGTTCGACGAGGTCGCCGGCCCACCGCACGAGGTGGTGCTCGACCTCGGTCGGGTACGAGCCGTCCACGCGGTGACGTACCTGCCGCGCCAGACCGGCACGATGAACGGCACCGTCAAGGACTACGAGATCTACGTCGGCAACGACCCAGAGACCTGGGGCGAGGCCGTCGCCGCCGGCGCCTTCGACGGCGGGCGGGACGAGAAGCGCGTGGACTTCCCCGTGACCGAGGGCCGCTACCTGCGCTTCGTCGTCTTGTCCGAGCAGGCGGGCCAGCCCTTCGCCTCCGGCGCTGAGCTGACCCCGCTCACGTCACGGTCGAGCCCATGACGTCACCAGCGCATTTCCGGCGTCTTGGGCAACCCGACCTTGCGCGGCCTCGCCCGAGCCGACGGCGCGCCCGAACTCGACCGGGCTGGGTGTCGGCGGCCGGTCGACGGGTACCCGCGTGGGAACGCCGAGCACGCGTCCGCGTGGATCGACCCGCGTGGGAGGGGGATGGCCGTGGCTCCGACAGTCGCCGAGTACCTGTTGGGACGCTTGCGTGAGTGGGGCGTCGAGTACGTGTTCGCCTACCCAGGCGACGGGATCAATGGGATCGTCGTGGCGTTCGGCAAAGCGGACAACCAGCCGCGCTTCATCCAGTCCCGGCACGAGGAGATGTCGGCCCTCCAGGCGGTCGGCTACGCCAAGTTCAGCGGCCAGCTCGGGGTCTGCATGGCGACCAGCGGCCCTGGTGCGATCCACCTCCTCAACGGTCTGTACGACGCGAAGCTCGACCACGTGCCCGTTGTCGCCATCCTCGGGCAGACCGCCCGAAGCGCGATGGGCGGCAGCTACCAGCAAGAGGTCGACCTCCAGGCGCTCTTCAAGGATGTCGCCAGCGAGTACCTCGTCGAGGTGAACGTCGCCGAGCAGCTGCCGAACGCGATCGACCGCGCGATCCGTACCGCGTACGCGCGGCACGCGCCGACGGCGGTGATCATCCCGTCCGACCTCCAGGAGGAGACGTACCGACCTCCCCGACACGTCTTCCGGGATGTGCCCTCCAGCCCGCCGGACAGCCTGAACCCGCCCGTGATCGTGCCCGCGGAGGAGGACCTCGCCAGGGCGGCGGACGTGCTCAACGCGGGCAGCAAGGTCGCCATTCTGGTCGGGCAGGGCGCCCGCGGCGCCGCTGAGGAAGTCGTCCGTGTGGCGGACCTCACCGGCGCGGGGGTGGCCAAGGCCCTGTTGGGCAAGGACGTTCTCTCCGACGACCTGCCGTACGTGACGGGTGCCATCGGTCTGCTCGGCACGCGCCCGAGCTACGAGCTCATGCGCGACTGCGACACCCTGCTGATCGTGGGATCGAGCTTCCCCTACACGCAGTTCCTGCCCGAGTTCGGCCAGGCGCGAGCGGTCCAGATCGACCTGGACCCCAGCATGATCGGGATGCGATATCCGATCGAGGTCAGTCTGCTCGGTGACGCGAAGGCCACGCTGACCGAGCTGATTCCCCGTCTGCGTCGGAAGGAGGACCGTACCTGGCGCGAGACCATCGAGCGCAACGTCGCGGCGTGGTGGACCACCGTCGAGAGGCAAGCCATGCTTGACGCTCGCCCGGTCAACCCCATGCGCATCGTGTGGGAGCTGTCGTCGAGGATCCCGGAGAACGCCATCGTGGCCGCCGACTCCGGCTCGGCCGCCGACTGGTACGCCCGGGACCTGCGGATGCGCGGTCAGATGCGCGGCTCGCTCTCGGGGACCCTCGCCACCATGGGCGCGGGCGTGCCGTATGGGATCGGGGCGAAGTTCGCGCACCCCGACCGTCCCGTGGTCGCTCTGGTGGGCGACGGCGCGATGCAGATGAACGGGATGGCCGAGCTCATCACCGTGGCGAAGTACTACCGGCGGTGGGCGGATCCCAGGTTCGTCGTCTGCGTCTTCCACAACAACGACCTCAACCAGGTGACGTGGGAGCTTCGGGCGATGGGTGGCGCGCCGAAGTTCGAGGAGTCGCAGAGCCTGCCCGACGTGTCGTACGCGGACTTCGCTCACGACCTGGGCTTCGCGGCCTTCAGCGTCGACTCGCCCGACGCTCTCGGCTCGGCGTGGGACAACGCGCTGCGCGCGGACCGTCCCGCGCTGCTGGACGTCATGTGTAACCCCAACGTCCCGCCGATCCCACCGCATGCCAGCTGGGACCAGATCAAGTCGACGATTGAGGCCATGCTCAAAGGCGACCCCGACGCCTGGCCCGTCATCGTGCAAGGGCTGAAGCTGAAGGCCCAGGAGCTCGCCCACGGCCGGGGCTGAGCAGCGTCCATGATGTGGCTCGTGGCACGCCCTGGTGCGTGGGTGTCGGTCGTTCTTCGGGTTCCGCAGCTCGACGAAGGTGGCTGAGGCGAAAGGGCCGAGTGGTCCGCTTCCTCGCCATTCAGTGGTCGAGAATGAGATCGATCACCGACACAATCAAAGAGCCGATCGTGGCCAGGCCCGCGCCGCAGTTGATGAGGGTGATGGGATTCTTCACGAGGAGCCGGCCCAACCTCCTCCAGCTCGCAGGGGCCAGCATCATCAGCTTCTGCCACTTGTGCTGTCGAAGATGACAGCCCATGAGCAGCCCGCGCGCGTTGTTGCGACAGTAGTCGTCCCCGCGTGTCTTCGCGCCGCACCATCCGGGTGCCTGGAAGAAGATCCACAGACCTGAGAGGACCGAAAGTCCGGCGAGCAGCGCTGGGTCGAAGCCCCAACGGAACCACCCGCCGAGAACGACGAGGAGCAACAGATATCCCCAGTACTTGGAGACGAAGGTCCCCGAGTTGATCTTCCTCATATTTCGGAACGTAAGGACCGAGACGCGACCTGTGAAGCGTCGAACGAGGTCATGTGGACGACCCCGTGGCATGAGCCGGTGTGGGACACCCGGGGCCGAGGCGCCACGTCTCGCGACCATCACGAACGACAGCGGGGAGCATGACGTCTGCGTGACGGCTGAGTCACGGGCAAGAATGACAGGTATGCGCACTACCACACTCGGGGCGGGCGGACCGGAGGTCGGCCGGATCGGGCTCGGTTGCATGGGCATGTCGTGGGCCTACGACGAGGGCGGCCGTGACGACGCCACCTCCGTCGAGGTCATTCGCCGGGCCATCGACCTTGGCGTCACGCTCATCGACACGGCCGACGTCTACGGGCCGTACTCGAACGAACAGCTCGTCGGCCGGGCCCTCGCCGGTCGCCGTGACGAGGTCGTTCTCGCGACGAAGGTCGGGCTGTTGGCTGACGGCAGCCGGGCCGTCCACCGCAACGGGCGACCGGAGTACATCAAGGGCGCGATCGACGGCAGCCTCGCGCGGCTCGGCGTCGACCACGTGGACCTGTACCAGCTGCACCGCATCGACCCGGCGGTGCCGCTGGAGGAGAGCTGGGGCGCCATGGCCGAGCTCGTGGAAGCGGGCAAGGTCCGCGCGATCGGTCTGTCGGAGGTGAGCGTCGAGGACATCCGGCGGGCGCAGGCGATCCACCCGGTGGCGAGCGTGCAGTCGGAGCTCTCCTTGTGGACGCGGGACGCCCTCGCCGAGGTCGTGCCCTACTGTGAGGAGCAGGGCATCGCCTTCCTGCCCTTCTCGCCGCTCGGTCGGGGCTTCCTCACTGGCTCGATCACCTCACCCGACCAGCTTCCGGAGGGTGACTTCCGGCGCCACCTGCCGAGGTTCCAGAAGGAGGCGTTCGACGCCAACCGGGCCATCGTCGATGCTGTGCGCCGCGTGGCCGAGCGCGTCGGCGCCACGCCTGCCCAGGTGGCGCTGGCGTGGGTCATCGCGCAAGGCGACTACGTGGTGCCGATCCGCGGTACCAAGCGGCTGCGCTACCTCGAGGAGAACGCCGCGGCGGGCGACCTGGAGCTGCCGCCTGACGCGCTCGCGGAGCTGGACGCGCTGCCCGCGCCTGTCGGCGACCGCTACGGCACGGCGCTCCCCGGTGTCCGTGGCCGTTGAACGCCCACGATGTGGACGGCCTCGACAACGCCTCGCGCTCCCGAGGCCGTCCACGACCTGGTGGCGTCTCCATCACGCCGGCGCTGAGGCCTCACTCAGCCAGGGACGATGTCGCGTCGCCGGTAGGTCACGAAGCCGACCACGGTGAGGAGGAGCGCGAGACCGGCCATGGCGAGGAGCGGAGCGGCCTCGACGTCAGCGCTCGGGACCAACGGCGTGTGCGTGAACGGCGACAGGTCCATCGCCCACGAGGGCAGGTCCAGCAACGTGCCGAGGAAGAGCGTGAAGGCCACCCAGATGACCGGCAGCCAGGTCACGGTGGCCCAGCGCGGCGCGCTGCCGTAGAGGGCGACGGCGACCGCGGCGACCAGGTAGGTCGCCGGCAGGTACGCCAGCGCGCCGGTGGCGAGGCGCCCGACCCACGCAACGTCCCCTGTCACCGCCCACATGCCCAGACCCAGGCCGAGCCCGGTGAGCACCGCCATGAGGAGCGTCTGGACGGCCACGCAGCCGAGCCAGCCGCCCAGGAAACCCAGGCGCGAGCTGCCGGTGACGAGCACCGCCTCGACCCGGCCCGCCTCCTCCTCCGTGCGTAGTCGCAGGACGGCCGAGACGGCGAACGCGAGGAGGGCGACCGCGACGAACGACAGCATCGAGGCGGCGAAGCTCGACGTGAGGTCGTCGAGGTCCACAGCGATCCATTCGCCGAGCTCGGGGATCTCCACGACGGCGTCCTCAAGCGAGGTGGCCATGGAGCCGCAGGCGAGCGCGAACGCGAAGGTGCCGAGTGCCCAGCCGAGGAACGCCCCACGGAGCAGTCGACGCGCCAATCCCACCGGCGAGAGCAGGGTTCGTGTCGCCTCCGCCGGGCCAGGCCTGCCCTTGCGGAGTCCGGCGCCGAGGTCACGACGTTGGGACAGCGCCACCGCGACAGCGAGCAGCACGACGACCGTCATCGCCGACAGCGCGAGCGGCCACCACCGCAGGTCGACGTACATCCGCGTCTGCTGGGCCCAGGCGAGCGGGGAGAACCACGACAACCACGACCCCTGGTTGTCGATGACGTCACCGACCGCGCGCACGAGGAACGCGGTGCCCAACGTCGCGAGGGCCATGCCCGTGGCGGCCCGGCTGTGCTCGGTGAGCTGGGCCGTCACCACCGCGACGGCGCCGAACACCAGGCCGGTCAAGGCGGTGCCGACACCCATCGCGAGCGAGCTGGCCGCCTCCATCCCGGTGCCGACCAGCGCGACGACGAGGGCGGCGCCGACGAGCAGGTTGGCGAGCGTGACGGTGAGCGCGGCGGCCGTCGCGGGTGCGAAGCGGCCGACGGGAAGCGCCCGCAGGATCTCCAGCCGCCCGGCTTCCTCGTCAGCGCGCGTGTGCCGGACGACGAGCAGGATGCTCATGATCGCCGCCGCCAGAAGGAGGTAGAGCGACAGCTCGTTGGCGACCATCGCGCCGAAGGTGTAGTTGTCCAGACCGAACGCTGGGCCGGTCATCATGACCGCCGACGGGTTGGCCATGAGCGCCGCCCGAGCCTGGAGTGACTCCGGAGTGGAGTAGATCTCCTCCATCGAGGCGACCGAGCCGGCGACGAGGAGGCCGACCGCAGCCGTCCACACCGGAATGCGAACGCGGTCCAGACGCAGGTAGAGGCGAAGCAAGGCGAGGGTGCCCGCCCACGGCTCGGCGGTGCCGGGGCGGCTACGGGCTCCGCGTTCGGCCGGGGCCATCGTGCTGGCGGTCATCTCGTGGTCACCTCCTCGCGCACCTGGTCGCCGTAGTGACGGAGGAAGAGCTCTTCCAGCGAGGGCGGCGCGACGGTGAGGTTCTCCACCCCAGCGTCGGCGAGCAGCCGCAAGACGGACGCGATCTCTGTGTTGTCGACGTCGAAGCGCACGTGACCGTTCTCGACGGTGAGGTCGTGAACGCCGGGTGCGCCGCTCACGACGGCCGGGTTCCGCAGCGAGGCGGTGACGGTGGACCGGGTGAGGTGTCGGAGCTGGCTGAGCGTGCCGCTCTCCACGTCCTTGCCGGCTCGGATGATCGTGACGGTGTCGCAGAGCTTCTCCACCTCGGCGAGGATGTGGCTGGAGAGCAGCACCGTGCGGCCCTGGTTGCGCAGGGCGCGGACCTCCTCGGTGAAGACGGCCTCCATGAGCGGGTCCAGACCGGAGGTCGGCTCGTCGAGGAGGAACAGCTCGGCGTCGGAGGCCAGCGCCGCGACGAGAGCGACCTTCTGGCGGTTGCCCTTGGAGTAGGTGCGGACTCGCTTGGTGGGATCGAGCTCGAAGCGTTCCAACAGCTCGGCGCGGCGGCGGGAGCGCGGCTTTCCGCCGCGAGTCCGGATCAGCAGGTCGATCACCTCGCCGCCGGTGAGGTTCGGCCACAGGCTCGTGTCACCGGCCACGTAGGCGATGCGCCGGTGGATGGTGACGGCGTCCGACCACGGATCGAGGCCGAGGACGCGGGCCGTGCCGGAGTCGGCGCGCAGCATGCCGAGGAGGATGCGGATCGTCGTGGACTTGCCGGCCCCGTTGGGGCCGAGGAAGCCCGCGACCTGGCCGGTCTCGACACGCAGCGAGAGGCCATCCAAGGCACGAGTGCTGCCGTAGGACTTGGTGAGGTCGTGCGTCTCAATCGCGAGACTTGTCATGGGGCGCTCCGTCCGTCGTCGGAATCGTGTCGCGGCCCGGCATCACGTGGCCGATCGCTGGCGGGCCGCGAGGTAGGCGTCGAGGAACGACCTGTCGGTGAACAGCGGCTCGGTGAACAGCTCGAGCAGGGGAAGCAGGATCCGCTCGGTGTAGGAGCGGAACCAGGCGGGCAGCTCGTCGAGGTCGAGGTGCTCCTGGCGGGCGGGTAGCTGGAGGAGCAGCGCTCCCACGGCCATCTCCACCAGCACCCGGGCGCGGCCCTCGGGGTCACGACTCGGCCGGATCACGCCGGAGCGAACGCCGTCCTCGATGTAGACGATGGCGTCGGCGACCATCTGCTCGACGAAGTCGCTGGCGAGCTTGCCGCCGGCTTGCAGGCAGCGCAGCACGTAGCCGACCAAGGGCGCGTACTCCTCCGCCTCGGCCATCTGGCTCAGCAGGGCGCCTGGCGGGTGCTGGGCGCCGATGACCGACGACTTGGTGCGTCGGATCTGCTCCAGGACGTACTCGTCGCAGGCCTGCCGCAGCCCGGCGCGGGAGCCGAAGTGGTGGACGATCAGGCCCGGGCTCACTCCCGCGTCGGCGGCGATGGCGCGCAGCGGCGCGTCCATGCCGTCGGCCGCATAGCGGCGAACGGCGGCGTCCCGAATCCGCGCCTTGGCGGTGAGGTCCTCCGCCACACTCGTTGAACGCATGTTCATCATGCTAAACATGCGTTCAGTGCCTGTCGGGCTCAGGTCGCGCCCGGGTGATGTGAAGGACGTCACACAGCCCAACAGTCCGGCCGTTCGTCCGTCTTCTCGGGTGTACGACACGTGCCCGGCGGGGAGGCCGGGCGTGACAGCGAAGGGATGAGCCATGACGAGCGTCCAGGGCCGACGGATCGAGAACCTGCCCCTCCTCGACCTCTCGCACATCACCTCAGCAGAGGACCTGGCCGGTATCGAGGAGATCCGGAACGTGGCCGCGGTCGTGGTACCGGACAGCCTCAGCCCCGCGCTTACCGGCGTCAGGATGCGGAACGTCGGCGCGGTCGTCCCCGTCCCGACCGGCGCGCGGGTGCGTGTCCACACCGGCACGGTGCTGCTGGGCGGTGACGCGCTCGCCGACCCCGCCAACGAGGACGTCGTTCTCTTCGTCACCGGAAGCCTGGTGATCACCAGCCCGGTCACCAAGGTGACCTTCCGGGAGATCGTCGTCACCGGGACGGTCCTCGCCCCCAAGGGCAGCGAGTCGGCGCTCGGGGCCGGCCTGACCCGGGTGACGGGCGAGGTCAACTACTACCGCCATGCCGAGGGACAGGAGTTCCGTCAGCTGACCGGCCAGGTGCGGATCTCCGGGGAGAGCTTGGCCAACACGGGAGGATCGCCCGACGACGTGCTGCTCCTCGCCGGCCAGGTCATCGTCACCAGCCCGGTGGAAAGCGTGGGATACCAGCGCATCTTCTACACCGGGCAGCTCGTTCTGCCGCGCGCCAGTGAAGCGGTCCTGGCGAGCGTGCTGTCCGGCAGCGGCCAGGTCGCCTGGTACACCGGACAGCCGAGGTTCTTCCTGGGCAAGGACGTGCTCAGCCGTGGCTTCTTCGAGCTGGTGGAGGAGCCGATCGCGATCGCGGTGGTGGGCTCGTTGCGCATCGACGACGACGTGCCGGCCGAGCTGCTCCGTGCCAAGGTCAGCGAGGTCACCCTGGTCGGTGAGCTCACCGCCCCGCGAGAGCTCCTGCCCGTCCTGCAGCTGCTCACGACCGAGCGTTACGGCGCCCTGCGCGCGACCGGAGAGGACGAGGAAGAACAGGACGCGGAAGGCGAGGGCACCGCAGGCGACGACGCGGACTGACGTGGCCACCCCGGAACAGCTGTTCACCGAGATCTTCGAGGCGAACCACCGGGCCGTCCACGCCTACCTGCTGGGTCGGGTCGGAGATCGGGAGCTGGCGCGCGACCTCGTGCAGGAGACGTTCCTGCGGGTGTGGCGGCGGCTCGACGAGGTGGCGGCACTGCCATCGGAACGGCGACAAGCCTGGATCTTCACGGTGGCCCGCAACCTCGCGACCGACACCCACCGGTCGCGCGCCACCCGAGACGCCACGATCCGAGCGTTGGACGTCACGGCTCAGGCGGAGTCCGCGGCCGCGGAGAACCCCGAGACCCGGGTCCAGCGCGATGAGCTGCTCGAGGAGCTGGGTGAGGCGGTGCGTGCTCTTCCGGAAGACTTGAGGGTGGTGCTCGCCATGCGGGTCGTCGGTGAGCTGACCAGCGCTGAGATCGGCGCGGCGTTGGGGCAACCCGCCGGAACGGTCCGCTACAAGCTGGCGAAGGCGCGCCGCGCGCTCGCGGAGCGTCTCCAACTCGTCGAGCCCGAGGTGGGGGAGAGTGGATGATGACGGGACGTTCTGACCTCGACAGGTTGCTGGACGTGTGGGCGCGGCGGGTGCGGCTCACGCCCGCCGAGGTGGCGGACATCCGTCAACGAATCCTTGCCACCCCCTCGCCCGCGCTCCATGACCGCACGGCGAGCGCACGGAGCGGAGGCGAGGAGGAGAGGCCGTCGCCCACACTGCCGGCGCCGCTGGACCCGACCTGGTGGCAGTCGTTCGCGAGCCAGGTGGCGACGGTGATCGTCTCGGCGACCCGGTCGGGCCCCTTCGCCACCGGCGCGTTGACCGCGTCCTATCGCTGACCTCGCTCGGTCCGTCGTCACCGCCACGTCGTCGCTGAGGGGACCGAGCGCCGAGAGGTCGTCGCCATGAGGACAGCTCGGGCTGTTGACGTGACCGCCGCAGCTCTTCACACTCAGCGCAAAGGCCGCACCACCAGCCCGTACCCCGACGTCATTCCCGGCTTGACGTCACCGGACACCGATGGAGCGACGACGTGGCCACCAAACGAGCAGGCGTCGGCTTCACCAGACGCGCGATGCTCCGGGCCGGTGCGCTGGCCGGAGCCGTGACCGCAGCCACGGCGTGCGATCTGCTGAGCACCGAGCCATCGAAGAAGTCGAACGGCGACGACGGGCGTCGACGAGCCAACGGCAAGGAAGCGCCCATGCTGGCCTCGCTCGTCGCGGCCGGCAAGCTGCCGCCTGTCGAGGAGCGCCTGCCAGTGGAGCCGCCCGTCGTCGAGCCGGTCGAGCGCATCGGCCAGTACGGCGGAGCATGGGACACCCCCATGCTGGGCGCCAGCGACAACTACTGGATCCAGCGGACGATCTGCTACGAGGGCTTGGTGCGCTGGCCCCGCGAATGGAAAGGGCTCGCCGGCACGAGCGAGATCATCCCGGGGGTGGCGAAGGAGTTCACCGCCAACGAGGACGGCACCGAGTTCACCTTCACCTTGCGCGAGGGCATGAAGTGGTCCGACGGTGAGCCTTTCACCGCCGACGACATCGTCTTCGCCCAGAACGACGTCCTCAACAACACCGAGCTGTACCCGCTGCAGGACAACAACCCGACCGCGGAGAAGGTCGACGACTACACGGTCAGGTTCGTCTTCGAGCGGCCCTACAGCATCTTCGTGCAGGACCAGGCGACCTCGCGTGGCCTGGCGCTGGTCAGCCACCCGGCGCACTACCTCAGGCGGTTCCACAAGGACTACAACGACGACATCGACAGCCTGGTCCGCGAGGAGGGCGCCGAGGACTGGGTGGAGCTGTTCGGGTCGAAGGCGACGCTGTGGGAGAACCCCGAGCTGCCGACCATCTGCGCGTGGCGGGTCGTCGAGCGGAACGCCCAGCGCGTGATCGCGGAGCGCAACCCGTACTACTGGAAGGTCGACCCCGAGGGACGCCAGCTTCCCTACCTCGACCGGGTCGTCTTCCACATGGTCAACGACCCCGAGGTCATGCTGCTCCGGGCGAGCTCCGGCGCGTACGACATGCACATCCGGCACATCAACACCCTGCGCAACAAGCCGGTCCTGGCGCGAGGGCGCGAGAAGGGCGGCTACGACTTCTTCGAGGCTCCGCGCGACGACATGAACGAAGCCATCCTGATGTTCAACCTCACCCACAAGGACCCGGTCAAGCGGCAGATCTTCAACGCCAGGGACTTCCGCATCGGGCTGTCGTACGCGATCAACCGGCAGGAGATCATCGACGTCGCCTTCCAGCGGCAGGGTGAGCCCTGGCAGGTGGCGCCTCGTCCGGAGGACCAGCTGTACGACGAGGAGATGGCCAAGCAGTACACCGAGTACGACGTCGACCGCGCCAACCAGCACCTGGACCGAGTGTTCCCCGAACGAGATGGTGAGGGCAGGAGGCTCGGACCGGACGGGAGGCCGATCAGCTTCACGATCGACTATCCCACGGGGCAGGTGCCGGAGTTCCCGGCGCTCCTGGAGCTGGTCCGCACCTACTGGAAGGCGGTCGGTGTCGAGGTCCGGATCCAGCCGGAGGACTATGGGCTGTGGAGCGAGCGGATCAAGTCCAACGACCACGACGCGCTCATCTGGATCGGGGACACCGGCTTCACCGCGTCCATCACCCTGGAGCCCCGCTACTTCTGCGTCGCCGGCTACAACCTTTACGCGGTGCTGTGGCGCGACTGGTACGCGAGCGGTGGCCGACAGGGGGAGCGTCCGCCTGAGCCCATGCTGCGGCAGCTCCAGCTGTACGACCGGCTGCTGGCCACCACGGACGACGCCGAGCAGGCCGACTACCTTCGCCAGATCCTGCAGATCGCGAAGGAGGAGTTCTACACCATCGGCACCGTCCTCCCCGCGCCCGGCTACGGCATCGTCCGGAACGACTTCCACAACGTGCCGACCATGATCGACGGCTGGCAGTGGCCGACGCCGGGACCCAGCGACCCGGAGCAGTACTTCACGACGGCCGACGAGTGAGCGTCGCGACGGTCGCGCATGCTCGGTGCTCGCGGGCCGCGCCTGCGCGGCGGGCTCTGGCTCGCGTTCGCGGCGTCGCCGGCCGGGCAGGATGCGACCGTGGCCTCCTGGTGGTGTGAGTACGCCTGGCTGCCGTCCGGTGAGGTGGTTCCGGGCGTGCTCGTGGACGTCGCCGGCGACACGATCAGCGCGGTCACCCCGGGAGTACCGCGGCCACCGGGGACAGCCCGGCGGCTGCGTGGACTCACCATCCCAGGGCTGGCGAACGTCCACTCACACGCCTTCCATCGCGCGTTGCGGGGACACGCCCAGCGCGGTCGTGGCTCGTTCTGGACCTGGCGGGAGCGTATGTACGCGCTGGCCAGCCGTCTCGCCCCGGACTCCTACCAGCGGCTGGCTCGTGCGGTGTTCACCGAGATGGTGCTCGCCGGCGTGACGTGTGTGGGGGAGTTCCACTACGTCCACCACACCCGCGACGGGACGCCGTACGCGGACCCGAACGCGATGGGCAACGCCCTCATCGCGGCCGCGCACGAGGTGGGGATCCGGATCACCCTGCTCGACACGTGCTACCTCGCTGGCGGTCTCGGCCGGCCCGTGGCAGGGGTCCAGCTTCGGTTCAGCGACGAAACGGCGGCACGGTGGGCGGAACGGGTCGACCGGCTGTCCTCCGACGCCACGACTCGCATCGGTGCCGCGCTGCACTCTGTTCGGGCCGTACCGCTCACCGAGATTCCGGACGTGGTGGCGTGGGCTCGGGCTCGTGGCGCGCCGCTGCACGTGCACGTGGCGGAGCAACCGGCGGAGGTGGCCGCCTGCGTCGAGCTGCTGGGTCGGACGCCCGTACGAGTTCTGGCCGACGCGGGAGCGTTGGGCGAGGAGACGACGGCGATCCACGCCGTCCACCTCGACGACGACGACGTGAGGGTGCTCGGTGAGACGAGGACCGGCGTGTGCGTGTGCCCCACCACCGAGCGCGATCTCGCCGACGGCATCGCGCCGGCGCGCCGGTTGGCGGACACAGGGGTGAGGCTCACCCTCGGCTCGGACAGCCATGCGGTCGTGGACCTGTTCGAGGAGGCTCGCGCCGTCGAGCTCCACACCCGCCTCCAGACGCTCGTGCGCGGGAGCTTCGACGCGGCCGAGCTGCTGACGGCGGCGACGGTGAACGGACACCGCGCCCTGGGGTGGCCGCAGGCCGGGCGGATCGCGCCGGGTGCCCTCGCCGACCTCGTGACGATTCGCCTCGATTCGGTCCGGACCGCGGGGTGTGGGCCCACGCCGGAGACCGTGGTCTTCGCGGCCACGGCCGCCGACGTGACCGATGTCGTCGTCGGCGGCCGCGTCGTCGTCCAGGAGGGCCGCCACCAGTGGCTCGCTGAGGCGGGACAGACGCTCGAGGTCGCGATCGCGGAGATCACGGAGGACCTCCCGAGGTGACGAGACCGGGCCCGCGCCGCGGCCACGATCCCACGTCAGGTGGTCGCCCGCCGGTCACCTTCAGGTTGACGCCAGCGGTGTCAGTCCTTCGCGAGGTGACGGACCATGCGACCGAGCTGCTCGGCGTACCGCTCGAGGAACTCCGGGGAGTCTGGCTCGAGGCCGGTGATGCTCCGGGTGAGATGTGGGAGGGCGGCGGGCGCGCTGGCGGCCGCCATGAACGCCAGGAGAAAGCATCCGGGGTCGATGTCGTCGGCCAGCTCGCCGTCGCGCTGGCGCCTCTCCAGATCGGCCACCGCCTCCCGCATGCGGGAGCCGCGCTCCTCACCTCCTGGGTCTCCGCCGGCGGGCATCAGGCCGTCCCAGAACAGGAGCCGGACGAGACTGCGCTGGTGTGCGGAGCGGGGTAGGTAGCTGGTGACGAGCTCCGCGAGGGTCATCCTCTGCTGCTCGGTCGACGCCTCGGTCTCCTGCCGTCGCCAACTCGACGCGATGGCCCGGTAGAGCCCCTCCTTCCCGCCGAAGTAGTAGGAGATCAGCTGCTTGTTGACTCCCGCTCGCTCGGCGATCTCGTTCACCCGCGCCCCCGCGTAGCCCCTCGCCGCGAACTCCGTGAGTGCGGCGTCCAGGATGCGCTCGCGGGTCCGTTCCGGGTCGCGGCGGCGCTCGTCCGGTCCGGGCGCTCGCCGCGATCGAGCGGAGCTGGCAGGCGTCGCCTCAGCGGCTTGCCGACGTTCCATGTCCTCGATCCTAGCGCAATTCATCCATCTGGATGACTCTTTCATCCGTACGGTTGACTACCTCATCCGGATGGTTGATACTGCTGGTGTCGATGTCGGCTGTGGCGCTCGAAGGGTGCCCGGTGGTCCTCGAGCGTGCGGGACCGAACCGGTGCTCCTCGTCACCGCAGACCTACGGAGGGAAGAGAGGGAGCAGACAGTGAACGTCCAGACGCAGCCCACCCGCACGTCCGTGCTCGTCGTCGGTGGCTCGCTGACCGGGCTGTCGAGCGCCGTGTTCCTCGCCTGGCACGGCGTACCGACCCTGCTCGTCGAACGCCACCCCGACCTGCTCATGCACCCGCGGCTGCGTGGGATCACCCCGCGGACGGTCGAGATCTTCCGGCAGGTGGGCATCGAGCAGGCGATCAAGGACTCGAGCTTCGCGGGGGCGGAGTTCGCCTGGCGGCCTGTGCGGGCCGAGACGATGGCCGACGAGCACTACGACGCCGTCGAGGACGAGGAAGACGACGACGTGCCGGAGGACGCCGGCGCGGTCAGCCCCTGCGGGTTCGGCCCCATCGACCAGGACAAGCTGGAGCTCATCCTGCGGAGTCGTGCGGTCGAGCTCGGGGCGGACGTGCGGTTCTCGACCGAGCTCGTGTCGTTCGATCAGGACGACGAGGGCGTCACCGCGCACATCCGTGACCGCCGTACCGGCGAGACCACGACAGTGCGGGCGGACTACCTCATCGCCTGCGATGGCTGGGCGAGCCCGATCCGGCAGCACCTCGGCATCTCGCTCGACGGGCCTGGTCCGCTGTTCCACACGATCACCGCGATCGTCGACGCCGACCTCCGACCCGCGACTCGCGGCCGCAAGGTCACCGTCGCCTATCTGCAGCGGCCCCAGCCCTTCACGATCATGCTCGCGCACAACGAGGAGGGCACCCGCTGGGTGTTCGGCACCGGCTACTCGCCCGAGCACGAGAAGCTCGAGGAGTACACCGACGAGCGAGTCACAGAGCTGGTCCGCGCGGCGGCTGGACTACCCGACCTCCAGGTCACCGTCCGCCCGCAGATTCCGGGGACACAGCACAAGATCTTCGGCTTCAGCATCGGCGCGCAGGTGGCGAGGCAGTACCGGTCGGGACGGGTGTTCCTCGTCGGTGACGCCGCCCACCTGGTCCCGCCGACCGGTGGCTTCGGTGGGAACGCCGGGATCCAGGACGCGCACAACCTCGCCTGGAAGCTGGCAGCCGTGGTGCGAGGCGAGGCCGGGCCTTCCCTCCTCGACACCTACCACGACGAGCGCCGACCGGTCGGGCTCCTGACGATGACGCAAGCGCTCGCGCGCTTCGGCGATCGGATGGGGCCCGGTGCCGAGACCCCGCTGCTGGACCACGCGGCGGTCTCCATGGGCTACCGCTACCAGTCGGCGGCGATCCTGGATCCGGTGGAGGGCGACCCGGTGACGCCCGCGAAGCTGCGCGGCGAACCCGGGACTCGAGCGCCCCACGTTCCGATCGACGGTGGGGTGGCTGGCGCCCAGTCGACGATCGACCTGTACGGCAAGAACGCCGTGCTGCTCGCCGGCCCTGGCGGGTCCGACTGGGTCAACGGCGCGACGTCCGCCGCCAAGGAACTCGGCATTCCGCTCGACGCGTACCGGTTCGGAGGCGAGATCGCGGGGGAGGACGGCCCCGAGCGCTACGGCATCGGGACGGACGGGGCCGTCCTGATCCGGCCGGACGGGTTCGTCGCCTGGCGGAGCACCGGCTCGGTCGCCGATCCCGCACGCGAGGTCGAGCGGGTTCTGCGGACCGTGTGGTGCCGGTCCTGACGGCGTACACCGCCGCAATTCGGTGGGCCGCTTGGCACGTTCGATCGCGCACCGTGCCAAGCGGCCTACGCCATTTGCTCACGGCCTCGCGTCCGCGCCCCGCCCAGTGGGCGAGCTGTCGATACTCAACGCCTTCTCGAAGAGCGCGCCACTCATGCGGCCTTCCACGATCTCGGTCCGGACATGCCGAAACCCCTGCGTCCGGTAGTACTCGTGGAGGCGTGTGTTGGTGCGCCAGCAGTCCAGTCGGATGTAGCGCTGCCCGCGGCTGGCCTCGCGTTCGGCGAGGGCGCGCAGCAGGCTGGCGCCGTAGCCGTGGCCGTGCTCCCGCGCCATGAAGCGAGTGATGTACGTGACGCCGGGCTCGGCCATCTCCTCGCGCGTCCAGAAGTCGGGATCGTGCTCATCGATGGCGAGAACCGCCTTGACGTCGCCGTCGATGACCCAGCCGACGAAGGCGCCCTTGTCGAAGAGCCGGTCAATGTCCGGATGGACGAGGTGCGACCGTGGGCCGCGGTACTGGTCCAGCCCTTTCGCCGCGAGCCATTGCTCGGCGTGGGTTCGCAGCTGATGGATGAGGACCCGGTTGTGCTCGTCTCGAAGTTCGACCAGCATGCTCGGCTAGCCTTCGGCGCGTCGGTTCTGAGCGCCCCACTCGCACTTCAGCGGACGGTCCGTCGGCGAGAACTAGGGCTTCCGGGCGACCGCGCAGTAGATCCAGCGAGAGCCGTCGCTGTCGGCGTCGGCGGGCTCTTCAGCGCCCCACAGCCCGGAGAACGTCACCACGGGTGGAGCGCCGTCGTACGGTGGCACGATCTCGAGGCCGTCGAAGAAGCGCTCCACGTCGGGCTTCGACCGGAAGTGCGCCTGCTCGTTGGCGTTGTCGTACACCCGGCGGAAACGCTCGATGACCTCGGGGTGGATGCGGTCGTAGGTGGCATGGGAGAGGGCCAGGTAGCTCCCGGACACCAGCGGAGCCATGTAGCGGTCGACGAGTCCCCACGGGTCGTCGTCGTCGGAGACGAAATGCAGGACCGCGGCGAGCACGATGGCGACTGGTTCGTCGAAGTCGATGAGCTCGCGGACCTCCGGATGGCTGAGGATACCGTCCGGGGCCCGCAGGTCACCTTGGATGAAGACCGTGTGCGGGGTGTCCTTGAGCAGGTCGCGGCCGTGCGCGACGATCATGGGATCGATGTCGACGTAGACGACGCGAGCGTCTGGTGCCACCGCCTGGGCCGCCTCGTGCGTGTTGTTCCGCGTCGGAAGGCCCGCGCCGACGTCGATGAACTGTCGGATTCCGTGCTCCGCGAGCCACTTGGTGGCCCTCTGGAGGAAGCCTCGGTTCGCCCACACGATGTCCTCTGTCTCGGGGACGAACTGGCGAATGGCCTCGACCGCCTTCACATCGGCTTCGAAGTAGTTGGTGCCACCGAGCACCAGGTCATACATGCGTCCGACGTTGGGCTTGGTGGGATCGACACCAGGGGGAACCGGCGTGTCGGTGGCCATTTGCCTGCTACCTCCGTGCGGCACGCTGCAAAGGGGGCGACGGGTCGTCGTGGGCGACAGCCGGACCTTATCCGATCACGCTGCGTCAAGATCATCCGGAGTCGACGACTGACAGAGTGACCCAGTGCCCAGGCAGCAGCTCGGGCGGGACCCTGGGAGGGTCCCGCCGTCGCCGCCGGACCGTCCACGGGCAGCCCCTCCGGGACGAGGACGGGGAGTGCTCACAGCCGACGCGTGGACGTCCTTCTCACCAGGGCACGGCGCTGGAGTCTCACCAGGGGACGGTGCCGAAGCGGTCGACGAAGCGACCTGTGCCGCCGTCCGGGCCCTCGGTCGCCAGCGCGACGATCGCGTCGGTGCCCTCGGTGACGGTCTGGGTGCCGCTGAAGCCGTTGAGGTCGGTCGCCGTGTATCCGGGGTCGACGGCGTTGACCCGGATGTCCGGCAGCGCCTTGGCCAGCTGTGTCGTCATCATCGTCAGCGCTGCCTTCGACGATCCGTACAGCGGGCTGGCGAACTGCGATTCGACGCGCTCGGGGTCGTGCGTCAGCCCCTGCGAGCCCATACCGCTGCTGACGTTGATCACTGCGGGGTGTTCCGAGCGTCGGAGCAGCGGAAGGAACGCCATCGTCACGCGCAGCGCGCCGAACACGTTCGTGTCGTAGACCCGCAGCGCCTCGGCGGCGGTGAGCAGCTCCATTGTGTTCAGCCCATTGCCGTCATTCGTGTCCGCTCGGTTCGTCATGACACCGGCGTTGTTGATGAGCACGTTGAGGCGGCCTTCGTGCGCCTCGACGTCGGCCACCGCGGCCTTGATGGACTCCTCGTCGGTGACGTCCATCCGCACGAAGCGCGCGCCGAGCCGTTCGGCCGCCGACCTGCCGCGCTCAAGATCGCGGGCGGTCACGATCACGGTGCGGCCCAGCTCGATGAGGCGGCGGGCGCTCTCGTAGCCGAGGCCCTTGTTGGCCCCCGTGATGAGGATGATGTCGCTCATACGTTCAGCCTTCGCGGCCTCCGTTCGGGCCGCCAGGGACGCCTTGACGGTAGGACTGCCGGTACCAGTCACATCGTGTCGGCGCGCCGGAGAATGGGCGGTATGAGCGAGGAGACCGGGCTCGGTCCCACCCTCCGTGCCTGGCGTGACCGGCTGAGCCCGGCGGCGGTCGGTCTGCCCGCCGGGCGCAAACGTCGCGCTCGAGGATTGCGCCGCGAGGAGCTGTCGGAGCTCGCGGGGATCTCGGTGGACTACGTCATCCGCCTGGAGCAGGGACGAGCGACCAGGCCGTCTCCCCAGGTCGTCGCCTCGCTCGCCCGAGCGCTCCAGCTGAATCGGGAGGAGCGGGACCACCTCTACCGCCTCGCCGGGCTGCGTCCCCCGTCCGACCGGCACATCGTCGACCACATTCCTCCTGGGATGCAGAGAGTCTTGACCCGCCTGGGCGAGACGCCGGCGGCCGTCTTCGCCGCCGACTGGCGGCTGATCTGGTGGAATCGCGCATGGTCCGCGGTGCTCGGCGACCCCAGCGGGATCGACCCGGAGGATCGGAACCTGGTCAAAGCCCACTTTCCCGTCCCCGGCGACTGCGGTCGTGTCGGGCTCTGGCCCGTCGTTCTCCGGGACCGCGAGAGCACCGGGCGCGCCATCGTCGCCGACCTGCGCCGGGCCTCGGCGAAGTACCCGGATGACCCGCGACTGTCCGCCCTCATCGAGCGGACGTTGGCCGGCAACGCACGCTTCGCGCAGCTCTGGCGGGAAGGCGCGGTCGCGGGACACCCCGAGGACCGCAAGACGGTCATCCGACCGGGCGTCGGCGAGATCACTCTCGACTGCGACGTTCTCACGGACACCGACACCGATCTCAAGGTGGTGATCTTCACCGCCGAGCCCGGCAGTGAGGACGAGAGCCGGCTCAAGCTCGCGCTCGTCGCTGGAGCGGTGCCGTCGATGACCATCACCCAGACCGAGGAGACGTAAGGCGCCGGTCTGCCAGGAGAGGCGTTTCGTTCGTCGGTGTCGGAGTCGTCGGTGTTACGGACGACCCAGCCGTGGTGGATCGGCCTCTTCCGATGCGTCGTCGGGGCCGTCGACGGCGCGGAGACAGCGCAGCCCGTGTGCCCGCAAGGCAACGCGCACCTCGGGCGGCCCGCTGATCAGCGTGAAGTCCGCGTCGACCGAGGTGATCATCCAAACCAGCGCCCATGGGCTGTCGGCGCCGACGTGCAGCAGGCAGCTGCGATCGTCGACGGCCTCGACGGCTCCCATGCCCGGCCACACCCGGTCGGCCACGGCGGTGGCGGATTCGTGCAGCGCCACCGTAGCCTGGTAGGGCCAAGCCGCCTGGGACAGCTGGCGCGCCACGTACGTCGCGACGTCGTCGTACGGCAACGGACGCGGTTCAAAGCGCGGCCCCGTCGGGGTACGGGGCCGCAGTCGGTCGACGCGGAACGTACGCCACTCGGAGCGGTCGAGGTCGAACGCGACGAGGTACCACCGCCGGCCGAAGCTGACCAGCGTCTGCGGCTCGACGGTGCGGACAGTCTCAGCGCCGTGCGCGTCGGTGTAGTCGAAGCGCAGCCGTTCGCGTCGGCGACAGGCTTCGGCGACGGCCATCAGCGTCTCCGCGGCGACTCGCGGTCCGGGCTCGTCGCCGGCTCGGACGGTCGCGGTGTGCAGGGTGGTGACGCGGTAGCGCAGCCGCGACGGCAGCACCTGCTCGAGCTTGGTGAGCGCCCGCAGCGACGGCTCCTCCAGTCCGGCGACCGATCCGCCCGCGGCTGTCCGCAGACCGACGACCACCGCGACCGCCTCCTCGTCGTCGAGCAACAGCGGCGGCAGCGACGCTCCGGCGCCGAGCCGATAGCCGGCCGTACCCCGCGTCGCGTGCACGGGGTAGCCGAGCTCCCGGAGCCGCTCGACGTCGCGGCGGATGGTGCGGGTGGTGACACCCAGCCGCTCGGCGAGCTCCGTGCCGGTCCACTCACGTGGTGTCTGCAGCAGTGAGAGCAGCTTGAGCAACCGGGCCGACGTCTCCGACATGTGCAGGAGCCTTCTGGTCGCCTAGGACTGTTCTTGTCCTAAGTCGACCATAGCCTCACGCCATGACGATCACCCACGAGGACATCCGTCCCTTCCACATCGACATTCCTGACACCCAGCTGGACGACCTCAAGGCCCGCTTGGCCGACACCCGCTGGCCGGACGAGCTGCCGGACGTCGGTTGGGACTACGGCGTTCCGGTCAGCTACCTCAAACAGCTCGCCGAGTACTGGCGGACGACGTACGACTGGCGTGCGCAGGAGAAGCGGCTCAACGGCTACGACCAGTTCGTCACCGAGATCGATGGTGTCAACGTCCACTTCCTGCACGTTCGCTCGCCGGAGCCGGACGCGCTGCCGTTGCTGCTGATCCACGGTTGGCCCGGCACCTTCGTCGAGTTCCTCGACGTGATCGGCCCGCTCAGCGATCCCCGCTCGTACGGCGGCGACCCGCGGGACGCGTTCCACCTCGTGATCCCATCGCCGCCGGGATTCGCGTTCTCTGGACCGACGCGCCGAGTCGGCGACGCGAACAGTGACCGGTACGCCGAGGTGTTCGCCGCGTTGATGGCGAAGCTCGGCTACGACCGGTACGGCACGCAGGGTGGCGACCTGGGCTCGATCGTCGGGCCACAGCTCGGCCGCATCGACACCGAGCACGTCGTCGGCGTCCATGTCAACGGACTCCTGACGATGGGCGCCGCGTGGGGAGCCGATCCCAGCACGTTCGACGAGGCCGACCAGAAGCGGTTCGCTGAGCTGCAGAACTTCGACGCGATCGGTGGCTACGCCGCGATCCAGTCGACTCGCCCGCAGTCACTCGCCGTCGGCATGCACGACTCGCCGGCCGGGCTGCTGTGCTGGCTGGCCGACATCTTCCACAACTTCAGCAACCCGGCCAAGGAGCTGCCCGAGGACGCGGTCGACAAGGACGCGTTCCTCACCAACGTCTCGATCTACTGGTTCACCGAGACGTTCGCGTCCTCGACCCGAATCTACAAGGAGTCGCAGCAGTGGGGCGCTGAGCTGCGAAGCTCTGGCGTGCCGACCGGGTGCGCGCTGTTCCCCGGCGATACGACGATCCGAGCGATCGCGGAACGGGAGAACAACGTCGTCCACTGGAAGGAGTACGACCGTGGCGGCCACTTCGCCGCCATGGAGGCACCCGACCTTCTGGTCGCGGACGTTCGGGCGTTCTTCCGCACGCTGCGCTGACGCGATGGGCGCCCGGCATTTCCGCAGGCCGGGCGCCCATCCCCCTGAGCGGAAAGTCCATGAGGTGTGCCACCAGCTCAGCTCATGGCATCCAAGCCCGCAGCTTGTCGGGAACCAGACGTGATCGATCGTCCCGTGCCGATGGCTGAGGCCGGCTTGGACGGCTCCGCCGCCTGTGGCCACGAGCCCGAGTTGGCCGTTGCCCTCCTCACCGGGCCTCTCGTGCGGGTCACTGGTCCGTCCCGAGCGCGGCGCTGTCGTCCGTGAGCTCGTGCCGACGCCGCGACGCCAGAACGTCGTCCAGGTGCGCTTTGCGCCACGCGCGGGCGGCGTCGATGACCTCCATCAAGCTCACGCGCCCCGTACCGGCCGGTACGAGCTCGGCGACGACCATGCCGACACGACGAAGTGGCAGCGGCCGCTGTCGTACGCCGACCTCGCGGTCGCGGCCCTCGACCAGATCGAGCGACCCACGCGCCATCGTGAGCAGGTCGCCGTCTACGGCGCGTGAAGCCGTGGCCACTTCGGTAGGCACGCGCCAACGAGGCGGAACGGAGGGGTGTCCCGAGGCGCGCCCTGACACTCGACGAGGGTGCGCGGATCGACGCCTTCGACGTGGCGGACGACCTGCTTGGCGTGTATCGGATCGTGCGGGCAGACCTGAGCGCGGTGCTGGTTGCGATGGCTTCGGGGTGAGCTTCGCCTTGTCGCCGGTGCCCTGTGGGAATGGCAGTGGGAATGGCATCGGCGAGCCGTCGCCGGAGCTCGGGCAGCCGCTGATCCACGTCTTCGGCCGCGCTGTCGACGAGCCGCAGAACCTTCGAGGTTCTCGCTCGACGGATCGCCCTGTTGCCCGCCAGCTGAGAGGGGTGCAGTCGTCCGCGTGCTCATCGCCGGTAGCGGCTGGCCAGCTCAGGGCTCTGCCCGCCGAACGCGGCGAGATCGGCGGCGAACACCGCATCGAGGAGGGAGGTGTCCTCCACGCCGGGCGCGGTGACCGTCTCGCCGAGCTCGAGCCCGCGGAGGCTGGCGGTGACCACGTCGTCGGGTGACATGCGTGGGACGGCGCTGAGGTCCATGCCCTGGCGGGTGTGGAACTCGGTCGCGACGACGCCGGGCAGGAGGGCCTGGACGCGGATGCCGGTGCCTTCCAGCTCGGCTCGAAGAAGCTGGGAGAAGGCGAGCAGGTAGGCGAGCGCGCCGCCGTAGACGGCCCGTCGGGGCATGACGGACGACGGCGCAGGGCCGCTGAACGCGATCATGCCGCTGACGTTGATGATCGTGCCGGAACGTCGTTGCAGCATTCCGCCCAGCACCGCCCGCGCGAGCTGGGTAGCCGCGAGGATCTTGACGTTGATCACCTCGCTGGCTTTGTGCGGGGGAAGATCGGCCAAGGGCATGTAGTGCGCGACGCCGGCATTGTTGATGAGCATGTCGACGGGCTCCTCCGAGGCCACGGCCGCGACCGTCGCGATGCCCTCGGGTGTTGACAGGTCGGCGGCGAGTGGGCGGACGGCGACGTGTGAGTGGGCGGCGACCAGGTCGTCCAGCCGGGCCGTATCCCGTCCAACCGCGATGAGGTCGTATCCGTCGGAGGCCAGGCGGTCAGCGAAGGCACGCCCGATCCCGGACGTGGCACCGGTGACGAGTGCGAGTGAGCTCATGCGGTGATCTTCCTCTCCAGACCTAGGCATCCTGGCGAGCCCAGCGGGCGGCCCCAGACCGGACACGTCCCGACAGCGGAGGACGGTCGTACCTAGTGTTCCCTCGGGGCTGCCGGACCATCCGCGTGGCTGAAGCGACGCCTGGCGGCAACCTTGCCTTGACCCACGTGCACGTCTCACCGTTCCGGGAGGTACGCGGAAGCCGTGCCTCCGAGTCCGTCACGCCCCGCGTAGCGAGGGGTGAGGAAGGGCATCGTCGCTGGTCAGCGCGCCTCTCGACGAGGAAGTGAAGCCGCGCAACCACGGTTTCACAAACGCGCATAGCGGTGGCAAACGTCTGCCCACAGCCTTACCTGCATGCATGCGCTGCCGGACACCCTCACGAGCGGGTCACTGCGGACAGACCGCCTGTCGCAGGGGGTCTATGGGCTTTGTGAGCTGCTCCGGGAACGGATCCGTGCCGGCCACTACGGCGAGGAGGGCCGGCTGCCGAGCGAGTTCGTGTTGATCAGGGAGCTCGGTGTCAGCCGGACCCGGCTTCGAGCCGCGCTCGAGATCTTGCGAAACGAGGGAACGCTCACGCGCAAACGAGGCCATGGCACCTTCGCCTCCGGCAGGCGACTGGTGCACAGGCCACGTCGCGTCCGCGGTTTCGCGGCGACGGTCGCGGCACGTCACCTGACCGTCACGCGTGAGGTTCTGTCCGCCTCCACGTGGGCGATGGATCCCTTGACGGCCGACGACTTCGGGGTCGCGCCCGGGACGCCGATGCACGTGGTCGAGCGGCTGACCCGCCTGGACGGTGAGCCGTTCTCGCTGGGCGCCTACGTCGTCCGAGGAGACCTCGCTCCAGACCTGCTCACCCAGGAGTTCCGTGGGCTCGACATGCGTGACTGGCTCGCCGCCTCCTCCGTGGTCCCGCTCACCTCCGTCGACGTCACGGTCGAGGCGGTCGCGGCCGACGCCCGTGCCGCGGCGTATCTGCGGTGCGCCGAGGGGAGCCCGCTGCTTCGGATGAACCGCCACTTCCTGGTCAGCGACGACGAGCTGCTGGCGTTCGGCTCCGCGACCATGCGGGGTGATCGCTTCGTCTACCAGGCCGCCCGCCAGCCGCTCGATCTCGCGGCCGAACGATCTCAGGGAAAGGTGTCCTCACCATGACGAGAATCTGGGACGCGTACCTGACCGAGCAGGACAAGGCGCATCTCGCCGCCAGCGGCGAGCGTCCACCGTTCGGCTTCGGCGAGTCGCCCGTCGTGCTCTCCATCGACAACTACCGGGCGGTCGTCGGCGACGAACCACAACCCCTCTTGGAGTCCATCAAGACCTGGCCGAGCAGCACCGGGCTCGCCGGCTGGAAAGCCCTCGCGCAGATCGAGAAGCTGTTCGCCCGTGCCCGCGAGGTCGGCATCCCCATCGTGCACATCACGGGCTTGTCGCCGGCCGAGTCAGGGGTGGCGTCCTGGGGCCGAGGCCGTGGCGTTCCCGGGCCGAAGGACGCGGCAGCGCTCGACCGTGAGGCGCGTCGCTTCGACATCGTGGAGCAGGCGGCGCCGCTGCCCGGTGAGGCGGTGCTCCGCAAGACGGCCCCGAGCGCCTTCTTCGGCACGCCCCTGATGGCGCACCTCAACGCCATCGGCGCCGACACGCTCATCGTGTGCGGCGAGTCGACGTCGGGTTGTGTCCGCGCGAGCGTGGTCGACGCGCGCTCCTACCGCTTCCGTGTGGTCGTGGTCGAGGAATGCGTGTACGACCGGCACGAGGCCTGCCACGCGATCAACCTCTTCGACATGAACCAGAAGTACGCCGACGTGCTGCCGCTCGCGGACGTCCTCGCCTGGATGGACAAGTACGCCGCCGCCAAGCGGAGCACCGCCGCCTGAGTCCGGCCCACGGGTCGCCTGCCCCACGCTGACGCCACACGAAGGAGTCCTCTCATGAATGCTTCCCTGTCCTGGAACGACTTCCTGACCGAGCAGGACAAGGCTCACCTCGAGAAGGTGTGGAAGAAGACCGAGCCGTTCGGGTTCGGCGCCAAGCCCGCGATCCTCGTCATCGACGCCTACTACGGTGCTCTCGGTCTGGCGCGTGAGCCGCTCCTGACGTCGGTCGAAACCTGGCCCATGAGCTGTGGACTCGAGGGATGGGCGGCGATCGACCGCACGGTCGAGCTGCTCGCCGTGGCGCGGAGCGCGGGTGTGCCCGTGATCTACGTCAAGGGGATGGACGGTGGGTTCCCAGCTCCCTGGGCACGGCGCTCGGGAGGAGACCGGCTCGCGCACCTGCCTCCCGAGATGCGGGCGAAGGCGAACGAGATCGTTGCCGAGATCGCGCCCGAGCCGGGAGACCTCGTCATCCAGAAGACCGCGCCGAGCGCCTTCTGGGGAACACCGTTGGCGTTCTACCTGCAGTACCACGGCATCGATACGTTGATCTGCTGCGGCGAGACGACCTCCGGCTGTGTCCGCGCGACCGTCGTCGACGGCGCGACGCTCCGCTACCGGATGGGCGTGGTCGCCGAATGCTGCTTCGACCGCACACAGGCGTCGCACTACATCAACCTCTTCGACATGAACCAGAAGTACGCCGACGTCATCTCGATCCCTGACGTGGCGGCCTATCTCGACTCCCTTTCCTCCGCGACCAGCTCCTCCGCCGAGCAGCTCGTCGGCGCTTCGACCTGACATCGATCGAGACCCGACGTCGACCTGGACCTGGCATCGAACTGGAGAGGACGTCGATGACCACATCTTCTCGTCGTGCGGGCAGGCTTGTGCTCGCATGTGTGGCCATGCTCGGCATGCTGCTCCCCGCCTGCGCGGCGAGCGGGTCATCACCCGGTGCGGCGGCGGAGGGCAGCGACAGGCCGTCCGCCGCCCCCGCGATCGAGTGGATCACCACGGCGGATCCACCGGCCGAGCGAGCCGAGAACGTCGTGAAGGACGGGGTCCTCAGGGTCCGGTTCTACGACGAGCCGAGTGGATTCGATCCCGCGACCATCTTCCGCGTCGAGAGCGAGAACATCGCCTTCAACATCTATAGCGGCCTGGTGACCTACGACGGCGTGACGGGCGAGATCATCCCCGATGTCGCCGAGCGCTGGGAGACGGAGGACAACAAGAGGTGGACGTTCTACCTGCGTGACGATGTGACCTTCCATCGCGGCTACGGCAAGCTCACCTCCACCGACGTCCGCTACAGCTACGAGCGGATCATGGACCCGGCGACCGGTTCGCCGTACGCCAGTGAGTTCGCCGACATCACCTCGATCGAGACACCGGACGACTACACCGTCGTCATCGAGCTCGCCGAGCCGGACGGCAACTTCCTGCACAAGGTGGCCAACTACCACCAGGGTCAGATCGTCTCCCGCAAGGCGATCGAGGAGTTCGGCGACGACTACGCCTTCAACCCGATCGGCACCGGGCCGTTCATGTTCGCCAACTACAAGCCGGGACACTCGTTTACCTTGATCCGCTTCGACGACTACTTCCGCGGCCCCGCCCCGTTGCAGCGGATCGAGTACTCGATCATCAAGGACGACGAGACCGCGGCCATCGCCTTGCAGAACGGCGAGGTCGACGTCGTCATGCGTCAGCGCGGAGACGAGCGGATCGCGGAGCTCGCCAACGAGGGTTACCGCATGTACTTCCGCGAGGCGTACGGGATCAGCGTGAAGATGTTCAACCCGGACGTGAAGCCGTTGGCCGACCCACGGGTGCGTCGGGCCTGGGCCCACGCCGTCGACTGGAAGACGATCCGTGAGACCGTCTCGCCGTTGTCCTCGTCGCCGGCGTCCAACATCCTCCCGCCCTGGATGGACGTCCACACCGACGACGTGCCGCGCTACGAGTACAACCCCGAGAAGGCGCGCAAGCTCCTGGCCGAGGCCGGATACCCGAACGGGTTCACGGTCACGCAGCTCGGGCGCACCTCCGACGGCGTGACCCAGGAGGACCAGCTCGAGCAGTCCTACCTTGCCGAGGTGGGCATCAAGGTCGAGTTCGAGCTGGTCGACACGGCAGTCAACAACGAGCGTCGGAACGCCGGGGACTTCGAGGTCGCGGGGCGGCTGCTTCCGGCCATCAACCCCGACACGATCCTCTTCAGCTACCTGGCGCCGGAGAACATCGCGCCCAAAGGCATGAACGGCTCGCGGTACGACAACCCCGAGCTCTACCAGAAGCTACGGCGGGCCCGCGCGACCACGGACCCGGACGAGCGCAAGCGGCTCTACGCCGAGGTGCAGCGGATCGCGATGACCGACCTTCCGTACCTTCCGACCTCGGCGGCCCACCAGATCTGGCCGGCGGCGCCCAACGTCCGTGGCATCGCGATCAACCCGCTGGCGCAGGTCAACCTCCATGACGTCTACCTCGTGGAGGAGTCGTGACGGCGTACGCGGTTCGTAGGCTGGCTGAGGTCGTGCCCACGGTCGCGGGCATCACCCTCCTCACCTTCCTGATCATCCGACTGATCCCAGGTGACCCGGCGGAGTTCATCGCGGGCGACAACCTGAGCGCCGAGAATCTCGCGGCCGTGCGCGAACGACTCGGGCTTGACCAGCCCATCACGATGCAGCTGGTCGACTACGTGCTCGGCGTCTGCCGACTGGACTTCGGAACGTCGTTGCTCACCAACCTGCCGGTGAGCACGCTCGTCGCCAGCGCGCTGCCGGTCACCATCGTCCTCGCCGTGAGCGGGATGGTGCTCGGAACCGTCATCGCGATTCCCCTCGGCGCGCTGGCCGCCTACCAGGGATGGCGCGGTCGCAAGCTGCTCGACCAGGCGATGACCTGGTGCGTGATGGTCGTCGACCAGATGCCGTCGTTCTGGCTGGGCTTGATCTTCATGCTGGTGTTCGTGCTGCACCTGGGGTGGTTCCCCGCGACCGGCCCGATCGTGTGGGACGACCCAGCTGCTCTGGCGGTGCGGCTTCTCCCGGCGGTCCTCATCTTGGGCATCGACCAAGTCGCCAGCCTGTCGCGGATCACCCGCACCTCCGTGCGGGAGGTGCTCGACGAGGACTACATCCGGACCGCACGGTCGCTCGGCGAGTCGGGCCTCTCGACCCTCTTCCGGCAAGCGGTCCGCAACGGGCTCCTGCCCGTCGTGACCGCCATGGGGCTGTCGTTCGGTCGCCTCCTCGGCGGCACTGTGATCCTCGAGTCGATCTTCGCGCTGCCAGGCCTCGGGACGCTCTTGGTGAACGCCATCAACGGTCGGGACTATCCCATCGTCCAAGGCGTGGTGTTCGTCTACGCGTTGCTCTTCGTCCTCCTCAACCTGGCTACCGACCTGACCTATCGCTGGATCGACCCGCGGGTGCGCTACTAGAGAGGGAGGTTGCGGGTCGTGACAACGCACGCTGACACGGCGACGAGGCCCGGTCTGCTGACCGGCTTCCTGAGCCGACGGAGGAGGCCAGCGTTCGCCCACGTGACGCTGGTGCTCGGTCTCGCGATCCTGCTTCCGGTGATCATCCTCGGGCTCTGCTCCCCGTTGCTCCCGTTGCCGAGCCCGACCGCGCCGAACCCTGCCGAGGCCCTGCAGCCGCCGTCGCTGTCGCATCCGTTAGGAACCGACCGGATCGGCCGGGACGTCCTGGCACGCACGTTGGCGGGCGCTCGGGTCTCCCTCCTGGTCGGACTCACCGCGGCGATCCTCGCCGTCGCGGGTGGCATGGTGATCGGAACACTCGCCGGATTCTTGGGCCGCAAGGTCGACGCCATCCTCATGGCGGTCACGAACGTCTTCTTGTCGTTCCCGTCCCTGCTGCTGGCCGTCGCCCTCGTGGCCATCTTCGGGGCGGGCGTGTGGCAGGTGATCCTCGCGATCACCGTCGCGGATCTGCCCCGCGCGGTGCGCATGCAGCGGTCGATGGTGTTGAGTCTCAAGAGCCGGCCGTTCATGGACGCGGCCAGGATGGCGGCGGCTCACACCTGGTGGCTGCTCGTGCGACACGTCGTCCCGAACACCGTGGCGCCGATGGTTGTCGTCGCCAGCATGTACGCGGCCACCGCCATCGTGGTGGAGTCCGCGCTGAGCTTCCTCGGCCTCGGCATCGTGCCGCCGACGCCGTCGTGGGGCAACCTCATCGCCGATGGGCGCCCCTACCTGCGGGAAGGCTGGTGGATCTCGACCTTCCCCGGTGTCGCCATCGTCTTGGTGTCGATCTCGCTGCACCTGCTCGCCGACGGTCTACGGGAACGCCTCAGCCTCGCCGACTGACCCGCTTGGTCACCTGAACGCTTCTTCGGAGGAACCGATGACGACCGCGCCACTCGCAGGGGAGGTGGGTCATGCCACCACCGTGCCCCACGCACGTTCGAAGGCCGGCACGAGCGTCGCGCCGGGCCTGCGGGTTCGTGACCTTCGCGTCTCCTTCGCCCTCGAGGACGGGACGTACCCCGTCGTGAGCGGTGTGGACCTCACCCTCCAGCCCGGGGAGCGGATGGCCTTGGTCGGCGAGTCGGGCAGCGGCAAGACCGTCACCATCCTCTCGCTGCTGCGCCTCCTCCCGGGCATGGCGCGGCTCGAGGCGCGCGAGCTGCACGTCGCGGGTCATGACGTGCTGACGTTGGACGATCGTCGGCTGGACGGCATACGCGGCAAGGACGTGGCGATGATCTTCCAGGACCCGATGTCGTCACTCAACCCGGTGCTCCGCGTCGAACGCCAGATCACGGCACCCATGCGACGACACCTCGGTCTGTCCGCGAAGGACGCGAGAGAGCAAGCCGCCGCCCTGCTCGGGCGAGTCGGGATTCCGGATCCCGCACGGTGCCTGCGTGCCTATCCACACGAGCTGTCCGGGGGCATGCGGCAGCGGGTCATGATCGCGATCGCGCTGGCGTGCCGTCCACGGGTGCTGCTCGCGGACGAGCCGACGACCGCGCTCGACGTGACGATTCAGGCGCAGATCATCCGCCTGCTCACCGAGCTTTGTGACGACCTCGGGCTGGTGTGCCTGCTGGTCACGCACGACCTCGGGGTCGTCGCCCGGTTCGCTCACCGGGTGGCCGTGATGTACGCCGGGAGAGTGGTCGAGGAAGGCCCGGTCGGTGACGTGTTCGCGACACCACGCCATCCCTACACCAGGGCGCTGCTGGCGAGCGTTCCGACGACAGACCGACGGGCGTCCCTCAAGCAGATCGACGGCGCCCCGCCGGGACTGCGCGCCCGACCGAGCGGCTGTCCCTTCCATCCACGCTGTCCCGACGCGGTCGACATCTGCCGCGTCGCAACCCCGGCGCTCGCGGACCACGGTTTCCAGCATCTCGCCGCGTGTCACGTCACCGCGCCCAACGACGGCGTGAGCCCGCCATCCCCGAGTGCCGAGGGGAGAGCGAGCTGATGGTCGGCACCAGGCCTGTCCTCGAGGCGGACGACCTCGTCAAGCACTTCGTGGTACGGGTGAACGGCGTGAAGCGCACGGTCCGCGCGGTCGACGGTGTGTCGCTGCGTCTGGACCGCGGGCGCTGCCTGGGCCTTGTCGGGGAGTCTGGTTGCGGCAAGACCACGACGGGGCGGCTCATCGTCGGGCTGGACGAGCCCACGAGCGGCCGGATCGTGCTCGACGGCCAGCCCTTGCACCGGTTGAACGGCCGAGTCTCCCGCGCCGTCCGGCGTCGAATCCAGATGGTGTTCCAGGATCCTCACGCGTCGCTCGACCCCCGCATGACGGCGGCGCAGTCGGTCGCCGAGCCGCTTCGGGTGAGCGGTGTTCCGCGGCGGGAGATCGCCTCCAGGGTGAGCGAGCTGCTGCGCCGAGTGGGGCTCGACGACGACATCGGTCGGAGGCGACCCGGCGCGCTGTCAGGAGGGCAACGCCAGCGGGTCGGCATCGCCAGGGCGCTCGCCCTCCGACCCAGCGTGCTCGTCGCGGACGAGCCGACCTCCGCGCTCGACGTGTCCGTGCGAGCGCAGGTGGTGAACCTGCTGCGTGACCTGCAACGCGAGCTGTCGCTCACGATGCTGTTCATCTCCCACGACCTGTCGACCGTGCGGTACCTGTGCGACGAGGTGGCGGTGATGTATCTCGGCCGTATCGTCGAATACGGCCCGACCGACGAGGTGTTCGACCATCCGCGGCACCCCTACACGCGTGCCCTTCTTGACGCGGTGCCGGTGCCCGACCCCGCGGTCGAGCGGGCGCGTGCGAGCGTCGTGCTGGAGGGCGACGTCCCGGATCCGTCCGCGCCGCCGTCCGGGTGCGCGTTCCGGACGCGCTGCCCTCGTGTCGTGGAGGAGTGTGCCGTGGAGCGGCCGCGGCTTCGAAGCGTCGGCACGGGTTGGCTGGCGGCCTGCCACCGCGCGGACAACGCCCGCTCATGAGTCTGCTGGGGGAGTTCCGGAACCCACTGCGAACGCTTCGTCATCGTGACTTTCGCCTGCTCTGGACGGGCGAGGTCCTGCGAACGTCCGCCCAGTGGATGGACACCATCACCCGTGGGTTCCTCGTTCTCGAGCTCGTCAACTCGAGCGCGCACCTCGCCCTAGTGAACGCGGTTCGGAGCGCACCCTTGCTCGTCCTGGGTCTGCTCGCCGGAATCCTCGCCGACCGGGTGAGCCGGCTCCGGCTGCTGCTGGCGAGCCAGACGATGAACGTGGTGGGGAACCTCGCGATCGCCGTGCTGACGTTCACCGGACTGGTGTCCCTGTGGCACGTCTACCTCACGGCTGTGCTCATCGGCTTCGGGATGGCCCTGAACGCCCCGGCGCGGCAGTCAGCGTTGCCCTCCCTCGTTCCCGAGCGGGACCTGCAGAGCGCTGTCGTCCTCAACACCGCGACGTTGAACATCGGACAGGCGATCGGCCCGATCATCGGAGGCGTCAGCGTGGGTCTCGTCGGCGTCGCCGGCAGCTACCTGGTGCAGGCCGCGATGTTCGCGGTGGCAGGGTTGCTCATCCGCCGGATCAACCTCCCGGCGCGCAAGGGCAAGCCACAGGGTCGGCTGCGCGACAGCGCGGTCGACGGCATCCGGTACCTGCGACACCACGAGCTGCTCCCCGGACTCCTGCTCATCTCGGTCTCCACCATGCTGCTGGTGCAGCCGTTCCGGGGTGTGGTCCCCGCGATCGCCGTGCTGCGACTCGGCCTTGACGCCACCCGGGCGGGCCTGCTCATGGCGGCGTTGGGTGCGGGCTCCCTGCTGTCGGTCATCGTGCTCGCCGCGCGTCCTCCGGTGCCGCGGCCGGGCCGCCGCATCGTCACGAGCGCCGTGGGATTCGGAGTCGCCATCACCGTCTTCGCGCTCTCGACCGACCTGGTCGTGGCCGGGGTCGCGCTCTTCGCCGCGGGCCTGCTCCAGGCGAACAACCGGACGCTCACCCAGTCGCTCGTTCTCAGTGACACTGAGGACGCGTACCGCGGGCGCGTCTCGAGCGTCTGGGTGGTCAACCGAGGAGCCATGCCGGTCGGCTCGACGGCGTTGGCGGCTCTCACGACCGTCACCGGGGTCGGGCCCGCCGTTGCGGCGATGAGCGTCGCCGGTGCGATCGGTGCGGGATACGTGGGATGGAGGGTACGGGCACTGTGGCGACGGTGAAGGGTCGAGGAGCCGGATCGGCATCCGGGGGGTGGCGGGATCGGATACGGGACGTCGACCCCGTTCTGCTCGTCGTCTGCTTGACCGTCGCCACGACCCAAGCCGCGTGGTCCGTCGTCGTGCCCGTCCTGCCTGCCTACACCGCCACCTTCGGCGCGACCGCGACCGAACTCGGTCTCGTCATCGCGATGTTCGGCGTCGGGCGACTGCTCATGAACCTCCCCGCGGGGGTCCTCAGCACCCGGGTCGATGCGAGGAAGCTCTTGGTCGTCGCGGTGGTCGGCGTGGTGGCCTTCCAGGCCGCGACGGCGTTCGCGCCTTCGCTGGAGGCGCTGCTCGCCTTGCGGCTCGCCACCGGACTCGCCGGTGGCGCGGCCATCACGAGCGGCATGACGCTCATCGCGGACCTCACGCACACGACGAACCGCGGCCGTGCCATGGCGCTTCTCCAAGGTGTGCAGCTCGTGGGAGGAGCGATCGGACCTCCCTTGGGCGGCTTGGTCGCCATGCTGTGGGACTACCGCATGCCGTTCCTCGTGTGTGGAACGTTGGCGGGGCTGGTCTTGGCCTTCGGGGGGCGCACGCTGCTGCGTGCACCTCAAGGGGTGTCGGAGCCCTCTTCCCGTCAAGGCGTGTCGAGGTACCGAACGGAGTCGGACGGCGAGCGACGGGGGAGTCTCCGACGCTTGCTCGCCGACCGGAGCTACCTCGCCATCTGCGCCGTCGGGTTCTCCGTGTTCCTGCACCGGTTCGGCGGCGTGCAGTCGCTGATCCCGCTCATCGCCTACACGGTCGTGGGGCTCAGCGTCAGCGAGCTCGGACTCGTCCTCGGGATCGTGACCGCGTGCAACCTGGTCATGCTGTCGCTGGCCGGTGCGTTGAGCGACCGTGTGGGGCGGAAGCGGGTGATCGTGCCGGGCATGCTCGTCATCGCGACGTTCCTGCCCCTCTACCTCGTCTCCACACACGCGGCGTGGTTCATCGCGGTCACCGTCGTCACGGGGGTCGCCGCCGGTTTCTCCGGGCCGACCCCGGCCGCGTACGTTGCGGACGTCGCGCCGAGCAACGGGCGCGGGCCCGCCGTGGGCATGTACCGCACCTTCGGTGACCTCGCCGGCATCGTCGGCCCGATCAGCTTGGGCTGGCTGGTCGACCACACCGGCTACCAGATGGCGGTCGTCGTGCTCGCCGCCGTGATCATGACGACGATCCTGGTCTTCGCCTTCGTGGCGCGCGAGACCGTGCAGTGGACGTCCCGCCGTGTGCTGAGGAACCAGGTGGCCGGCTGACCCCATCGACCCCGAATCTCGCCTTGTCCTTGAACGCGGGGATGATGTTGTCGTAGCGAGGGACCAGTCGACAAACGTCGGTCGCCGCGTGCTGCCTTTCCAACCCCTTGAGATCCATCAGGCGCTCGCCTCGCGGGCCCTCCAGCCATGTCGGCGAATCCGCGCACGAGTCGATGGCCTCGCGCCAATGTCCCACACCGGTGAAGTAGGCGAGGTCTTCCTCCGTCGCTGGTCCGAACGCCGCCGAGTACGGCTCCAGGAGTGCCGTCCGGCCGACGTCCGCGCTGGGCGGATTCCCGAGCCATGTCTCGCAGTCCTGGTGGTGCGGTGACTGGTCCCATCCCCACCATGAGGCCGTCGGGACCTGGACGAGCGGAACACACATCCGCGCAAGGAAACCGAGCGCATTCGTGCCGACACCGGGTTAGCCCCGTCGCGCGGTTCCTTCCCCCATGCGGCTCTCGAGAGGGGACGTTGCGACAGCTTTTTTGTCGCCGTGTTCGGAACTCGTCGAGGTCGAGAGTGGTGACGACGCGGGGAAACTCCTTCCGCATCGTCGCTTCGGAGATCGGAGACAGAAGTCCTCGCCACGCGAGATAGTCGTCAGAAAAGAAAGCGCCAGCCCGGTCCCTGGTAGCTCGCCTGCCCTTGTCCCGCAAACGAAGCCGACCGCAGTGCGACTGATCGTGTCGCCTGCCTGGGATAGCGTCAGACACGTGACCTACCACGAGAAGCAGTCCGATGCAACGCGGTGGATCGTCCACGGTGAGCGGTCGATCTACGAGAGCGAGTGGGTGCGGCTCTCGCTGGTGGACGTCGAGCTGCCGGATGGGCAGCGCTTCGATCACCACGTGGTCAGAATGCCGGCGGCTGCGATGTCGGTTGTGCTCGACGAACAGGATCGTGTCCTGCTGATGTGGCGTCACCGGTTCGTATCTGACATATGGAACTGGGAGTTGCCCGGCGGGATCGTTGAGGAAGGTGAGGAGCCTGCACAGACTGCTGTGCGAGAGATCGAGGAGGAGACCGGTTACCGGGCGCACTCTGTTGAGCATCTGGTGACGTTCCAGCCCCGGATCGGGATGCTCGACTGTCCGCACTACGTCTTCCTTGCGCGGCGAGGGGAATGCGTCGGGGAGCCGGTCGAGAAGACCGAGATGCAACGCATGGAGTGGGTTCCGCTGGAAGAGGTTCCCCGGTTGATCAAGCGTGGGGAGATCGCGAACTCAGGCACGTTGGTCGCGCTGCTTCACGTGCTTGCGATGGGGCATGTAGCTGCGGTGTCACACGGCGAGTAGCTGGGCGATCCGGCGTTGCTGGCGTGAAGATCGGGTCGACGTGGCGAGGACGCCGTCTCTCTGGCTTGGCGACATGCCTCCTCTCGCTCGCCACATACGAGGTGCGCTGGCGCTAGATCGCAACGGAGTCCCGCTTCGGCTCGGGCGAAGTTCTTGCCCATCGGCCTCAGCGCGGCCGTGGGGTCGTCGACAGCCTCACTGGCACCCAGTCGGGCGAGGCAGTGGCTACGCCACCGAGCAAGGTGGACGTCACCGAGCACGAGGAACGGCATGTCAGGGTCCGCAGCGTCCCTTGGCAGGAGACGCTCAGCCGCATCGATTGCCTGGCGGCAACCGACCTCGTTGCCAAGAGTCGCGAGGATCTCGCCTTCCGCCATAGAGAGCCATGCGCGGAGCAGGGATCGCAGCCGTGATGCATCTACCCGACACCGAGCGGTCCAGCCGCGCGACAACGGGACACTCGTGGGGCGCAACGCCCAGACCGGATCCGAGACCGTTACCGGGCCGGTTCACAGCCGACCTCAGCTTCCGGGAGCTCCCTCTCGTGTCTGGCATCGGTGCAACGACTTGTTGCGACGGGTTTCCCCTCACGCGCACCTGGCCGAACAACGAGGTCAATGCCGAGGAGGAGCTCGGCAGGATCACCCGAATCGGTGACGAGTTCACCGTAGAGGTCGCGGCCGGCAAGCACGTTCGCCACCTGCTCACGGAGATGGAGGCTCACGGAGATGGAGCCTGAGGAGAAGTGGCCTGATGGCGAGTACGCGAGGCATCCTGGAATGACAACAGGCACCCCGCATGACAGGCACATCTTCGAGCAGATCATGGAGTGCTGGCGGTGTGTCGTTCTGCGCGACGACATCGTGATCGCGCGGTTGTATTGGTTCTTCCAGGAGGTATGGGAGACCGTCCACGGTCCCATCGCCCCTCATGCATCGGCGAAGCGGTGAGGGCGAGGCCGGGCCTGTGTGCCCGGTCGGCGGTGCGGAGACCTCCGTCCTGACGTGCCAAGCCACCAACACACACCAACCCCGCAGGAGCCGACCATGACCGTTGCCCTCTCTATGCGCGCAGCCGCCTACCTACGTGACTTCGACACCGCCGCGACCGAGCTCCGTCTCGCCAAGGACGTGGCCCGCGTCCACGCTGACCAGGTGCGCGAGGACGACCACACCAAGTACCCCGAAGGCTTCGGCAGCCCGCTGTGGGACGGTCGGCTTCGGATCAGCGGCTCAGCTGACATCCACGTCGCGTGGCTCGCGCACCACTACGAGGAGATGGTCGCCCGATACTGCAACGTCGCAATGACCGCGCTCACCCGAACCGTTGACGGGCAGCCAGTGACGATCGACGACTTGCGTGACGCGGACAATGCCTACCGGGCACGGTCGCCTGTCATGCCGCTCCTCCCGCCGCTACCGACGAGAGAGCAGCTGCTGGCCCTCACCGAAGGGCGCCCCTTTGTCGAGATCCGGTCGGCGTGGCTCACCGCACAGGAGGCTCTTGACGCCACCCTCGAAATACGTGACCTGGAGGAAGCTCTGGAACGGCTCGGCGACGTCGACCGGGACCGGCTGGACCAGCTCCGCGCCGAGGCCGCCAACCTCTGGCCACGGACCCACGTGTTCGCCCAGGCGGTTACTCGTGCAGTGGTCGACCTGGCGAGTCTGGTGTCCTAGGCGATCGTCGTCGTCCACCACGCGACGACACCGGCGCCACGATCCTGCGCGACCTGCGCCACCACCCCCGAGCAGATCCCGGAAGCCACAAGCCGTCGCGTCGGCCATGAACGCCTACAGCCACGTAGCCCCCGGAGGTGTCCCGCGAAGCAGCCGAGCGTATAGCCGGCGTGCTGTGGCAGGGCACCGACGACGCGCGCGTCCTAACCGCGAGCAGCAGCGCGAGCGCCGTTGCTGCTCGCGTTGCTGCTCGCACCGGAAGGCAAGCTGGCGGTCCAAGGGCGAAAGTGGCCCTGACCTGCGGTTTTGCTGGCGCGCCCGGCAGGATTCGAACCTGCGACCATCGGATTAGAAGTCCGGTGCTCTATCCAGCTGAGCTACGGGCGCCGGGGCGGTCGGGAGACCACCACCGAGAAGCCTAGTGGAGCGCCTGTCACGCTCGCGGAGGTCGATCCGCTCCTGTGGACGACGTCTCCTGCGCGTTCGTCCACAGCCGGACGTATTGATCGCATTGTCCACATCTGCGCCGTACGTCGTAGCTGGGGTCCTGGCGGGGCGGGCACGGTGGTGGCGAAGAGCTCACGGAGGGTCGCCCATGAACGAGACGATGATCAGCATCACCGGCAACGTCGCCACCGACCTGCGGTTCGTGCGGTCCGAGCGTGGGACGCCGCTCGCGTCCTTTCGGCTGGCGTCCACCGAGCGTCGCTATGACCGAGGCCGAGGTGAATGGACCGACGGCCGCACCACCTTCGTCACCGTGGTGTGCTGGCGCTCTCTCGCCGAGAACGCCGCCGCGAGCCTGCGCAAGGGCGACCCGGTCGTGGTCCTCGGCCGCCTCCGAGTGGAGCCGTGGGAGCGAGAAGACGGCCGAACTGGAACGTCAGTCGAGGTCGTCGCCCATGCGATCGGTCACGACTTGTCGCGCGGCACCTCCGCCTTCCGACGGACGCGCCGCGAGCCCGGCGACGCGATCTCCGATGGGCAGATCGAGCAGCTCGCTGGCGGCGAGGTCGAGGTACGTCAGCCGACCGACTCCTCATCGGCCGGCTCGCCGGCGGACGGCTCGCCTAGGGCTCGGGTGAGCGGCGCGACGGAGCCGGCGCCACTCGTCGCCCCCGCCGCAACTGGCGAAGGTGTCGGCGTCACCGACGCACCGGAGGTGGACGTCGACTCGCGGGCCGCCTGACGCGGTCCGCGTGGAATGTGCGGAAGGAGCCCTGCGCCTCCCGCCGCTGCCGGGCGGTCCCGGTCTCGCCCCATGGCCCGTCCCCCCGCCAACCCCCCGTGGGCGCGTTGCGAGGGCCGCCCGGCAGCTCCATCCCGGTGGGGCGGATCTCGATCGGTAGAATGGCCATCAGTCTGCTCCCATCCCCTCCACGCTTGCAAGGTGAAGGCCTGTGCCTGAGTTCATCTACACGCTTCGCGGCGTCCGCAAGGCGCACGGCGACAAGGTCGTGCTCGACAACGTGACCCTTTCGTTCCTTCCTGGGGCGAAGATCGGCGTTGTCGGGCCGAACGGCACCGGCAAGTCGACCTTGCTCAAGATCATGGCCGGCCTGGAGGAGCCCTCCAACGGTGAGGCCAAGCTGGCTCCCGGTGCCACGGTCGGCCTGCTCCAGCAGGAGCCACCGCTGACCGAGGGCAAGACCGTCTGGGAGAACGTCCAGGAGGGTGTCGCCGAGACCAAGCGGATGCTCGACCGCTTCAACGAGATCTCGGCCGAGCTCTCCAACCCAGACGCCGACTACGACAAGCTGCTCGAGGAGATGGGCGAGCTGCAGACTCGCCTCGACCAGCTCGACGCGTGGGACCTCGACTCGCGCCTGGAGATGGCGATGGACGCCCTCCGGTGTCCGCCGCCCGACGTCGTGGTCGACCGACTCTCCGGGGGTGAGCGCCGGCGCGTCGCGCTGTGCAAGCTGCTGCTCTCGCAGCCCGACCTGCTCCTGCTCGACGAGCCGACCAACCACCTGGACGCGGAGAGCGTCCAGTGGCTGGAGCAGCACCTCGCCTCGTACCCGGGCACGGTGCTCGCCGTCACGCACGACCGGTACTTCCTCGACAACGTCGCCGGGTGGATCCTCGAGCTCGACCGTGGCAAGGCGTACCCCTACACAGGGAACTACTCCACCTACCTCGAGACGAAGCGTGAGCGGCTGACGATCGAGGGGCGCAAGGACGCCAAGCGCAAGCGGATCCTGGAGCAGGAGCTCGAGTGGGTTCGGTCGAACCCCAAGGCGCGACAGGCCAAGAGCAAGGCCCGCCTCCAGCGCTACGAGGAGCTGGCCGCTGAGGCCGAGCGGGCGAAGAAGATCGACTTCGAGGAGATCCAGATCCCGCCGGGTCCTCGGTTGGGCAACGTCGTCCTCGAGGTCAAGAACCTCACCAAGAGCTTTGGCGACCGCAAGCTCATCGACAACCTGTCCTTCACCCTGCCTCGGGCCGGCATCGTCGGCGTCATCGGGCCGAACGGCGTGGGCAAGACCACCCTGTTCCGGATGATCGTCGGTGAGGAGAAGCCCGACTCCGGCGAGATCAACGTGGGAGAGACGGTCAAGATCTCCTACGTTGACCAGACGCGTGCCAGGATCCCAGCCGACAAGACCGTCTGGGAGACCGTCTCCGACGGCCTGGACTGGATCCGGGTGGCGAGCTTCGAGATGCCCAGCCGGGCCTACGTCGCGTCGTTCGGCTTCAAGGGCCCCGACCAGCAGAAGCCGGCGGGAGTGCTGTCGGGTGGCGAGCGCAACCGGCTGAACCTCGCCCTCACGCTCAAGCAGGGCGGCAACCTTCTCTTGCTCGACGAGCCGACCAACGACCTGGACGTGGAGACCCTCCAGTCGCTGGAGAACGCGCTTCTCGAGTTCCCCGGCTGCGCCGTGGTGACGTCCCACGACCGGTGGTTCCTCGACCGGGTCGCGACCCACATCCTCGCGTGGGAGGGCGACGAGGAGAACCCGGCGAAGTGGTTCTGGTTCGAGGGCAACTTCGCCGACTACGAGGCGAACAAGATCCAGCGGCTCGGGCCAGAAGCGGCCCGTCCACACCGGGTCACCTACCGCCGGCTCACCCGCGACTGATACGGCACAGGGGCCCGCTCGGCGCGTCGCACTGCCTCGACGTGGCTGGGCTGCGAGCACGCTCGTGGGCGCCCTACTCGCCAGCGGGCTCCTGGACTCCGCAGTCCTTCTCGCACCCGCTGGCGCGACGAACCGCCTCGAAGGCACGGCCGATCGCCGCGAAATCCTCCGGGCTCACAAGGTCGACGAACGCCTCCCGGACGCCGGCGACGTGGATCGGAGCCGCCTCCACCAGCCTCGCGTACCCCGCGTCGGTGAGCCTGGCCAAGACGCCGCGACGATCCGACGGGCACGGCAGCCGCTCCACGAGCCCCATCGCCTCCATCCGACACACTGTGTGGGTGAGGCGGCTCCGCGAGTGGTGCACCGACGCGGCCAGCTCGGCCATCCGAAGCGTCCGCTCCGGCGCCTCTGACAGCCGCACCATGATCTCGTACTCCGCCAGAGACAGACCTATCCCGCGCAGGTCGTTCTCCAGGCGCTCCATCAGGCACGCGGTGCCCACGAGATAGTTGCGCCACACCCGCTGCTGCTCCGCCGTCAGCCACCGCACCGTCGCCATGGAACCAGCCTATGTGACACCGTTGACTCTTCAACAATCTCGCCACTAGGATGAGCGACTGATTGAAGTTTCAATCGCCTACAAGGAGAGTCGCCGCGATGACCATCACCTCCGTTCCAGGCCTTCTTCCGGGCGTGTGGACGATCGACCCCGTTCACTCCGAGATCGGTTTCACCGTACGTCACCTTATGTCCAAAGTGCGCGGAGTGTTTCGGGAGTTCGAGGGCGCCGTGGAGGTCGCCGAGGATGTGGCGGCGTCTCGGGCGACCGCGACGGTCAAGATGGCCTCGATCGACACCGGTAACCAGCAGCGGGACGACCACCTGCGGTCGAGCGACTTCTTCGAGATCGACAAATACCCGGAGATGACCTTCGTCTCCACCGGCCTCCGCCCCAACGGCGACGACCCCAGCTCCTTCATCCTCGTCGGCGACCTCAGCCTGAAGGGCGTGACCAAGCAGATCGAGCTCGCCGCGGAGTTCCTCGGGGTCGACCAGGACGCCTTCGGTGCCACGCGGGCCGGATTCGAGGCCACCGGGAAGATCAACCGGAAGGACTTCGGCGTCAACGGCAACGTTCCCCTCAGCGGGGAGAAGTTCCTCATCGGTGATGAGGTGACCATCAACATCACCGTGGAGGCTGTCTTCAAGAAGGAGTAGGTCCACGGGACGGCCCAGGGGCAGGACCCGGTGTGCCGGACCGGTTCAGCGTCCTGATCGTGACCACCGTCGGGGTGGCCGACCGCACGAGCGGCGAGCGGCCACCCCGACGCGTGTTCGACAACGTCGACCGACGCCTGCCGCGGCGCGCCGAGCCGGTGGATTACCAACCAGGTCGCCGCGAGAGGATCAGCACGTGGCTCGATTCGTCTACCCGTGCCCGCTTCGCTGGTCGGACATGGACGCCTACGGGCACATCAACAACGTCAGCTTCGTGCGGTACCTGGAGGACGCCCGGATCGCGGTCTTCTTCGCCGCCGCCAAGGAGGCCAATCTCACCAGCTTCGAGGGCCAACTCGTCGTCGTCCGGCATGAGATCGACTACGAGCAGCCGTTGGTCTACCGCCCCGAGCCCGTGCTGGTCGAGCTGTGGGTGAGCGAGATACGGAACTCGTCGTTCACCGTGAACTACGAGATCCGTGATGACGAGGCCCGCTATGCCACTGCCCGGAGCGTCTTGGCGGCGTACAACCCGAGCGCGGGGCGTGCGAGACGTCTCTCACCGGAGGAACGGCAGTGGCTGGAGCGCTACCGGGAGTGAGGCCGGGTCAGGAGCCGATGGCCTTCCGGTTCCGCTTGCTGGGCTTGCGCGGCTTGCGCTTGACCTCGACGCCACCCCAGAACGCCAGCCCGGTCACCCGGACGGTCACGCCACCAGGGGCGAGGTCGGTGGGCTGACCGGACTCGTCGAAGCCGCCCATGATCCCAATACCGTCGACGATCACCGTGATGTCGTCGGGCACGATGATCTCGACACCACCCATCACGGCGAACGCACGGATGGTGACCTCGCGTTGCGCGAAGCGCGCGTTACGGAGGTCGAGCTGCACGCCTCCCATGAAGGCGACGGCCGTGTAGGCCGCTGGCACGACCCAGGGCCCCCGTCGGCTGGCGCCGGACATGATGGCGATGGAGAACGACTGCCCCGCGGTTCCACCGATCAACGCGCTGCTGGGAGCGGGGCTGACCGACGGCCTCCCCCCTGGCGTGGGGAGATCACGCGTGTAGCGCTCCAACTCCGCGTACGTCTTCGCGGCGAAGACGCCGTCGAGGCGCTCCTGAAGCTCGTCGAAGGTCAGACGGCCGTCTGCCGCGGCCTCGCGCAGCACCTCGGCGGCCTGGTGTCGATCGGCGTCCGAGGCGCGGATGTCGCCGGGGCCAATGGGTTCGGGCGGCAGACTCACGGCGCAAAGTGTAGGGCCTGAAAAGCCTGCGGCGAACCCGTGAGGCGGCCGCGAGCGGGGCACCGAATTCTCTCCGGTGGGTCTTTCAGGTGGTGGCCGCGCCAGTTCCGGTCAGGCCTCCCATTGCCGCGCGCGTTTCCGCCAGGTTTGCCCGAGAATCGGGATGGCCACTGGCCGCTGAGTCGCTGGTCCGCGCACACAGATGACCACCTCGGAGAGGGAGGGTGTCGCGGCGAAACAGCGGCGAGAACGCGGGTGCGTCTCGTCACAGACGCCGTGCGACGAGTCGCAGACACCGTGCAAAGGGAGCGCAAGGGGAGCGAGAGGAGCCGCGATGACCGGTGAGCCGTCGCCTGGATACCAACGTTCGAGTGCGCGCGACGCCCGCGTACGGTACGCCGTCGTCGGGCTGGGTTCGCGTTCTCGCATGTTCACCACGGCGTTGCTCACCGACTACAAGGACCGTGGCGAGCTCGTCGCGCTCTGCGACCTCAACCAGACCCGCATGGCCTACTACAACCGGGTCTTCACCGAGTCCTACGGAGTGGATCCGGTGCCGACGTACCGGCCGGAGAAGTTCGTCCAGATGCTGGACGAGCAGCGGGTGGACGTGGTGATCGTGACCTCGATCGACCGCACGCACGACCACTACATCGTCGCCGCGATGGAGGCCGGCCGCGACGTCATCACGGAGAAGCCGCTGACGACGGACGCCGCGAAGTGTCAACGCATCCTGGACACCCAGGCACGGACCGGGCGGCGGCTCACCGTCTCCTTCAACTACCGGTACGCACCGCGCAACTCCGCCGTGAAGGAGCTCATCCAGTCTGGCGCGATCGGGGAGGTCCTCTCGGTCCACTTCGAGTGGTTGCTCGACACACGACACGGCGCGGACTACTTCCGCCGCTGGCACCGAGACAAGCGCAACTCCGGCGGTCTCATGATCCACAAGGCGAGCCACCACTTCGACTTGGTGAACTGGTGGCTCGGGACTGTTCCCGACACGGTCTTCGGCTTCGGCGATCTGCGCTTCTACGGACGCGACAACGCCGAACGTCGGGGCGAGGTCGTCCGCAGCTACCGCAGCCATGGCAGCCCTGACGTGGACAAGGACCCGTGGGCGATCAACATGGCGGCCGACCCCGTCTTGCGCGCGCTGTACCTGGAGGCTGAGCACGAGGACGGCTACATCCGCGACCGCAACGTCTTCAGCGACGGCATCAGCATCGAGGACGACATGGCGGTCCTGGTCCGCTACGAGAGCGGCGCGACGATGACCTACCACCTCACGGCGTACTCGCCGTGGGAGGGATACCGGGTCATGTTCAACGGCACCAAGGGACGGTTGGAGCTGGAGGTCGAGGAGCGCTCCTACGTCAGCGGTGCCGCGCAGGACCCGAACCAACCCGGGCAGCCGATCACCGAGCCGATCGACCGGACTCGGCTCACGCTTCGTCCCTTGTGGGAGGTTCCACGTCGGATCGAGGTGGAGGAAGGGGCGGGTGGCCACGGTGGCGGCGACCGCCGCCTGTTGAACGACCTGTTCGGTGGCAAGCGTGAACCCGATCCGCTTGGCCGTGCCGCTACCCACCTCGACGGCGCTTACGCGATGCTCGTCGGCGCCGCCGCGAACCAGTCGTTCGCGACTGGCTTGCCGGTGCGTATCCGTGACCTCGTGCGCTTCCCTGGTCGGTAGGCGACCGCCCTCGACTCACCGACCTCCACCGTCTGTTGGGGTGAGCCGCAGGACCTGACCCCCGTCGGCGCGTAGCCTCACCTCGTCGCCCTCGCGACTGTGCGGCGCGACTCGACCGGTCGCCAGGTCCATCACGTCGTAGGAGAGCGTGGCGAACGCCTGTGCTCGCAACCGCAGCGTGACGGCTTGGCGAGTCGCGAGCTCGATGTGGACCGGGCGGGAGTCTCGCCACGCGACGTCGACGGTGAGACCGCCTCGTGCGCGCAACCCGCTGACCCGTCCGTGCCTCCACGCCGTGGGCAGTGCGGGCAGGAGATGGACGACGGTCTCGTCTGGGCTCCACTGGCTCTGGAGCAGCATGTGCGTCATCGCGGCCGTCACCCGCACTGTGCCTTCGGCGTGGAAGGGGGACAGGCCACCCATCAGGTTCGGCGGGGTGAGCTCGCGCAGCAGGTCTCGCACCAGCCGGTGCGCGTGGTCACCGTGGCCGAGTCGGGCCCACCGGTCGATGTGCCACGCCTTGGTCGGATCCACGTCGTCGGGGACGCGTGGTCGTGGGATGGGCGTGACCGGTTCGTCCGGTTCGGGCGCGGCCAGGACTACCTCAGCCGAGGGCACGGTCCCGAGGTGGAGGAGGGGGTCTGGGTGGCGGAGGGACCGTTGGGTGTCCACCGGGTCGACCGTCGCCGCGCGCGACGTCGCGCCGACGCGGGTGGCCGGGTCGAACCGATCCAACGTGTCGACGAGCCGCTTGCGGAACTCCGGATCCTCGTCGAGAACCTCGTTGGCGATGAGGGTGTGACGCAGCACGTCCCACACGCCCCACCGCGACATCCACACCTGGGCGTGAGCGGGGACGGTCCTCGAGGGCTCGTCGGACGGGCCGTCGGCGAGGATGTCCAACCAGATCGCCGCCACTGTCGCCAGGACCGGGTAGGCCTCGGTCCGAAGGAAGTCCTGATCAGCGCTGAACTCGTAGTGCTCCCACACGTGCTGGCACAGCCATGCCGCTGTCTCGAGGAAACGGCGGTGACCACGCCTCGCGCATTCCCACGGAGAGCCATGTGGGTGCCACCCAGGTGTGCGGTTGACGTCACCGGCACGGTGGACCAACCCGAGCCCGTCGACGGTGTCGAACAGGGGGAGCGCGGTCTCGGTGAGGTTGGTGGCGTGCACCGGCCAGTCGACCAGGTCGAGCGTGCCGCTCGTGGCCCGCGACCCGTGCGGACCACACGCCGGCGTGACAGCCGGCGTGCCTTCCCGCGAGGACGCGATCGCGAGGTAGCGGCCGTAGTGGAAGTACAACGCCTCGACCGCGCGGGCGCGAGGTCCGACGCCGTCGTACGTCGCGAGCGCCTGGTCGGTGGGAACGTCGGTGACCGCCGGTTGCCCGACATCGAGAGCAACTCGGTCGAACAGACGGCGGTGGTCGGCGACGTGCACGGCTCGCAGCGTTGGGTAGGGCTGCGCGGCTGCCGTGTTGATCCGGCGGGTCACTCGGCGGTGAGGGTCCTTGCCGCGGTACGTCGGGTAACCGGGCACGTAGTCGGTGGCGGCGCTGACGAGGACGGTGACCGCGCGCGCCTCCCACACGGTCACGCTGTCCTCGCCGTCGTGGAGGGCGCCGTCCTCGGCGACCACCAGGACTTGTGTCTCGTACCGCAAGCCGCTGGTGGGCGACGCTCCGCGCGCGGTGATGCGTCCATCGTGAACGTCGACGCTGACGCCCTTCTGCGACGGGCGGAACTCAACCGTCAAGGAAAGCTTGCTTGGCTGGCTGGCCTGGAACCGGCTGACGATCACCCGGGCCGGGTGACTCGCCAGATGCTCACGGCGGTAGCGCACCCCATCGAGCACGTACTCGACCCGCGCGATCGCTGAGCCGAGGTCGAGGTCGCGGCGATAGTCATCGACCACGATCCCGGCGTCGTGGACGTGCACGAAGAGGTCGCCAAGGGTCGCACTCGGCTGGCCCCACCGCATGGTCTTCTCGCTGAGCCGGAGGCGTTCGGAGACCACGCCGCCGAAGACCATGGCACCCAGTTGCCCGTTGCCAATGGGCAGGGCTTCGTCCCCGTCATCACCGGCCGGCTCGGAGTACCACAGAGTGGGGCCCTGCGGGTTGGAGAAGGCGGGGTGACCGCCCGAGACCGGACGTGACACGAAGCGAGCCTCCTGACGTGAGGTCTGGGACGGGCTCGGGACTTTGATCGTACATCTGACGACTGATCTCGCGAGGGCCATCCTCGGTCACGTCAGCCACGACCGCTGCGCGCTACCAGCGCACACGTGTCACGGGTTGGCAGCTCCGCAGGGGCGCGGTCGTCCTCACGCCCGCGAGGCGAGGCAGTGGCGTGGCGGGTGACACCGCCACGCCACCTTCATCCAGCGTGGGGTCACGTCAAGCGCAGCCAAACGGCGGTGTTGCCGGGTAGCTGGTCGCGCGCGTCGCCCTCCAGCGGCCCGCTCGCCAAGGCGACCTCGGTGTGTGGCGGAAGCGGAACGGGGCGGTCGGTGAAGTTGACCACGCACCGGAAGCCGTCACCGCGGTCGAAGGCGAGCACACCGTCGGGCACTTCGTCGTACCAGGTGAGCGGCTGCTCGGCCAGGCCCGGCCACGACCGGCGCAAGCTGATCGCCGACCGGTAGAGCTCGAGCATCGAGGTGTCGTCGCCGGTCTGGGCCTCGACGCTGAGCGTCTTCCACTCCGCCGGCTGCGGCAGCCACGGTGGCGCGGCACCGAATCCGAGGGCGGGTGACTCACCCGTCCACGGAAGTGGAACTCGACAGCCGTCCCGACCACGCCTCGTGCCGCCGGAACGCCTCCAGATCGGGTCCTGCAAGGCCTCGACCGGCAGGTCTTCCACCTCGGGCAGTCCGAGCTCCTCGCCTTGGTAGATGTAGGCGGACCCGGGGAGCCCGAGCATGAGGAGCGCGGCCGCCCTCGCCCGCCGCACGCCCAAAGCGACGTCACACGGCGTGGTCCCCGCGGGCTCGTGCTCCCGACCGGCTGGGCGTCCGTAGCGGGTGACGTGCCGGATGACGTCGTGGTTGGACAGCACCCAGGTCGTGGGTGCGCCGACGTCCGCCAGCATCCGCAGGTTGTGGTCGATGGTGGCCCGGAACTTCTCGGCGTCCCACGGGCACCGGAGCAGGTCGAAGTTGAACGCCGTGTGCAGCTCGTCGGGGCGCAGGTAGTGGGCGAGCCGGTTGGCTTCGGTGCGGACCCACGCCTCGGCGACGAAGATGCGCGGGCCCTGCGGAGTGTCGGCGTAGGAGTCGGCGACCTTGCGCCACGCGCGGTAGATCTCGTGGACGCCGTCGCGGTCCCAGTGTGGGTGGTCGGCGATCTCGGACTCGGCGAGCAGCTCTTCCTTGTCCCAGCCGATGTCGGGGAGGGCCGGGTGCTTGACCAGACCGTGTGCCACGTCGATCCGGAAGCCGTCCACACCGCGGTCGAACCAGAACCGCAGGATGTCCTCGAACTCGGCGCGGACCTCGGGGTTCTCCCAGTTCAGGTCAGGCTGCTCGGGCGCGAACAGGTGCAGGTACCACTCCTCGGGCACGCCCTCCTCGTCGCGAACCCGCGTCCAGGCCGGTCCACCGAAGACCGACCGCCAGTCGTTGGGTGGGAAGGCGCCGTCTGGGCCGCGTCCGGGCCGGAACCAGTACCGGGCCCGGGCCGGCGAGCCGGGCTCGGACGCCAAGGCTTCCCGGAACCAGGGGTGCTGGTCGGAGGTGTGGTTGGGAACGATGTCGAGGATGACGCGCAGACCGTGCTCGTGCGCCTCCTCGATCATCTGCTCGGCCTCGGCCAACGTGCCGAACTCGGGCGCGATGGCGCGGAAGTCGGCCACGTCGTAGCCGCCGTCGGCCATGGGCGAGACGTACCACGGCGTGATCCAGATGGCGTCGACGCCCAGCGCGGCGAGGTAGGGCAGCCGTGACCGAATACCGGCGATGTCGCCGATCCCATCGCCGTTCCCGTCAGCGAAGCTGCGGATGTAGATCTGGTAGATCACGGCCGTCCGCCACCATGGGCTCGGCGTGTTCGCGCTCATGAACGCCACCTTCCTGTCGGCATGAGCTCGCTCGTCTGGGCTGGGCGAGGCGCCACCATTGTGGTGGACGCTGTGTGGGAGGTGGGGTCGGGTGCGTCGACAGGTCGTCTGGTCGAACGAAGAGACGATCGTCGAAACAGCACGTCGACCACAAGGCGACGGGGCGTGAGGGCGGACCTCAGCTCAGGAGGTTGGGACGCGACTCGTCGAACGTGTTGACCAGGGAGTGGGCGGCCATGACGAGGTAGTTCCACAGCCGCTCCTCGTGCTCGGGCGCGAGCTTGAGCTCATCGAGCGCCACACGCATGTGGTGGAGCCAGCGGTCGCGAGCATCCTCGTCGATCGGGAACGGTGCGTGACGCATCCGCAACCGTGGGTGTCCGCGCCGTTCCGAGTAGGTGGTGGGACCACCCCAGTACTGCTCGAGGAACATCCGCAGGCGGGTCTCAGCGCCACGCAGCGTCTTCCCCGGATACATGGGTCGGAGCACGGGATCCTCGGCGACGCCCTCGTAGAAGCGCTGGACCAGCCGCCGGAAGGTCTCGTGTCCGCCGACGGCTTCGTAGAAGGTCTGCGGCTCCGTGCCGGCGCCGTCGGTCTGGGGTCCGGGAGAGTGTGTCTGCTCGCTCATCGCCGTCCATTGTGCAACTGGCCGCAAGGCCGGGTGACCGACGTGTCCGGCGACCGGACGGCCGGAAGGACGTCGCGCTCCCAGATGGACCGATCGCCGCGGGTCGGCCAGGTCCGACATGCCTCGGATGAGGGAGCCAGGCTCCGGCTGCGCCGACGCTAGCCGGACACAGAACCCGCCTCGGCCGCCTTGGTCGGTCGGGCCATGCGCAGGTGGCAGGCGACGACGTGCTGGTGGGGGTCAGCGGGGAGGACCGGCAGCGGCGTCCGTCGACACGCGTCCGCGACCCCGGCCGCGGCCGCCCCTCCGGAGGCGAGCTCGGGACAGCGCGGGTGGAAGCGACATCCAGCCGGGATGCGCGTGGCGTCCGGCGGCTCGCCCGAGAGCACGACAGGCTCGGACACGGGGGAGTCCGGCAGGACCGACACCAGCGCCCGTGTGTAGGGATGCTGGGGGTCGGTGAGCACCCGCTCGGTCGGTCCCGACTCGACGATCCGGCCGAGGTACATGACGGCGAGCCGGTCCGCAATGCTCCACGCCAGCCCGAGGTCGTGCGTGACGACGAGCGCCGCGAGCCCGAACTGCTCCCGGAGCCGAAGCAGCAGGGCGAGGATCTCACCGCGGACAGACGCGTCCAAGGAGGCGACCGGCTCGTCGGCAATGAGCACCTTCGGCTCGAGGACCAGTGCCCCCGCGATGACGACCCGCTGGCGCTGACCACCGGACAGCTCGTGAGGGTAGGCCAGGAAGAACCGCTCGGGTGGTCGCAAGCCGCAGTGGGCGAGCGCTTCCGCCACTCGGTCGCGCTCGTTGTCGGTGATGCCGTGGATGCGCAGGCCCTCCGCGACCGCCTCGTAGACCGTGTGTCGGGGGTTCAAGGCACCGGTGGGGTCCTGCAGGATCAGCTGGACCGCCCGACGGTACGCCTTGAGCCCGGACGAGGTCGAGGCCAGCGGCTCGCCGGCGTAGGTGATCGTGCCGGATGTCGGCTTGACCAGCCCGAGCAGTGCCCGGGCGAGCGTCGTCTTCCCACACCCGGACTCGCCCGCCAACGCCAGCACCTCGCCGGGCGCCAAGTCAAGGTCGACACCGTCGACCGCACGAGCGCGTCGGCCGCCGCGCAAGCGGAAGTCGACGGTGAGCCCGCGGGCCGACAGGATCGGTTGCTCGGTCATGACGCCTCCCTCGACGAACCGGCTGGCAGGACACGGACACACGAGGCGACACGGTCCGGGCCCGCCGGCCACAGCTCCACGTCGGTCGTGGCGCACTCCGGTCGGGCGAGAGGACACCGGGGATGGAAGGCACACCCGGACGGAACGGCGGCGGGATCCGGTGGGTCGCCGCCGAGCCCACGAGGACGTCCGCGGGCGGCCGGGTCGCCGATCTTGGGGAAGGCGGCCGCAAGGGCTCCCGAGTACGGGTGTCGTGGATCGCCGAACAGCTCCTGGGCCGGTCCCATCTCGACGACTCGACCCGCGTACATGACCGCGAGGCGGCGACAGGTGGACGACAGGATCGACAGGTCGTGACTGATCATGAGGAGCGCGATGCCGCGCTCCGCGACCAGGCTGGTGATGAGGTCGAGGACCTGGGCCTGGATCATCACGTCGAGCGCCGTCGTGGCCTCGTCCGCGACGATCAGCCGCGGGGAGCAGGCCAGCGCCATCGCGATCATGACCCGCTGTCGCTGCCCACCGGAGAGCTCGTGGGGGTAGCTGCGCGCCCGCCACGCCGGCAGACCGACCTGGGTGAGGAGCTCCTCGGCGCGGGCGAGCGCCTCGGACTCGCGCACCCGCTCGTGCAGCATGATCGGCTCGGCGATTTGACGCCCGACCCGGTGGACGGGGTTGAGGGCGTGCATGGCGCCCTGGAAGACGATGGACGCGCCGGCCCAGCGGACCGCGCGGAGCTTGCCCCACGACATGGTGAGGACGTCCTCGCCGTCGAGCAGGATCTGCCCGGTGATGGTGGCGGTCCGGGGGAGGAGCCGCAGCAGCGCCAGCGCCAGCGTTGACTTGCCGCAGCCGGACTCCCCGGCGATCCCCAATGTCTCACCCGCGTCGAGGGTCAGGTCGACGCCGCGGACAGCGGGCACGGGGCCGCGCGCGGACTGGTACGTGACCCGCAGATCTCGAACGTCCAGCAGGGGCATCGCGTCACCGACCTCGCAGCCGAGGGTTGAACACAGCCTCCAGGGCTCGGCCGCACAGTGTGAAGCAGAGCACCACGACGAGGATCGCCAGACCGGGCGTGAGCAGGTACCACCACGCGCCATAGGTCACCGCGCCCGACGCGTTGGCCCGGCTGAGCATCCCACCCCACGAGACACGCGCGGGGTCGCCGAGGCCGAGGAAGGACAAGGTGGCCTCGGCCAGGACGGCACTGGCCACCTCGAGCGTGGTGCTGGCGAGCACGAGCGGCATGACGTTCGGCAGCACGTGGCGGGTCATCTGGTGCCAGTGGCCGGCGCCGAGCGCCCGCGCGCGTTCGAGATACGGGCGGGCCTCGACGGCGAGCGTCTGGGCGCGGATCAACCGTGCCGTTCCGGCCCACGACGTGACACCGATGGCGACGACGATGGTCACGATGGTGGGTCCGAGCAGCGCGGCGAGCGCGATCGCGAGCACCAGGCGGGGGAGGACGATGAACCAGTCCGTCACGCGCATGAGCACGCTGGAGACCCAGCCGCCGAAGTGGCCGGCCGTGATGCCGACCAGCGTCCCGATGCCGATCGCGAGCAGGGTGGCGGTCACGCCGACCAACAGTGAGACGCGAGCCCCCCAGAGCGTGAGCAGCGCCACCGACCGGCCCGTCTCGTCGGTGCCGAGGAAGAACTCACCCGCCTCGCCCGGACCCCACGGCCACCAGCTCGGAGGTTCCAGCCGCTTCCCGGGCGCCCGAGTGACGTCGAGGCCGCTGGCGTCGGTGATGAGGGGTGCGGCGAGGGCGGCCACGACGATGAGGGCGAGACCGACGAGCCCGACGACGCCGGCGCGCTGTTGCCGGTAGTCCCTCCAGAAACGGGCCAATGCCGCCCGGCGGCGTTGCCAGACCACCGCGCGCGTGGACGTCAAGCGGCTCGGCTCCTCCGGCGAGGTGTCCGGGGACGTGGGTGGGGGTGTTCCGGTCGTCGACGCGGTCATGACTGGCGCACCCTCGGGTCGAGGAATCGGTAGACGATGTCGGCGGCGGTGTTGGCGAGGATCACGGCGGTGGAGAAGAACACGAAAGTGCCCTGCAGCAGGGGCAGGTCCGGGATCTTCAGCGCCTCGTACGCCAGCAGGCCAAGTCCGGGCCAGCTGAAGACCGTCTCGGTGAGAATCGCACCACCGACCACGCCCCCCAGGTGGAGGAAGAGCAACGTGACGGTGGGCAACAAGGCGTTCGGGACGGCGTGCCGGCGGCGTACCAGGTCGTCGCGGAGTCCCTTGGCCCGCGCCGTCGTCAGGTAGTCGTTGCCCATCTCGTCGAGGATGGACGAGCGCATCACCAGCACGTACTGCGCGTAGATCACCGCGGTCATCGTGACCGCCGGCAGCACGAGGTGGTGGAGGGTGTCGAGCGTCTGCGGCCAGAATCCCGGAGGCGTGCGCGGCGACACCATGCCGTTGATGGGGAACAGCCCCAGGAAGCGGCCGAAGACCATGACGACGATGAGGCCGAGCCAGAACGTGGGCGCCGACCAGAGGGTCAAGGCCACTCCGACGTGGAGGCGGTCGTAGCGGCTGCCCTGCCGCCAGCCCGCCTTGGTGCCGATCCACAGGCCCAGCGAGGCGGACAGCACCAGCGCGGTGCCGGTGAGCAGGACCGTGGGGCCGAGACGCTCCAGGATCAGCTCCATGACCGGTCGCTGGTACTGGTAGGACTCGCCGAGGTCACCGGTGAGGACGCCGGTGAGGTAGTCGGCGAACTGCACAGGGAGCGGTCGGTCGAGCCCGAGCCTCTCCCGCAGGGCGGCGCGCTCCTCCGGCGTGGTCGGGATCTCGCGGGTCAGGGCGTCGACCGGGTCGCCGCCCAGGATGCGGAAGAGGAAGAAGGCCGAGAAGACCACCATGAACAGCGAGATCGCGGCGCCACCGAGCTTGGTCAGCAGGTAGCGGCCGAAGCCAGACCCCGACCGCTCGGGTGGTTCGCTGGTGGCCGAGCCCTCCGACCCGGCCACCAGCGAGGATTCGACCGTCATCGGGCGCTACTCCCGCTCATCGGCGGTCTGGCGACGGCGGATGGCCACGAGCACGGCCGCCGCGGCCACGACGAGCACCGCAGCGCCGCCACCGAGGACGAGACCGATGCGGGAGCCGCCAGCGCTCTCCTCCTGCGTCTCGACCACGGGCGTGGCGGAGAGGAAGGCCCAGTGGCCTTGCTGGCCTGAGATCATGCCGCGCTCGGCGGGCTGCTTGACGAAGCCCGTCCAGCGGTCGCTGCGGTAGGCCTCGAGCTGGTCGGCGTAGACGAGCGTGATCACCGGCGCCTCGGTGTAGAGGATCTTCTGCATCTCGGCGATCAGCTCGGCTCGCTTCGTCAGGTCGGTCTCGAGCTTCTGCTGCTCGTGCAGCTCGTCGAAGCGCTCGTTGCAGTAGAAGGTGTCGGTGTTCCGCTCGGTCCCGCTGGTGTCGCTCGGCAGCGCGTCGCAGGTGTAGAGCGAGAGGATGCTGGTCGGGTCGGGCCCGACGCCCCAGCCGGAGAAGATGACGTCGAACTTCCCGGCGTACAGCATGTCGTTGAGCTTGGTGGAGTCGGTGCTCTGGACCTTGATGTCGATGCCGAGCTCCTTCCACCAGCCCTTCAGGTACTGCGCGATCGTCGCGTACTGGGGGTTGTCGGCGTGGTGGAGCAGCCGGAACGACAGCGGCCGACCGCTCTTCGGGTCGACGCGGATGCCGTCCGGACCCTTGCGGTAGCCGGCCTCGTCGAGGATCTGGTTGCCCTTCGCGATGTCGAACTCGACCTTCTCGGGACCCTCGGGCTCCCAGAAGTAGTTGGAGAAGATCCGCGGGATGTAGCTGACGCCTGGTGTGGCCATCCCGTCGTAGACCTTCTCGATGATCTCCTCGCGGTTGACGGCGTGGTGCATGGCCTGGCGCACCCGGACGTCCTTCAGGGCGGGGTGGCCGTCGCCGAAGGGCTTGCCGTCCCGGGTCTGCGCGCCGACGTTGAACGTGATGGAGCTCGTCCGGCGGTTCTGCGCCTGGTTGCGGGTGATCCCCTTCTGGCCCTCCAAGCCACGGTACTGCGCGGGCGTCAGGCCGCTGACCAGGTCGACCGACCCGTTGATGAGGGCCTGCACCGCCGCGTCAGGCGTCTTGTAGTAGCGGAAGATCAGCTCGTCGTACTTCGGAGCCCCGCCCCAGTAGTCCTTGTTGGCCTTGAGCCGGATGAACTGGTCGGTCTTGAACTCCACGACCTGGAACGGGCCGGACCCGACGAGCGGGAAGTCGAAGTTCTTGTACTCGCCGAGGTTGTCGATCTTCTCCCAGATGTGCTTGGGGACGATCGGGTTGTCGAGCGCCAGCATCTGGTTGGTCGGCTCTTTGAGCTTGATGACCAGGGTGTAGTCGTCCGGCGCGTCGACGCTCTCGAACTTCTCGACGAGGTCCGCCGAGGAGGCCCGCGCGGCCTCGTCGGTCATCATCAGGTTGAAGGTGAACTCCGCGTCGCGCGCGGTGAGCGGCGTGCCGTCGGAGAACTTGACGCCCTTCCGGATCTTGTAGGTCCACGTCAGCCGGTCCGGCGATTCCTCCCAGCTCGTCGCCAGGCCCGGGACCGGGCTGTAGTCCTCGGCGCTCCAGTCGATGAGCGAGTCGTAGGTCAGCCCGGAGATCGTGTAGCCGATCGCGAAGAAGGACAGGAAGGGGTTGAACGTGTCGACGGACTGGCTGACCGCCACGACCAGCTGGGTCGGCTGCTCGTCGGCCGTCTGGTCGGCGTACGCGGCGTTGGATGACGCGAGGCCGGCCACACAGGCGAGTGCCGCCAGACCGGCCGTGACGCGTCGCCACCGACGTGGTGCGATCGGCATCTGGCACTCCTCAGAGGTGGATGAAACTTTCTGCCGAAGAGGGCAGATCGTTGGTAAGTGAGGGCGATCGTGCCGCCGGTCCTGCCCACGGTCAAGACCTTCGGCGCAACAGTCACGGTGCTGTAACCCACACGAGTCGAGACCTCACTGGGGACGACAAGGCTCGGCACGCCGGTCGACGGCTCGTCGTCGCCTCGATCACCGGAGAGGGCAGGATGGACGAGTGCCTCGTTCACGGTCGACGCCTCAGCGAGCAGCCGGGATGAGGACCGTTAGTCGCTGATCCGCACGAAGGAGATGCCTATGGCCACCACACGCACGGCGAACGCGCATTGGGAGGGTTCCCTCATGGAGGGGTCCGGCCGGGTCTCGCTCGACTCCTCCGGCCTTGGGACCTACGACGTCACGTGGCCATCGCGCGCGGAGCAGCCGGATGGGCGCACCAGCCCCGAAGAGCTCATCGCCGCGGCTCACGCCACCTGCTACTCGATGGCGCTCTCCCACGGGCTGGCCCAGGCCGGCAACCCACCGAGCAGCGTCGACACCAAGGCCGAGGTGACGTTCCAACCAGGTGAGGGGATCACCGGGATCCATCTCACGGTGCGCGCCAGCGTGCCGGGACTCGACGCCGAGGCCTTCGCGCGGGCGGCGGAGAACGCCAAGGCCAACTGCCCCGTCTCCAAGGCGCTCGCGGGCACGAAGATCACCCTCGACGCCGCCCTGGTCTGAGGCTGGCCGGCCGCCGTGTCCGGTGCCGTCAGCGTGGCACCGGACACGGCGCTCGTCTCACGCCGGCACCCGGACGCCCTCGGCGTCGAAGGCCTTCTTCAGCCGCGAGCGCAGCTCCCGCTGGATGCCGAACTGCTCGTTGGGCAGGCACTTGCCCTCGATCCGAATCGTGATCGACTGCCCGGTCACCTCTTCGACGCCGACGACGTGGGGCGTCTCGAGGATCTTGTCCTTCCACTGGTCGCTCGCCGCGATCTCGCGGGCCTGCTGGTCGACGAGCCGCTCGACGCGGTGGATGTCCTCGTCGTAGGCGACCGCGATGTCGAGCACGAGCGCGGACCATCCCTGGCTCTTGTTGCCGACCCGCAGGATCTCGCCGTTGCGGATGTGCCAGAGCACTCCGTCGCTGTCACGCACCCGCGTCACTCGCAGGCCCACGCTCTCCACCGTGCCGACGGCGACGTCGAGGTCCACGACGTCACCGACGCCGTACTGGTCCTCCAGCAGCATGAAGATGCCGGCGAGGAAGTCCTTGACGAGGCTCTGGGCGCCGAAGCCGATCGCGATACCGGCGACACCGGCGCTGGCGAGCAGTGGCGCGAGCGAGTACCCGAGCTCGTCGAGGATCATGAGGACCACGACGACCCCGACGAGCGCGGTCGTGGCGCTCTTGAAGAGGGAGCCGAGTGCCTGAGCGCGCTGCGCGCGGCGCTCCTGCTGGAGCGTGGGGCGCTCCCGGGCGTCGTCACCCCGCCGGTCTCCGCGAAGCGGTTTCGGCAGGGTGAGGCCAACCGCTCGAGTGACGAGCCGGTCGATCAGCCGGTGCGCCAGATGCCGCAGGACGAGTCCGACCCCGACGAGCAGGGCGACTCGCAGCAGGATCCTGGCCGGGGTCTCCGCGGCTTCGACGACCTGGCTCCAGGTGAGGGCGACCAGAAGGTCAGGATGCGGCTTGATCATCGTGCGGCCTCGTCATGGGTCGGACGTCTGGGTCGAGCGCGTCACTGCAGGGTCTGGACGCGGGCGGGCCCACATCCGTCGGTCATTGTGCAAGGTTCTCCGAGGCCGAGACGGCGATGGCCCCCCGTGAGCACCGTGGCGGCGGCCGCTGGACGCGACGGCGGCGGGGCGAGGACTGGCCGGTCCACTGTCGCGGGTACGGTGTCAACCGTGATGAAAGGTCAGGGGATGATCCGGGCGTTCCTGCGACGAGGTGTCACGATGGGTGTGACGTGCGCCACGGTCGTGTTGGCGACGAGCACGTCCGCCTCTGCGGCGACAGCGAGCTCGGCGCCGCCGGGTCTGGATCTGTCGCCCCTCGAGGTGCTCGGGATCTTCGGTGGGATCCCTGTCGGCTTGTTCCTCCTCATCAGCCTTCTCGTCATGGCGCCCGATCTGATCCGTCGTGGCTCACAGACGAGCTTGTCGTGGAGCGGTCCGCCGGAGTGGTTCGGCGCCCGCCCGGCCGAGGCTGGCACTCCGCTGGAGAGGACAGGTGACTCGCCCGAGCTGGGATCCGACCAGCCTCGCGGTGAGGGAGCGTCGTCCGAAGGAGGAGCAGCCGGCCGAGGTGGCGCCGGTGGCCAGTGGTGAAGAAGCCAGTGGTGAAGAAGAGGTGAGGCGCCGGTGGTCGGTCGTGAGGGCTTCAGCATCCGCGAACGCAACGAGCTCGAGCGGGCGATCCGGAACGCCGAGGAGCTGTCCGGCCTGACCTTCTCCACCTACGTCGGGCCCGTCGATGGGCCGTCGAGGTCCGTCGCGGAGCGACTGCACGCGGCGCTTCCCGACCCGGCGCGCAGCGTCTTCATCCTCGTGGACCCGAAGGGGCGACGGGTGGAGATCGTGACCGGGGAGCAGGCTCGGCGCCGCCTCACCGACGCCGACTGTCAGCTGGTCGTCCTCGGGATGCGGTCGTCGTTCGCCGACGGCGACCTCGTGGGTGGCTTGGTCACCGGAATCCAGCAGCTCGGCGAGCACGCGAGTCGTCCCGGCAGCACACCGCTGCCGGAAGAGTAAGCACCGACGAGGGCCTGGACCTCCTCCCGCACCGCGGGGGAAGTCCAGGCCCTCGTCGTGCTCGCGAGACGGTCAGGCCTGCGCGTCGCGCGCCTGGGCTCGCAGCGCCCGCTCGACGTCGGCCAGGCCTTCGGACACGAGCCGTCGCACCGCGGGAACCGGCTCGGCGTTGTCGAGCCACGCCCGCACCTTCTCGGCGGTCTCCTGGGTCGCCAGCTGACGCGGGAACAGACCGACCAGGACCGACTGGGCCATCTCGTTCGCCTTGTGGTCCCAGACCCACTGGGCGACATCGAGGTAACGCTGCACGTACGGCTTGAGCAGCTCCTCCTGCCCCGGCTGCCAGAAGCCTCGGATCGTCTTGAACTGCGTCTGGTTGGGCACGTCGTCGCGCTCGACCGCGTCCCGCCACGCCTGCGCCTTGGCCTCGGCGTGCGGGCGAGCCGCACGGGCGTGCGCGGCTTCCTCCTTGCCCTTGATCGTGCCGTCGCGACGCTCCTCGGCGTCGATCTGGGCGGGGTCGATCGCGTCGAGCCGGGCGAGGTTCTGGACCAAGGTCCAGCGCAGCTCCTGGTCGACCGACAGACCGTCGAGCGTGATCGAGCCGTCGAGCAGACCCGCGAGGTAGCTGGCGTGCTCCTCCGTGGCCGCGCCGGCGTAGGAGCGAACCAGCGCCAGCTGGTGGTCGCTTCCTGGTTGGGCCTGCTCGACGAGCGCGCGCAAGCCGGCGGCGAACTCCCGCCGTGCCTCGAGTCGCCGCTCCGGCGCGGTGTAGATCTGCACGGCGGTGGAAGCGGTCCGCAGCAGCAGCTGGACGACGTTGATGTCCGGCTCGGCCGCCACGCCGCCCAGGACCAAGGCGATGTAGTCGCGGGCGGCCATCTCGGCGTCGCGACACATGTCCCACGCCGCCGTCCACCCCAGCGAGCGCGGCAGCGGGTCGCGGAACTCTCCGATGTGCTGGACGAGAGTGGCGAGCGACCGCTCGTCGAGGCGGATCTTGGCGTAGGTCAGGTCGTCGTCGTTGAGGAGGACCAGGTCCGGCTGGGACTCGCCGACGAGGTCTGGCACCGCGGTCCGCTCACCGACCACGTCCAGCTCGACGCGGCGGCGTCGCACCAGACCGTCATCGGTCCGGTCGTACAAGCCGATGGCGAGCCGGTGCGAGCGGAGGGTGGGATGGTCGGCCGGCGCCTCCTGCACGACCTCGAACGACGTGAAGCGACCCTCGGTGTCCACGTCGAACGCCGGGCGGAGCGTGTTGACACCCGCGGTTTCCAGCCACTCCCTGCTCCAGGCCTCCAGGTCGCGGCCGCTGGTCTTCTCCAGGCACACACGCAGGTCGGCCAGGGTGGCGTTGCCCCACTCGTAGGTCTTGAAGTAGTGGCGCAGCCCGGCGAAGAACTCCTCGCGGCCCACCCAGGACACCAGCTGCTTCAGCACGCTCGCGCCCTTGGCGTAGGTGATGCCGTCGAAGTTGACCTCGACGTCCTCCAGGTCGCGAATGTCGGCGGCGATGGGGTGGGTCGAGGGCAGCTGGTCCTGGCGGTAGGCCCAGGTCTTGTCGGTGTTGGCGAAGGTCGTCCAGGCGTGCGTCCAGCGGGTCGTCTCGGCCTGGCACAGCACGCTGGCGTACGACGCGAACGACTCGTTCAGCCACAGGTCGTCCCACCAGCGCATGGTCACCAGGTCGCCGAACCACATGTGCGCCAGCTCGTGGAGGATCGTGTTGGCGCGCGCCTCGTAGGCGGCGTCGGTGGTGCGGCTGCGGAAGATGTACTCGTCGCGGATGGTGACGCAGCCGGCGTTCTCCATCGCGCCCATGTTGTACTCGGGCACGAAGAGCTGGTCGTACTTCTCGAACGGGTAGGGGTAGTCGAACAGCTCCTCGAAGAACGCGAAACCGCGCTTGGTGACGTCGAGGATCTCGTCGGCGTCGAGGTGCTCGGCCAGCGACTGGCGGCAGAACACGCCCAGCGGGATCTCGCCCCGGCGGCCCTGGTAGGAGTCGCGGACGACGTGGAACGGGCCGGCCACGAGCGCCGTGATGTAGGTCGAGATCGGCGGTGTCGGCGCGAACCGCCACGTGGCGACGCCGTCTCCGGTCGGCTCCGGCTCGGGGGTGGGGGAGTTGGACACCACCTGCCAGTCCGCCGGCGCGATGACGGTCAGCGTGAACGTCCCCTTGAGGTCGGGCTGCTCGAACGTCGCGAACACGCGCCGCGCGTCCGGCACCTCGAACTGGGTGTAGAGGTAGGGACGCTGGTCGACAGGGTCGAAGGAGCGGTGCAGGCCCTCACCGGTGTTCATGTAGGCCGCGTCGGCCACGACCCGAAGCTCGTTCTCGGCTGCTAGACCGTCGAGCGAGATCCGCGCGCCGTCGTAGACCCGTTCCGGGTCGAGCTCGACGCCGTTGAGGCTGACCTGGTGGACCTTCGGCGCGATCAGGTCCACGAACGTCGACGCTCCTGGCTCCTGGCAGCGGAACCGGAGGATTGTCGTCGACCGGTACGTTGGGGAGTGGGGATCGACCGCAGAGGTCAGGTCGAGCGTGACGTCGTAGCCGTCGACCTTGAGGAGTCGGGCCCGCTCCTGGGCCTCGGCGCGGGTGAGGTTGGTGCCTGGCATGGGGTTCATCCTTCCACGCGGCCCAGTGGGAGGGCCAACGACTTGCGACTCGGCGCGGTGGGTCCCGTCGCGCGAACGATGCGATCGTACGTTCGCCTAGGTTTACGTTCGCCTAGGTTATGGGCGGGTTTCCCGGACGATCGTTCGGACCTCACGAGGTCCGGACACATGGAGTAAGGAGCACGATGGCTGAGCAGCGCGAGGTCGCGGACTTCTGGTTCGACCCGATCTGCCCATGGGCGTGGATCACTTCCCGGTGGATGCTCGAGGTGGAGAAGGTCCGCCCGGTGACGACCCGCTGGCATGTGATGAGCCTGGCGGTCTTGAACGAAGGGCGCGACCTGCCGGAGGACTACAAGAAGGGTCTGGAGAACTCGTGGGGCCCGGTCCGGATCGCGATCGCGGCCGCTGAGCGGGCCAAGGCGGCCGGCGAGGACGAGAGCGAGGTGCTGGGCCGCTACTACACCGCGATCGGCACCCTCTTCCACCACGAGAAGCGGCCGCGAGAGAAGGAGACCTACGTCGCGGCACTCGAGGCGGCCGGTCTGCCCACCGACCTGGTGGACGCCGCGGACAGCACGGAGTACGACGAGGCGCTGCGCGCCAGCCACAAGGAGGGCATGGACCTCGTGGGCTACGAGGTGGGCACCCCGGTCATCAAGGTGGGGGATGTGGCGTTCTTCGGCCCGGTCGTCTCGCCCATCCCGCACGGTGAGGCGGCGGGCAAGCTCTGGGACGGCGTCAAGCTGGTCGCCGGTACGGACGGCTTCTTCGAGCTCAAGCGCAGCCGGACCCGCGGGCCGATCTTCGACTGAGCCTGCGGCTGCGTGACCTTCGGCGAACCGGACGCGGTCACCCTGGTCACGTTCCCAACATGGCCGCGTCCGGCTTCGCCGGGCTCACTGTCGCTCGCGGCGCCATCCGCTCGCGGAGGGCCACCCCGATCAGCCCGGCGACGCCCGCCAGAACCGCGATCGTGCTCAGCGCCGCCGGCAGGCCCCACTGGTCGGCGAGGAAACCGATGATCGGTGGCCCGCCGAGCATCCCCACGTTGCCGATCGTGGAGGCCAAGCCCACGCCTCGCGAGCCGCCAAGCGCACCCGCGCGGGCCATCGCCACAGGGAACATGTTGGCCAGGCCGAGGCCCACGACCACCAGGCCCACCCAGGCGACCCAGACCGAGGTCGTCCACGCCGCCACCAGGATTCCGAGCGCGGCGAGGACGGCGCCGCCGATGAGCACCCAGCTCTCGCCGACCTGCTGGATGATCAGACCACCCGTCAGCCGGCCGACGCTGACCGCCACCATGTAGGCGCCGAAGCCGTAGGCGGCGAGCGACTCGGAGGCGCCGACGTCCTGCTGCAGGTGGAGGACGGCCCAGTCACCGACCGCACCCTCGCCGTAGGCCGTGCACAAGGCGACCACGCCTAGCAAGATCACTAAGGTCCGTACCGCGGGGAAGGCCGGCTGCGGAGCGTGTCGAGTGGTCGGCGCGGTGGCGGCTGTGAGCTCGCCGGGTCCCGCCGACCGCGAGTCCGGCCGCATCATGGACGGGGCCACCAACAGCGTGGTGACGACGCCGGAGATCGCGATGACGCCGAGGTGTGTCGACGTGGTGAGCCGCTCGACGAGCATGCCGCCGGTGACCGCGCCCACCAGACCGCCGACACTCCACAACCCGTGCATGGGCGACATGAGCGCGCGCTGTGTTGCCTTCTCGACTTCGACAGCGGCCGCGTTGAGGGCGACGAGCAAGGTTCCGTAGACGCAGCCCCACGCGAAGAGCACCACGCCGAGCTGGATCGGCGAGCGGGTCAGTGCCGGTAACACCAAGCCCACGCAGACGAGCGGGAAGGACGCGACGGTCACGAGCCGGGTGCCAAGCCGCGCGCATAGTCGCCCGGCGACGTACATGGAGATGGCGGAGGCGAACGTCATGCACAGCAGCGCGAAGCCCAGCTGGGTCGCGGTCGCGCCGACCTGGGCCTTGATGTGCGGAATCCGCACCACCCACGCGGCGAACAGGATCCCGTCGGCGGCGAAGAAGACGGTCAGGGGATAGAGCCGGGTCACGGGCTCGCGGCTGGCGTTGAGGAGACGTCGTAACACCACAGCGTGCTCCTGGCGGTCGGCGGGTCAGCCCTGGAGCTTTTCGGCCGAGCTGGAGACGTCGGCTGGATCGCCGGACAGGCCGGACGCCGCATCGGTCGCGGACGGGCGGGTTGCGGCCGGCCCGGGCGAGGAGGGCCGGTCGGCAAGGGGAGTGCGAGGCCGGGTGCCGGAGCTCCACGCTCGCAGTCCGAACGCAAGTGTGGCGGCGCTCACGGACAGGACAGCGACCGTCGTCAGCGCGGTCGGTAGCCCGTAGCGGTCCGCGAGAAACCCGATGAGCGGGGCCTGGCTGAGGGCGCCAAGGTTCGCCGCGACCCCGATTCGGCTCACACCCCGCGGCCCGCCGAGCACGCCCGCGCGGCTGATCGCGATGGGGTAGATGTTGGCGAGGCCCAGACCCAGGGCGACGTAGGCGACGAACGCCACGGCGAGCCCGCCGGGAAGGTGTCCCGCCCAGCTCGTGAGCACGGTGGCGACGGCGGCGAGCAGGAAGCCGCCACACAGGACTCGGGTCTCACCGAGGCGTCGGATCAGGCGGGCGCCGAGGAAGCGGCCGACGGCGATGGCCCCCGCGTAGCAGGCGTAGCAGTAGGCCGCGACGGAGGCGGAGGTGCCGAGGTCCCGACGCACATGCAGGGTGGCCCAGTTGTTGTTGGTGAACTCCGCGAACGCCGTGCACGCCGCGATCACGCCGAACAGCAGCACGATCCAGCGGGCGCGTGCCCACGGGATGCTGTCGGGCGTGGCGGAGCTTCGGGGGTCGGCCGGGCCGCTCGCCAGGGCTGAGCGCAGCAGAGGTGGCCCGGCCACGGCGGTCACGAGCAGACCGAGCACGCCCACGATGCCGAGGTGCGCACCCGGCGACATCCGTTCGGCGACGACACCGCCTACGGCAGCGCCGGCCAACCCGCCCACGCTGAAGACCCCGTGCAGCGTGGGCATCAGCGGGCTCCCGCTCGCCGCGGCCATCTCGACGGCCGAGCTGTTGACGGCGATGGTGAACGTCGCCTGAGCCATCCCGACGAGCACGAGGGCGAGGGCGAGCGAGTGCAGGGATGGAGCGACGCCGGGAAGCGTGATGAGCAGGCTGAGCAGCGCGCTCGCCGGCACCAGGACGCGCCGCGGGCCGAGGCGTAGGCACAGCCGGCCCGCGACCAGGAGGGCGGCGAGGCTGCCGAGGGAGCCGCTCAGGAGCGCGAGACCGAGCTCGCTGTCGCTGGCGCCGACCTGCTCCTTGACGTCCGGCACTCGCACGAGCCAGTTGGCGGGCAGGAAGCCCACGAGGCCGAAGAAGGAGGCGAGCGCGTAGGGCCGGCGGCCGTGGGGCGTGGTGTCTGATGAGCCGGCGTCGGCCTGTCGTCTCGACACGTGTGTCGCTCCTCGAGGGTCGTGGTGATCCTTTCGCTCACCGATGGCCGTTGGCACGGCTGGCCCGTACGCCGGTGGACGGGTGACGACGTGCCTCGCACGCGGACACGTCGAGGTCGAAGGCCGCGCGTCGGCTGCCGGGGATGCGGCCGGTTGACCCGGCATCCTGTGAGATCTACCGTGGCGGAGAAATTAACAGGCAGGGTTCCTTATGAAAAGAGGGGTGTCCAGTCCGCGAACCGCGACACCGCGCACCGCACGGCTCATCAACGACCGCGTGGCCTTCGAGCTCCTCCTCGACCGAGGCCCGCTAACCCGCCGCGAGCTGAGGACGCTGACCGGCTTGTCCGGGCCCACGATCGCCGCGCTCGTCCACCGGCTCGAGGCGGCCGGCCTGGTCGCGCCGGTCGGCGAGGCAGGCACCGACCGCCGCGGCCCCAACGCACGGCTGTACGGGGTCGTCGCCGACCGCGCCCACGTCGCCGGTGTCGAGGTCCGACCGGACAACGTCCTCGCGGTCGTCACCGACCTGACCGGTGCCACGGTCGGCAGCGCGCGCGTGCCCCAAGATCCCGGAGCCCAGCCCGACCGGATCATCCAAGCCGCGCTCGACGGCGCCCTCGCCGACGCCGGACTCAGCGACGACCGACTGCGCATGGTGGTCGTGGGGACGCCGGGACTCGTCGACCCGGAGAGCGGGGACGTGAGCTTCGTCGCGAGCCTGCCCACCTGGCACGCCAACGTCCTGCCCGGGCTGCGGGACCGCTACGGGGACCGAGTCGAGCTGCAGAACGAGGTCAACCTCGTCGGATACGCCGAGCATCGGCTGGGCGCCGCCCGCGGGCACGACACCTTCGCGTTGCTCTTCCTCGATGAAGGAATCGGTGTGGCGATCGTGCTCAACGGTCGTGTCCTGCGCGGGGCGTCCGGCGGCGCGGGCGAGGTGGCGTACCTGCCCCTCGGTCGGGGGACGTTCCAAGACCTCGCCGGTGGCCCAGCGGTGCGTGAGCTCGCCCGGCAGCACGGGATACCGGTCCCGGACGACACCTCCCGAGACGTCGACACCTCCCGGGACGTCGACACGTCCGGGCGCGTCGACGCGCCCGGGGAACGGGTGAACGGCTCGTCCGATCCGGCTGGCCCCTCGTCTGATCCCGCCGACACCTCCGCCGACGTGGCGGACCCTTCGTCCGACCTGGCCGGCCTCGTGCGCGCGGCGGTCGACGGCGGGCCCGCGGGGGCGGCGTTCTTGGACGCGCTCGCCGACCGGGTGTCTCAGGGCGCCGCCGCCCTGTGCGCTGTCGTCGACCCCGGGTTCCTCGTCCTCGCTGGCGAGGTCGGACGTACCGGGGGCCTCGCGCTCGCCCGGCGCGTGGAGGAGCGGTTGTCGACGCTGATCCCCCTGCCGACCCGGGTCGCACCCGGTGCCGTGGACGGGAACCCGGTCGTGCGGGGCGCTGTCCTCGTGGCGTTGGACCACCTCCACCGGGAGACGTTCGGCCTCGACGTCGAGGTGTGAACGGCTCGCCGATGCCGGAAGTGGCGGACTCGCCGTCGGCTCGAGAGAGCCGACTGCCAGACTCTGCGGCATGCGAGTGCATCTGGGATCGGACCACGCTGGCTTCGAGCTCAAGCAACACCTGGCCGGCTGGCTCGCCGATCATGGCTATGAGGTCGTCGACCACGGGCCCACGGAGTACGACCCGGACGACGACTACCCGGTGTTCTGCCTCCGCGCCGCCCGTGGCGTGGTCGCGGACCCAGGCAGTCTCGGGATCGTCCTCGGCGGCTCCGGCAACGGCGAGCAGATCGCCGCGAACAAGGTGGCAGGCGTGCGTGCCGCCCTGGCGTGGAACGAGGAGACGGCTGCCTTGGCCCGCCAGCACAACGACGCCAACGTGCTGTCGATCGGAGCCCGGATGCACTCGATCGAGGAGGCGACGGCCTTCGTCCAGGTGTTCCTCACCACGCCCTTCTCGGGCGCGGAGCGCCACGCTCGTCGTATCGCCATGCTCACCGAGTACGAGCGGTCGGGCGCCCTACCTGGCTGACCCGGCACCCTGCTGATTCCGGCGGCGCGGGATGCGCCGTCCGTCGGCGACAGCTCAGCGTCCGCCGGCGCCAGCGAGGTTCCAAGCTGGGAAGGTGTGGTCGAGCATGGCGCGCAGCTCCTCCCGCCCCCGGTGGAGCATGTCCATGAGCCGGTCGACGTCGACGTCGGGTGGGAGCGGAGCCTCCGCGAGCAGGTCCCGCGTGGTGAACGGCGTCTCCAGCCAGCAGCGCAGGTCGACGAGGTCTGCCAGCGTGTCGTCCGGGTCCTGGGGCGTCGCCGCGTACGTCGTCGGGTCCGCGCCGAGCGCGGCGTGCAGGCCCGAGCGTCGGACGAGGCACGGAAAGCAGGAGCCACAGTTGTTGTGGTGCGGCCGGTTGACGCTGCGGTTCCCACAGCTGATGGTGCCGGCCAGGACACGTTCCGCGTCGCTCCCGATTCTCTGCAGCGCGTCCCTCGCGATCGCGCACACCTCGCCCTTGGTGAGGTAGAGGAGCGGGTTGACGACCCGGACGTCGCCGCCGAGCGCCTCGATGAGGCGGTTGAGCTGCCAGAGCACCCACGGGTGCACGGACTTCGTCGAGCAACTCGCCGCCCGCGCGGGGGTGAGGGAGGGATTGATCGCCACCTGCCCGTTCTCCGGAATCCGGACGCTCGTGACGTTGAAGGCGGTGGCGACGAGGACAGCGAAGGCGGCGAAGAGGAATCCTCGCGAGCGGTTCGACTCGTCGGCGGAGCCGCGAACCTGTGGGTTGACTCGACTGTGGACGTAATCAGATCTCAGGAGGCGGTCGATCTCATCGAGGATGGCCTCTTGTGGCTGGCGATGCCGGTCAAGGTAGAAGGAAAGGAGGTACATCGTCACGCCGCCACGGCTGGCCAGGTCGAGCGTGTAGGCCGCGGAGTCCAGACCTCCGGAGAGAAGGACGACGGCGTCGAATCCGTCCACCGACGGCATGTCGTCGAGGAGGATCGCGGCGTCGATCGGTGGAGCGCCACCGTACACCTCGACGAGCCACTCGTCAGCGGTGAGGACCCGAAGCATGGACGTGAGGGTGCTGATCACCTCGGGCTGCCAGAGTGAGGGATCCCCGACCTCGACGCTGAGGTGGATGACCCTCGTCCACCTGTCAGGACTGCTCCTGCGTGCGGCGCGTCTGTCCGCGAGATGGACGGCGCAGGCGATGCGGCAGAGGTCTTGCACCCAGACCGGAGTCTCTCGTCCGCCTCCGACCAGCTTCGGAACCGCAGAGATCAACGACCTGAAATCCTTGCCGCGCAGCCTTACCCAGCCTGTCTTCTCACGTCGGCTGGACTCCGAGTAGTAGAAGAAGTACTCCCCCCGGTGCTTCACGCCGTACTCCCTACGGTGCGTCATGCCGCCTCCTCCGCCGGGTTGAGCAGACGTTCCACGATGTGGTCCGCCAGGTCGCGCGCGATGGCGGTGAGGGGCTTGGACGGGTTGCGCTTCCGCTCCGCACACGGGGAGACGACGCGCGCCACGACTCGGGTCGTGGCGCGGCTGACGAGGTCCGCTGGGTCCACGAGCGGCAGGACCGGTGCCACGGTGACGAGCTTGGCGAAGATGACCGCGCGGAAGAACTCCTCGACCAGGTCCGCGAAGAACAGCTGGTACAGCTCACAGAACACCGCGTCAGGGAGGACGACGTCCGACGTGTCGCCTGACGCGACCGCGTCCCGCACCGCTGGGCTCATCTCGAGCAGACGCTCCGCCGTCCGTCGGGCTGCGCGGCGAGCGAGGGCGTCGACGAGCAGGCCGGAGTCCCCGACGACCTCGTCGATGAACCACCGAACGAAGCGGTCTTCCGGGTCGGACGGGCTCGCCAGCCCGGTCGTGCCCTGACTCCATCGGTCGAGGTTGGTCAAGACGTCGACCAAGGCGTGGCCACAGCGGCGGGCAGTGGTCCGAAATCCTATGAAGTCCGGGGGATGGTGCCGCAGCTCCTCGCTCAGCGCCCTCGCCAGACACTCGGCGGCCTTCTCGACCGTGTCCGCCGTGCGTCGAGCGTCTCGTCCTCGGTTGTCGCTGGCCGCGGCGCGCTCGCCAGGCGCTTCGTGTCGCGGCGCGCCATCGGGGCGTCGGGTGGACCGCTGGATGGGCAGCGCGACTCCCACCCGGCCGTGAGCGGACCAATTGCGGCCGGCCGGCCCTGACCACCTGGTCGACGTGCCCACTCCCCACCTCCATGTGCTCCTCCCTCTCTCCAGTAGAGGAGTGGGCGAGAAGTTGATCAAGGTCACGCCGGTTACGGACGGGTGACACATCGATACGTGATGTGGTGATGGCACCCTTGGCCCGTGCTCGGACCGCTCGCGCTCGCGTCCACCCCGTCTGCGACCCCCACCGTGGGAGTGACGGTCGCGGTCTTGACGGCGGCCGTGTTGCACGCGGTCTGGAACGCCCTCGCCCACGCGTTCACCGACAAGCTCGTCGGTGTCGCGGTGCTGTCCGCGGGGTTCGTCGTGGGTGGGCTCGTCGCGTTGCCCTGGGTCGGCGTCCCGGCACGGGCGAGCTGGCCGGCGCTGCTCGCCTCCAGCTGCGTCCACGTCCTCTACAACCTCTCGCTCATGCGCTCGTACCGACTCGGCGCGTTCAACCAGGTGTATCCGTTGGCGCGTGGCATGTCACCGTGGACGGTGGCCCTCGCCGCCATGGTCGTCGTTGATGAGCACCTGAGCGCGGGTCAGCTGGCCGGTGTGGTCGTCGTCTCCGTCGGGCTGGGGTGCCTGGTCTGCGCGCGAGGTCGGCCACGACGGGAGGAGCTGCCGGCGGTCGCGGCCGCCGTGGTGACCGGGCTGCTGATCGCGACGTACACCGTACTGGACGGCGTGGGCGTTCGACGGGCTGAGGGGCCGCTGGCGTACGCGGCCTGGTTGTTCGTGCTCCACGGCGCTGTCGTGGTGGTGCTCGTCGCGCTGCACAAGGGCCCCTCGGTCTTGCTGCGCGACATCGAGTCGCACTGGCGGATCGGAGCCGTCGCCGGGACCTGCGCGGTGGCGGCCTACGGACTGGTGCTGGTCGCGCAGACACGCGGCTCGCTCGCGGCGGTCGCGGCTCTTCGTGAGACCAGCGTCATCGTCGGCGCCATCATCGGCGCGGTCGTCTTCAAGGAGCCGTTCGGTCGGTGGCGCACCGCCGCCACCGTCATCGTCGTCGCCGGGATCGCCCTGCTGAACCTCGCGTGAGTGTGTCAATGATCACCTGACGACGAGAGAGGACCTGGCGACGGAGAGGCAGGCCACCCGGTCGCGTCCACGAGGTGGACGGGTCTTCCCATCGGGCCGATGGGGCGTTAGGGATATGGTCAGCTCCAATCAGCGGCCGAAGGGATGAGTTGGTGAAAGTCAAGAGCGTGGGTGTCGTCGGGCTCGGCGGCATGGGTGGAGTGCACATCGCCGGGTGGCAGCGACTCGGCGTGGACGTGCACGGGTACGACGGACTACCCGAGGCGCGAGCTCGCGCCCGCGACGAGCGGGGCGTGACCGTCCACGACGACATGGAGAGCCTGCTCGGCGCGGTCGACGTGGTCGACGTCTGCACCCCCACCGACGCCCACCACACGGTCGCGCTCGCGGGCATCCGGGCGGGTCGTCACGTGATCTGCGAGAAGCCGCTGACCCGCACGCTCGCGGAAGCCGACGAGCTGATCGCCGCCGCGCGGGAAGCCGGCGTCCAGCTGCACGTCGCGCAGGTCGTGCGGTTCTTCCCCGAGTACGCCGCCGCGCGCGAGGCCGTCGTGGCCGGTCGCATCGGCACGCCAGCGGTGCTGCGGTTGACCCGTGAGGGCGGCATGCCCGCGGGCGACCGGTGGTACCACGACCAGGCTCGCTCCGGCGGCATCATCTGCGACGTCATGATCCACGACATCGACTTCGCGCGCTGGATCGCCGGAGATGTCGTCCGGGTCTACGCCAAGACGCTGCGACCGGCTGGCCCGCAAGGCGCCCACACCCACGCCTACGCGATCCTCACGCACGCGAGCGGGGCGATCAGCCACCTCACCGCCTCGTGGGCCAGGCTGAAGGCGCCGTTCCGCACCAGCTTCGAGCTCGCGGGCAGCGAGGGCATGCTCGACTACGCGACCGACCAGCGGCCCGCGGTCCGGACGGCGCCTCCGGAGCTGGCCTTCGCCGGAGGTTGGCCGACGGCGGAGGACCCCTGGGCCGCCGAGCTTCGCGAGTTCCTCGCCGCGATCGAGGACGGGACACCGCCCCGGGTAGGCGCGGAGGACGGTCGGGCGGCACTGGAGATCGCGCTCGCTGCGGTGGAGTCGGCCGAGACCGGACGCGCGATCGAGCTTCCGACCGACGAGTCGGACACGAACCTTGGTACGACGACCGCGTCCGCGGAGGTGACGTCGGCATGAGCGGCTCCCCCAGCCCTGCCACCGAGACCAGCGAGCGCCCGCTCAAGATCGGGATCCTGTCCTTCGCCCACCTGCACGGGCTGAGCTACGCGTCCGTGCTGGCCAGCCGCCCTGACGTCGAGCTTCGCGTGGCCGACGAGAACGCCGAGCGCGGCAAGCCGATCGCCGACCAGCACGGCGTGAGCTTCACCACCTCCTACGCCGAGCTCCTCGAGTGGGGGCCGGACGGCGTGGTCATTTGCTCGGAGAACGCCCGTCACCGCGTGCTCGTCGAGCAGGCCGCGGCGGCCGGAGCACACGTGCTGTGCGAGAAGCCCCTCGCCACGTCGTTGGCCGATGGCCGGGCGATGATCGAAGCCTGCGAGAAGGCCGGGGTCAGCTTGATGACCGCGTTCCCGGTGCGGTTCTGCGGCCCCGTCGTCAGCGTGGCCCGCCTGGTGCGGGACGGGAAGCTCGGACGGATCCACGGTGTGGCCGGAACCAACCCGGGCACGATGCCCGGCGGCTGGTTCGTCGATCCCGAGCTCGCCGGTGGCGGCGCGGTCATGGACCACACCGTCCACGTCGCGGACCTGCTGCGCTGGATCCTCGGGAGCGAGGCGGTCGAGGTCTACGCCCAGGTCAACCGCCTGCTGTATCCCGACCTCCCGGTCGAGACGGCCGGCACCATCGCGGTGACCTTCGAGAACGGCGTCGTGGCGACGATCGACTGCAGCTGGAGCCGTCCGAAGTCCTATCCGACGTGGGGCGGGGTGACGCTGGAGTTCGTGGGCGACGACGGCGTGGCGACCGCGGACGCGTTCGCCCAGACCATGAACTCCTACTACGACGGCCCGTCTCGGTCCGGCTCCCAGAACGTGCAATGGCTGCCGTGGGGTGACAACGCCGACGCGCTCATGATCGCGGAGTTCCTGGCCGCGATCCGCGAGGGACGCCAACCGCAACCGAGCGGGTGGGACGGTTACAAGGCGACGGAGATCGCGTTCGCGGCCTACGCGTCGGTCAAGGCGGGGCAGCCAGTCCGCCTGCCTCTGGAGGAGTAGCCCGGAAGGAGGGGTCCAGGCGGCCGGGACATGACGACCCGGCGAGGGGTCGGCCGGAGGCGACCGGACCACGGTGAGGGCGATGAGACCACGGTGGGAGACTGACCCTCGTGCGGGAGGACGTGTCGCCTCGAGACCGGTTCGTGACGGTCTACGGGATTCGACCGGTGCTGGCGGCCCTGACCGATGAGCGCCTCACGGTCGACAAGGTGCTCGTCGCCGAGGGTGCCCGGAGCGGGTCGATCCGGGAGATCGTCGCCGCAGCCCAAGCGCGAGGCGTCGCGGTTCGACGAGTTCCGGCTCAGCGCATCAACCTCCTGTCAGGGAACCCGCGGCACGACAACGGCGTGCTCGCCGATGTCGTCGCTCCTCGCATGCGGACCTTGGCTGACGCGCTCGGTGGCAAGCACCACGAGCGTCCGGACACAGTGCTCGTGTTGGACGGGATCAAGACCCCGGCCAACGTGGGGATGATCCTGCGCTCGGCGACGGCGGCCGGTCTGGGGGGAGTTGTCGTGCCGCATCGCGGAGTGGCCGACCTCGATCCGCTCGTGGTGAAGGCCTCCGCGGGCGTGGCGTTCCGCGCGCCGGTCCTCCGCTGCGACACGGCGGAGGAAGCCGCGGAGCGGCTGGTCGAGGCCGGCTACGAGGTGGTCGGGCTCGCCGCCGACGCGACAGAGACGATCTTCGAGACCCGCGTGGAGCCTCCGGTGGCGTTCGTCCTCGGCAGCGAGACCGAGGGGGTGACGGCGGCGGTGCGGCCCTACGTCGCGCGGTGGGTGAGCATCCCGATGCCCGGAGACGTGGAGTCCCTGAACGTCGCGAGCGCCGCGGCTGTCGTGTCGTTCGAGATCGTCCGGCGGCGGCTGTCCGGGCAGGCCTGAGCGGGTACGAACCGGGCGTCAGCGCTCCGTGAGGTCGCGCGTCATGCCGTGCGGCGGCCAGGCGTTCGTGTGCGCTACCCTGAGGGGCATGCCAGTGGCTCTGCTCCTTAGCGAGCCGCGCTGACCATCAGCGGGTGCGTGAGCACCGCGTCGGCGCGGCAAACCCCTCCTGTGTTGAGGGGTTTTTTGTTCGAGGTCTGAGGGGCGTCCCCGAGGTGCCGGCGCGGGCCGGTGGTGGGGTCGCCGCGTCCCCGGCAGAAGTCACCATCCGCCCAGCCTTCACGGAGCACGAACGATGAGCAAGTCGCACGCGGCAGAGCCGGAGTCGTCCACCCCTCGAGCGGGAACGGGCCCCCGAGCGGCGACGGACACCGACACCTACGACTTCGTCCGCATCCAGAACAAGTGGCTGCCGGTGTGGCAGCAGATGAACCCGTTCCGGGCGGACCGTCTCGCCGGAGACGACCCCAAGGCTGCGCCGGACCCGCGCGAACGCCGCTACCTGCTGGACATGTTCCCGTACCCCTCCGGTGACCTCCACATGGGGCACGGAGAGGCGTACGCGTTCGGCGATCTGATCGCGCGCTACTGGCTGCAGAAGGGCTACAACGTCCTGCACCCCATCGGCTGGGACGCGTTCGGCCTGCCGGCGGAGAACGCCGCGATCCGGCGCAACCTGCACCCCGCGGAGTGGACCTGGGCCAACATCGAGACGCAGGCCGAGTCCTTCCGGCGGTACGCCGTGTCCTTCGACTGGTCACGCCGGCTGCACACGTGCGAGCCCGAGTACTACCGGTGGACCCAGTGGCTGTTCCTGCGCTTCTACGAGCGCGGGCTGGCCTACCGCAAGGCCTCGCTGGTCAACTGGTGCCCGCAGGACCAGACGGTCCTGGCCAACGAGCAGGTCGTCAACGGAGCGTGCGAGCGCTGCGGTGCGACCGTCACCAAGCGTGAGCTCACCCAGTGGTACTTCAAGATCACGGACTACGCCGAGCGGCTGCTCAAGGACATGGACCAGCTGGAGGGCCGCTGGCCAGAGCGCGTGCTGACCATGCAGCGCAACTGGATCGGCCGGTCCGAGGGCGCCTACGTCGACTTCACGATCGAGGGTCGCGAGGAGCCGGTCACCGTCTTCACCACCCGCCCGGACACGCTCTACGGCGCGACGTTCTTCGTGGTGGCGCCGGAGTCGCGGCTGGCTCAGGAGATCTGCGCCCCGGAGCAGCGGGAGGCGTTCGAGGAGTACCTGGCGCAAGTCAAGCGGACGTCGGAGATCGAGCGGCTGTCGACCGAGCGCGAGAAGACCGGCGTCTTCCTGGGCGCGTACGCGATCAACCCGGTCAACGGCGAGCGCATCCCGGTGTGGGCCGCCGACTACGTGCTGGCCGACTACGGCACGGGCGCGATCATGGCGGTGCCCGCCCACGACCAGCGCGACCTGGACTTCGCGCTCAAGTACGGCCTTCCGGTGCGCGTGGTCGTGGACACCGGTGAGCCGGATCCCGCCGAGACCGGCATCGCCACACCCGGCGAGGGACGGCACGTCAACTCTCCGGTCATCGACGGCCTGGGCAAGGACGAGGGCATCCAGGCGATGATCGAGTGGCTGGAGAAGCAGGGGATCGGCAAGCGGGGCGTCACCTACCGGCTGCGCGACTGGCTGATCTCGCGGCAGCGGTTCTGGGGCTGCCCGATCCCGATCATCCACTGCGACAGCTGTGGCGAGGTGCCGGTACCCGACGACCAGCTGCCGGTGGAGCTGCCCGACCTGCGCGGGGCGGACCTGGCGCCCAAGGGCGTCTCGCCCCTGGCCGCGGCGACGGACTGGGTGAAGGTCGCGTGTCCGAAGTGTGGCGGCGAGGCGCGCCGTGACTCCGACACCATGGACACCTTCGTCGACTCCTCGTGGTACTTCCTGCGCTACTGCTCGCCGGGGTACCAGGACGGGCCGTTCAACCCCGAGGACGTGCGGCGGTGGATGCCGGTCGACCAGTACGTCGGCGGTGTGGAGCACGCGATCCTGCACCTGCTGTACAGCCGCTTCTTCACGAAGGTGCTGTACGACATGGGCATGGTCGACTTCACCGAGCCGTTCAAGGCGCTGCTGAACCAGGGGCAGGTCATCAACCAGGGCAAGGCGATGAGCAAGTCCCTGGGCAACGGCGTCGACCTGGGCGAGCAGCTGTCGACGTACGGTGTGGACGCCATCAGGTTCACCATGGCGTTCGCGGGGCCGCCCGAGGACGACATCGACTGGGCCGACGTGTCGCCCGGCGGGTCGCTCAAGTTCCTGCAGCGCGCCTGGCGGCTGTCCGGTGACGTCCAGAGCGAGCCCGGTGTCGATCCGGCGAACGGCGACCAGGCTTTGCGCAAGGTGACCCACCGGACGATCAAAGACGTCACCGAGCTGGTGGAGTCCTTCAAGTTCAACGTCGCCTTGGCCCGGCTCATGGAGCTGACCAGCGCGACCCGGAAGGCGATCGACTCCGGCCCGGGCCCGGCCGACCCGGCCGTGCGGGAGGCGGTCGAGGCGCTGGCCATCATGCTGAGTCTGGTCGCGCCGTACACGGCGGAGGACATGTGGGAGCGCCTCGGCCACGAGCCGACCGTCGCGCTGGCGGGCTGGCCGAGCTACGACCCGGAGCTGGCGACAGCCGAGTCGGTGACGGCCGTCGTGCAGGTCGCGGGCAAGCTGCGGGACAAGTTCGAGGTCTCGCCCGACGTCACCGAAGACGAGCTGCGCGAGCGGGCACTCGCCTCCGAGAAGGTTCGCAACGCTCTGGGCGACCGGGAGATCCGGAAGGTGATCGTCCGGGCTCCCAAGCTGGTCAACATCGTCCCAGGCTGATCGTTCGAGCTGATCGTCGCGGGCGGGGAGAGGCCAGGCATGGCTGCTCCCCGCCCGCTCGATTTGCGCGACAGGAGCGCGGCGAGAGGTGTGGCCCTCGCTCGCCGGCCCTTGGCGATGCTTCCGGGCGACGGTCGTCCGGGGCGGGCCGTCAGGAGGTCAGGCCGGCCTCAGCGAGAACCTTCTGCTTCTGGTAGGCGTACGCGACCATCCAGTGCGGCACGACGCGGAGGTAGACGACGTCGTCGGCCCAGGTGGTTGGCGAGCTGCCGTAGTGGCGTGTCAGGTGCTCCTCGATCTCTGCCCAGTTGGGGTGCTCGGGTGAGATGAACTCGGCCACGCCGTGGGTGAAGACGCCGAGGTCGTCTCCCCGGAGGTGGGCGACGCTGACCGCTGGACGCGCCTTGAGGTGACGCGCCTTGGCCGCGGCGCCGGTGGTGGAGAAGACCCACCGACCGTGCAGGAAATGGCCGTCGACCGCGCTGATGCGCGGCTCGCCTCGCGCGGTCACCGTCGCCACCGAGAGCACGCACATGCCGGTGAGGACTCTGACCAGCTCTCGGGCGGTCAACGTGCGCTCGCCTGGTGTCACGATGGACCGTAGATGGGCGGTTGATCGGGCGAGCGAGGTGTCGAGAAGGGTTTGCAGCTCGTCGAGCTCGGCCTCGGTCTCTTTCACCGTGGCATTCTCACACCGGCTTCCGACAGTCTGGGCCGACGAGAAGCTGGGCCGACGCGAAGGTGGGCCGACGAGCTGGGGCTGACGCGATCCGGAAAACGAGAAGGAGGCGTGCGGACGCGACGACCCATGCTCCCCGCTTTCGCGACGGTGCGTGCCCTACCCTGGCGATCGTGAGCCAGGGTGGTGACTTTCGTCAGGAGGCGCTGGCCGCGATCGCCGACCGGTACCACATACCGATCGACGATGTCGTGCCCGCTCCGATTCTGGGCGCGGCCAACCACGTGTACTTCCTGGGCGACCACCTGGTGGTGCGGATCCCGCGCGGGGGAGGAGCTCGGCTCGCCGAGCTGGCCAAGGAGGCGACCGTCATCCCGGTCGCCCGACGTGCCGGTGTCCGGACACCCGCGGTGGTGACCTACGACGACAGTTGCACCGTGGTGAACGTGCCCTACCTGGTCATCGAGCGTGTGCGAGGACGTGACCTGGCCGCGCTCGGCACCTCGCCGTCCGAGGCCGCGGACGCCTACCGTGACGTGGGCCAAAGCCTGGCACGGCTGCACGGGCTCACCCGTGAGCTGGTCGGCTCGCTGCCCGGTCTCCACGTCCACGAGCCAGACGACCCGCACGCCACCGTGGACCAGCTGGCCAGCGCCGGCTCCATCGACCTGGAGACTGCGCAGTGGCTGCTGGAGTGGCTCGATCGGCTCGAGGAGTGGCGCCCCGCCGACGTCGAGCCGGTGATCGTCCACGGTGACGCCTCGCCCACGAATGTCGTGGTCGACGCGGACTCACCTGACGTCGCGAGCCTGGTCGACTGGGGCGACGCCGCCTGGGCGGATCCCGCTGTCGACTTCGCCAAGCTGCCCTTGCGGGCGGTGCCCTTCGCGTTGGAGGGGTACGCCGCTGCGTTGAGCGGGCGGGAACGACGCGAGGCGATCCACGAGTGGTCCGCCCGCGTGCTTTGGTACCACCTCAGCTGGGCGCTGGCCGCCCTCCGACAACCAGGCGGTCACAACCGGACCTCACCGTCGGCTGACCGGCTGCTGGAGATGTTGCGGTTCTTCGCGGAGTCGCCGCCATCACCGTGGCCGTCGCTCGTCTGACGCGCCTGGCGCCGTCGTCCACAGCTCCTCGGCTCGGTCGCGCTCTCCACAGCGCGGTCGTCGAACCGTGAGCCGAAGCACGCCCGCGTCCTAGCGTCCGGGGCATGGTCTTGTGGCGTGCCCCTCGTCCCGACGATGCCGCGGTGGCGCTCCACCGCGTGCGTGCGTTGGCTCGCCCTCGCTCACGGGTGGGTGGATGGGTTCCGCGGCGAGGGATGGCCGTGCCGGATGGCGGCGGCGAGCACGAAACGACGAGCGCTGCCGACCCACAGACCGACGCGGCCCCAGCCTCAGGTGGCCGCGGTGGTCTCGCGGCCGTGGGCGACGTCCTCGCGGCGGCGTGGTACGTGCGCCGAGGTCATGTGGTCGTCATCGCGGCCCTGCTCCTGGCCGCGGTCCTGGCCACCGTCGTCACGGCGGTGCGGGACCGGCCTACCCGCATCGACCTCACCCCCGATGACGCGGCGGCCACCCCCCGAACGCTCGTGCCGGTCGCGACCAAGGCTGGTCCGCCCTCGCCCACGCCGGCACCCACCATCGTCGTCCACGTCGCGGGGAAGGTCCGGTCGCCTGGTGTCCTGCGTCTTCCCCCGGGCTCCCGCGTGGTCGACGCGGTGTCGGCCGCAGGCGGTGCGCTGCCAGGGGTCGATCTCTCCACACTGAACCTCGCGCGTCCTCTCGGCGACGGTGAGCAGGTCCTCGTCGGCGTCACTCCACCGCCTGGCGTTGCGTCTCCTGGCCCGTCGCGTGGCCCAGCCGAGGGTGGGTTGGTCGATCTCAACACCGCCACCGCCGAGCAGCTCGAGATGCTGCCGGGCGTCGGACCCGTGCTCGCCCAGCGCATCCTCGAGTTCCGGGCGAGACACGGCCGCTTCTCGAGCGTCGACGAGCTACGCGAGGTGGCGGGCATCGGAGAACGTCGGTTCGCCGAGCTCGCCGCCCGCGTCACCGTCTCGTGACCGCGGTTGAGCGGGTGGGCGCCATGGGGGAGTTCGCGGACTCATCCCCTTGGCGACGGCGTCCGCCCGACCTGCGACTGGTTCCTCTCGCAGCGACCGCCTGGCTGTGTGCGCTCGTGGTTCCTGTCGCTCCCGTGCCCGTCGTGGTGGGGACGGCGATCGGCTTGGCGGCGCTGGTGCCGGTGATCCTGCTCCTCGGCCGACGTCGGGCGCCGGATCGGCGCTCGGCACTGGGGCGGGGCGTCAACGTGCTGGCGGTCGTCCTCCTCGGCGGCGCCGCCTTCTCGTTGATCACCCTCGTGCACGTGTCCAGTACCCGTGCGGGACCTGTGCCCACGCTCGCGGCCGACACGGCTGTGGTCTCGGTCGACCTCCGAGTGCGCAGCGACCCGGTACGTCGCGAGGGACGTGGCTTCCGCTCCGCCTACGTCGTCCTGGACGCGGAGGTGGTGCGCGTCACCGCGCGCGGTGTCACCACCCGAGTCTCCACTCCTGTGGTGGTGATCGCTCCCATGTCGTGGGGGAGCGTCCAACCGGACGAGCTCGTGTCGACGACGGGGCGGCTGTCTCCGACCGAGCGAGGCGATCGTGCGGCCGCCGTGCTCTCCGCCCGCTCGCCGCCCCACCTGGTCGAAGCGGCGTCGCCTGCTCACCAGGCCGCGAGTCGGCTTCGTGCTGGCCTGCGAGCGGCAGTCGCTGACCTACCGGAGGCCGAGCGAGGCCTGGTGCCGGCGCTGGTCGTGGGAGACGAGTCGAACCTTCCGGACCACGTCGTCGACGACTTCGAGCAGGCCGGGCTCACGCACCTGACCGCGGTGTCCGGCACGAACTTCACCCTCGTCCTCGCCGTGGTACTCACCGCGGCGCGCTGGGCGAGAGTGCCGTTCGGTCTGCTGCCGGTTCTGGGCGTGCTGACCACCCTCGGCTTCGTCCTCCTCGCACGACCGGAGCCGAGCGTGCTGCGGGCCGCCGCGATGGGTCTGGTCGGCCTGCTCGCCGTGTTCGCCGGAACCCGTCGATCCGGTGTACCGGCGCTGGCGGTTGCCGTCATCAGCGTGCTGGCCCTCGACCCGTGGCTGGGCCGTACGTACGGGTTCGCTCTCTCCGTCCTCGCGACCGCCGGCATCCTGGCGCTCGCGCCGAGCTGCACCGACGCGCTCCGGCGTTGGTTGCCGCGGACGGTCGCGGCGGCGATCGCCGTCCCGCTGGCCGCCCAGCTGGCGTGCGCACCCGTGGTGGCCATGCTGTCCGGCTCGGTCAGCGTCGTCGCCGTCTTCGCCAACGTCGTCGCCGCTCCCGCGGTCTTTCCCGCCACGGTCCTCGGTCTGCTCGCCACTCTCACGACACCGCTCGATGTGCGGCTTGCGGCGGTGCCGGCCCGGCTCTCCGGCTACGCCGCCCGCTGGATCATCGAGGTGGCCGAGGTGTCCGCCTCGCTCCCGGGTGGGAGCGTGTCCTGGCCCGCCTCGTGGCTGGGCATCGCGGTGCTGAGCTTGCTGTGTCTCGCTGCCGCGCTCACCGCCCCGGCGCTGCTCCGACGGCGGGCCCTCACCCTGGCGGTCGCCGGCCTGACGACCTGCTGGGTGCTCCAGCCCATCCGATCGTTCGTGCCGCTGGCCTGGCTCACCGGTTGGCCGCCGGCCGGGTGGGTGGTGGTCGCCTGCGACGTGGGGCAAGGAGACGCGCTCGTCCTACGGGCCGGACCGCGGACCGGTGTCGTCGTCGACACCGGTCCCGAACCAGCGACCGTTGACCGGTGCCTGGCCGAGCTCGGTGTCACCGACGTCCCGTACGTCCTGCTCACCCACTACCACTCCGACCACACCAGTGGGCTCCCAGGTGTTCTGCGGGGAAGGCGCGTGGGTGAGATCGGCGTCCGTCCCTTCCAGCCCTCCGCCGGCCGTCCCGGGACCTCACCCAACGCGGCCCAGCGTGTGCTCGCGTGGGCCGGCGACGCCGCCGTGCCGGTGACCGTGGCGGTCCCGGGAGAGCGGCGGCGTGTCGGGCAGGTGACGTGGACGGTCGTGAGCTCGTCCGAGGACACCCTCGCGGCGGACGCGCCCTCGCGCCGGGACGCTGTTCCGGGAGATGAGTCGGCCGAGAACGACGCGAGCGTGGTCGTCGTCGCCGAGACGCAGGGCCTCCGTGTGCTGCTCACCGGCGATATCGAGCCACCCACGCAACGAGCGCTGCTTCGGTCGGGCGTCGACCTGCGTGCCGACGTCCTCAAGGTTCCCCACCACGGGTCCCGCTACCAGGACCACGACTTCCTCGCCGCCACTCAGGCGCGGATCGCCCTGGTGAGCGTCGGTGCCGGCAACGACTACGGCCACCCGTCGGAGTCCGTCCTGAGAGCGCTCAGGCGCGGGGGTGCCGTCGTCGCGCGCACCGACCGGGTTGGCTCGGTGGCGATCGTTCGTGACGGAGATCGGTTGGCGGTCGTCACGCGCCGGGAGGACGAGACGCTGTCGGCGTGGCGTGGGATGCTGGCGCTCGATGGCAGCGAAGTCACGGTCACCCGAGGTCTCGGTCCTCGGCGGAGTCACCCTCATCGTGGGCCCGGAGGACTTTCTCGCCGAACGCGCCGTCGCGGCCGCGCTCCGCGCGGTGCGGGAGGCTGATGCCGATGCCGACGTCGCCCAGGTCGACGCCGCCGGTCTCGGCCCAGGAGCCTTGTCCGAGCTGACGAGCCCGTCCCTCTTCGCCAACGCGCGGGCCGTCGTGGTCCGAGGGCTCGAGTCGCTCCCCGCGGAGACCGGCGACGCGCTCGTCGCCTACGTCAAGAATCCGCAGCCGGACGTCGCGCTCCTGCTGGTCCATCGCGGCGGGCAGAAGGGCCGGGCGATCGTCGACAAGCTGCGCAAGGCGCGTGTGCGCACCGTCGAGTGCGAGGCGGTGAAGAGCTCCGACCTCCCGTCGTTCGTCATGCGGGAGGCCCACGCGGCCGGCGGACGGATCAGCGAGGAGGCGGCGCGGATGCTCATCGAGGCGGTCGGCAGTGACCTGCGCGCCCTTGCCGGGGCTACGTCCCAGCTCGTCCAGGACGCCGGTGGCGCTCCGGTGACGGAGGAGGTCGTCGGTCGGTACTTCGCCGGCCGAGCCGAGGTGACCAGCTTCGCGGTGGCCGACGCCGCCGTGTCCGGGCGGACCAGCGACGCGCTGGAGCAGCTGCGCTGGGCTTTGCGAACTGGTGTGGCGCCGGTGCTCGTGACGTCGGCCCTGGCGTCCGGCTTGCGGAGTCTGGCCAAGCTGGCCGGAGCGCCACGAGGACTGCGCGATGCCGACCTGGCGAGAGAGGTCGGGGTGCCTCCGTGGAAGGTGCGCATCCTTCGCGGCCAGCTCCGCGGCTGGAGCACCGAGGGGCTCGCGCGCGCCATCCGAGCGGTCGCGAGAGCCGACGCGGAGGTCAAAGGAGCGGCCGAGGACGCCGAGTACGCCCTGGAGCGAGCCGTCCTGGAGATCGGGCGAGCCCGCTCCAACCGAACGCTGAGCTAAGCCCCGTGGTGGTCGGCGTCGAGAGGCAGCCGGCTCGCGGCGCGACGAGGCCCAGACGGATCGGGTTCAGACAGACACGTGGCTACCCGGCTCAGCCGGGTAGCCATCGAAGCCTGGTCCTCGTGTGCCGCTCGACGTCGCCGCCCGCTCAGGCGGGGTCGAGCGCCAGCAGGCTCAGAGCGCGTTGACCTTCTTGAAGATGGCCGACTTCTTGTTGGCGGCCGTGTTCTTGTGCAGCACGCCCTTCGACGCCGCCTTGTCCAGCAGCCTGCCGGCGTGACGGGCAAGCTCCTCAGCCCTGGCCCTGTCGCCAGCCTCAGCGGCTTCACGGAACTTGCGAATCGCCGTCTTCACCGACGAACGCACCGACTTGTTCCGCAGCCGGCGGCGCTCGTTCTGCTTGATCCGCTTGATCTGGGACTTGATGTTCGCCACGGAGCTTGTGCCTCGATCGACGTCTTCGGACGGATTGGATGGGGTTGGAAGGTGCCCAGGTCGGTCCTCTCACTGACCCCTGGACACGCGACGGGAAAGCCTACCAGCCGACCCGGGCGGGGGGCGAATGAGGCGGGATCGGACGTCGCCCAGACCATCCTCCCGGGCATCCCAGGTGCCTCTCCCGCAGGGCCCGCCCCGTCGGCAGCGGCCCACCGACACGTGCACGTCGCGCCCTGCCGACCTTCTCCTCACCACCCTCTACTCACCTCTACTCACTCTCCGTGAGGGTGAGCGAGCGCAGCCGTTGCCCAGCCAGCACCGTCGCGAGCACGGTCACGACGATGAGCAAGATCGTGCCGGCTCCCGTACCCACAGCCGCCTGGGCCGTGTCCGAGGAGACCATCGCCTCGGTCAAGGCGAGGGCCCACTGCTGGATGCTGAGCATCTGCGCGCCCGGGATGAAGCCGCCGACCATCGACTCCCAGATCAGGGCGTAGATCAAGCCGAAGACGACCGCGTGCTTGGTCACGACCGCGAGGAGCAGGAAGAGAGCGCTGTAGGCGATCCCGGCGACGACGGCTCCCACGCCGAAGCCCACGGCCATCCCCTCGTCGAGACCCACCATGACGAGGCCGGCGGCGACGATCGGGATCGCCGCGAAGACGACCAAACACGCGATCGAGACCAGGAGCTTGGTCACGACGATGACCGAGCGGCGCACCGGCTTCGACAGGATGTAGACGATCGAGCCGTCATCGATCTCCGACCCGATGACACCCGTTCCGGTGATCAGGCCCAGGAGCGGCACGATCGTCCCCAGCGCGAACGTCTGGAGCAGCCCGGCGCTCAGGTGAGGGTCCGGCCCTGCCAGCCAGCGGACGAGGACGGCGAACCCGAGCAGCAGCGCCGGCAGGATCACCAAGAACAGGGCCCGTCGCTTGCCGAGCAGGGTGCTCACGGTGAGCCGGGCGATGGTTGCGTTCATGCTGTCCTCACGAGGTGACGAGGTAGGAGAAGACGCTTTCGAGGGACTCGTCGGTCGGGGAGACCTCGTAGAGCCGGACACCGGCATGTCGGGCCACCTGGGGCACCAGCCAGGTGAAGCGCTGGAAGTCGACGGCCTGCACCCGTAGGCACCCCTCGCGCGTGTCGACCTCGACGCCGGAGGAGGAGCCGTCGGCGATGAGCGCCGCGGCGAGCCGCCGGTCGTCGCTGGACCGGATGACGTACTGGTGCGGGCGGTCGGCCATCAGCCGCCGGATCTCGCGGAAGTCGCCGGAGGCGGCGTGCCGTCCAGCGACCACCACCTCGATCTGGGAGGCGACCTGCTCGACCTCCTCGAGGATGTGCGAGCTGAACAGCACGGTGCGGCCTTGCTCGCCGAGGTGGCGAAGGAGGTCCATCATGTGCAGCCGCTGCCGCGGGTCCATGCCGTTGAAGGGCTCGTCGAGGAGCAGCACGGCCGGGTCGTGGACGAGCGCGGTCGCCACCTTGATCCGCTGTTTCATGCCCTTGGAGTACGTGCCGACGCGGCGGTGCTGCGCGGACGTCATGTCCACCAGCTCGATCGCCCGTCTCGCCGCGGCCTCGGGGTCGGGAAGCCTGTGGAGCTGGGCGTTGGCGAGGACGAACCGCCAGCCCGTGAGGTTGTCGTAGAGAGCCTCCCGCTCGGGGACGAGCCCGATCCGTCGATACACCTCGTGGTTGCGCCACAGCGGCTGCCCGTCCAGCGTCACGCTCCCGGCCGACGGGGCGAGGAAGCCGCTCATCATGTGGATGAGGGTGGACTTGCCGGCCCCGTTCGGACCGAGCAGACCGGTCACGCCGGGACCGATCGTCATGGTGACGTCGTTGACCGCGACGACATTGCCGTACCAGCGGGACGCCCGCTCCAGCCGTAGCACACTCATCCTTGCCTCGCTTCGATGTGACCCGCGACGGGCGGCGGCACCGCGGGGCAGCTCTGACTGATCACGACCCGGTCACCTTCCGGTAGCGCAGGAGCAGCAGCCCGACCGAACCGGCCACGACCACGACAGTCGCCAGCAGGTACACGGCGGTGGCGAGCGCGGTGTCGGGCGGCGGCACGACGCCGCTGAACTCCCCGCCGAAGATCCGCGCCTGGAGGCCGTCGACGAGGGTGATGGGCGAGAAGACGCCCAGGTAGCCGGCCACCTCCTCGTGGTCGGAGTGCTGGATGACCTCGGCGGCGAGCGAGGTGCCGGCGTAGCTCAGCGTCAGGACGCTGATGATCCCGGCGACGCCGAAGCCCCGGCGCGTGGTGAGCGACGCGATGACCGCGCCGATGCCGGCGAGGACGCAGGAGAGGACCAGTGCGCCGGCCGCGCCGACGGCGAAGTCCTTGGTCTGCTCGCCCACCGGCAGCTTGGCCAGGAGCGTGCCGAGGTAGAGCACGGCCAGCGGGGCGATGGTCACGATGGCGACGGCCGAGACCATCGCGGCGTACTTGGCCAGCACGTAGTCGCCGCGTGGCATGGGCCGAGAGAAGTACAGCGCCAGCGTGCGGAACCGCAGGTCGCGGGAGAACAGCACGGGCGCCTGCGCCGCGACGAAGACGCCGATCACCGCCTGCATGATGACGGTGTAGCGGGGATACGGCACCGGCAGGCTCGGCGCGTTGATCACCACCATGATCGCGACGATCAGGGCCGCCGGCATGAGCATGACGCCGAGGAGGAGGAACGGCAGCACCTTCGACCGGGCGCTGCGACCCAGACCGAAGGCCGCGCGAACGCTGTGGGTGTAGAGCGCGCGGAAGATGGCGGCTCGGCCGAGCCGGGCGCCCTCGTACCGGCGGTAGCCGATGTCGTGGATCACGCCGCCCTGGCCGGAAGCACCGGCTGGTGCGGTCGCGGTGGCGCCAGGGGCACCGTCTCCTGTGGGAGTGGATCCCGGGGAACCGGGCCCCGTGGCGGGCGCGTCAGGGGGCACCGACATGCTGCGACTCCTCCTCGGACTCTGGCGTGGCCGCACCGTCACGGAAGACCTCTGCGATGCGGTGCCGGCGTTGGTGCATCCGGACCAGACCCAGCTGTAGCTCCGCCGCTGTGTCGCGGACGACGTCGTAGGTGCGCTCGTCGGCGATGTCGACGGCGAGACAGCGCCCGTCCGCTCGTACGCGCAGACCTCGTGCGGCCAAGGCCTGGCCCATGCGGTCACGCGCGTTCGTCGGCCCGGCCTCGTCGAACGCCACGACCTCCACCGTCAAGACCGGTGTGACACGGGTGAACTCCGCGGTCGACGAGGCGCGCAGCAGCCGGCCGCCGTCGATGACCACCACGTGGTCGCAGATGCGCTCCAGCTCGCCGAGCAGGTGGGAGGTGACGATGACCGAGATCCCGAACTCGGTGCCGATCCGGCGGATGAGGTCGAGCATCTCGTCCCGGCCGGTCGGGTCGAGGCCATTGGTCGGCTCGTCGAGGAACACCAGCCGTGGGTCGTGAACCAGGGCCTGCGCGAGCTTGACGCGCTGCCGCATGCCGGTGGAGTAGCCGCCGACGAGGCGATAGCGCTCCTCGTACAACCCGACGTGCCGAAGCGTGTCGGCGGTTCGCTCGCGCGCGCTGGCCGCCGGCAACCCTGCCATGCGCGCCATGTGGACGACGAAGTCGGTGGCGGACACGTCGGGCACGAGGCAGTCGTGCTCAGGCATGTATCCGACGTACCGGCGGATCTCCTGGGCATGGGTGGCGACGTCGAGGTCGAGCACGCGTGCGTGCCCGGAGGTCGGCCGCTCCAGGCCGAGGAGGATCTTGATGAGCGTCGACTTCCCCGCCCCGTTGGCTCCGACCAGCCCGGTGACGCCGGTTCCGACGTCGAGCGTGAGCCGGTCGAGCGCCGTGACGCCCGGGAAGGTCTTGGTGAGGTCGCGTGTACTGACCACAGGCACGGGGACGACGCTAGTGGACCCGCCGCCTGCTGCCGTCACCCTGTCGGATGAAGCAGGTTGCGGCCCAGGTATGACTTTGGTCGTGCGGTCCCGTAAGGGCTTCCCCGATCAGCCCACCCAGCCGCGACGGACGGCGAGCCAGGACAGCGCGGCGGCGGCGTACGACGCCTGGTGCGCTCGGAGGTGGGGCGACCTGGCGTCGGGCGGGAGCAGGGACGACCGCGTGAAGTAGCCGGCGAGCCCGGCGAGGACGGCGTCGACCGCCTCGGCGTCGACGTCCGCGCCCAGCGGATGGGCGGCGAACAGCGCGTCGGTGTCGTAGCCGTCAGCCCGTGCGGAGATCAACAACAGCAGCAGGTCGAACCACGGCGCGCCACGGCTCGCCCAGTTCCAGTCGCAGAACCACACCTGGCCGCCGTCGCCGACGATCACGTTGTCGTCCCGGAGGTCCGCGTGAATGATCGAATCGCCGCGCAGCGCGTCGAGGGCGTCCTTCTCCAGCGCGGCGAGCTCGGCGACCTGAGGATCGGTCTCCCCGGAGCCGTGACCGGCGAGCTGGGTCCAGTACCCGAAGTCGTCGCGGAGCCACTCGCGGGCCTCGGGGACGACGAGGTCGGGCGGCCCTGGGGTCAGCGCCTGCGCCATCACCGTCAGCGCGGTGAGGGAGGCGGTCAGCTCCTCGGGGCGCCACGGCCGGTGCGGCGGGTGGCCGGGGACATCGTCGAAGCACAGGACCGTCCACCCTGCCTCGTCGAAGGTCCACCGCAGGACGGGGGCGGGCACCTCCTCCGGAAGCCGCGCGGAGGTCTCGGCCTCGACGCGATAGGCACTGGCAAGGTCGGGTGTGTCCTCGACGGACGCGGCCTTGACGAACACGCGCTGGCGTCGCCCGATGACGAGCCGAGCAGCGAACCCGGGGGAGAAGCCGGAGTCCTGGCTGGTCACGGCGACCACACGACCGCCCAGGCGCTCCTCGATGCGAGCACGGATCAGGCCGGGAAGCTCGTACCACTGCAGCCTGACGGCAGTGGCACCGTGGGGGATGGACGGCGAGGACGGCGACGACGACCGAGGCGACGACGAGGGCTGCGAGGAGTTGGACATCGGCGAGATCCTGACATCCCGGCTGTGCGCACAGTGGCCGGGGGAGGGCTGGAGCCGGAGGCCACCTGGAGCGTCCTGGACAAACCGGCCCGTGCCCGGCGATCCGGGCCGGCTGGGTCGTCGGGCCCCCGGAGGCCTCGGTGGGACGGGCAGGCGAGCGAGCGGCGTGGGATGATGAACGTCGTTCCCCGACCACAGTGAATGGATCGTCCGTGCCCGTACCAGTTCAGGGATCCGTGCCGCAGCCGGGACAGACCGACCCGGCGCTGATCCGGAACTTCTGCATCATCGCGCACATCGACCACGGCAAGTCGACGCTCGCCGACCGCATGCTGCAGCTCACCGGGGTGGTCGACGAGCGCGTCATGCGGGACCAGTACCTGGACCGCATGGACATCGAGCGTGAGCGGGGCATCACGATCAAGAGCCAGGCCGTCCGACTGCCGTTTCGGGCGACGGCGGGCGAGCACGCCGGGACGACCTTCGTCCTCAACCTCATCGACACTCCCGGGCACGTCGACTTCACCTACGAGGTGTCCCGCTCGCTGGCCGCCTGCGAGGGGGCGGTCCTGCTGGTCGACGCGGCGCAGGGGATCGAGGCGCAGACGCTCGCCAACCTCTACCTCGCGCTCGACGCCGACCTGCAGATCATTCCCGTGCTCAACAAGATCGACCTGCCGTCGGCGCAGCCGGACAAGTACGCCGCGGAGCTCGCGAGCATCATCGGCTGCGACGAGAGCGAGGTGCTGCGGGTCTCCGCCAAGACGGGGGAGGGTGTCGAGAACCTCCTCAACGAGATCGTCAGGCGGGTGCCCCCGCCGGAGGGTGACCCGGACGCGCCGCCGCGGGCGCTCATCTTCGACTCGGTCTACGACACCTATCGCGGGGTCGTCACCTACATCCGGGTCGTCGACGGGAGCATCTCCCACCGGCAGCGCGCGCTGATGATGGCGACGAAGGCGTCGCACGAGATCCTCGAGATCGGCGTCATCTCCCCAGAGCCCGCTCCGGGCCAGTCGCTCTCGGTGGGGGAGGTCGGCTACATCATCACCGGCGTCAAGGACGTCCGGCAGTCCCGCGTGGGTGACACGGTGACCGTCACCGCCAACCCCGCGGGGACCCCGCTGGGGGGCTACCGTCACCCGAAGCCGATGGTCTACGCCGGGCTCTACCCGGTCGACGGCGACGACTATCCCGACCTGCGGGACGCGCTGGAGAAGCTCCAGCTCAACGACGCGGCGCTGACCTTCGAGCCGGAGACGTCGGGCGCGCTGGGCTTCGGGTTCCGCTGCGGCTTCCTCGGCCTGCTCCACATGGAGATCGTGCGGGAGCGGCTGGAGCGCGAGTTCGACCTCAACCTCATCTCGACCGCGCCCAACGTCGTCTACCGGGTGCAGATGGACGACGGCAGCGAGGTAACCGTCACGAACCCGAGCGAGTTCCCGAAGGGCAAGGTGGCGCAGGTCTTCGAGCCGGTCGTCCGGGCGACCATCCTGACGCCCGCCGACTACATCGGCGCGGTGATGGAGCTTTGCCAGTCCCGGCGCGGGCAGCTCCAGGGCATGGACTATCTGTCCGAGGACCGGGTGGAGATGCGCTACACGCTCCCCCTGGCCGAGATCGTCTTCGACTTCTTCGACGCCTTGAAGAGCCGCACCCGCGGGTACGCCTCGCTCGACTACGAGCCCACTGGTGAGCAGCCGGCCGACCTGGTGAAGGTCGACATCCTGCTCCACGGGGACCCCGTCGACGCGTTCAGCGCGATCGTCCACCGCGACAAGGCGTACTCCTACGGTGTCTCGATGGCCCAGAAGCTGAAGGAGCTCATCCCGAGGCAGCAGTTCGAGGTGCCGATCCAGGCCGCGATCGGCTCCCGCGTCATCGCCCGTGAGACGATCCGCGCGCTCCGCAAGGACGTTCTGGCCAAGTGCTACGGCGGGGACATCACCCGCAAGCGCAAGCTGCTCGAACGTCAGAAGGAAGGCAAGAAGCGGATGAAGATGGTCGGGCGGGTCGAGGTGCCCCAGGAGGCCTTCATCGCGGCGCTGTCGGCGACGGAGCCCAGCGGGAAGAAGTAGGCCGTTGTATGGCCGCGTCAAACCGGATCGCGGCCCCTTGTGGGCGTGGAGCCTGGCGTGCCGGTCGCTCGTGCACCACGATGGTCGCGGCGAGTTGACGACGCGTGACCGCATCGCGCGTCCGACCCGCCTCGTTCGTGGTGAGATGCCTGGGTTCGGGCGGCGCTCGCCGCGAGAGACGTGGGCCGCCGGGCTGTTGGGCGCAACGGCCCGGCTGATCGCAGAAGGTGGAGGGACGCGATGTCCAGCGACCTGATTCGGGGCGCCACGCCCCGCCAGCCCGACCAGTCCAAGGTCGACAACCGCGCACCCACCGTGCCACGGATGATCTTCGACCGGATCTCCGCCACCCCGGACGCCCCGGCATTCAGCTACCCGGTGGGTGATCGCTGGGAGTCGGTTACCTGGCGTGAGGCGGGCGAGCGGATTCGCCACATCGCCGCCGGCTTGATCTCGCTCGGCATCCAGCCGGAGGAACGGGTCGCGATCGCGTCGACGACGAGGTACGAGTGGATCCTCGCCGACTTCGGCATCATGTGCGCGGGTGCCGCCACCACGACCATCTACCCGACGACCACCTCGTCCGAGGTCGCCTACATCATCGGTGACTCCGGGAGCCGGGTGGTCTTCGCCGAGGACGACGACCAGGTCAAGAAGATCCGGGAGCACCGTGCGGAGCTTCCCGACCTCCGCCTGATCGTGACGTTCGACGGCTCCGCGGACCTCGGTGGTGAGGTCATCACCTTGGCCGACCTGGAGGCGCGGGGGCGCGACCACCTCGCCAGGAACCCGTCCGCGGTGGAGGACGCCAGCGCCGCCGTCGGCCCGGACAGCCTCGCGACCTTGATCTACACCTCTGGGACGACCGGCAAGCCCAAGGGTGTGCGGCTGGTCCACGACTGCTGGACCTACGAGGGGGCGGCCATCGACGCCGTCCAGATCCTTCGTCCCGACGACCTTCAGTACCTGTGGCTGCCGCTCGCGCACTCCTTCGGCAAGGTGCTGCTGATGGCACAGCTGCAGATCGGCTTCGCCACGGCGGTGGACGGGCGGGTCGACAAGATCGTCGAGAACCTCGCCGTGGTGCGCCCGACGTTCATGGCCGCCGCCCCGCGGATCTTCGAGAAGGCGCACGGTCGGATCGTCTCGATGATCGAGCAGGAGGGCGGCATCAAGGCCCGCCTGTTCGACTGGGCCTTCGGCGTCGGCAAGCGGGTCTCGCAGCTGCGGCAGAACGGCCAGGACGCCAGTGGCCTGCTCGCGCTCGAGTACGCCGTGGCCGACCGGTTGGTCTTCCGCAAGATCCGACAGCGGTTCGGTGACCGGCTGCGCTTCTTCGTCTCCGGGTCGGCGGCGTTGAGCCGAGAGCTCGCCGAATGGTTCCACGCGGCGGGCATCCTCATCCTGGAGGGCTACGGCCTGACCGAGACCAGCGCGGCGACGTGCGTCAACCTGCCGGGCGACTTCCGGTTCGGCACGGTGGGACGCCCGTTCCCGGGCACCCAGCTGCGGATCGCTCACGACGGCGAGATCCTCGTCAAAGGCCCCGGTGTCATGCGGGGCTACCACAACCGTCCGGAGCTTTCCGACGAGGTGCTGGAGCCTGACGGCTGGTTCCACACCGGCGACATCGGCGAGCTCGTGGACGGCGGACGGCTGTGCATCACCGACCGGAAGAAGGACCTGTTCAAGACCTCGGGCGGCAAGTACATCTCGCCGCAGGCGATCGAGGTCATGTTCAAGGCGATCTGCCCGTGGGTGAGCCAGATCGTCGTCCACGGCGAGAACCGCAACTTCTGCTCCGCGCTCATCACGCTCGACCCCGATTCGATCCAGACCTGGGCGGCGGAGGTCGGGCTCCAGGGCCGCTCGTACGCCGAGATCGTCACCTCCGACGCCGCGCGGGAGATGGTGCAGGGGTACATCGACCAGTTGAACGCGCGGTTGAACCGTTGGGAGACGATCAAGCGGTTCGCGATCCTCGACCACGACCTCACGATCGAGGACGGTGAGGTGACCCCGAGCCTGAAGCTTCGGCGCAAGGCGGTCGAGAACCGCTACGCCGCGATTCTGGACTCGTTCTACTCCTGATCAGGCTGTCTTTGGTCGGACTCTCCTCGGGCTGCCGATGATCGGGTCGCTGGGGGACCGGCGTCGGTCCGATGTGTCGGGTCAGTTGTGGGTCGGGTCAGCTGTCGGTCGGGGCCGGGTGACGTGCTGCGGCGCACCGACTGCTTCGGTCGGACTTCGCCGGATCTGCCCTGACCGGGCGGCGGGTCGGGCGCGGACCGGGCCCCCTGGGCGGGCTGCTTCGTGGGTGCGCGGCCTACCCTGGCCGCATGCCGTCCACCTTGCCCGACGGCGAGCCAGCGCCCCCCTCCGGAGAACTCCCCGCGTCGGCCCTGGGGGAGCTGGGCGAGCGTCCGTTCGGGATCTACGTCCACGTGCCGTTCTGCGCGACCCGCTGCGGCTACTGCGACTTCAACACCTACACCGCGGCCGAGCTCGGATCGGCTCCGGGCGCGTCGCGAGCCACCTACGCGGACGCGGCGATCCGGGAGATCCGGCTGGCGCGCAGGGTGCTCGGCGGCGTCGACCTGCCCGTCGTCAGCGTCTTCGTGGGAGGGGGGACGCCCACGCTCCTGCCACCGACCGACCTTGGACGGATTCTGCGGGCCGTCCAGGACGAGTTCGGACTCGCTCCCGACGCGGAGGTGACCACCGAGGCCAACCCGGAGTCGGTGGACGAGCGGAGCCTCACGGCGTTGCGTGCGCACGGCTTCACCCGGGTGTCGTTCGGTATGCAGAGCGCCCGTCCGCACGTCCTGGCGGTGCTGGAGCGCCAGCACACTCCGGGACGGGCAGTACGGTGCGTCGAGGAGGCGCGCTCGGCCGGCTTCGACCACGTCAACCTCGACCTCATCTACGGCACGCCGGGGGAGTCGGCGGACGACTGGCAGGCGAGCCTGGACGCCGCGATCGGCGCGGGGCCGGACCACGTGTCGGCCTATGCGCTCATCGTGGAGGAAGGCACTCGTCTGGCGGCGCGCATCCGGCGCGGTGAGCTCCCCATGCCGGACGACGACGTGCTCGCCGACCGCTACGTCCAGGCGGAGGAGACGCTGAGCCGGGCGGGCCTGTCGTGGTACGAGATCTCCAACTGGGCCCGGTCGCCTGGCGACCGTTGCCGGCACAACCTGCTGTACTGGACCGGGGGCCACTGGTGGGGCGTTGGTCCAGGCGCGCACAGCCACGTCGGCGGTGTCCGCTGGTGGAACGTCAAGCACCCGGCGGCCTACGCCGAGCGCCTCGCCCAGGGCCTGAGCCCCGCGGCAGGCCGGGAGGTGCTCGACCCGTTCACTCGCCGTTTCGAGCGGATCATGTTGGAGCTTCGCCTCGTCGACGGTCTCGACCTCGAGGTGCTCGACCCGGACGGCCGGGCGGCCGCCCACGCCGCAGCGTCCGAGGGGTTGCTGGAGCCGGCGGCGCTCCGGGACGGGCGAGCGGTGCTCACGCTTCGCGGGCGTCTGCTCGCCGACGGCGTGGCTCGCGACCTGGTGCCGACGGGCGAGAGCCTGGCAGGACAAGCCTGACAGGTCGGGCGTGAGCGCCTGGGAGTGAGCGCCCGGGAGAGGGCGCCAGCGCGGGCTGGCGTGGCGCCCGGCTCACGCGACCGGCGCGGTCACGAAGTCGATGAGCTCCTCGACCCTGCCGAGCAGTGCGGGCTCCAGGTCGCGGTAGTCGCGCACCCGGCCCAGGATGCGGCGCCAGGCCTCGGCGATGTCGGCCTGGTCGGCGTGCGGCCAGCCGAGCGCTGCGCACACGCCGTGCTTCCAGTGCTCCGACCGTGGGATGTCAGGCCAGCGGTCGAGGCCGAGCCGCTGCGGCCGGACCGCCTGCCAGATGTCGACGAAGGGGTGCCCCACGACGAGCACGTGCTCGCCGTAGGGGCCTCGCGCCACCTCCTCGGCGATCCGGCTCTCCTTGCTCCCGGGCACGAGGTGGTCGACGAGGACACCGAGCCGGCGGTGCGCCGTGGGTTGGAAGTCCCGGACGATGGCGGCGAGGTCGTCGACTCCGGCGAGGTACTCGACCACGACGCCCTCGAGGCGCAGGTCGTCGCCCCAAACCTTCTCGATCAGCTCGGCATCGTGCCGACCTTCGACGAAGATGCGGCTCGGACGAGCCACGCGCGCCCGTGCGCCTTCGACCGCGAGGGAACCGGACGCGGTCCGACGGGGTGTGGCGCTGGCCGCGCGCCGCGCCGGTCGCCGGATGGCGACTGGACGGCCTTCGAACAGGAAACCCGGCCCGAAGGGGTAGCTGCGTCGGGCTCCGAAGCGGTCCTCGAGCACCACGAGGTCACGCTCGATCGCTACGACCGCGCCGCAGAAGCCGGTGACGGGGTCCTCCAGCACCATGTCCAGCTCGACGGTGAGGTCGACGGTGCGCCCACGGGCTGGGGCGCGCCAGTCGGTGGCGAGCACGTCGCGACCGTAGCGATCAAAGGACGCGGCCATGGTGGGGCAGGGTACCGGTCGACGGAGGGCTCGTTCGTGACGCTGGCTGGCGTGTCGGTGTCGGCGAGGTCACGGGCGTCGCTCGATCCACGGTCGGGTCGCTCGGCGTGTGGGCCGGAACGGCTCTCACGAGTGGTCGTCTCGGGGCAGCAGCGGGAGGGAGGTCCGACCACCGGGCTGGACCGGCCGGGTGGCCGTGGGTCCTCCGGACTCGGCGAGGTGGGCGTAGCCGCGGCGTACCGCTTCCTCGAGGACCTGCCGGGGGTACGGCCACTCGGCGGCGTCCCACACCCGGTCGAGGGGAACCCCTTCGGCGGCGAGGCGACGGATGGTCTGGGCGACGAGGTGGATGTCGTCACGCTGGTTCGCCACGAAGCCCCGGTCGACGACCGCGCCGTGCCCGGGGACGACGGCCGTACGGGGGGTGAGCAGGCCAGCCACGACGTCCAGCGTGGTCGGCCACTCCAAGGGATACGAGTCGTCGCCGTACGCCGGTGGTCCGGACTCCTCGACCAGGTCGCCGACGTAGACCACGTCGGCGTCGGGAACCCGCACGACCACGTCGCCGTCGGTGTGGCCGCGTCCCGGATGGATGAGCTCGACCACACGATCGCCGAGGTCGATCGTGGCGACGGAGACGAACGTCCGGGTGGGTGGGCGCAGCGTCAGCTCAGCCATGTCGCGGGCCCACTCTGGCGAGCGCCTGGCCAGGTCCGCGCGAACCTCGTCCGCGCGCGCGGCGAGCGTCTCCGGCACCGTCTCGTGGCCGTAGATGACGGCGTCGGCGAACCGCGCGTTGCCGAAGCAGTGGTCGAAGTGCCAGTGGGTGTCGACCACCCACCGCACGGGCGCGCGGGACAGCCTCCGCAGGTCGGCGAGCAGCTCATCGGCCTCTCGCAAGCTCGCGCGGGTGTCGATGACGAGGAGGCCGTGGGACCCCACGACGACGCCGACCGACACGTCGAAGGAGGAGTACCGCCGCACGTAGCAGCCGCGGCCGATTTCGGACCAACCGGACGTGTCCGCGCTCATGTCCCACAGCATGGCATCCGCGCCCGCGCGCGATCTCGGCTGTTCGCCGTAGACTGGCACTCGGGTCAGGGGAGTGCTAGAGCACTGTGGTCGCCTGCCCGCAGAGTCGCGGTCGTTGGAACGTGCGTCGTCTCGTTTGGCGGGTGTGCCGAGCGGGCGAGTACTGGCGACCGCACGAACGCGAGGAGGTGCGAGCGGTCCATGCTCGATCAGAGGAAGCTGGCTGTTCTCCGCGCCATCGTCGAGGACTACGTGCGCACCGAGGAGCCGGTGGGTTCCAAGGCGCTCGTCGACCGGCACAACCTGGGTGTCTCCTCGGCTACTGTCCGTAATGACATGGCGGCGCTGGAGGAGGAGGGTTACATCCAGCAGCCCCACACGAGCGCGGGTCGGATCCCCACCGACAAGGGGTACCGGCTGTTCGTGGACAAGCTGACGAGCATCAAGCCCTTGTCGCCTGCCGAGCGTCGTGCCATCTCGACGTTCCTCGACGGCGCGGTCGACCTCGACGACGTCGTCAACCGCACCGTTCGCCTGCTCGCCCAGCTCACCCGCCAGGTCGCGGTGGTGCAGTACCCCACCCTCACCCGGTCGAAGGTCCGGCACGTCGAGCTGGTGACGCTCTCGTCCACTCGGCTGTTGCTCGTCCTCATCACCAGCACGGGCAGGGTCGAGCAGCGGGTCGTGGACGTGAAGACGACGTTGCGCGACGACCTGTTGAGCGACATCCGCAAGCGCCTCAACGAGAAGGTCGTCGGCAAGAAGCTCTCCGAGGTCAGCTCGCTGGTCGCCGACTTGCCGGACTCCTTCGACGTGGAAGACCGACCCTACGTCGCGACGATCCTGGCGACCTTCCTGGAGACCGTCGTCGAGCGCCCCGACGAGCGGATCGCGGTCGGCGGGACGGCGAACCTCATCCCGCCGGGCCAGGAGTTCCACTTCTCGATCCGTCCGGTCCTCGAGGCCCTCGAGGAGCAGGTCGTCCTGCTCCGACTGCTGGGGGAGGCGAACGGGTCGTCACGGGAAGTCACCGTCCGGATCGGCAGCGAGAACCCCTACGCGGAGCTGTCGTCGGCCTCGGTGGTGGCGAGTGGATATGGTCCTGGTGACGAGACCGTCGCCAACCTCGGTGTCGTCGGACCCACACGCATGGACTATCCCGGCACGATGGGTGCGGTTCGGGCCGTCGCCCGCTATGTCAGCCGAATCCTCGCGAGTGAGTGACACATAGGCGAGTGACCGAGGACAACTCCCAGTGCACGAGGCCACCCACAGCATGAGCCAGGACTACTACGAGCTCCTCGGCGTCGACCGTGACGCGTCGCCGGAGGAGATCAAGCGTGCGTACCGCCGCTTGGCGCGAACGCTGCACCCCGACGTCAATCCCGACCCGGAGACGCAGGAACGCTTCAAGGAGATCACGCGCGCCTACGAGGTGCTGTCGGACCCCAAGAAGCGGGAGATCTACGACCTCGGCGGCGACCCCCTGTCGGCCTCCGGGCGTGGCGGTGCGAGCACCGGCTTCGGGTCCGGCTTCTCGTTCACCGACATCATGGACGCGTTCTTCGGCACCACGACGACGCGGGGACCTCGACCCCGCAAGCGTCGGGGCCAGGACGCGCTCCTGCGGCTGTCGGTGGAGCTCGCGGAGGCGGTCTTCGGCGCGGTCAAGGAAATCCAGGTCGACACGGCGGTCGTGTGCTCGACCTGCTCCGGTGCCGGGACGGCGCCGGGCACCACTCCCGTGACGTGCACGGTGTGCGACGGCCGGGGTGAGGTGAGCTCGGTCCAGCGGTCGTTCCTCGGTCAGGTTATGACGACCAGGCCGTGTCCCCGCTGCCAGGGCTACGGGACCGTGATCCCCAGTCCGTGCCCGGAGTGCGCGGGCGAGGGGCGCGTCCTGTCCCGCCGCACGCTCGCGGTGCGCATCCCGGCCGGCGTCGACGACGGCACCCGGATCCAGCTCGCCGGCCAGGGCGAGGTGGGCCCTGGCGGCGGCCCGGCCGGCGACCTCTACGTCGAGATCGAGGTCGAGCCGCACGAGGTGTGGACGCGCCGTGGGCATGACCTGCACTGCTCGGTGACGCTCCCCATGACCGCCGCCGCGCTCGGCACGACCATCACCCTCGAGACCCTGGACAACGACATCCTGGAGCTCGACGTCAAGCCGGGCACCCAGTCCGGGCACCAGATCAGGGTTCCCGGCCACGGCGTGCCCCACCTGTCGAGCCCGCAGCGTGGCGATCTCATCGTGCACGTGATCGTCGAGACCCCGACCAAGCTGGACCACGCCCAGCGGGAGCTGCTCCTGCAGCTCGCACGGTTGCGGGGAGAGGACAAGTTGACCGGTCAGTTGGCGTCCGGGCGCAAAGGGGTCTTCTCCCGGATTCGCGACGCCTTCAACGACAGGAGCGCGTGACCTGTGACAGCCAGTCCTGTGCCAGCCAACGCCGACTGCGTCTTCTGCCGGATCGTGGCCAGGGAGATCCCGGCCACGATCGTCCGTGAGACCGACCGAACCCTGGCGTTCCGCGACGTCAACCCTCAGGCGCCGGTCCACGTCCTGGTGGTCCCCAAGGCGCACACGACGACCCTGACGGAGCTCGCGGACGACGCGGAGCTCCTGGGAGTCCTGCTCCAGGAGTGCGTCGCCGTCGCCCGGAGCGAGGGCATCGTCGACACCGGCTACCGGGTCGCCGTCAACACCGGCGAGCAAGGCGGCCAGGTCGTCCAGCACTGCCATCTCCACGTGCTCGGTGGTCGGCAGCTCGTCGGTTCCCTCGGCTAGGAGGGGAGACGCTGCGGGGTTCGAGACGGTTCTGGACGCTTGTCCGAAAGACCCCTCATGCGAGGTTGACCCCTGTTCCCGCGCGCAATACGCGTGCTCGCGCGGCACCGCGCGGGCTACGATGAACGTCGTTTCGAATGCTGGCGCGCCTTGCCGAGCGCCGGCGACTGAGTGACGACATGACGAAAAGGAGCAAGGCCAGCAGGCCGCCCATGGCCAAGACGAACTCGTCACAGACCAAGATCGTCGTCCCGGCGAGCATCCCCATGGTGAGCCTTCTCGGGCCGCGCGACGAGTTCCTCCGGGTCGCCGAGAAGGAGTTCGACGCCGAGATCCACGTCCGAGGGAACGAGATCACCGTCACCGCCGCACCGGAGGAACGCATCCTCGTCGAGCAGCTGTTCGACGAGCTGGTCGCCGTTCTCCGCTCCGGACACGGGTTGACGTCTGACACGGTGGAACGCTCCGTCGCGATGCTCCGGGCCCGCGAGGCGGAGCGCCCGGCCGAGGTCCTGACGGTCAACATCCTCTCCAACCGCGGGCGCACGATCCGACCCAAGACGCTGGGGCAGAAGAGGTACGTCGACGCGATCGACAAGCACACCGTGGTCTTCGCCATCGGTCCGGCCGGCACGGGTAAGACCTATCTCGCGATGGCGAAGGCCGTGCAGGCGCTGCAGGCCAAGCAGGTGAACCGGATCATCCTCACCCGACCGGCGGTCGAGGCAGGCGAGCGGCTGGGGTACCTGCCGGGCACCTTGTCGGAGAAGATCGACCCGTACCTGCGGCCGCTCTACGACGCGCTCCACGACATGATCGACCCCGACTCGATCCCACGCCTGCTGACGGCGGGGACCATCGAGGTCGCGCCGCTGGCCTACATGCGGGGCCGCACGCTCAACGACGCGTTCATCATCCTGGACGAGGCGCAGAACACCTCGCCAGAGCAGATGAAGATGTTCCTCACCCGGCTCGGCTTCGGCTCGAAGATGGTCGTCACCGGCGACATCACCCAGGTCGACCTGCCCAGTGGCGTCCACTCGGGCCTGAAGGTGGTCCGCGAGATCCTCGCCGGCATCGAGGACGTCCACTTCGCGACGCTCACCGGCCACGACGTCGTCCGCCACAAGCTGGTGGGACGAATCGTCGCGGCCTACGACGAGTACGAAGCACGCAACTCCGGGCGCTCGGACGCCAGGCGGAGCCGACGCACCCGTGAGGAAACCTGACGACCGTGCACGGCGTCTACACCTCACCTACGGGGAGAGGAGGCGGGTCGGCACCTTCGGTCGCTTCGTCGACATCCTCCGTGCTCGGGTGTCACGCGCACCCCTCCAGGGCCTTGTGAAGTAGCCATGACGATCGACATCGCCAACGAGTCCGGGGTCGAGATCGACGAGCACGAGCTCGCCAGGCTCGCCCGTTTCGTCCTCGACCGGATGCGCTTGCACCCGCAGGCCGAGCTGTCCATCGTCCTCGTCGACGAGCAGACGATGGCGGAGCACAACCTGCGGTGGATGGACGAGACCGGCCCGACCGACGTCCTCGCGTTCCCGATGGACGAGCTGCGTCCTGGCCGCGACGGCGAGGAGCCGCCCTTGGGGCTGCTCGGGGACGTCGTGCTCTGTCCGCAGGTGGCCGCGCGCCAGGCCCGCGAGGCCGGACATACCCTCGAAGACGAGCTGCACCTGCTCACGGTCCACGGGATCCTGCACCTGCTCGGCTACGACCACGCCGAGCCCGAGGAGCATCGAGAGATGTTCGCGTTGCAGGCGAGACTGCTCGCCGAGTGGCAGCCGCGACGAGAACGCGAAGGTGGCGTCGCCGATGGGCGGTGACCCGCAGCTGCTCATCCTCGCGGCGGCCTTGGTGCTGGTCGCGGGGGTGCTCGCTGCGGCCGAAGCCGCCCTGTCGACCTTCTCGAAATCCCGCGCGGAAGGGCTCGCCGAGGCCGGCCGGCGGGGTGCCGAACGAGTTCGGATGATCGTGGCGGACAGCGCCCGGTACCTCAACACCGCGCTGTTCCTACGGCTGGCGTGCGAGCTCATCGCCACGATCCTGGTCGCGGACGTCTTCTTCGGCTGGATCGAGACCACGTGGCTGGCGATCCTCGCGGCCGCCGGGGTCATGATCGTCGTGTCCTACGTCGTGGTCGGGGTGGCACCCCGCACAATCGGCCGTCAGCAGGCCGACCGAGTGGCCTTGCTCACCTCGGGTCTGCTCATGGGGCTGACCCGGGTCCTCGGGCCGCTGCCGAAGCTGCTGATCTGGCTCGGGAATCTCCTCACGCCAGGCAAGGGATTCCGGGAGGGGCCGTTCGCGACGGAGGCGGAGCTGCGCGAGCTGGTCGACATCGCGGAAGCGAGCCGTGTCATCGAGTCCGGTGAACGGCAGATGATCCACTCGGTCTTCGACCTCGGCGACACGATCGTCCGCGAGGTCATGGTCCCGCGGACCGACATCGTCGTCATCGAACGCCACAAGACGCTCCGCCAGCTGATGTCGCTGGCGCTGCGCAGCGGCTTCTCGCGCATCCCCGTCATCGGCGAGAACCTCGACGACATCGTGGGCGTGGCCTACCTGAAGGACGTCACGCAGCGGATCTACGACAACCGCGCGGCCGAGACGACGGAGCGGGTCGAGCAGGTCATGCGGCCGCCCGCGTTCGTCCCCGACTCCAAGCCGATCGACGCGCTGCTCCGCGAGATGCAGCAGCAGCGCACCCACCTCGCGATCGTGTTGGACGAGTACGGCGGTACGGCCGGCCTCGTCACCATCGAGGACATCCTCGAGGAGATCGTCGGCGAGATCACCGACGAGTACGATGTCGCGCCGCAAGCCGTGGAGCGCCTGGGAAGCGGCGCCGTGCGGGTCAGCTCACGGCTGCCCATCCACGAGCTGGGCGAGGTGTTCAACATCGACCTCGACGACGAGGACGTCGACAGCGTCGGCGGCCTCATGGCGAAGTACCTCGACAAGGTGCCGATCCCGGGCGCGAAGGTGACCGTCGACGGGCTCCAGCTCGTGGCGGAGGGGCCGGTCGGTCGGCGGAACCGGATCCCCACGATCCTGGTCACGCGGATCGACACGCCGGAGGACGGCGAGGTTCCGAGCACCGAGGAACGAAAGTGACCTGGCTCGTCAGGCCGACAGGCCGCCGTCGACCATGAGGGTCGCCCCCGTGATGTAGGAGGCCTCGTCGCTGCCGAGGAAGAGGATCGCGTACGCGATCTCCCGGGGCTCGGCGTGGCGTCGCAGCAGCGTGGGCGTCTGTCGGGCGAGCGCCTCCCGCGCTTCGTCCAGGTTCTCGCCGGTGGCCTCGGCCCGCCGACGCACGTGGAACGTCGTCAGGGTCGGGCCCGGACACACCGCGTTGACTCGGATGCCCTCGTCGGCGTGGTCGTAGGCCATCGACCGGGTGAGCGCGAGGAGCGCCGCTTTCGTGGCGTCGTACTGGGCCATGCCACTCCGGCCGGTGACCGCGTTCGCGGACGAGACGTTGACGATGCTGCCACCGCCCCCGGCGACCATCGCGGGCACCGCGAACTTCGAGCAGTAGGCCACCTGGAGCAGGTTCCCGCGCAGGATCACGTCCCAGGACCGCGGATCCGCCGTGGTGATCGGGCCCCACACTCGCACACCGGCGACGTTGGCGAGGATGTCGAGCCGCCCGAAGCGGCGGACGGTCTCGGAGACGGCCCGCCGGGCTTCGCCCTCCTCGTCCAGCCGCGCGGTGACGGCCACCACCTGTTCGCCGGTCGGGTCGATGTCGTGGGCGGCCCGCGCGACCGCGTCCGCGTCCACGTCGACGAGCACGACGCGGGCGCCCTCCTCGGCGAACAGCTGGCCCGTCGCCTGACCGATGCCGCCACCGCCGCCGGTCACGAGGGCGACTTTGCCAGCGACCCGACCCGTCATGCCGCGTCCTCCCCGCCGGTCGTCTCCTCGCCGGCCCCACCTCGCCGGTCGTCATCCCGCGTCACGGGACGACCCGATCATCGCACCGCGCCCTCGCTTCGTCGTCGCTCGCAGCCGGCATCGGCCGACCAGCTCGGCGGGCGCCGAGGGAGCGCGGACGTCTCGCCGCCTAGGATCACGGCGTGCACGAGCTCGACCCTGAGGACGCGAAGATCGTGACGCTGGCGCGGGCCACCCGGGCGCGTGTCGGGGCGGCGGAGGGCGCCGCGGTGCGCGATACGACTGGTCGCACCTACACGGCCGCGACCGTGACGCTGCCGTCGCTGCGGCTGTCCGCGCTCCAGCTCGCCGTCGCGATGGCGGTCTCCAGCGGAGCGGAAGGGCTGGAGGCCGGAGCTGTGGTGTCCGACGCGGACGACGTCTCCGCGGAGGACCGGGCCGTGATCGGAGACCTGGGCGGTGCCGGTGTCCCGATCTTCCTCGCCGGCGTCGACGGCGAGGTCCGAGCTGTCGTCCACACCGGTTGAGCGGGCCGTCGACCGTGGCGTCGACTGGCCCGGGCGCGTCCGTCCCGGGCATCCCCGGCCGGGACGAGGTTCTCGCCGTCCGTCGATGGACGACCGGGCGCGGCCAGCCCGCCGCTCGGGTACGGCAGAATCGGCGGAGTGAGTGAGACGACGGGGTTCCGCTGCGGCTTTGCGTGCCTGGTCGGGCGTCCCAACACGGGCAAGTCGACGTTGACCAACGCCTTGGTCGGGCAGAAGGTGGCGATCGCGTCGTCTCGTCCGCAGACGACCCGCCACACGATCAGGGGCATCGTGCATCGCCCGGACGCGCAGCTCGTCCTCGTCGACACACCCGGGCTCCACAAGCCCCGCACCTTGCTCGGCGAACGTCTCAACGACCTCGTCCTCACCACACTCGGCGAGGTCGACGTGGTGGGGATGTGTCTGCCAGCCGACGAGAAGACCGGGCCCGGTGACCGGTTCCTGGCACGGGAGATCGCGAGGGTCCGCAGCCGGTCGACGTTCGCGATCGTGACGAAGGCCGACCTGGTGGGCAAGGCGAGGATGGTCGAGCGGCTGGTGTCCGTCCAGCGGCTCGGCGAGGAGATCGGCATCGAGTGGGACGAGATCGTCCCGGTCTCGGCCAAGACGGGCTTCCAGGTCGATCTGCTGGCCGACCTGCTGGTGGCTCGACTGCCGGAAGGGCCCCCGCTCTACCCGGAGGGCGAGCTGACCGACCAGCCCGAGGAGGTGCTCGTCGCCGAGCTGATCCGGGAGGCCGCGCTCGAAGGCGTCCGCGAGGAGCTGCCGCACTCGATCGCCGTCGTGGTGGAGGAGATGGGTCTGCGGGAGGACCGTCCGCCCGACCGGCCCCTCCTCGACATCCATGCCAACCTCTACGTCGAGCGGCCCAGCCAGAAGGCCATCATCATCGGCACCAAGGGGCGGCGCCTGGTCGAGGTGGGCACCAAGGCACGGCAGCAGATCGAGGCGCTGCTGGGTACGCCGGTCTACCTCGACCTGTACGTCAAAGTGGCCAAGGACTGGCAGCGCGACCCCAAGCAGCTGCGCAGGCTCGGCTTCTGAGCCCCGTCACCAGGGCACACCTCCGCCAGAGGGACCATCCGGGCGCCCTCCCGCCCGGACATCTGGGACGCCCGAGGGGGAGGCATGGCGGAGGAGGCGGTGCCGGCCCGACCGATCGTCGGGACCGCGGCCGAGCACGCGTCGACCGAGGTCCCGGAGGCGGCGCCGGGGGACACCGTCGCCGACGTCCTGGCGCTCCTGAGGCGACGGGCCTTCGACAGCGTGTCCGTCATCGCGGTCGTCGACGGCGAGCGGCTGGTGGGCGTCGTGCCGATCGAACGCCTGCTCATCGCGCCCGACGGCCAGCCGATGCGGGACCTGGTGGATCCCTCGGCGCCGGTCGTGGCGCCGACCACCGACCAGGAGCGGGCTGTGTGGGCGGCGCTGCGGCGCGGCAGGCTGGGTGTAGCGGTGGTCGACGACGAGGGCCGATACCGCGGAGTCCTGCCGCCGCGGCGGCTGGTGGGGGTCCTCGTGCAGGAGCACGAGAAGGACCTCGCCCGGCTCGGCGGCTTCGGCGGGTCGAGCCGCTCCGCTCGCGAGGCGACCGCGGAGCCGGTGCCGCGTCGACTCTGGCACCGCCTGCCGTGGCTGGTCCTCGGCCTCATCGGGTCGGTGGCAGCGGCCGGGGTCATCGACTCCTTCGAGCAATCCCTCAACCGTCAGATCCTGTTGGCGATCTTCCTACCCGGCGTGGTCTACCTGGCGGACGCGGTCGGTACCCAGACCGAGACGCTCGTCATCCGAGGACTGTCGGTCGGTGTCAGCATCAGGACGGTCGCCTGGCGGGAGATCGTGACCGGCGCCCTCCTCGGGGTGCTGCTTGCCGCGACCTTCTGGGTCATCACGGTGCTGGTCTGGGGGAACGCCGCTGTGGCGACGGCGGTGGCGCTGGCGCTGCTGGCGGCCTGCTCGATCGCCACGCTCGTCGCGATGGCGTTGCCGTGGATCCTCCATCGGTGCGGCCGAGACCCCGCCTTCGGGTCCGGGCCGCTGGCCACCGTCGTGCAGGACTTCCTGTCGATCGCCAGCTACTTCCTCATCGCCACGGCTCTCCTGTGACCAGCGACATGGGACCAAAGATCAGGAGTGGGCGTCGACCGCGTGGGACCTTCGGTACCAGGCCGGGGACCCAGGCCCATGGAAGTCGGGGCGGCAAACGCGAACAATATCCAGGTCCGCGCGGTGCGGACGCGAGCACAGATGCGAACGCGAGTCGACGAGGGCCCACGACCCGCGTCCCTGGAGGAAGGGAGCCGAGATCGCAGCGCAAGTTCGGCGTTTGACCGTCGGCGTCGACGACTCCGACAGCGCGATGACGGCGGTGGAGTGGGCGGCGCGCGAGGCCGCGATCCTCGGCGCTCCCCTGCGCGTGGTCCATGCCTTCGTGTGGCCGCTCCTCCACCTGCCGCCCGTGGCGCGGCGGATGGGTCCGCCCGGTGGGGAGCGGGTGTACGCCGAAAACCTCTTGAGCCGTGCGGCGGACCGCGCACGGGCGGTGGCGCCGTCTGTGTCGGTCAGCACAGCACTGGTGAAGGACTTCCCGTACCCGCTGCTCGTCGAGGAGAGCCGGACCAGCGAGTACGTCGTGGTGGGGGCGTCCGGCCTCGGCGCACTGGCCACCGCGCTCGCCGGCTCCATTGCCGTGCGCCTCGCGGCCAGCGCTCACGCACCGATGGTGCTCGTGCGAGGTGAGACGGAACGGACGGCCGGCCGGGTCGTGGTCGGCGTCGACGGCTCCGAGCTCTCCGCGGTGGCCGCGGAGCTGGCAGCGCGGGAGGCGGCATACCGGTCCGCCCGGCTCGGTCTCGTCCACGTCGAGGAAGGTGGCCGAGGCGACCGCGCCGCCGACGTGCTGGCGTCGGCGGCGATGAGGGCGCGCCAGGCCCATCCGGGCCTCGTGGTCGAGGAGCGAGTCCTTCCCGGTCACACCGCCGGCGTGCTCGTCGAGGAGTCTCGCACGGCGGACCTGGTGGTGGTGGGTTCTCGAGGACGCGGCGGCTTCACCGGGCTTCTCCTGGGCTCGGTGAGTCAGACGCTCCTGCACCAGGCGCACTGCCCCGTCATCGTCGTGCCGCCCAACGCCGCCGAGCGGATCCGGGAGGAACCGGACGGACGCTCCAGCGGAGCAGCAGACCAGCAGACCGGCGGCGGATAGGAGGACAGACGTGAGTCCACGAGGAATCGTGGTGGGTGTCGACGGGTCCGCGGCGAGTGTCTGCGCCCTGCGGTGGGCAGCCGACCACGCCGAGCTCCTCGACGTGCCGCTCGAGGCGGTGCTGGTCTCGGTGGAGGACCAGGGCGAGGACGAGCAGGCGCTCGCGGCGGCGTTGGCGGCGACGGTCGACTCCGCCGTGGGAGCGCCGGAGCTCCGTCGGCGGGTATCCCAGGACGTCTTGCGGGGCCCGCTCGTCGACGTCCTCGTCGAGCGGTCGCGCGGCGCTTCCCTACTCGTCCTGGGTCGGCCGCACGGTCGACACTCGCCGCGCCTGACGACCTTGACCCGGTGCATTCGCCACGCGGCCTGCCCCGTGGCGGTCATCCCGGTGACCGCGCCTCGGCCCCACCCGGTCCGCGTCACCCGGGCGCCGACCGGTGACCTGGGGGACCGTCCGGTCCGAGACGTGATGACGCCGACCGTGCTCGCGATCCTGCCGTCGACGAGTGTCGACGTGGCGCTGCAGATCATGGCGGGCGCCGGCATCCACCACCTGCCGGTCATGGAGCACGGAGCATGTGTGGGTCTCCTCCACGAGACCGACGCGGTGTGGCACCTGGCGTCCAGGTCCTCGAGCGAGCGTCGCCTCACCGCGGGCGAGGCGGTGCGAGGACCCGTCGCGACGGTGGCGCCGGACGCGACGGTCCGCCAGGCGGCGGAGCGCATGTTCGCCAGCAGCGGCGACGCGCTCGTGGTCGTCGAGGACGAGCAGATCGTGGGCATCCTGACGGCCAACGACTTGCTGGCCGTCCTGGCCGGGCACGAGCGAGGACCTGGGCCCCGCCACGACGCCGCCCTGCGCGCGATCGACGGCGGCCAACGGCGGGAGCGGACCCACACGACGCGGCCGGTGGAGGACCAGACGCCCGTTCGGTCCAGCGAGCCGGAGAGCGAGCGGACCATCGTCGTGGGCGTCGACGGGTCGCCGGCGTCACGCGAGGCGCTGAGCTGGGCGGTGGACTACGCCCGCCGGCTCGGCTATGCGGTGCGGGCGGTCTCGGTCTGCTCGCTCGTGTCTCCCGCGGCGTTCATGCCCGCCGGCGGCGCTCCCATGGAGGACCCCGACGTTCTCATCCAGGCGCACGAGGAACAGCTGGATGCCGTCGTGCGGGAGGTTGATCCCGGAAGCCGAGGGGTCAGTGTGCAGACCTCGGTGATCCTGAGCGACCCGGGGCCGGGGCTCTGCGCCGTCGCCGCCAACGCACCCGCCCTCGTGCTCGGCAGCCGAGGGCGAGGGAAGGTGCTGAGCGCACTCCTCGGCTCGGTGAGCGCGTACTGCGTGCGCCACGCCAGGGCCGCGGTGGTCGTGATCCCACCAGCGGCGGTCGCCGACGGATCGGCCGACCTCGACCTGCCGGAGGAGGTGGCGTCCGAGCCGACGCCCGCAGGCGTCGACCCGGACTAGAGGCTGGGCCGAGGCTCACACCGCGCGCTGCCAAGTGACGCCCCGGGCGACGATCGAATACCCGAGCGCCTCGTTCACCGCGATCATGTGGGCGTTGGACTCGGCGTTCCAGGTGTCGATCCAGCGCACGGTCGGCTCCGCCTCGGCGAGCCAGGCCATCATCTCCGACTTCAGCAGCAGCCCCAGGCGGTGACCGCGGTGGGCGCGCATCACGCTCGTGTCGTACTGCCAGGCCCATCCGGGCTGGTCCGATGGCACCGCCACGATCGTCTGACCGGCCAGTGGGCCGTCCTCGCCGAGACGGGCGACGAGCCGGTAGACCCGGACCCGCGCCGCCGCGTGCGCGGCCTCGAAGGCGCGGATTCGCTTGGCGTCGTAGACCTCGTCCTCGATGTCGAGGTCATCCGTGGGGGCGTCGTTGATGGCGGCGGTGATCTCGGCCACCTCGTCGACGAGGTCGTCGGGCACGGCGTCGACCAGCCGCAGGAGCGTGTAGTCCCGTGCGGCCGCGCGTGCTTCCTCGCGAAGCTTGGCGACCCGCTCCTGGTCGACGGCGTGCAGGTCCTGCCGGCGCTGGATCTCCACGCTGCCGGGCGTGAAGCCGGCGTTCCGCAGAAACGCCGACGGTCCGGGCGCGTCGATCGAGTAGGTGAGGGCCAGCCGACGACCGGCCGTCTTGACCCGCGCCAGCCCTTCCTCCAGCAGCGCCCGGCCGTGGCCGCGACGGCGGTGGTCCGGATGAACCTGGACGAAAACGTTGCCCCGGTGACGGTTGTCTCGCTGCGGGAGGTTCACCGTGAGTTTCGCGATCGGGGTGTCACCGTCGTACAGAAGCCACACCTCGTCGGGCTCGCCGTCCCAGCCGTGGCGGAGCAATCCGGCGAACGTGACCGGGCCCTTGGGGGGATCCCACGGCGTGTCCACCGCCTGCGCGGCCTCGGTGAGCGCGCGGGTGGCCGCCACTGCCTCGTCATCGAAGGGATCGACGCGTTCAAGCTTCATCCCGCAAGCCTCGCCGGCGCCGGTCGGGAATGGCAACGGGATTTCCTCGGGGTCGGGCGACGCACCGCGCCTCTCTGGAGACCAGCTCCGCGAATTTCTCCGGGGGGTCGGGTGATTGTGTGACTCCGAGCGCGGTATGGTGACTTACCTCATGTGGGCTGTGGTTCTGCTCCTTCGCTGCCGCGGCGGGGCCCTCTAAGGGCCGGGCTCCCCGTCGCGGAGTTGCTTGGTGTCCGGCCGACGCCGTTCAGTCCCCACATCAGCGAAGACGAAGGACCACTATGCCGAACCGTCAGCGGCCGAGCCGCATGCCCATCCATCGCTACACCGCGTTCCCCACCGTCGATCTGCCTGACCGCACTTGGCCCAACAAGAAGATCACCAAGGCGCCGCGCTGGCTGTCCACCGACCTCCGCGACGGCAACCAGGCGCTGATCGACCCGATGAGCCCGGCCCGCAAGCGGCGGATGTTCGACCTGCTCGTCCGCATGGGCTACAAGGAGATCGAGGTCGGCTTCCCCTCGGCCAGCCAGGCAGACTACGACTTCGTCCGGCAGATCATCGAAGAGGACGTCATCCCCGAGGACGTCACGATCTCGGTCCTCACCCAGGCGCGCGAAGAGCTGATCGAGCGGACCGTGGAGTCCCTGGTGGGCGCCCAGCGGGCCACCATCCACCTCTACAACGCCACGGCCCCGCTGTTCCGGCGGGTCGTCTTCGGCGTCGACCGCGAGGAGTGCAAGCAGATCGCGGTCCGCGGCACCGAGTGGGTGATGAAGTACGCCGAGCAACGACTCGAGGGCACCGACGTCGGCTACGAGTACAGCCCGGAGATCTTCATCGACACCGAGCTGGACTTCGCGCTCGAGGTCTGCGAGGCGGTCATGGACGTCTGGGAGCCCGGGCCCGACCGCGAGATCATCCTCAACCTGCCGTCGACGATCGAGCGGTCCACGCCGAACGTCTACGCCGACCAGATCGAGTGGATGAGCCGCAACCTCTCCCGGCGGGAGTACATCTGCCTCTCGGTCCACCCGCACAACGACCGTGGGACGGCCGTCGCCTCCGCTGAGCTGGCGATCATGGCGGGCGCGGACCGGGTCGAGGGCTGTCTGTTCGGCAACGGAGAGCGCACCGGCAACGTCTGCCTCGTCACCCTGGGCATGAACCTGTTCTCCCAGGGGATCGATCCGCAGATCGACTTCTCCGACATCGACGAGATCCGCCGGACCGTCGAGTACTGCAACCAGCTGCCGGTGCACCCGCGCCATCCCTACGCGGGTGACCTCGTCTACACGGCGTTCTCCGGCTCGCACCAGGACGCGATCAAGAAGGGCTTCGAGGCACTCGAGCGCGAGGCGGCGGAAGCCGGTGTCCCCGTCGACCAGTACCGCTGGAACGTGCCGTACCTGCCGATCGACCCCAAGGACGTCGGTCGGACGTACGAGGCGGTGATCCGGGTCAACTCCCAGTCCGGCAAGGGCGGCGTCGCGTACGTCATGAAGACCGAGCACCACCTCGACCTGCCACGCCGTCTGCAGATCGAGTTCAGCCGGGTCGTCCAAGCGCACACCGACGCGGAGGGCGGCGAGGTCCCGGCGGCGGAGATCTGGCGGCTCTTCGAGCGGGAGTACCTTGCCGCCGGTGCGCTCGCGCTGGACTCGGTCCGGACGTCGGAGACCCAGGGCGACCATGACGCGCTCACCGTCACGATCGAGATCGACGGAGCGCGTCGCACCCTCTCCGGGACTGGCAACGGTCCGATCGCGGCGTTCGTCGACGCCCTGAGACAAGTGGGGATCGACGTCCGCGTGCTCGACTACAGCGAGCACGCCCTTGGAGCGGGCGGGGACGCCACCGCTGCGGCGTACGTGGAGTGCGGCTTCGGGTCGACGGTCCGGTGGGGCGTCGGCATGGACTCCAACATCGTGAGCGCCTCCCTGAAGGCCGTGGTGTCCGCCATCAACCGGGCCCACCGTGCCGGCGTGCTCGACTTGCCGACGCTGTGACCTGAACCCGTCACCCCGCCGGCGCTGGCCGGTCCGGTAGGCAACCGCCGGCGGCGTTCGGATCGGTCAGCCCGGCGGGGTGAGCGAGGTCCAGGACGCCAGCACGTCCCGCACCTCCCCTGTGGCGCGCTCGAGCGCCTCGGCGTGCGCGCGCTCCAGGACATCGGCCACGACGACGCGCTGCCGCGACCGTGAGGACTCGATGGCCGCGTGGACCATCGCCAGGCTCAGCACGTTGTCCGCGGCCTCGCCCATCGGCGTGCTCCCGGTCCGCACCGCGTGGACAAACTCCCGCAGCGACCCGGCGATGCCTGGGTGAACCGTCTCCTCGGCGTCGTCCGTTTCCTCACCCGCGTCAGCGCCCTCGGCGACCTCGAGGGTGGGAGGGCTGTCGCCGTCCCACACCGCGCTGCCGTACTCGCCGCTGGCCCGCCACGCGGCGTTCCACGAGGTCTCCAGTCCTGGGCTGCACCAGCTGCCGGTGTAGACGTAGCGCGACCCATCGGCCATCTCGAAGATCGCGGTGCTCGCGGCGTCGCCGGCGTACCAGCTCCAGGCCGGGTTGTGCTCGTCGCAGTAGACGGCGACCGGATCGACCCCGAGCAGGTACCGCGCGCTGTCGAAGCTGTGAATCGCCATGTCGAGCACGAGGGGATGCGCCATGGCGTCACGGAACCCGCCGAACCGCGGTGCCTTGAAGAACTGGGTGGTGAGGATGCCGATTCGGCCGAGCCGACGCAGCAGCCGCCGGAACGCCACGAGGTTGGCGTCGTAGCGTCGGCTCTGGCTCACCATGAACAGCCGCCCATACGCCTGTGACGCCGCGACCAGCTCGAGTGCCTCGGCGAGACTCGCGGCGAGCGGCTTCTCGCCGAGGACGGGCAGGCCCCGGCGCAGCGCCTGCATCGTCACCGTGTGGTGGGCTTCGGGAACCGTCACATCGAGGACGACGTCGGCGGCGACGTGGTCGATGAGCTCCTCCAGGGTGCGGGCGGTCGGAACGTCAGGCGCACCCGTCTCGTCAAGTGCGGCTTTCGCTCGAGCGACATCCAGGTCGGCGAGGCCGACCAGCTCCACGCGATCGTGGGAAAGCAGTGTCCGCAGCCACGTACGCCCCATCCCGCCGGCACCGACCTGGAGCACGCGAAGAGGCAGGTTCGTATTGACGAGCGAATCCGAGCTGGGCGTCACAGCGTGTCCTCCCGTCCGTTCACCGCGAGGACCGTAGTGAGCGACGCTCTCGACTGTCCACCTCGGCTCGTCGGAGGGGCCGCACCTGGTCACGCTCGGGTCAGCTCGGCGGCGGTGCGATGCTGCGCCCGCCGATCCAGCGCGCCGGGATGAGGCGGCTCGTGGGGGTCTCACCCTCGATCCTGGCGAGCGCGAACTCCACCACCGTGGTGGTCATGTCGGCGATCGGAAGTTCGGATCGGGCGAGCGGCACCTGGTCGACCAGGTCGGGGGTAGCGCCGATCACGGCGAGGGACACGTCGCGCGGGATCACGTACCCGTGCTCCCGCAGGATCCCCGGCAGGGCGGGAACGGCGTGGTGGATGACGACCGCCGTCGGTGTCGGCTCGCTCGCCAGGAGCGCGAGGAGCCGACGGGCCAGAGTCCGGCGCGAGGGGGACGACCGCATGACCGCGAGCCTGACTCCAGCCTCTCGGGCGGTCGCACGAGCACCGGCCACGGCGCGCGGGGCGTAGTTGAGGCCGGCGCGGAACTCGGCGTCGGTCGAGCTGACGAAGATGATCGAGCGGTGGCCGGCGCGGACCAGCTCCCGCACGGCGCGGGCGGCCGCTCCTTCGAAGTCGTAGTCGCACCACGGCAGGCCGCGCGGGTCGGCCGGGCGGCCCAGGACGGCCCCGGCGAACCCGAGGTCGTCGAGGGCGTCGACCCGCTGGTCGTGGGTCAGCACGGCCATGAGCACCGCGCCGTCGGCGAGTCGGCTACCGGCGATCCGACGCAGGTCACGGACGCTGTCGTCGCCGGTCAGCAGGAGGACGTCGTGGTCGTGGGCACGAGCGGCGGCGTTGATGTGGTAGACGAAGCGCCAGCCGATCTCGTGGTAGCTCTCCGCCTCGCGGGGGATCGAGAGGGCCAGGATCCTGGTTCGCGCGCCGCGCAGGGCGCGAGCACCGGCGTGGGGTCGGTAGTCGAGCTCCTCGATGGCCCGCTCGACAGCGCGACGGGTCGCCGCGGAGATCGGTCGCCGATTCGTCAGGACGTACGACACCGTGCTGGGGGAGACGCCCGCGCGTCGGGCGACGTCAGCGATGGTGGTCACGAGAGGTCGTTCCTTTCACGCCGCGGACCGCCGACGGTGTCTCGGGGTTGTCGTGACCTGGCGAGGCGAGACCGACCACAGCGTACGCGGCGGTCGTGTTCGAGATCCCGGACACCTCCGTTGACGTCCGGGGACGGCCAGCGCTCGTCGTCCGCCGATCTTGACACCGTCCGAGCACGCCCGACTACCGTGTCCCGCATTCGTTGAATCGAATCGAATCGACGGATGCCGGTGTCCTGGTGACGTGTTCCGGTGCCCCTGACTCCTGTTCCACGCTCGACTGACCGGGGTGCCGACCCAACCACGCCCGAAGGCGAAAGGTCCCGGAACCATGGCAGCTCAGGTTGAGGTCACCCGACGCTCCTTCCTCCGCGCCACTGCGTTCGCCGTCGGCAGTGCCACGCTCGCCGCGGCGTGCAGCGGGA